>JAGQRV010000009.1:0-128247 GCA_020425125.1 Paracoccaceae bacterium | reverse complement strand
TGGGTGACGTAGATCATCGTGGTCTTGAGGTTGTTGTGCAGCTCCGAGATTTCCAGGCGCATGTTGACCCTGAGCGCCGCGTCGAGGTTCGACAGCGGTTCGTCGAACAGGAACGCCGCAGGTTCGCGCACGATGGCACGTCCGATCGCCACGCGCTGCCGCTGCCCGCCGGAAAGCTGGCCGGGCCGACGGTCGATGTAGTCGGAGAGGTTCAGCACCTTGGCCGCGTAGTTGACCCTGCGGTCCTGCTCGGCCTTTTCCATGCCCGCCATCTTCAGCGGGAAGGCGATGTTCTTGCGCACCGTCATGTGCGGGTAGAGCGCGTAGGACTGGAACACCATCGCAAGTCGGCGCTGCGCCGGCGCAAGGTTCGTGGCGTCCGTGCCGTCGATCTCGATCTTGCCGGACGTGATGTCCTCGAGTCCGGCGATGAGACGGAGCAGCGTGGACTTGCCGCAGCCCGAAGGGCCGACGAAGACCACGAACTCGCCCTCGTTGATCTGCAGGTCCAGCGGCGGGATGACGTTCACCTCACCGAAGCTCTTCGTCACTTTTTCAAGCTTGATGCTTCCCATTGTCTTTCCTCACTTCACCGCGCCGAAGGTCAGGCCGCGGACGAGTTGCTTCTGGCTGAACCAGCCAAGGATCAGGATCGGTGCGATTGCCATCGTGGATGCCGCCGAGAGCTTGGCGTAGAAGAGGCCTTCGGGGCTGGAATAGCTGGCGATGAAGGCGGTCAGGGGGGCCGCCTTGGCTGCGGTCAAGTTCAGGGTCCAGAACGCCTCGTTCCAGGAAAGAATGACGTTGAGCAGCAGGGTCGAGGCAATGCCGGGGACCGCCATCGGCGTGAGGACGTGGATGATCTCGTCGCGCAGCGTGGCGCCGTCCATCCGCGCGGCTTCCAGGATTTCGCCCGGAATCTCGCGGAAATAGGTGAACAGCATCCAGATGATGATCGGCAGGTTGATCAGCGTCATCACGATCACCAGACCGATCCGAGTGTCCAGAAGGCCGGTGTCCCGGAAGATCAGGTAGATCGGGATCAGGACGCCGACCGGCGGCAGCATCTTGGTCGACAGCATCCACATCAGGACGTCCTTGGTCCGCTTCGCCGGAACGAAGGCCATCGACCAGGCTGCCGGGATCGCGATGGCGAGGCCGACGAGCGTGGATCCCAGCGAGATCACCACCGAGTTCCAGAAGTGCAGGAAGTAGTTCGACCGTTCCTGCACCTCATGGTAGGCGTCGAGGTTCCAGTGGAAGAAGAGGAACGAGGGGGGTGAGGCGATGGCCTCGGCCTCGGTCTTGAAGCTGGTCAGGATCGTCCAGAGGATCGGGAAGAAGATCAGGAACCCGATCGCCCACGCAATGAGCGTATTGATCGACTTGCGTTGGTTGGTGACTGCACGGGCCATCATGAGGCTCCTTCGGGACAGGACGTGCCGTGGGACGCGCACAACCGGCTGCGGGCCTGTTGTGATGCCGGTGCCAGTGGCGCGCCATGCGGGTTCGGGGCGGGGATCGGCTGCACTTGGGTCATGATCAGATATCCAGGTTCTTGCCGATCATGCGCATCAGGAAGATGGCCACGATGTTGGCAAGGATGATTGCGATCACGCCACCGGCAGAGCCGAGACCGACATCGTACTGCAGCAGACTCTGCTTGTAGATGAGGTAGGTCAGGTTGGTCGACGCATCGCCCGGGCCGCCCGAAGTGGTCACGAGGATTTCGGCGAAGACCGACAGCAGGAAGATCGTCTGGATCAGGATCACCACGGTGATCGCCCGCGACAGGTGCGGCAGCACGATGTAGAAGAACTTCGCCAACGCGCTCGCGCCGTCCATCTCGGCCGCCTCGAGTTGCTCGCTGTCGAGCGACTGCATCGCGGTCAGAAGGATCAGCGTGGCGAAGGGCAGCCAGCCCCAGGCGACGATGCAGATGATCGAGGCGAGCGGTGCCTGTGCCAGGAAGTCGAACGGTTGCAGCCCGATCGCCTTGAAGAGATGTGCGAAGAGCCCGTTCACCGGGTTGAAGAACATGTTCTTCCAGACCAGCGCCGAGACCGTGGGCATCACGAAGAAGGGCGCGATGACGAGGATCCGCACGATCCCCTGCCCCCACATCGGCTGGTCCAGAAGGATCGCCAGCAGGATGCCACCGACGACTGTGATGATCAGCACGCCCAGCACCAGCATCAACGTATTGACGATTGCGCTGACGAAGGCGGGATCGGTGAAGAAGAAGTAGTAGTTCTCCCAGCCCACGAAGCCGCCTTGTCCCGGCATCAGAAGGTTGTAGCGCTGGAACGAGAACCACAGCGTCATGATCAGCGGGATGAGCATCCATCCCAGGAGTAGGATCACGGCAGGCGAGATCATGAACCGCGCCGCGGCACGGGAATGCTGGGTAGCCATGGGGGCCTCCGGGTCTTTCGGCTGGACCGGGGGGCCGGCGCACTCAGGCGCCGGCCCCTTCGGGAGGAACGCTTACTTGGGGTAACCGGCGCGCTTCATTTCGCGATCGGTCAGGGACTGCGCCGAGGACAATGCCTGATCGGCCGTGACCTGACCGGCTAGGGCCGCCGAGAACTGCTGGCCAACCGCGGTGCCGATGCCCTGGAACTCGGGGATCGCGACGAACTGACCGCCGGTGTAGGGCGTCTCCTGCACCGAGGGATGATCCGGGGTGGCCGCGTTCATCGATTTCAGGGTCATTTCAGCGAACGGGGCCGCGGCCTGATAGTCCGGGTTTTCATAGAGCGAGGTCCGCGTGCCCGGAGGTGCGGCACGCCAGCCGTCCTTCTCCGCGACGAGTTCCGTATACGCCTTGCTGGTCGCCCAGGTAACGAAGGTCTTGGCGGCATCCGGCGCATCGGTCGTTGCCGGGATCGCGAGGCTCCACGCCCACAGCCAGTTGCCATGGTTTTCGAGGTCGCCCTTCGTCGGGAACTGGGCGAAGGCGACGCTGTCGGCAACGGTCGAGTTGTCGGGGTCGGTCACGAACGACCCGGCGACCGTGGCGTCAATCCACATGCCGCATTTTCCGGTCTGGAACAGCGAGAGGTTTTCGTTGAAGCCGTTCGACGAGGCGCCCGGCGGGCCGTATTCGTTCATCATCGACAGGTAGTCGTCGAGCGCGGCCTTCCATTCGGGGCTGTCGAACTGCGCCTTCCAGTCCATGTCGAACCAGCGCGCGCCATAGCTGTTGGCCATCGCCGTGATGAAGGCCATGTTCTCGCCCCAGCCCGGCTTGCCGCGCAGGCAGATGCCGTAGATCTCGTTGCCCTTGTCGGTCATGGCCTTGGCGGCGGCCATGATGTCGTCCCATTTCGGCTGATCCGGAATCGTGACGCCGGCCTTGTCTGCCAGGTCCTTGCGATACATCACCATCGCGGATTCACCGTAGAACGGTGCCGCGTACAGCGTGCCGTCGACGGACAGCGCCGAGCGGATCGAAGGCAGCAGGTCGTCGACATCGTAATCCGCCGGCACATCGGTCAGCGGTGCCAGCCAGTTCTGCTTGGCCCAGATCGGAACCTCGTAGGTGCCGATCGTCATCACGTCGTACTGGCCGCCTTTCGTGGCGATGTCCGTGGTGACCCGCTGGCGCAGGATGTTCTCTTCCAGCGTCACCCATTCCAGCTTGATGTCGGGATGCGCCTTGGTGAACTCGTCGGACAGGCCCTGCATCCGGACCATGTCGCCGTTGTTCACGGTCGCGATGGTGATGGTTGTTTCGGCGGCAGCGGCAGTCGAGAGGGCGGCAATGGCGCACGCCCCCCACAGCGCCTGAGCGCGTAGTGTCATGTGTATCCTCCCTTTGGTTTGAGAAATTACTCAAGCCATGAGCATATGCTCAATGATAACGCTAAAGGAGTCAACTCAAAATTTTGGCGCGTCTGCCCCCGGAGTGCTCACGAGAGCGAAAGCAGGGCGCTTGCCGTGCTTTCGTCGGTGATCAGGGCGCTCGCCAGGCGGCCGCGAAGGGCACCGCGGATTGCCGCGATCTTGGCCGGACCGGCGGCCACAGCTATGGTCAGGGTGTCATCCGACGGCGTCACCCGAACCCCCGCGACGCAGAAATCCGAACCGAGATCGATGTATCGGCCCTCGGCGTCGAAAGGCCAGCCCACCATCTCGCCGACCGCACCGGCCGCCTGCAGGGCGCGCAGATCGTCGTAGGCGAGGAATCCGTCGATATAGAGCGGCGCAGTATCGCTCATCTGTCCCACCCCGACGAAGGTCACGTCTGCCCGGCTGGCAAGGTCGCGCGCGCGTCGGATCGGGGCTAGCGAATGAAACAGATCCCGCTCTTCGGTAGTGGCCGCAATCACGGGAAGGGGCATGGGGAAGTGCGGCGCATGCGTCTTGTCGGCGACCCGCATGATGACGTCGAAGAACGAGGCCGACCCATCAGGTGCGATGTTTCCGATCAGCGAGACGATCTTGTGCTGCGGGCATTCCATCTGGGGCAATTCCTCGATCGAGGCGCGCAGCATCCGCCCTGTCCCCATCGCTATGACGAGGGGGTTCGGCGTGGCCAGGATCCGTTCCAGCTCTGCCGATGCCATCGGCGCGACGCTGCGGACAGGATCGACCCCGGGACCGAGCGACGGCGCAACTCGGGCCATCCGCAGGTCGAACCGCTCGGTGAGCGCGGCCTCCAGCGCCAGACAGGTCGAAAGCCGGTGGTCGAGGCGAACCCGGATCAGTCGCTCGGCTATTGCCTTTGACACCAGACGCTGCGCGCGCTGGCGCGAGATCCCCATCTCCCGCGCGATCTGGTCCTGTGTCTTCTGGCCGACGTAGTAGAGCCATCCGGCACGCGCCGCCTCGTCAAGCGGGGTGGACTCCACGTCTGGCAGTTTCTGCTTGTTCATCGGCGGCGTCCGGCGCGGCAACGTCACGGGATCGTGGCCGAATTTCGCGCCGGATGCAAATCTCGGATCCGTTGACGTGCTAAGCCGTTGCCCGGACAGCCAGGGTGTCGAGAGAGGCTTCTTGAAACCAATTAACAATATCAGATTATTGCGAGACTTTCTTGAAGTTTCGACGAGGCTGTCTTGATCCGGTCAGGCTCGCTCAGATTTCGGTCCCGCCCAGCCGGGCCTTCAGAAAACTTCGAATATCCAGCAGCGATTTCTCATCCATCGAGACATAGATCAATGCCATGTTCGTGCGCTCTCGGACCATCGATCCGGGAAATGGCAGGTAACTCAGTTCGCGCGAGCCGAATGATGGTGCCGCGGTGCCGACCTGCCAGTCGGTCGAAAGACTCACGTCCACCAGCTTGAGCGCGGTTGCGCCTCCCTTGCCGGGACGCTCGAACGGTACGCCGGACAGCCGCAGATAGGCGGTCTTGTCAGAGGCTTGGACGAAGCCGTCGATGAATTGTGCGGTCAGGATCTGAAGCTCGGCCGCCTCGTCTTCCGGGGCGAGATGACTGTGCAGGTGACCGGGCTGAGCGTGGTTGTGACCGGGGCCGTGGGGGTGGGCATGGTCTTGCCGGTGATCGCGGGACGGCCCCGACCGGTGCGGATGGTCATGTGGCATTGGACCACCTCCTGCCTTCGAAATCGCCGTGCGGGAAGGACTTCGGCTTGTCGATATGCGACTTGTGCGCGCCGAGCTTGCCGGATGCGACGAGCGAGCCGAGCACGTCCACGATCACCCGCGTTCCCATCAGCGCCGTGATGTCGGATGTATCGTAGGGCGGGCTGACCTCGACCAGTTCCATCCCGCAGATGCCCTCGGCGGCGACTTTCGACGCCAGCGCAAGTGCTTCGCGCGGCAGGAAGCCGCCGGGCTCGGGCCAGCCGGTGCCCGGGACGAAGCCGCAATCGATCGAATCGATGTCGAACGAGATGTAGACCATGTCGACGCCGTCCCAGGCCATCTCCAGCGCCATTTCGGCGGTCCTGTCGATGCCCATCTTCTCCATGTCGCCCATGGTGATGATGTTGGTCTCGCGTTCCCGCGCCACCTTCACCGCCTCGCGCGGGACCTGCCATCCGCCGATTCCCACCTGAACCAGGTTCTTCGCGGGCACGTTTGGCATGTTGGTGGCGTGGAACCAGGGCGTGGTGTGCATCCGCTCGTCCAGGTCCTTTTCCTGGATGTCGGCATGGCGGTCGAAATGCACGATGCCGATCTTCTTCGACGTGCACTCGGCGATTCCCCGCAGACAGGGAAAGCCGATGGAATGGTCGCCCCCGATCATGATCGGCAGGCTGCCCGAGCTGAAGACGTGGCTGACCGCCCGGCTGATCTGGTCGAAACTCTTCTCGATATTGGCGGGGATGGTGAACACGTCGCCGGCATCGCAGAGCGTCATCTGTTCGCGCAGGTCGATCCCCATCTCGTAATTGTAGGGCGTGTAGAGTGCCGAGATCTTGCGCACGCCCTGCGGGCCGAACCGGGTGCCGGGGCGATAGGTCGTGCCGCCGTCGAAAGGGATGCCCAGCACGGTGGCGTCGTAATGTGCGACCTCCAGAACGTCCTCGGCATAGGGGGCCTTCAGGAAGGTGTTGATTCCGGCGTAATGCGGCAATTCCCCCCGCGCGAAGGTGGGGATCGACTTGTCTTTGATCGAATCCGCCCCAGTCAGACCCATGCGGAGCGCCCAGCGGCGCTCCTCGTCCCAACGGTTGCCGGGCAGCTCCGCCTCCGCCTTCATCGCGCGCCAGCCGGCAAGTTTGGTCAGATCCGGGTGATGTGCACGCATTCCGTGGCGGCGGGCATCCGCCGGGTGGTGCGACCGCGTGCGCTCAGACGGGGCGAAGAACATGGGTTTCCTCCATGATGGTCTGGAACGGGATGCCCCGGTTCCTTGCGTCGAAATCGTAGGTGACTGTGGCACCATACGCATCGGGATCGGTCGGATCCCAGCGTGGCTTGTCGAAGACCAGCACCCGGTCGCCCAGCTTGAACCCTTCGGAGAGGTCATGGGTGACCATGAACACCGTCATGCCGATCTCGCCGCGCAGATGCATCAGGAAATCGTGCATCGACAGGCGCGTGCCGGGATCGAGCGCGCCGAAGGGCTCGTCGAGAAGCAGGATCAGCGGCTTGGCCGCGAGTGCCTGCCCGATCGCAAGCCGCTGCTGCATGCCCCCTGACAGCGTGGCGGGATAGGCATCCGCCACATGGTTCAGGCCGATCCGTTCCAGCATCGCGTCGGCGCGCTCCTGCGCAGCGCGGCGCTCCGAGCCGAAAAGACGGCCGAAGGATCGTGCGAAGGCCTCGCCCGCAACGATGTTGTCGCGCACATTCATGTGCGGGAAGACGGAATAGCGCTGGAAGACGACACCGCGCGTGCGGTCGGGCTCCTGCGCGGGCGGCCGGCCATCGATGGTGATGCTGCCCCGTGTGGGCTGCTCCTGCGCCAGAAGAAGACGCAGGAAGGTGGACTTGCCACAACCCGAGGCGCCGACGATGGAGATGAACTCGCCTCGATTCACGGTGACGTTGACCCGTTCCAGGATCGGCCGCGCCCCGTAGCTCTGGAAGACGTTCTCGACCTCGACGAAGCTCACGGGCTGACCTCCGTCCAGGGAAAGGCGCGCCGGGCAACGGCCTTGAGAAGCCAGTCGATCACCCACGCAAGGAAGGTGATCCAGAGCACATAGGTCAGGATCACGTCCATCGCGAGATAGCGGCGAACGAGGAAGATGCGGTAGCCGAGGCCCTGGTTGGCGGCGATGGCCTCGGCCGCGATCAGGAACAGCCAGGCGGGTCCCAGCGACAGCCGGATCGCCTGGACGAGACGCGGCAGCACCTGCGGCAGGGCCACCCGCAACGCGATGACGAGGCTGGAGGCGCCCAGGGTTTCGGCCTTCACGATCATCTCCCGCGGGATCTCCATCACCCGTCCCGACAGGTCGCGGATCAGAAAGGGTGTGATCCCGATGACGATCAGCACGACCTTCGACACCTCGCCCAGGCCGAACGTGATGAAGAGGATCGGCAGCAGCGCCAGCGGCGGGATCAGCGACAGGACGCCGACGAAGATCGACAGCGTCGCGCGGACATGGGGCAGAAGGCCGATCAGCATGCCAAAGACCAGCCCGATCGCGGCGGCCAGTCCGACGCCGAGGCTCAGGCGGGTCAGGCTCGCCCATGTGTCGCCCCAGAACAGGATTGCGCCGGAGCGCCGGTCAGGCACGGTCAGAAGCGATACCGCGGTGTCGAGGATGGTGCCGGGCGATGGCAGCAGCCGGTCGGAGGGGTTGGCTTCGAGCCGTATCTCCGACGCGACGAGGTAGACCACAAAAGCCAGCGCGAAGGGCACCAGCACCAGAAAGGCGCGCAGCGCGGGACTCGGAGTGCGGTTGATGAGGCGCATGGGCACTGTCTGGGCGGGGTTGCGTTCAGGCTCCGCGCTGGACGGAGCCCTTGCCGGTTGCGTCAGAGCGCGCCGTCGGCGGCCATCTGCATGTAGGTCGTATCGTAGCGGAACCGGATGTTGTTCGGGTCCCCGGTGACGAGCCCGCCGGGATATTCGATGCCGACAAAATCCGGGCTCGGCGCGCCGGTCCCCAGGATGCCCTTGTCGAACAGGAAACCCGCCACGTTGGTCATCGTCTGGGGCAGATCCGGGCTTTCGGTGAAACTGACCGCGGCGTCCGGCGTGTAGAACATGGCCGTGGTCGAGAGTTGTGCGTCGTAGCCCGGCAGGTCCGTACCCGAGGCCTCGGCCATCGCGGTCCGCGCGGCGATGCCGTCGGCCGTGTCCGATGACATCAGCCCCATCACCTCGTACCAGGCGCCGACCAGCGCCTTGCCGAAGGCCGGGTTGTCGGCGAGCGTTTCGGTGTTGACCACCATCAGATCGATGATCTCGCCCGGGATGTCCGAGGAATCGAAAACCTCGTTGGCGATCGGATCCTCCATGATGGTGGAGACCAGCGGGTTCCAGGTCACGACCGCTTCCACATCGGGCGTCTGGAAGGCGGCGACCATGTCGGCATCCGACGTGTTCGTCACCCCGCCGAGATCCGATTCGGTCAGACCGACCGTGTCGAGCGCGCGGGCGAGCAGGTAATGCGACACCGAGAGTTCCAAGAGGTTGACCCGCCTGCCCTTGATGCTGGCCAGATCGCCGTCGCCTTTGATGATGATCGCGTCGTTGCCGTTGGAGTAATCGCCGACGATCAGCGCGGTGGTGTCCACGCCGCTTCCGGCGGGGATGGACAGCGTGTCCATGTTGGTCGCCGACACCCCGTCAAAGGAGCCGGCCGTGTACTGGTTGATCGATTCGACGTAGTCGTTGATCTGCACGATCTCGACATGGATGCCGTATTTCTCGGCCCACTTGTCCATGATGCCGCTCTCTTGCAGGTAGCCCCAGGGCATCCATCCGGCATAGATCGACCAGGCGACCCGGAAGTCTGTCTTCTCTTCCGCGGCGGCTGGCGGCGCGGTCGGCCCGAGTACGGCCACCATCGCGAGGGCGGAAAGGGAAAGGGTGGTTCTGAGCATGTCTCGGCTCCCCATTCGCGTCCCGCCCGTGATCTGGCGCCGGTCCGCGGGCGGAACAAGGAAAGTGGCGCGGATGGACCGGCGCAGTACTCTCCCGGGATTTTGGCCCGCCGTGTACCAAGGTGGAATTTGCCACCCTGGCGGCACTTCTCGGACCTGGCCTCGCCGGATGCGAGCGGAACCCTAAGTACCCTGCTAGCCGCAGACAAGCATCCGGAGCCGGCACAGGCCAAGTCCCCAGCCGCGCCTTGGGCGGTTCCGTGTCGGAGTCCGCGGGAAAATCTTGCACAAACTTCGCCATTTGCCCGAAATTCGGGCGCCGATGCGGCGGAATCCGGGGCGAAGGCCCGCCTGCGCGGCTCGCCAGATCGCTGCCGACTGGGCTAGGTTCGCAGAAAACGCGCAACAGGATGGGGTCCCATGTGTCAAAGCGGCCATCGCACGATCCACAGCGGTCACACACATCTGGGCTGGGACAGGTCGATCCCCCCGGTTGCACAGGTGGCACCTGGCGAGCGGGTCAGCTTCGTCTGTCTCGAAGCATCGGGCGGCCAGATTACGGCGAGGAGCAGCGCGGCTGACGTTGCGGCGCTCGACAGCAGCCGGGCAAATCCGGTGACCGGCCCGATCTTCGTGGACGGCGCGATGCCGGGCGACATCCTTGTCGTCGAGATCGAGTCGTTCGTCCCTTCTGGGTTCGGCTGGACCGCCAACATCCCGGGATTCGGCCTGCTGGCCGATCAGTTCCCGGAGCCGGCACTGAAGCTCTGGTCCTATGACCCGGTCACGCTGGCACCGGCTCTGTTTTCGGACAGCGCGCGCGTCCCGTTACAGCCCTTCGCCGGCACGATGGGCGTGGCGCCCGCCGAACCGGGCCGCCATTCGGTGATCCCGCCGCGGCGGGTCGGAGGCAATCTGGACATTCGCGACCTTGCTGCCGGGACCACGCTCTACCTGCCGGTCGAGGTTGAAGGCGCGCTCTTTTCGGTCGGAGACACCCATGCGGCTCAGGGCGACGGCGAGGTCTGCGGCACCGCCATCGAAAGCCCCATGGAGATCACGCTGACCTTCAACCTCATCAAGGCGACGCCGTTGGCCTTCCCACGCTTCTCGACCCGTGGCCCGGCGACCCGCCACCTGGACGTCCGAGGGTACGAGGTGACAACGGGGATCGGAGCAGACCTGATGCAGGCGGCGAGGGATGCGGTCGCGGGGATGGTCGATCTGCTCGGCGCCCGGCACGGGATGGCCGCAGTCGATGCCTACATGCTTGCGTCGACCTGCGCCGACCTGCGGATCCCCGAGATCGTCGATGCGCCGAACTGGGTCGTGTCGTTCCATTTTCCCAATGCCGTCTTTGACTGACGGCCGGGCTGACGCCGAACCGGGACCGCGCGGTTGCCAGGTCCGCCGCGCCATGGTCTCGTGCGGTCACAACAGGAGGAAGCAATGACGACAATCAAGAAAACCGGACGGCTCCTTGTACCGGCAGCGCCGCGCGCAACCCGCCGCGGCTTCCTGGGCGGAGCGACCGCGTTGACCGCAGCCGGGGCGATCCCCGGACTTCTTCCGCATGCGGCACGGGCCGAGCCGAAACGCGGCGGGACGATCCGCGCCGCGAAAGGGCACGGCTCGACCACCGACACGCTTGATCCGGGAACGTTCATCAACGGCTATACTGTGGCCATGTCCTACGGGATGCACGGGTTCCTGACCGGTATCGGAGCTGACGGCAATGTCGAGCCGTCGCTGGCCGAAAGCTGGGAGGCCACGCCGGACGCCAGGATCTGGCGGTTCAAGATCCGCCCGGGCGTCACCTTCCATTCCGGCAAGCCGCTGTCGCTTGAGGACATCGTCGCATCGGTCAACCATCACCGCGGCGAGAAGACGACCTCGGCCGCCGCGCCGCTCTTCTCCGGAATCACGGGAATTTCGACCGAGGGCAAGGACACTGTCGTCTTCGAGCTCGAAACCGGCAATGCCGACTTCCCCTTCGTCTTCGCGGACTATCACATGGGGATCCTGCCTGCCGGCGGCGACGGCATCGACTGGCGGTCGGGCGACGGCTGCGGGCCGTACAAGCTGCTCGATTTCGAGCCCGGTGTCTCGTCGCGCTTCGAGCGCTTCGAGAATGACTGGACGCAGGAGCGTGGCTTCTTCGACGGCGTGGAGCTTCTCTCCGTCATCGACCTCAACGCGCGGACCACGGCGCTGGTCTCGGGCGAGGTGGACACGATCGACAAGCTCGACCTGAAGACAGTGGGATTGCTGGGGCGGCGTCCCGGGATCGAGATCGCCTCGATCGCCGGCCCGCAATTCTACAGCTTCGCGATGCGCTGCGACACCGATCCCTATATCGACAAAAATGTCCGCCTGGCGATGAAGTACGGCATCGACCGCCAGGCACTGGTCGACAAGATCCTGTTCGGTCACGGCACGATCGGCAACGACCAGCCGATCGGTACCAATTACCGCTTCCACGACCCGAGCCTGGAACAGCGTCCCTATGATCCCGACCGGGCGAAATTCCACCTCAAGGAGGCGGGGCTCGACACGCTAGACGTCACCCTGTCGGCGGCCGATGCGGCATTTCCGGGCGCGGTCGACGCCGCGCAGCTCTATCAGGCCGCCTGCGGTCCGGCGGGGATCAACCTCAAGGTCAATCGGGTGCCGAATGACGGCTACTGGTCCGATGTCTGGCTGAAGGCGCCGCTCTGCGCGGTTTACTGGGGCGGTCGCCCGACCGAGGACCAGATCCTGACGACGGAATTCGAATCCGGTCAGGCCTGGAACGATTCGTTCTGGTCGAATGAGCGCTTCGACGAGCTTCTGGTGAAGGCGCGCGGCGAGCTTGACGAGGCCAAGCGGCGAGAGATGTGCGCCGAGATGCAGGCACTGGTGAGCGACGATGCCGGCGTCATCCTGCCGATGTTCGCCAATTTCGTCTTCGCCAACAGTGGCAAGATCGCCCACGGCAAGTTCGCGTCGAACTACGATTGCGACGGCGAGCGCTGGATGGAACGCTGGTGGTTCGCCTGAAACCCGGCGCCGCATGAACAGATGGGTGCGCGGCCAGATTTGGCCGGGCGCCTGCGGAAACAACTCAGTCCAGGCGCTCGAAATGGACCGGGAAGGCCGGCTGAAGCGAACTGGCGACGGTCGAAGCGTCCTCCGCCGCGGCGAAGATCTCGGCAAGCGTGTTGTCCGGCGCACCGGAAAGACGCGCCGTGACCTGGGCCCGCACGATGCGCGGCGGATTGCCGGCCAGTTCGACCGCGGCGTCGACCGTGTCGACGGTCACCGGCACCCCCGCAGCATAAGCGACATGGTGAAGGTCGTTCCAGAAACAGCCGCCCAAGGCTGCGGCCAACAGCTCTGCCCCGTTGAAGCCGAGTCCGGCCCCGCCTGCGATGCCCTGCGGACGGTCGGCGATCACGCTGAACGGCCCCGTCCGGCCGAGCCCGGCCGCGGTGCCCTGGACGGCGCCAAAACTGATGGCAATGCGACGTGTCATGACGGCCCCCTCTTGTCGGACTTGCGGCTTCCGCGCCGATCGGTCAGGCGCGGCCGATCACCCCTCTCCAGAATAGGGCGGCATGCGGGCTCAGGGAAGCGGCCTGACCGAAGGGAAGCCGTGCGGCGCTGGTGATCTGCCCGGATCGCGCGTGATTCCGGCGGGCCACGTCCCGGCTCAGAAATCGAGGCCGAGATCGAGCGTGCGAGCCGAATGGGTGAGAGCGCCCGACGAGATGTAGCCGACACCGGTTGCCGCCACTTCGGCGATGCGCTCCAGTGTCATGTTGCCCGAAGCCTCGGTCACCAGTCGACCGCCCACCATCGCGACTGCTTCGCTCAGCATGGCGGTATCCATGTTGTCGAGCAAAACGACATCGGCCCCGCCCTCCTCGAGGACCTCGGCAAGCTGATCCAGCCGGTCGACCTCGATCTCGACCCGAACCATGTGGGAGGCGCGCGCCTTGCAGGCGGCAAGGGCGGGCCGCACGCCCCCTGCTGCCGCGATATGGTTGTCCTTGATCAGGATCGCGTCCGAAAGCCCGAAGCGATGGTTGAAACCGCCGCCATGGTGGACCGCCATCTTCTCGACCAGCCGCAGCCCAGGCGTGGTCTTTCGCGTGCAGGTGATCCGCGCGGCCGTGCCACGGGTTTCAGCCACATAGGCGGCCGTCAGGGTGGCAATTCCCGAAAGCCGTCCGGCAAAGTTCAGTGCCACCCGTTCGGCGGTCAGAATTGCGGCGGCAGACCCCGACAGGGCCATCAGCGTCTTGCCCTTTGCGCAAGGCTGGCCGTCGGCGATTACCGTTTCCACGGTGATCGCCGGATCGACGAGGCGAAAGGCGAGCCGGGCGATCTGCATCCCCGACACAACGCCGTCCTCACGGGCGACGATCCAGGCTTCCGCGTGGGTGTCTTCGGGGACGACCGTCCGGGTCGTGATGTCGCCCCAATGGCCCAGATCCTCGGCAAGCGCCGAGCGCACGAGAGGTTCCAGCATCAGATCGGGCAGTGCCGCGGAGCCGTCGGTCATGCATCCTCGTCCATCAGCTCGCCCCGCAGCGCCAGAGCGTCGGCCAGGGTCAGCCGGCTGCGGCGGGCCAGCTCGGGCCGCGGCTCGGGAAAGTCCTCGCGGAAATGCCCGCCACGGGATTCCTCGCGCATCAGCGCTGCCGCGGCGATCAGGGTGGCGGTCGCGGTCATGTTGAGAAAGGCGGGACACTCTGCATGCTCCGCTTCCAGAGCCGCAATCGTTCGCAGTGCGCGTCTGAGGCCCGCGGCGTTGCGGACGACGCCGACATCTGCTGTCATCGTGCGGCGCAGCTGGTTCACCGCTTCCGGGTCCGGGTGCCGTCCGCCGGCGGCGAACTCTGGGACGATTTCGGCCGCCGCGGGCGCCGCGGTGCCCAGTGCGGCGGCGATGCCGTCTGCACAGGTCCGTGCATAGACCAGCGCCTCCAGAAGTCCGTTCGACGCCAGGCGATTGGCGCCGTGCAGACCGGTCGATGACGCTTCGCCGCAGACCCAGAGATTGCCGAGGCTGGCGCGGCCGTCCGGTCCGGTGGCGATGCCGCCCATATGGTAATGTGCCGCCGCCGCCACCGGGATCGGTTGCGTCACCGGGTCGATCCCCGCGCGGACGCAGGCCTGGGCGACAGCGGGAAACCGGCTGGCCACCTCGTCGCCGAGCGCAGCGCGCGTGTCGAGCATCGGCCGGTTTCCGCGCCGTGTCTGATCGAAGATCGCCCGCGCCACCACGTCGCGCGGCGCCAGCTCGGCATCGGGATGCAGCCCGGACATGAACCGCTCGCCCAGCCGGTTGATGAGGGTCGCGCCTTCACCGCGCAGCGCCTCTGTGGCCAGCGGGGCCGGATCCAGCCCCACGTCGATGGCGGTCGGATGGAACTGCACGAACTCCGCATCTGCGATCGTCGCGCCTGCCCGCGCGGCCATGCCGATCACTTCGCCCCGGATCCGCGGCGGGTTGGTCGTCAGCGCGTAGAGGCCGCAGGAGCCGCCTCCGGCCAGCAGATAGGCGGCGCCACGAAGCACCACCGGCGCCGACGAAGTTTCGCCCGCCGCCTCGATCCGGACACCGGTGACTCCGCCGGTTCCGGTCTCAAGACCCGACGCCATCACCCCTTCAACGACCTGGATCGACGGCGTCCGGCGCACCGCAGCGATCAGCGTCTCCATGATCCGCCGGCCGGCCTGGTCCCCCTGGACACGGACGACCCGCGCGAAGCGGTGGGCGGCCTCGCGGCTGAGGACGTAGTTCCCGCTGGCATCGCGGTCGAATGGCGTTCCAAGCCGGGTCAGGTCGCGAATCCGGTCCGGTGCCTCGCCGGTCACGAAGTCCGCAACCAGCGGATCCACCGTCCCCGCCCCTGCCCTCAGCGTATCGTCCGCATGCGCCGCCGGACTGTCGCCCGCCGACATCGCCGCCGCGACGCCGCCCTGCGCCCAGGCAGAACTCGCCCCCTCGCCCAGCCGTTCGGGCGAGATCATCACCACGCCGCGCGGGGCGAGCCTGAGGGCGGCGGACAGCGCCCCGAGCCCCGCACCGACGATGACGATGCGGTCCGTCGCTATCGTGCGGGTCACGTCAGGTGCCGCGCGCCATGGCTCACCGCGCCAGCGATCGGCTGAGGTCGATCATGCGCTCGACCGCGACCCGTGCCTTTCCGGCGATCGCGGGATCGACTTCGACCTCGCCGCTCATGGTGTGGAGCGCAAAGAGGATCTTCTCGAGCGTGATCTTCTTCATGTACGGGCACATGTTGCACGGCTTGGCGAACTCGACCTCGGGCAGTTCGTCGGCGATATTGGCCGCCATCGAGCATTCGGTGACCAGCATCGCCTTCTTCGGCTTGTGCCGATGCACCCAGTCGACAATGCCGCTGGTCGAGCCGGTGTAATCCGCTTCGGCCACGACGTCCGGCGTGCATTCGGGGTGGGCAATGATCTTCACCTCGGGATCATGCTCGCGATAGGCGCGCAGATCCTCGGCCGTGTAGAGTTCGTGGACGATGCACGACCCGTCCCACCAGACGACCTTCTTCTTCGACAGCTTAGCGACGTTCTGCGCGAGATAGCGGTCGGGCGTCATGATGACGGTGTCGCCCTCCATCGCATCCACGATCTGCAATGCGTTGGCCGAGGTGCAGCAGATATCCGACGCCGCCTTCACCGCCGCGGTCGTATTCACGTACGAGACGACCGGCGCGCCCGGATACTTCGCACGCATCTCCGCAATGCCTTCGGGCGTGATCGATTCCGCCAGAGAACAGCCGGCCGCCGGATCGGGGATCAGCACCGTTTTCTCTGGGTTCAGGACCTTCGAGGTCTCGGCCATGAAGTGAACGCCGCACTGCACGATCACCTGTGCTTCGACCCTTGTCGCCGCGATGGCAAGCTGCAGACTGTCGCCCACCACGTCGGCGATGCCGTGATAGATCTCGGGCGTCATGTAATTGTGCGCGAGGATGACGGCATTTCGCTGCTTTTTCAGCGCGTTGATCGCCTGAACGTACGGCGCGTAAACGGCCCAGTCGGCAGGAGGAACGACGCGGTCCATCCGCGCATAAAGGTCGCGCGTGGCCTCGGCCGCCTCGACGGACGGCGCAAGGTCGTAATGTTCGGCCAGCACGGACCGCAGGTTCAGAGCATCCAGCATGACAGGCTCCCCCCAAGGTAACCGACCGGGGCTATCTAGTGATTGAAGGCGCAAAGCGCCAGAAGAAATGCACGAGACTGCAATTTTCGCACGCTTAGCCGGCAGAAATGGCGCGTGCGCCGAACCCCGTGATTGTTGCCCTCCTCCGGTTCGCGTAGATTGAGTGCCGTCGTAACCATCATTTGCACGTACGCAGCACCGGCTCGGTCGGTTTGCGTTCCGTCAAACCTCCCAGACCGGATGCATGTCACGGATGGCGTTGGGCCGCGGCCCGAACGCCTGCCTTGGAAACGGTGTCCGATTGCATCAGTGATCGGAGTGAACCGGGGAGGAATCGATGAGACCCGAGGAATTTGCCGTCTTGATATCTGTTCTTGCAGCTGCGGGCGCGGTCGCGCCTGTGACCGCCCAGACCATGCGGTCGACCGCGTCGGTCAGCACGGCAGAGCAGCAACCGGCCGATCAGCAGCCCAAGGACGGGGTCGCGGTGACATATCCCGTCACCCTGTCGGGCGGTGATCTGGATGGATGTGTCGCGCAGATACACGAGAACCTCTTCCCCCGGGACGATGGCGCCTGGGGCATCTATCAGGTTGCGACCGATCTCGGCTGCGAGAATGGCGGGTTCAAGTTCGTGTCGGCGGGAGCCTGGGACGGGAGCGGGTTCCATGGCTCCGGGGTGGTGGTCCCGGACAGCGGCACCGGAGATTTCGAGGGTCTTGCCGCGCGGATCGCGCAGATCGGCGGCGGACTGACGCCGATTGAGGGGACCAAGGATCTTCAGATCAAGTACGAGCTGATCGTCGATCCGGTGGTGGAGTGATCGCGCCGCCGCGCCTCAATCGAGCGTGCGGCGGAACCTGAGGAGCGCCGCCGCGGCCAGCAGCAGGACGAAGAGCGCGAGCGCCGCAAGCGGCTGCGCGACCGTTCCCGCGTCCGCGCCCTTCAGCATCACTCCCCGGATCAGCCGCAGGAAATGGGTCAGCGGAAAAATCTCGCCCAGGGCCTGCGCCCAGCCGGGCATGCCCCGGAAGGGAAACATGAAGCCCGACAGCATCAGCGACGGCAGGAAGAAGAAGAAGGTCAGTTGCATCGCCTGCATCTGCGTCCGCGCCACGGTCGAGATCAGATAGCCCAGGATCACCAATGCGAGGACGAAGAGCAGGACGCCGCCGAGAAGCAGCCACAGCGACCCGACGAAGGGCACGCCGAACACCGCCTTGGCTGCGGTGAGCACGACGACGACCTGCACCGCGCCCACCGCCAGATACGGCATGACCTTGCCCAGCATGATCTCCAGCGGCGTCGCCGGCATCGACAGCAGGTTTTCCATCGTGCCGCGCTCGGTCTCGCGCGTCAGCGCCATCGCGGTCATCATCACCATCGTCAATTGCAGGATGACGCCGAGAAGGCCGGGCACGATGTTGTATTGGGTGATGCCTTCCGGGTTGTAGCGGCGATGGACCACCACCGAAAGCGCCTGACCGGCCGCGGCCTCGCGGTCGGCCTCGTCGCCGGTTTCGCGGCTCAATGCCTCGCTCGCCACGGTGCCAAGCGTCGAGATCGCGCCCGACGCCACGGCGGGATCGGTGGCGTCGGCTTCGATCAGGATCTGGGGATGATCCCCTCGTTCGACTCGGCGGCCGAAGTCCGATGGCACGGTGACGACGAACGACACGTCGCCGCGCTGGATCATCGTTTCCGCTTCGGCGGCGGTCGCGTCGGGCGCGATGAAGCGGTAGTAGCCGGTCAGTTCCAGAGCCGTGACCATGGCGCGGGTGAACCGGTCCTGGGTCGGGGCCACAAGGGCCGCTGGCAGGTGCTTGGGATCGAGGTTGATCGCGAATCCGAACAGCATGAGCTGGATCAGCGGAATTCCCAGCATCATGGCGAAGGTCAGCCGGTCGCGGCGCATCTGGATGGTTTCCTTGACGAGAAGCGTCCAGAGCCGTCCGAGGGACAGGATGCGGGTCATCGCATGTTGTCCTCCGATGTGCCCATCAGGCGAATGAACACGTCTTCGAGGCTTGTTTCCGCCGGCTCGGCATGGGTGCCGGTTCCGGCCGCAACGTCCGCGACCGTCCGCCCCAGCGCGGCGCCGTCCCGGCCGACGACATGAAGCGTGTTGCCGAACGGGGCGATCTGCTCCACGCCGGGGGCGCCCTTCAGTCGCGCCGCGGCTTCGGCGGTCCGGGCACCGGTCACGAGCATCGTGGTCAGCCCGGCATTGCGGACCACCTCGGCCACGGTGCCGGAGGCCACCAGTTTCCCGTAGGCGATGTAGTTGATCCGGTGGCAGCGCTCGGCCTCGTCCATGTAGTGGGTGGAGACGAGCACGGTGAGCCCGTCTGCGGCCCGCGCATGGATCTCGTCCCAGAACTCGCGGCGGGCTTTCGGGTCCACCCCGGCCGTGGGTTCGTCCAGAAGCAGAAGGTCGGGCCGGTGCATCAGGCACGCGGCCAGCGCAAGCCGCTGCTTCCAGCCGCCGGACAGCGCGCCCGCCAGCTGATGCCGGCGTGTCGCAAGCCCGAGGTCTTCGAGCGTCTCCATCACCACCCGACGCCGGTTGCGCAGACCGTAGAGGCCGGCGACGAAGTCGAGATTCTCCTCGATCGTCAGATCCTCGTAGAAGGAAAACCGCTGGGTCATGTAGCCGACCCTGAGCTTGATCGCCCGGCCCTCCGTCAGGATGTCGTGGCCCAGCACCCGGCCCCGGCCCGCATCGGGGGTAAGAAGTCCGCACATCATCCGGATCGTCGTGGTCTTTCCGGACCCGTTCGGGCCGAGAAACCCGGCGATCTCTCCCCGGGCGACGGACAGCGACACGTCATCGACAACCGTCTTGCTGCCGAAGCGCTTGGTCAGCCCTTCGACCGCGATCGCGGGGTCGTTCATTTGCCGTCATCCGGCAGGGCGACATCGACGATCTGGCCAGGCTTCAGCCAGAGAGTGTCCTCGGGCCGCGCCTCGATCAGGTAGACGAGCTTCTGGCGGTTCTCGAGGGAATAGATCACTGGCGGGGTGAATTCGGGCCCGTCCGCGATGTAGATCACGCGTGCGCTCAACCCGTCGGGGCAGCCGTCGCAATGCACTTCAAGGCGGCTTCCGGGGGCGATGTTCGAGATCGCGGTCTCGGGAACATAGAGGCGCAGCTTCACCGCGCCGTCCGGCAGCAGCGACAGAACCGGCGCCGAGGGCCCGGCAATCTCGCCGGCATGCCGGATCACGTCGTAGATGGTCCCGCCGGATGGCGCAGCGATGTGGCGCTGGTCGAGCTTCCACGCCGCGCTGTCGCGGGCCGCCTTGGCTTCGGCGACGCTCGCTTCGGCAGCGTCGATTTCGTCGGGGCGCGCCGGCAGGCGGGCCACGGCCAACTGGGCCTCGGCCTCCGCCACGCGGGCATGTGCGACCTCGGCGGCCGTCACCGCGTCATCGCTGTCCGCCCGCGTCGCGGCGCCACGGTCGGCCAGGCTGACCAGACGCTTCATCGCCCGGTCGGCTTCGTCCGCCTGGGCCTTGGCAGAAGCAAGGGTCGCCTCGATCACGCCGATCTCTTCCGGGCGCTTGCCTTCCCGCAGATCCGCAAGGCGGCTCCTGGCCTGAGCCAGCGCCGCGTCCGCCTGGGCCAGCGCGATCTCGGCGTCCTGGGATTCCATGCGCGCCAGCGGCTGTCCGGGTTTCACCCGCGTGCCCCGATCCACCATGATCTCGTCGATCTGTGCGACTTCGACCGGTGCGACGAGGGCATATTCGCCTTCGACATAACCGGTGGCGAACGGCGGCGGCACGGCGCAGGCCGCGATCAGCGCCGCAGCGCCGGGAAGAGAGCAGAGGAATCCGATCATAGACGCTGGCCTTTGATGGCGGCACGCAGATTACGCGCAAGAATGTCGGCGATCCGCGCGGCCTCGGCCGGACCGATGTCGTCCCAGCCCATCCTCCGTTGCACGACGGGTCTGCCGATGCGGAAATAGACCACCTGACCGATCATCGCGAAGACAGCGAGACGCACGGCTTCGCTTTCGGCGTCCCGACCGGTCGCGGCCCCCCAGAGTACGCTGAGTTCGCGGTGCTTGGGCTCGATCAGACTGCCATAGATGGTGTCGAGAGCCGCACCCTGTTCAGCCATTTCGCGCAGGAGGAAGGCAACCAGCGTGTCGGCCGCGGGAGACGTGCACAGGAAGCCGACCATGGCGCGCATCATCCGCTCCAGAAGCTCGGCCGCCTCTGCGGGCGAGCAGCCGGCATGGTCGCGCGGCGCGCCCACTGTCTCCGTGATTGCGGCTGCCACGTGTTCGCCGCAGGCGCGGTAAAGCCCGGCCTTCGAGCCGAAATGGTAGGCGATGGAGGCGATGTTCGTCCCCGCCTCGGCAGCAAGGGCGCGCGTCGAGGTCGCCGTGAAGCCATGGCGGCCAAACTGCTTCAGCGCCGCCGACACGAGTCGTCTGCGGGTATCGTCAGCGGCGCCGTGGTCCAGTGATTCACGCATGTCGCCCTCCTCGCGATTCTTTTAATCAAACGATTGATCAATTTCAAGACGCTGTGCATTACGCAGATTTCGCACTTGTTTTGAGGGGCTCCCGGCGCGTTCCGGAGCCTTGGGAGGTGCTGACCTGTCGCAAACGCTTGCCAGGTGCGCCGCTGTCGGGTTGCATCGGATCAGGGACCCCGCGATGCGCGGGCTTTGAGGGGGAGACCGATGACAGTCGACGCAGACACGAACGAGGCAGAGCAGCTGAGAGGCGCCTGCGACGTGCTTGAGATCCTGCGCGAGGAGTTCGCCCAGTGGACCGACGAGGGTCAGGATGAATCCCAGCGCGAGGCGCTCGAGTCCGTCCTGGCGCATATCGAAAGCATGGAGGACGAGTATCGCCGGCGCCTTGCCACCGCCGAAGCAGAGTGAACCAGTGCAGGATTGCGACCTATGGCGGCACCGGATCCGCATCACGCCGCATGTGCTGCGGCGTACGCAGGCTCCGATCCGCGCAACCCGAGGTACCGCCGCCCTCGCGAAGCGGCACTCGGCCTGACGCGACAGAGAGGTAAGCCGTGCTGACCCCGGTCACCAAGTTCACGCTCATGCTCGTCGTCTTCGTGGACCTGATCGGCCAAGGCCTGGTCTTCCCGATCATCAACGGACTGATCATGGAGCCGACGGCAGGGTTTCTTCCCGAAGCGACGTCGATGAACGATCGCCATTTCGATTACGGTCTGGTGATCGGGATGTTCTTCCTCGCCTGGTTTCTCGGCGTCGTCTACATCGCCAAGCTTTCGGATGCGATCGGACGCAAGAAGGCGCTTCTGATCTGTCTTGGCGGCGCCCTGGTCGGCTATGCGCTGTCGATTGCGGCGCTGACGATGAACAGCCTGTGGCTCCTGATCCTCGGCCGCGCCGTTACCGGGTTCACCGCCGGCAATCAGCCGATTGCGCAGGCAGCCATGGTCGATGGCAGCCGCAACCCTGCCGAGCGGGACCGGAACATGGGCCTGATCCTGACCGGGGTCAGCATCGGTCTGGTCGGCGGGCCGATCATTGGCGGGATCCTTACCGACAAGAACCTGATCGGCCCCATCGCCAGCTACAGCTTGCCGCTCTATGCCGCTCTCGGGCTGGTGGCGCTCACGATGGTGCTGGTGATCTTCTTCTTCCACGACATGCGCACCGAACGCCGGCCCTTCGTGTTCCGCCCGCTCGACGTGATCGACAGTCTCTGGCAGGTGCGCAACCACCCTATCGTGCTCAGATTGATGCCGGTCTACATCTTCTTCATGATCGCCAACGTCACCTTCTACGTGTTCGTCGACAATTATCTGGCATCCGCCTTCGGCTTCGGCGTCATGGGCGGCAGCGCCGTCATGATGGTGATCGGACTGGCGATCGCGATTTCCGGGACCCTCCTCATCGGTCCGGTTCAGGCGCACGTCGCCAAGCGTCTGATCGTTCTGGCATGCCTGCTGATCATGGTCGGCTGCTCGCTGGCCTTCGTGTCGCTGCAAGTGGCGATCGCGACATTCGTGCCGGTCTTCTTCTTCTACCTGTTCTTCGGCGTTGCCTACCCGACGATCATCGGCGTCTTTTCCGGCGCGGTCGGGGCGGACGACCAGGGCTGGGTGATGGGCGTGACAATCGCTGTCTTCTGCCTCGCCGGCGGCGTGATGTCGCTGGCCGGCGGCGGGCTCATGGACGTCAATATCCGCCTGCCGTTCTTCATCGCTGCGGCTTCGGCGACGCTCGCGATCCTGCTGTACCTTGTAAGCTGGCGGTCCCCGGACATACGGCAACTGACGGGCCGGCCCGGCGCCTCCTGACGGTCATGCGCTGTGGTGCCGGGCAGAGGGACGATGGGGTCAGCCTGCAGAGGCCCCCACTTTCTGGCTGCGGGAGGTGTTCGCCCTAGCCCCAGAACCGCGCGTAAAGGTCGCTCCGGTGCCATGCGAGGGCCGTTGAAACGATCGTGTCGAGGTCCGAGCGCGGTGTCAGCCCTTCTCCGAAGAGCTGCCGCGACAGGGCCGTGTCGGCAACGAGTTCCGTCGCATCGCCGGGCCGGCGGGCCGCGTACTTGTGCGGGACTTCCCGCCCCGCGACACGTGCGATCGTGTCGAGCACTTCGCGGATCGAATGGCCCGACCCGGTGCCGAGATTGCAGGCAAACGACGGCGCCCCGTCGAGAAGACGCTCCAGCGCCCGGACATGGGCGCCCGCCAGATCGCTGACATGGATGTAGTCGCGGATCGCCGTGCCATCGGGGGTCGGGTAATCGGTGCCGAGCACGTTCAGCGGTGGCCTCCGCCCCAGAAGCGCATCCATCGCAAGCGGAAGCAGATGCGACTCCACCGCGCGCGCTTCGCCGATCTCGGTTTCCGGATCCGCTCCGGCAGCGTTGAAATAGCGCAATGCCGCGGACCGGAAGCCGTGCGCGACGTCGTAGTCTTCGAGAATCCGCTCAACCATCAGTTTCGAGGCGCCGTACGGATTGATCGGCGTCTTCGGCGTCGCTTCGGTGATCGGCAGCTTCGGCGGCGTGCCGTAGACCGCGCAGGTCGAGGAAAACACGAAAGCGCGGATGCCGGCTGCCAGAGCCGCGTCCATCACGGTCTGCGCGCCGCCGACATTCACGCGGTAATAGAGCCCGGGCTCGCTCATCGACTCGCCGACAAGGGTGAGCGCCGCGAAATGCATGACGCCAACGGGGCGGTGCCGATTCATGACCGATGCAAGTTGTGCGCTGTCCCGGATATCGCCGATCTCGAGCGGACCCCAGCGTACGGCCCAGCGATTGCCGATGCACAGATTGTCGTAGGTGACCGGCGTGTATCCGGCGGCGGCCAGCGCCTTGCAGGCATGCGAACCGATATAGCCCGCTCCGCCTGTGACCAGGACGGTGCCGCTCATGTTCGAAGACCTCTGTCCGACCGGATGGGTGGCAACACGAGGGCCCGCGTCCATTTGCGGACATCGGGGGTGGAAGGCACTGGCATCGATCGAACTCCCCAAACCAGCGGGATACGGCGAGATGCGGGGACGCTGCTCCTCCGGCTGTGCCCGGCCGCGGATCCGCAGTCCACTGGCCCAACCCGGAATGGGGGCCGGAGCATTCCGTGCACCGAGGAGCGAGAAACCGTCAAGCAACCCATGCGTCCACCAAGAGCCGCCGAAAATCGGAACTGAGTACATGACGGCAATGATGCAGACGAAAACACCACCTGTAGTCGAAGTCCAGATGCCGTGACTGTAAAAACCTGCGGACCCGGGCGATCATCCGGTGCATGTCACGGATGTTGCCGACAGGAACCGCGCTCTCGCCTGCGGCGGAATGTCTGCTGCACTTGCAGCATTCCGCTATATAGTGCGACGATATAGCGCCACCATCGCCCGAGTCGCTGATGCCCATCGAACCCGAAGTCTTGCTTTCCGCACCGAATGCCGCGCCGGTCGGGCGCGAACGGATTCGGCTGCTCGAAGCGGTCGGGCGGGAAGGTAGCATCTCGGGCGCGGCGCGGGCAGTTGGATTGTCCTACAAGGCGGCATGGGATGCCGTGGCCGCAATGAACAATCTGGTTGGCCGCCCGCTGGTCGACGCAAGACCGGGAGGGCGAAGCGGCGGCGGGGCCGCATTAACCGAAGACGGGCGGCGGTTGATCACCGCATTTCACCGGCTTCAGGACGACATCGCCCGAAGTTTCGACCGCATCGGGGCCGATCTGGGGGGAAGCGGACTTACGGCAACTGACATGATCTGGAGTATTCATATGCGGACAAGTGCACGAAACGCCCTCAGGGGCACCGTTTCCGAAATCCGTGACGGCGCCGTCAACGCGGAAGTGAAGGTCGACGTAACGGATGGCGTGACCCTCGCGGCGATCATCACCCGCGAAAGCGTCAAGGATCTGGATCTTGCAGTTGGAAAACCCGTCACGGCGCTCTTCAAGGCGCCCTTCGTCATCCTCACCGAGGCCGACGAAGGGCGGAAGACGTCGGTGCGGAATCGCATCGAGGGCAGCGTGTCCCGGATCGAGAAGGGTGCGGTGAATGCCGAGGTCAGCCTCGATATCGGCGGCGGCAAGACTTTGACCAGCATCATCACCATGGAGGCGCTCGCCGACCTCGCGCTCGAAGTCGGCAAGCCGGCGGCCGCGTTGATCAAGGCCCCCTTCATCATTCTTGCCGTCGATTGAGCCGGGATCATGATGCACCGCTGTCTTGCTGTCATTATCGCCGCGTTCGCCGTCAGCTCTGCCGGGGCCGAGACCACGCAGATTGCCGTAGCTGCCAATTTCACCGATGCGGCCAAAGCCGTTGCGGAAGCGTTCAAGGCCGAGACCGGCCATGACGCGGTTCTGAGCTTCGGCTCCACCGGGCAACTCTATACCCAGATCAGCCAGGCGGCGCCCTTCGACGTCTTCCTTGCGGCCGACAGGAAGCGCCCGGCGATGGCCGCGACCGAAGGATTCGGCGTCCCGGACACCGAATTCACCTACGCAATCGGCCAGCTCGTGCTGTGGAGCGCCGAGACAGGACAGGTCACCGGGAAAGAAACGCTTTTGGATCCGAAGCTGACGCGGATCGCCATCGCCAACCCGGACGCCGCGCCTTACGGTGCCGCGGCGGTTCAGGCCATGCAGAACCTCAAAGTCTATGACTTGCTTGCCCCGAAGATCGTCGAAGGCAGTTCGATCACCCAGACCTTCCAGTTCGTGGCGACCGGCAATGCCGAGATCGGCTTCGTCGCCGGGGCACAACTGGGCGAGAGGGGCGGATCGGCCTGGATCGTCGATCCGTCGCTCTACGATCCGATCCGTCAGGACGCAGTTCTCTTGACACATGGGGCGGATAACCCGGCCGCGGTTGCGTTCCTTGAATTCCTGAAGACGCCGAAAGCCCGAGAGATCGTCGAAAGCTACGGCTACGCGGTCGAGCCCTGACGCGGGACCGATGATCTGGACGCCGGTTCTCCTCACGCTCAAGCTTGCCGCGGTTTCGACCGCTGTCCTGCTGGTGCTGGGAACGCCGCTGGCCTGGTGGCTGGCACGGTCCAGGGTGTGGTGGAAGGAGGCGGTGGCGGCGCTCGTGGCTCTGCCTCTCGTGCTGCCGCCGACGGTTCTCGGGTTCTACCTGCTGATCGCGCTTGGACCGAACGGGCCCGGCGGCGTGCTTGCGGCAGCATGGGGCGCGCGGTCGCTGGCCTTCACGTTTGCCGGTCTCGTCATCGGATCGGTGGTCTTTTCCCTGCCCTTCGTTGTCCAGCCGATCCGGAATGCCTTCGAAGCGATTGGCGACCGCCCGCTTGACGTGGCCGCGACGCTCGGCGCCTCGCCCCTAGACCGCTTCCTGACCGTTGCGATTCCGTTGGCGCGGCCAGGTCTTCTGACCGCAGCAGTCCTCGGCTTCGCGCATACGGTCGGCGAGTTCGGCGTCGTGCTGATGATTGGCGGCAATATTCCGGGCAAGACACAGGTCCTGTCCATTGCCGTTCTCGAGATGGTCGAGACCCTGCAATGGCGGCAGGCCCATCTGCTCGCGGGCGGCATGGTCGTCTTCGCGTTTGCGGTCATCCTTGCCGTCTCGCTCATCGAGCGGCGGTCACGGGAACAGCGTCCATGACGCCAGAGAACGGGATCTCGGCCCGGTTCGCCGGACCGGTCGGCGATTTCCGCCTCGACGTCGTTTTTTCCGCACCGGCAATCGGCGTGACCGCCTTGTTCGGACCGTCCGGCTGCGGCAAGACCACGGTGCTGCGCTGCATCGCCGGGCTTCACCGGATCCGGGACGGGCACCTCGCCTTTGCCGGAGAGACCTGGCAGGACGCGGCCCACTTCCGGCCCGCGCACACCCGGCCGATCGGCTACGTCTTCCAGGAGGCGAGCCTCTTCGCCCACCTCACGGTTCGCGGCAATCTCGACTACGGCCGGACCCGCGCACTCGCTTCGGGCCGCGAGGAGAAGCTGCAATTTGACGAGGTGGCCGGGCTTCTGGGGCTCGACCGCTTGCTCGACCGAACGCCAGCCAACCTGTCGGGCGGCGAACGTCAGCGCGTGGCGATCGGGCGCGCCCTGCTTGCGCAGCCGCGGCTCCTGCTCATGGACGAACCGCTATCGGCACTTGACCGTGCCAGCCGCGACGAGATCCTGCCCTATCTGGAACGGCTTCGGGACCAGCTTGCGATTCCGGTCGTCTATGTCAGCCACGACCTTGCCGAAGTCGAGCGTCTCGCCGACCATCTTGTGCTGATGCGGGCCGGGCGGGTCGATGCGGCCGGTCCGCTCGACGCGCTGCAATCCGATCCGGCCCTGCCCATCGCGCGTCTGCCCGAGGCCGGGGTGACGCTGCGCGCGGCGGTTGCGGGACACGACGAGGCCTACGGACTGACCGTTCTGCGCCTGAACGGCGCCGACCTGATGGTGCCCGGCCGATTCGGAGAGATCGGTACGCCGCTTCGGATCCGTGTCACCGCTTCGGACGTGAGCCTGGCGCGGCAGCCCACCGCCGAAACTACCATCCTCAACGTCTTGTCCGCTCGTATCGTCGGGTTCGCGGCGCAGGACCCCTATCAGGTCATGGCTGTCGTCGCGCTCGGCGAGAACGGCCGGGGCGCACGGCTTCTCGTCCGGGTGACACGGCGGTCCTGGGAAACGCTGGGCCTGTCGACCGGACAGACGGTCTTCGCCCAGATCAAGGGCGTCGCGGTGGTGACCGGCGCAGGCAGCGGCTAGGATCGACCGAACCGATCTGGCCACGACACGAAGCTCCAAGGGTTCGGCGACGGCGAACCATGCCGACACCCGTTCAGCCGTGCGCAAGCCGCGCTGCAACCCGAGCCGGCGCAGAACGTCGCCCTACCGCCCGACGGCGTCGACCAAATGCGAAATATCCGTCAGACCTTCTCGCCCACGGCCAGCGGATGCAGGCAGGCTGCGCGGTGGCCGGAATTACCGACGACCGGCGGAAAGGCAGCCTTGCAGGCGTCAGTCGCACGCCAGCAGCGCGGATTGAAGGGACAGCCTGGCGGCACGTTGAGCGGCGACGGAACTTCTCCGGCCAGACGGATGCGCTGGCGGTGGCGGAGCGGATCCGCCGATGGCGTCGCGGACAGGAGTGCGCGGGTATAGGGATGCATGGGATGGTCGAAGAGATCGTCCTTGCTGCCATGCTCCACCGAGCGGCCGAGATACATCACCATCACCTCGTCGGCGACGTGGCGCACCACGGACAGGTCGTGGCTGATGAAGAGGTAGGCGAGCCCCAGACGATCCTGCAGATCCACGAGAAGATTGAGGATCTGGCTCTGAATCGACAGGTCCAGCGCCGAGACGGGCTCGTCGAGAACGAGGATCTTCGGGTCGAGCATCAGCGCGCGCGCCACCGCCACCCGCTGCCGCTGTCCGCCCGAAAACATGTGCGGATAGCGCTCGAAATGCTCAGGGCGAAGGCCCACGAAGCCCAGCATCTCGCGGGCACGGTTCTCGCGTTCCGCAGCGCCGATATCCGGCCGGTTCAGCTTCAGAGGCTCCATAAGCGTCTGGCCGATCGTCTGACGCGGGTTGAGCGATCCATAGGGGTCCTGGAAGACGATCTGCACCATGGCCCGCAACGCCCGGTCGCCGGCTGCACCGGTGTCGCCGATGGGCCGGTCGCCGATGATCAGCTCGCCCGATGTGGGTGGTTCGATCATCGTGACCATGCGGGCCAGCGTGGACTTGCCGCATCCCGATTCGCCGACGACGGCAAGCGTGCGGCCCGGATGCAACTCGAAGCTCGCTCCGTTCACTGCGCGGACGGTCGCATCCTTGGAAAACGCCCCGCCCTTGATCTGGTAGTGCCGGGTAAGTTCGCGGGCGATCAGCACCGGGTCGCTCATGCCGACGCCTCCCGGTGCTGCGGCACCCCGCCGAGCAGCGGATAGTGGCAGAGCGCGCCTCCCATCTCCGCGTCCGCAGGCACGGGCCGGACGGCCCGACAGCGGGCATCGGCATACTTGCAGCGCGGCGAGAACAGGCACCCCTGGGGTCGGTCGTACTGGCCGGGGACCACGCCGCGGATAGTTGGCAGGTGGCGGTCGGTCGCCCGTTCGGGAAGGGCGGCAAGCAGGGCTGCGGTATAGGGATGGTGTGGATCGGCGAAGAGCCCCTCGACCGGCTGCTCTTCGACCTTCTGTCCCGCATACTGGACACTGACCCGCTTCACCGTCTCGGCGACCACGCCCATGTCGTGAGTGATCAGGATCAGCGCCATTCCGGTGGTGCGCTGCAATTCGGTGAGAAGCTCGAGGATCTGCGCCTGGATGGTGACGTCAAGCGCCGTCGTCGGCTCGTCGGCGATCAAGAGCTTCGGCGTGCAGGCAAGGGCCATGGCGATCATCGCCCGCTGGCTCATCCCGCCCGAAAGCTGGTGTGGAAACGCCTTCAACCTCTGCTCGGGCGCCGGGATGCCAACCTTTTCGAGAAGTTCGACAGCGCGCGCATGCCGCGCCCGGCGGTCGAGAGACGTGTGGAAGCGCAGGCTTTCCTTGATCTGGAAGCCGATGGTGAAGCACGGGTTGAGGCTCGACATCGGCTCCTGGAAGATCATCGAGATGTCCTTGCCGATGATCGAGCGGCGTGCGCGGGCGGAGAGCGTCAGAAGGTCCTTGCCGTCGAAATGCAGTGCATCGGCCCGTACCGTCGCGGTCCAGGGCAGAAGTCCCATCATTGCCAGCATGGAGACCGACTTTCCGGAGCCCGATTCGCCCACGATGGCCATCAGGTCGCCGGCGTCCAGCGTCACATCCACGCCGTCCACCGCATGGAGCACCCCGCCCGCCGTGGCGAAGTCGACCGACAGGTTGCGGATCTCCAGAAGCGCCATGATCAGCCCCGCTTCAGCTTGGGATCGAGGGCGTCGCGCAGCCCGTCGCCCATCAGATTGATCGCCAGGACCGTGATCAGGATGCAGAGACCCGGCAGTGTCACCACCCACCACGCACGCAGGATGAATTCCCGCGCCTCGGCCAGCATCGTCCCCCATTCCGGCGTCGGCGGCTGCGCCCCCATGCCGAGAAAGCCGAGCGCCGCCGCATCAAGGACGGCGGTCGAAAAACTCAGCGCCGCCTGCACGATGATCGGCGACAGGCAGTTCGGCAGCACGGTGCGGAACATGATCCTGATCGGCCCGCCTCCTGCAACGCGGGCGGCGGTGACGTAGTCGCGGTTCTTCTCGGTCAGCACCGCGGCGCGGGTCAGGCGCACGAAATGCGGCTGGAGCACAATTGCGATGGCGATCATCGCGTTGATCAGGGACGGCCCGAGGATCGCCACCAGCACCAGAGCCAGGAGCAGGCTGGGGAAGGCCAGCACGATGTCCATGATCCGCATGATCAGCGTGTCGGCCCATTTCGGCGCAAAGCCGGCGATCACGCCGATCAGGATGCCGAAGAAGGCACCGATGCCAACGACCACGACGCCGATGAAGAACGAATAGCGCGCGCCGTTGAGCAGCCGCGAAAGCATGTCGCGGCCCAGGGGGTCGGTGCCCAGCGGGAATTCCCAACTGCCGCCCGCCTGCCAGGCCGGCGGCTGCAGAAGGTGCTCGCGAAACTGCTGGTCGGGTGCGTAGGGCGCGATCAGCGGTGCAAAGATGGCGACGAACAGGAAGATCAAGAAGATCGCCAGGCCGAAGACCGCGCCGCGGTTCTCGCGGAACGAGGACCAGAATTCCTTCAACGGCCCCGGCGGGGCGGTGGCGGTGACCGGGACTTCGGCGATCTGATCGGTCATCCCCTACCCTTTCCGGATCCGCGGGTTGATGAGCCCGTACAGCACATCGACGGTGAGGTTGACGATCATGACGATCGCCGCGATCAGCAGCAGCCCGCCCTGCACCGCCTGATAGTCGCGGCGGAAGATCGAATCGACCATCCACTTGCCGATCCCGGGCCAGGAGAAGATCGTCTCGGTCAGGATCGCCCCGGCAAGCAGGGTGCCGACCGACAGGCCGATCACGGTCACGACCGGAATGAGGGCGTTTCGAAGCGCATGGATCCCGTTCACCCGGAAGGGCGAAAGGCCCTTGGCGCGCGCGGTGCGGACGTAATCCTCGCTCAGGACCTCCAGCATCGCCGACCGGGTCTGCCGCGCAATGACGGCCAGCGGAATGGTGGCAAGCACAACGGTCGGCAGGATCAGATGACTGACCGCCGAGGCGAAGGCCCCCTTTTCTCCCGAAAGCAGACTGTCGATCAGCATGAACCCGGTCGGTGTCGGGAAGAAATACATCAGCGAAATCCGTCCCGATACCGGCGTCCAGTGCAGGCCCGACGAGAACACGATGATCAGAAGCAGCGCCCACCAGAAGATCGGCATGGAATAGCCGACGAGAGCCGTGGTCATCAGCGCCTGGTCGAAGAACTTGCCGCGGTTGACGGCGGCAATGACACCGGCCGGTATTCCGACGAGGACAGCCAGCAGGATGGCGCACAGCGACAGCTCCAGCGTGGCGGGAAAGAGCGTAAAGAACTCGGTCAGGACCGGCTTCTTGGTCACGAAGGAAATCCCGAGATCGCCGTGCAGGATGCCCCAGAGATAGTCGAGATACTGGCGCCAGAGCGGCTGGTCGAATCCGAACTGCCTGGCAAGCTCGGCATGGCGCTCGGGCGAGACGCCGCGTTCGCCCGCAAGCAGGGCAATCGGATCGCCGGGCAGCAGCCGGATGAACGCAAAGGCGATGACCGTGACCCCGAAGAAGGTGGGCACGAAGGTCAGAAGCCTGCGAACGAGGAAGGACAGCATGGCGATCCTGCCTTATCGAGCGGAAGGGGACGCGGCGGCTTTCGCGCCGCATCCCCGATCATGCCTTATTCGGAGAGGCTCACGCCATAGAAGATGTGCCCGCCCAGAGGGTCGATCTTGTAGTCCTGCACCTTGGGGCTGATCGGCTCGAACACGACCGAATGGGCGATGGTCGCCCAGGGCGCCTGTTCCTTGAAGACAACCTGCGCCTCTTCATAGAGCTTGGTCCGCTCGGCCTTGTCGGACACGACCTTCGCCTTCTGGATCAGCTCGTCGAACGGCTGATAGCACCATTGCGCCCGGTTCGCGCCGCCGACGGCGTCGCAGCCCAAGAGCACGGCCAGGAAGTTGTCCGGGTCGCCGTTATCTCCGGTCCAGCCCATCAGGATCGCACCATCACGGTCCAGAGCCTTCGAGCGTTCCAGATACTCGCCCCATTCATACGAGACGATCTCGGCCTTGACGCCGACCTTTGCGAAATCGGCCTGCATCATCTCGGCCATGCGGCGCGCGTTCGGGTTGTAGGGCCGCTGCACCGGCATCGCCCAGATCTTCATCGAGAGGTCCGTGACGCCCTCGTCGTCCAGCATTTTTTTCGCGGCCTCTGGATCGTAGGGATCGTCCACCACCGCGTCGTTGTAGGACCACATGGTCGGCGGGATCGGGTTCTTCGCCTTGGTCCCTGCCCCCTGGAACACGACGTCGATGATGGCGTCCTTGTTGATCGCCATGTTCAGCGCCTTGCGCACCTTCGGATTGTCGAAGGGGGGCATCCGGGTGTTATAGCCCAGATAGCCGACATTGAGCCCTTCCTGATGCATCAGGTTGACGGCCGGATCGGACTCCATCGCGTCGAGATCCGCGGGGTTCGGATAGGGCATCACGTGGCACTCGCCCGCCTTGAGCTTCTGGTAACGCACGGACGCGTCGGGCGTGATCGCGAAGACGAGATTGTCGATCGGCGCCTTGCCGTGAAAATACTCGTCATGCGCCCGATAGCGGATGACCGCATCCTTCTGATAGGCGACGAATTCGAACGGGCCGGTGCCGACAGGCTGCTGGTTCAACAGTTCCGGCGTACCCGCCTGCATGAGTTGATCGGCATATTCCGCCGACATGATGGAGGCAAAATCCATCGCCATGTCCGCAATGAAAGGCGCTTCGGGACGGGTCAGGTGGAACACCACCGTCATGTCGTCCACCTTCTCGATCGACTCGATCAGTTCGGGCATCGACATGCCGTTGAAGTACTCCCAGCTTCCGCCCGAAACGTTGTAGTAGGGATGATCCGGGTCGCGCTGACGTTCGAAGCTGAAGATCACGTCATCGGCGTTGAAGTCGCGGGTCGGGGTAAAGAAGTCGGTAGTCTGGAACTTGACGCCCGGACGCAGGTGGAAGGTCACCGTCTTGCCGTCGTCGGAGATATCCCAGCTTTCGGCAAGACCTGGAACGACGTCGGTGGTGCCGCGATCGAACTCGGCCAGACGGTTGTAGACGTTCTTCGACGACGCGTCGAAGGTCGTCCCCGACGTATACGGGGCCGGATCGAATCCTTCCGGCGAGCCCTCCGTGCAATAGATCAGCGTGTTGGCCAGTGCCGGGCCGCTCAGCAAGGTGGCAGCGGCCAGGCAGAAGAGGGCACTGGTGGATTTCATGGCGGTCTCCCTGGATGTGGCCGGGCCGCGGGACGTCGGCGGCCGTCGGCTCTTGTTTTGGCCAGAGTGTCGCGCTCTCGACGGGGCGGCAAGCATCAATCGCCTTCCGGGAAGGCGAAAGCGCAGATGCCGTCGCGTGACTTGAGAGGATTTCCGGTCGGCAGATGCCGGCGGGCCGGCGTCACTCCATCGCGAGGATCATGTTGCGTACAACCGGATAGATCTCGCGTTCCCAGCGCTTGCCGTTGAAGACACCGTAATGGCCCACATTGGCCTGCAGGTGATGGCGCTTCAGGTGGGGGCGGAGCGAACGGCACAGGTCGTGCGCGGCCGCGGTCTGCCCGAGCGAACAGATGTCGTCGCGCCCGCCCTCGACGGTCAGAAGCGCCGTCTTGCGGATCGCGCCGGTATCGACCAGCCGGCCCCGATAGGTAAAGGTGCCTTCGGCCAATTCGGCCTTCTGGAAGATTCGCTCGATCGTCTCCAGATAGAATTCCTCGGTGAGATCGAGCACCGCGAAGTATTCGTCGTAGAATTCCTTGATCTTCTGCGCCTCTTCGTCCTTGCCGTCGGCCAAATGGCGGAACAGCTTGCGATGTGCCTCCTGATGGCGCTGCATGTTCATCGCCATGAACGCAAAGAGCTGGACGAAGCCCGGATAGACCCGCCGCCCCTGCCCCTGGTACCTGCCGGGCACCGTCGCGATCACGTTCTCCTTGAACCAGTTGAGCGGCTTGTCGTTGGCCAGGTTGTTCACCTCGGTCGGGCTTTCGCGAGTATCGACCGGGCCGGCCATCAGCGTCATCGTGCGCGGTGTCGCGGGGTTATTTTCCTGCGACATGACGGCAACGGCGATCAGCGTCTGCACGCAAGGCTGGCAGACCGCCAGGACATTGCCCGCCGGGCCCATCGTCTCGATGAAGCGGATCAGGTACTCGACATAATCTTCCACGCCGAACTCGCCGGCATCGGCGGGCACATCGCGCGCATTGTTCCAGTCGGTGATATAGACGTCGTGGTCGCGCAGAAGCACCTCGACCGTGCCCCGCAGCAAGGTTGCGAAATGCCCGGACAAGGGCGCGACCACAAGAATCTTGGGTTGCTCGGTGTCGATGTCCTTGGCGAAATGGATCATCCGGCCGAACGGCAGTTCCAGGGCGGTCTCTTCGGTCACCGGCACGTCGCGGTTGCCGACCCGAACCGAGGTAATACTGAAATCGGGCCGCTCGTGGGTAAGCCGGAACCGGGTGACCATCTCAAGAAGCGCGTCCCAGGTCTGCACCGCCTGCGCCGGCAGCCGCGGAAACGGCAGCGCCGAGGGCCGGGTGCGGTCCGCGATCCAGCGCAACGGGGCAAGCAAGTCGTCCTGATATTGATAAAACGCGTAGAGCATGATCATCCCCGGCTGTCGCCACCCGCTGCGGCACTGAATCCGCGTGCATCCAATGCTGCAGTGCGACAGAATTGTATGGATAGCAATGTTTGGAACGGGTGAGCGCAAGAATGACCAAGGCAACGCTGACAATTTCATCGAAAAATTATTCGTCATGGTCATTGCGCGGCTGGTTGCTCTGCAAGATGGCGGGACTCGACTTCGAGGAGAAGCCGGTGGACATCGACGATCCCGAGAGCCGGCAGGAACTTCTGCTGCTCTCGCCCTCGGTGCGGGTGCCGCGGCTGAGCCATGACGGCGTGGAGGTCTGGGACACCTTGGCTATCGCCGAATATCTCAGCGAGGTGGTCCCGGAAGCGGGTCTGCTGCCCGCAGACCGCAAGGCGCGGGCGCATTGCCGGGCCGTTTCGGGCGAGATGCATTCTGGTTTCCACAACCTGCGTTCTGCCCTGCCGATGAACCTCCGGGCGCGGCACAAGCATTTCAAGGTATTCTCGGGCGCGCGGCCCGACATCCAGCGGATCAAGGAGATCTGGGCCGATTGTCTCGGCACCTATGGCGGGCCGTTTCTTTTCGGCGAACCCAGCATGGCCGATGCCATGTACGCTCCGGTCTGCACCCGGTTCCGCACGTACGCCGTCGAACTCGAACCGGAGTACGAGGCCTATTCGGAGACAATCTTCAACTGGGCGCCGATGCAGGAGTGGATCGAGGCGGCCGCGCAGGAGCCCGACGAGATCATCGAACTGGAAGTGGAATTCTGATGCATGTCGCCGGTCCGGTGGCGCTGCCTGCCGGACCGGCCGAGGCAGCCCGTCAGTCGGCGACCGCCATCGGAGCTTCGGCGGTCTTCTTCCTCGGAGCCCGCAGGAGGAAGACGAGCGCGAGAGAGGCCAGCGTGACCAGCAGCATCAGCTTGAAGTCGTCCACATAGGAGACCATCAGAGCCTGCTGGTTGACCAACCCGTCAAGACGCGCCAGCGCGGTGGGATCCCCCGACGCTGCGGATGGCAGCGCCGCGCGAAGTGCGCTGTCGAAGGGAGTCAGTCCCGCGCTCATCTCCATGTGGTTGATCTGGATGTTCTTGACGAGCATCGCGGTCACCACCGAGATCCCGATCGACGATCCGATGTTGCGCATCAGGCTGAAGAGCGCCGTGGCGTCCGTGCGGTACCGCGCTTCGAGCGTGGCAAAGGCCACTGTCGAGAGCGGCACGAAGACGAGACCCAGACCAAGCCCCTGTACCACCCCGCTGACGATGATCGGATGCGAGTCCATCTGCGGCGAGAAACCGGTCATCATGTGAAGCGACAGGGCGGTCAGGACCAGCCCGGTCGCCACCAGAAAGCGGGCGTCGACCCGGTGCACTAGCCGGCCCACCAGGAGCATCGAGATCATCGTGCCCACGCCCCGCGGCGCCATGACGAAACCGGTGGTCATGGTCGGATAGCTGAATACCGCGGCCAGCATCGGCGGCAGCAGCGCCAGCGTCGCCAGAAGGATCACGCCGACCACGAAGATGAACACGAGTCCGGTGACGAAATTCCGGTCGCGGAAGATGTGCGGGTCGATGAAGGCGTCATGGTGGGTCAGGATATGGATCACGAAGACCCAGAGACCGCTGACCGCCAGGCCCAGCTCGATCCAGATCTCGGGCGAGCTGAACCAGTCCACCTCGCCGCCGCGGTCCAGCATCAGTTGCAGGGCGCCAATGGCGATGGCCAGCATGCCGAAGCCGAAGAAGTCGAAGCGCCGGACCCGCTTGGCGACCGCCGGCAACGAGACGCTGGAACCGAGAAAGGCGATCAGACCGACCGGCAGGTTGATGAAAAACACCCAGCGCCAGTTGTAGCTTTCGGTGAGCCAGCCGCCCAGCGTCGGGCCGATGATCGGGCCGACCATGATGCCCGCGCCCCACATCGCCATTGCCTGCCCGTGCTTCTCCTGCGGATAGGCATCGAGCAGGAAAGTCTGCGAAAGCGGCACGATGGCGGCACCGAACACCCCCTGGAGCAGCCGGAACAGCACCATCGAATTGAGGTTCCACGCCAGTCCGCAGGCCATGGACATCGCCACGAACCCTGCCGTGGCCGTCAGGAAGATCTGCTTGCGCCCGAACCGGTCGGACATCCATCCGGTCAGCGGCGTCGCGATCGCCGCGGCAACGATATAGGAGGTCAGCACCCACGTGATCGTATCGGTCGACGCCCCGAGGTCGCCCGTCATCGACGGCAGCGCCACGTTGGCAATCGTGGTGTCGAGCACCTGCATGATCGTCGCGAGCATCAGCGACGCCGTGACGAGCGCGCGGCTGGGCTCCGCCGCATCGCCTGATGTCTGGGCAATGGCCTGGGCCATGGCAGGCTCCGTCAGTTCCCCGCCAGGGCCGTGGCGGCGTTGGCTATGAAGGCCGGAAGCTTCGAGCGGGCCCCGGTATCCACGGTGACTTTGGCGCTCATCCCGGTCACGTTGATGCCGGCGGTTTCGCTCTCGTCCAGCGTCAGGCGAACCGGAACGCGCTGCGTGACCTTCACCCAGTTGCCCGTCGCATTCTGCGCCGGCAGGACCGAAAACTCCGCGCCCGTTCCGGCGCCGATCGCCTGGACGGTGGCATCGAAATCGCGGCCCGGATACGTGTCGAACTCCACCTTGGCGGACTGCCCCGCCGCCATATGGGTGAGCTGGGTTTCCTTGAAATTGGCCTCGATCCAGGTCTCGCCGGTCTCGACGAGGACGAAAAGCGGGCTTCCGGCGGTGACGTATTGCCCGGTCCGGAACGACCCCGCTTCCGCCACGATCCCGTCCGCGGGCGCGGTCACCACCGTCCGGTCGAGGTCATAGGCCGCCCGGTCACGCGTGGCCTGAGCCTCCTGCACCATCGGGTGCGCGTCGACCGGAGCCTCGGGATTGCCGGCAAGGGCCGCCTTGGCGCTTTGCACCGCCTGGTCGGCGGCGATCTTGCTTTCCTCGGCGTTGTGCAACGCACGCGCGGCATCGTCCAGGACCGAAGCCGCCACGAATCCTTTCGTGTTCAGCGCCTTCTGCCGGTCGTAATCGGTCTGGTAATAGGCAACATCGTCCGCCGCCACCTTTGCCTTGGCAATCGCAGAGCCATAGGCGGCCTTCAGCTGTTCGACATTGAGCCGCGCTGCCGACAATGTGGCATCCGCCTGCTCCAGGGCAATCCTGTAGGGCTCAGGGTCGACACGGAACATCGCCGCCCCGCCCTTTACCGGCTCGCTGTCCTTGATGTCCACGTTGACGATGCGGCCGCCGACCTCGGCGCTGATTGCGACGCGGGCAAGCTGAAGATTCGCGTTCTCGGTGGATTCATACCGCCCGGCCGTCAGCCAGACATAGCCGCCTCCCAGCGCCAGCGCGAGCGGCAGCGCCAGCATCAGGAGTATCCGACGCCACCGCTTGCGGCGCGGCGGCGCTTTGACCTGTTCGGCGCTTGCCGTCATGGTCTGGGCGAAATTCGAGGATTGCGCGTTCATCGGGCGTGACCTTGGACTTTGCGCAGCGGCGTCGCGCATTCGGCTTCGTCGTCGCTGCCGGAGAGATTGCGGATGACGGTTCTGAGACCGTGAAGAAGGGCTGCGCGATCGTCGGCGGACATGCCCTGAAGCGCGCTGTCGTAGACCTCGTTGGCGATCGCACGCATCTCGTCATAGATTTCCCGCGCCTTCGGCGTCGGGTGCACCATGCGGATGCGGCGGTCGCAGGGATGCGGCCGGCGCTCGACCCACCCGGCCTGCTCCATCCGGTCGACGAGCCGCGAGACGCTGATCGGTTCGATCTCCAGCAATTCCGCCAGATGCGCCTGCGAGGCACCGTCTTCCTTGGTGGCGATGACGATCAGCCGCCATTGCGCGGTGGAAAGACCGTGGTGAGAGCCGCGCGTCTCGAATTCCCGTCGCAGCCAGCGCGCCGCGTCGTGGATCAGGAATCCGAGTGAGTCGTGAGCCTTGTCATTCATGAGCTTCAGTTAATATAAGCAGGCTTATGTTTCAATCGCCCGAAGCTGCGATCTCGCACGGTTGACCCTGCGAAAACGCACGGATCGGCGTGTTCAGGCAGACAGACAGAGTTGCACTCGATTCGGGCGGTCAGCTCGTGGCGGAGGTCATCGGGTGGCTCAGCGCGGTGATGACGCCGCGGAGTTCCGCCAGTCCCTTCAGCCGGCCGATCGCGGGGTAACCGGGCTGCGCCTTGCGACCGAGATCGTCGAGAATATCCTGACCGTGGTCGGGGCGGAACGGGATCGACCAGTCCGGCCGCCCCGCACCGTGCCGGTGCGTTTCCTCGGCCAGCGCCGCGGCAATCAGTGCCACCATATCCGTGTCGCCGCCAAGGTGCTCCGCCTCGTGGAACGAGCCACGGATTGCCGCACTCTCTCGTGCGACATTGCGCAGATGCAGGAAATGCACATGCGCGCCAAGCCGCCGCATCATTCCCGGCAGGTCGTTGTCGGGCCGTGCACCAAGCGAGCCAGAACACAGGGTGATGCCGTTCGCCGGGCTTGGAACCGCCGACACGAGCGCCCGATAATCCGCCTCGGTCGACATCACGCGCGGCAGTCCGAGCAAGGGGAAGGGCGGGTCGTCGGGATGACAGCAGAGGCGGATGCCCAGCCGTTCGGCATCGGGCACGACCAGTTCGAGGAAATCGGTCAGATGCTGCCGGAGCGTGGCGGCGTCGATCCCGGCGTACTGGGCCAGGTGCGCGCGCACGTCGTCGAGGGTGAAATGGTCCGCCGCACCGGGCAAGCCAAAGACGACGTTACGGCCCAGCAGGCGCCGGGCGTCATCCGTCATTCCCGCGTGACGTCGTGCGGCCGCTTCGCTTATGGCCTCGTCATAGTCCTCTGCCGCGCCTTTCCGGGCCAGAAGATAAAGGTCGAAGACGGCAAAATCCGTCAGATCGAACCGCATGCAAGTCGCCCCGTTGGGCAGGCGCCAGGCAAGGTCCGTGCGCGTCCAGTCGAGAACCGGCATGAAGTTGTAGCAGACGATTTCGATGCCTGCCGCGGCAAGATGTGAGAGGCTGTCGCGATAAGCCGCCACATGCTCCCGCCAGGCGCCCCGCTGCTTCTTGATGTCCTCGGACACCGGCAGGCTTTCGACGACAACCCAACCCAACCCGGAGGGCGTCCCGTCCGACATGGTGTCAATTTCGGCCTGGCGCTGCGCGATCTCGGCCGGGCTCCAGACCGAACCGGTCGGCAGGTGGTGCAAGGCCGTGACAATCCCTTCGGCGCCTGCCTGGCGGATGTCGTCGATCGAGACGAGATCGTTCGGACCGAACCACCGCCAGGTCTGTCGCATTGCTCACGCCTTTCGCGCCGCGCCAGCCCGCTGCCCGCGCTCGTTCCTGATAGCAGGCCCCAGCTTAGATGACTAGTATGCCAGTATGTCAGAAAGACGGATTGCCTGGCTCGGCATCCCACTCCGCGGCCCACGGTTGGTACCTGCAGCCATTCAGCGCGGAACCGGCAAGGTCGGGACCGCCCTACTGGGTGCTTGTCCCGCGCGGGTTTTTCTGGAGCAGATCGCCCCAGTCTGTGCGGTAGGCCATTTCCGCAAGTGTCTCGTCAGGCAGGAATTCGCGCCCCGCCCGGATCTGCCAGCCACCGCCAAGCGCCTTGTAGAGCGCCACCAGATTCTCCGACACCGCAGAGCGCGCCTGAACCAGCTTGGCCTCGGCGCCGAGCGCCATGCGCTGCGCGTCGAGCACCCTCTGATAATCGGCGATGCCGTCGGAATATTGCGACATCGCGATGTCCGCCGCCTTCTTCGCCGCGGTCACGCTGTCGCTGAGATAGGCAACCTGGCGCCGTGCCCCGGCATAGGCGACCATGGCGTTCTCCACCTCGGCATAGGCTGCGAGCACCGTGTTCTGGTAGTTCGCGACCAGCCCCTGAAACGCCGCGTCCTGCGCCCGGACATTGTTCTTGAGCCGGCCGTAATTGAGGACGTTCCAGCGAACGCCAGGGGTCAGGGACCCGGCCACGCTTTGCGCCGAAAACAGGCTCCGCCCTCCGCTGGCCTGCCAGCCGATATCGCCGGCAAGCCCGAATTGCGGATAGAGCTGCGCGATGGCGACGCCGATCTGGGCCGACTGCGCCGCCGCCTCCATTTCGGCGGCGCGGACATCCGGCCGGCGGCGCAGAAGCTCGGCTGGAATGCCGACCCCCACTTTCACCCGGCTGACCGGGATTCGCGCCGTGTTGCCAAGCCGCACGTTCATCTGTTCCGGCGGCACGGCCAGCAGCACCGCAAGCGCATTCTTCGCCTGCTGTTCATCGCTTTCGAGCGCCGGAATGGTCGCTCTCGTGTCGTTCAGCAGCGCGGTTGCCTGCTGCACGTCAAGGTCGGTTGTCACGCCGTTCTGGAACCGCAATTCGGTCAGTTTCAACGCGTCTTCCTGCAGCTTGACGTTCTGCCGGGTGATGACCAGCGCCTCCTGGATCGCGCGGATGTTGATATAGACGGCGGCCACGTCGCCGGTCAGCGTGACCAGCGCGTCATCATAGTTGGCGACCTGAGCGACCAGGTTCGCCTCGGCCGATTGCACGTTGCGCCGAATGCCGCCCCAGACGTCAATCTCCCAGGTCGCGTCGAAGCCGATCTGGCGGGTGTCGAAGGTCGTATCGAGATCGACGAAACGTTCGATGTCGCTGACGAATTGCAGGTTCTCGCTGACCTTGGTGCGACTCGCGGAGGCGCCCACCGATTGCGACTGGGGGAAGAGCTCGCCCGCGGCGATGCCGAGTTGCGCCCGCGCCTGCAGAACCCGCGATCCGGCCATCTGCAGCGTCAGGTTCTGCGCGTAGGCTTCCGCGATCAGCGCATCGAGGGTCTTGTCGTTGAAGGTCCTCCACCAGTCCGTCACCGGCGCACTGCGGGTGGTCAGGCCGGTCGCGCTGTCCGGACTTGGCGTATTCGCGGCCATCCAGGCCTTGACCTCCGGCGTCTTCGGCGCCGTGAAATTCGGGCCCACCATCGCGCAGCCCGCCAGCGAGGCACCGAGTGCCGTGGCGGCCAAGGCGCGCCATACGCCCGGCCGGGACTGCGTCCCGCACTCTGCCGTCCCGTCCATCTCCTGCTCCCTCGTTCCGGTTGCCCGGTTGTTCAGATGTCCAGCGGTCGGATGAAGTTGCCGAAGGAATAGATCCGGATGTTGATCCTCCGCAGGAATTCGAAGCTTTTCGCGCCGCCCGTATAGATCGCCACGGCGGCATGGGCGCCGGTCGGGATCAGCTGGGCGTCGGGCGCGTCGAAGGTGATCTCGACCGCGATATGGCCGGGCAGCCGCGGCAGCACGAATTCAGGCAGCCGGCCGGACGGCAGGAACTGCCCCTGCGAGGTCGCCCACCAGACCGCCTTCACCTTGCCCTTCAGGATCTCGCCCGGATAGAGGTCGAGCGCGACTTCGACCTCCTGTCCCGGCCGGACGAATTTGAGGTTCTGCTGCCGGAAGGTCGCGAGCATGTAGGGCTGCTCGTTGGTCACGAAGGCCGCGATGGCGCCGAGGCGTATCGTTCCAACAACAAGCCCGGGCTCGGCCTGCTGCGACACGATCATGCCGTCCTCGGGGGCGAGGATCGTGGTGTTCTTGAGGAAGTATTGTGCCTGAGCTAGCTGCGACTTGGCTTGGGCCACGCCGGTATTGACGCCGTCGATGGTCGAATCGAGCTGCAACTGTGCCTTGGTCAGGTTGTCCTGCGCCTCGTGGAGTGCGGCGGTATCTTCGATCACCTGCGCATTCCAGCGGTCAAGCTCGTCCTGCCGTCCGCCGCCCTGGGGGACGAGCTTTTCGTAGCGCGCCTGCTGCGCCGTTGCATAGTCGAGCTGCGCCTGGGCGCGTGCGACGCCGTCATTGGCCGTGGCCACATCCTGCACAAGCACCTTCGCGTTCTGCTCGGCCGCGACGAGTTGCGCCTGTGCCTGCTCGACCTGGAGCTGGAAGACGGTGTCGTCGAAGCGGTACAGCGGCTCGCCCTTCTTCACCAATGTATTGGGCTGCACGAGGACTTCGGACAGCAACGTCGGCTCGGGCAGCCGCGGCACGATCTGGATGGTCGGCCGCACGGTATGCGAGTCGAGCGAGAACGGCTGGTAGAAGCGCAGCGTGACGAGGAAGATCAGCAGGAAATGCGCGCCGACCCAGAGAGAGACAACGCCCCAGACGATGTTGAACTTCAGGACCCGCAGCTTGAAGAAGATGAGCCAGATGAAGATGATGTAGAACAGCGTGATGCCGAGGGCCATCAGCATGGCTCAGATCCTCCACTCGGAACCGGCCGCCACTGTGCGGTGCTCAGGCATGCTCGCCGCCCTTGGGCGCGTTGCCCGTCTCGCCCTTGAGCCGGGCAATCTCCTTGAGGATCTCCTCGCGCTCCTCTTCGGGGAAGCGCCGGATGTCCACCGTCATCGAGGGGTGGAAGGCCCACATGAAGGCGTGAACCCAGGGCACCACCGCAAGAAACCCCATCCAGCCCATGATCTTGACGGCTTCGGCGTGCGGGTGATTGCGCTTGATCGCGATCCGTCCTGGCAGGCCCATGACGAACATGACCACGGCCATGATCGCCACGAGGCCGAGGATGATCGCAACGAAGGTCAGGTAATCAAAGAAGCCGAGCGGCTGTCCCAGTAAATCCATGGCCAGTTTCCGAGATCGCGTCGATGCAACGGATGGTATACGCATCTGCGCGACCCTACAACCTTTGGTGCCGTTGCGTAGGGCGGTTTCTTTGCCGGACAGGGCGCGGTCAGCGATCCGCGAGCTTGCGGCGGATCAGGGTCAGGACCCGCGCGGCTGCCGGGGCATCCGCCGCGTCGCGCCGGCGCACGATGGAATAGGGCAGAACGGCCATGTCCCCGGCCACGTCGAGCCGCCGGACCCGTCCCCCGAGGCCTTCGCGCGTCGCATAGAAATCGGCCGCGGACCGCGCCAGCGGGGCGATGGCATTGGTGTCGCTGATGATCGCGAGCGTGAGCAAGAGCGAGGACGTGGACAGCACGCGGGCCGGCGGCGCATAGCCGTTTTCCAGCAGGTAGGTCTCCACCGTCCGCCGCAGCAATCCGCCTTTCGGCTGCATCACCCAGTCATAGGCAAGGCAGTCGCTGAGCGCGACCGGGCCCTTGCGCACCAGCGGATGGTCCAGCCGCACGATCAGCGCCACCGGCTCGGGTGCGATCGGCTCCAGCGTGACCGAGCGGGCGTCGAGATCGTCGGGCAGACGACCGATGTAGAAATCCAGGTTCTGCGACAGCAGCGCCTCGGCCAGCCGATCACTGGTGTCGACCTGAACCGCAACCTCGATCTTGGGATAGATCACCCGCAATTCGCGGATCACCGGAAGCACGAGTTCAAGCGCCGGGCCCGTCACGCTGCCGATATGCACCTGGCCCTGCGTTCCGCGAGTCATCTCCGCGATCTCGCCGCTGGCCTCGTCGAGAAGCCGCAGCACCTGCCGGGACCTTTCCGCAAAAAGCTGACCCACATCGGTCAGGACAACGCCCTTCGGATGGCGCTCGTAGAGTTTCGCTCCGAGCGCCCGCTCAAGATCGGCGAGAAGCCGTGAGGCCGCCGGCTGGGTCATCGCGATCTGTGCCGCCGCCGCCGAAACCTGGCCGGTTTCCTGAAGCGCGACGAGCAGACGAAGCTGCGGAAACCGCAAGCCGCGCCGGACGAGGCCGTCGCGCGACCCGGCAACTTCGGACAGGAGGTCGAGTCCCGACATTGTTATATCTCTTTCGACATATCGCAGCGCCGCATTCTGATTTGATTGCTATGAGCAGGCAAGGCCTATTCGATCCGCGCCCGGCAGAGCACTGCTGCCAGCGCATGTGCCATGCGAGCCAGCCGCAGCCGGGCGCCGCGACCGGGCCGCAGACAGGAACAGGGAGGAATGCCATGAACTTCACCAGACGCGCTCTGGCGACGACTGCCCTTGCACTCATGATCGCCGCGCCGGCCTTGGCCCAAGACGCCGGGCTTGTGGGTATCGCCATGCCGACCAAGTCTTCGGCCCGGTGGATCTCCGACGGCTCCAACATGGTCGAGCAGTTCAAGGCGGCCGGATACGACACCGATCTGCAATACGCCGAAGACGACATCCCGAACCAGCTCGCCCAGATCGAGAACATGATCACCAAGGGCGTGAACGTGCTGGTGATCGCCGCCATCGACGGCACCACATTGTCGAATGCGCTGGCGAACGCCCATGCTGCGGGGATCAAGGTCGTCGCCTACGACCGCCTGATCCGCGACAGCGGCGACGTGGACTATTACGCGACCTTCGACAACTTCAAGGTGGGCGTGCAGCAGGCCACCACCCTGGTCGACGGACTCAAGGCGCGCTTCCCCGACCAGAAGCCCTGGAACGTCGAACTGTTCGGCGGCTCGCCCGACGACAACAACGCCTATTTCTTCTACAACGGCGCGATGAGTGTTCTGCAGCCGATGATCGACGCGGGCGACATCGTAATCCCATCCGGACAGATGGGCATGGACAAGGTGGGAACGCTGCGCTGGGACGGGTCTGTCGCCCAGTCGCGGATGGATAATCTTCTGTCGGCAAACTACACCGACAAGCAGATCCAGGGTGTGCTGTCGCCCTATGACGGCCTCTCGATCGGGATCATTTCCTCGCTGAAGGGCGTCGGCTACGGCTCGGGCGACATGGCGATGCCGATCGTGACCGGCCAGGACGCCGAGATCCCCTCGGTCAAGGCGATCCTTCGGGGCGACCAGTATTCCACCATCTTCAAGGACACCCGCGAACTGGCCCGTGTGACCGTCGGCATGGTCAATGCGCTGATGACCGGGTCGGAACCCGAGATCAACGACACCACGACCTACGACAACGGCGTCAAGGTGGTTCCCTCCTATCTGCTGGAGCCGGTTCCGGTGACCGAGGCCAATTGGGAAGAGGTTCTGGTAGGCTCCGGCTACTACACCAAGGATCAGATCGAGACCCAGTCCAACTGATCCGTCCGGAACGCCGGGGCATCCCCCGCCCCGGCGCGTCCCTCGCCTTCCCCGGCCGCCCGTGCGGCGCCTGTCCGAAAGCCGAGGCCTGCCATGGCAGCCATTCTCGAAATGCGCGCGATCACCAAGGAATTTCCCGGCGTGAAGGCGCTCGACAACGTCAACCTTTCGGTCGAGGAAGGCGAGATCCATGCCCTTGTCGGAGAAAACGGCGCCGGCAAGTCGACGCTGATGAAGGTGCTTTCGGGGGTCTACCCGCATGGCACCTATGACGGCGACATCGTCTATGACGGCGAGGTCCGCCATTTCCGTTCGATCCCCGACAGCGAGGCGCTGGGGATCATCATCATCCACCAGGAACTGGCGTTGATCCCGCTTCTTTCGGTCGCCGAGAACATCTTTCTCGGCAATGAGCGGGCGACGAAGGGGATCATCGACTGGCGCGAGACCAACCGGCGGGCAGCCGAGCTTCTGTCGCGGGTCGGGCTGAAGGAAAATCCCGAAGCGCTGGTCGACGACCTGGGTCTCGGCAAGCAGCAGCTCGTGGAGATCGCCAAGGCCCTGTCGAAGAATGTGCGGCTCCTGATCCTCGACGAGCCGACCTCGTCCCTGAACGAGACCGACAGCGAACGGCTATTGGATCTGCTGGTCGAATTCCGCGCCAAGGGGATCACGTCGATCCTGATTTCCCACAAGTTGAACGAAGTCAGCCGCGTCGCCGACACGATCACCGTCCTCCGCGATGGGTCGACCGTGGCGCGGCTGGACTGCCGGCAGGGAGTCAGCGAAGGCGAAATCATCCGCGACATGGTGGGCCGGTCGCTGGAAGACCGATACCCGCCGCGGGCCCCGAAGATCGACGGCACCGTGATGACGGTCGACGGCTGGACCGTGCACCACCCGCTCCATGCCGGCCGGAAGGTGGTGGACAATGTCAGCTTTCACGTCCGCAAGGGCGAAGTTCTGGGCATCGCCGGTCTGATGGGGGCCGGCCGGACGGAACTGGCCATGAGCCTCTTCGGCCGCTCCTACGGGCGCGACATCTCGGGCAGCGTCGCCATCAACGGCAAGGCGGCGGACCTCTCGACCGTCCGCAAGGCGATCGAAGCCGGAATTGCGTACGCCACGGAGGACCGCAAGACCTTCGGCCTCGTCCTCGACGACACGATCCGGCGCAACATTCCCCTCGCCAGGCTCGAGGCGATCGCCGACCGCGGGATCGTCGACCGGCACCGCGAGGCCGACGTCGCCGAACGCTACCGCAAGCGTCTGGCGATCAAGTCCTCGTCGATCGAGCAGGAGACGGTGAACCTGTCGGGCGGCAACCAGCAGAAGGTGGTGCTGTCGAAATGGCTGTTCGCCGACCCGGATATCCTGATCCTCGACGAACCGACCCGCGGCATCGACGTGGGTGCAAAATTCGAAATCTACACCGTGATCCGTGACCTCGCCGCATCCGGCAAGGCCGTCATCGTCATCTCGTCCGAAATGCCCGAGCTTCTGGGCATCACCGACCGGCTCTACGTGATGAACGAGGGCCGCTTCGTCGACGAAATGCCGACCAGCGCAGCCAGTCAGGAGCGGATCATGGCAAGCATCATCAGATCGGGGGATCGAGCATGACCGATACCACAAGCCCCGCAGCCACCCATACCGCCGCCCCGACGAAAGGCAGCTGGAGCTTCCTGCGCGGCCATCTGCGTCAGTACGGCATCCTTTTCGCGCTGGTCGCGATCATGGCGTTCTTCCAAGTCGCGACAGGCGGGATCCTCCTGAAGCCGGTCAACCTGACCAACCTCGTGCTGCAGAACAGCTACATCGTCATCATGGCGATCGGCATGCTGCTGGTGATTGTCTCCGGGCACATCGACCTGTCGGTCGGATCGGTGATGGGCTTCGTCGGCGCGCTAGCGGCAGTCATGATCGTCAACTGGCACGTGCCCTACCTGATTGCCGCAATCGCCTGTCTCGGCGTGGGCGTTCTGATCGGCATGGCCCAGGGGTTCTGGGTCGCCTATTTCCGCATTCCGTCCTTCATCGTCACGCTGGCCGGGATGCTGGTCTTCAAGGGCCTGACCCTCTGGCTGCTGGCCGGGCAGTCGGTCGGGCCCTTCCCGCGGCAATTCCAGCTGATTTCGTCCGGCTTCATTCCGGACATCTTCGGCGCCGAGGGCCTCAATCTCTTCTCGCTGCTGATCGGTGTCGTGGTGGCCCTGGGCCTTCTGGCGATGGCGGTGCGGACCCGGCACCACCAGCACAAGGCCGGGATCGAGGAAGAGCCCTTCGCGTTCTTCGCAGTTCGCAATCTCCTCGTGGTCGCCGCACTTGTCTATCTGAGCTGGCTGATGGCGGGGTTCCGCGGATTGCCGAACGTGTTCATCGTGATGGCGCTGCTGATCGCGATCTACGGGTTCGTCACCAACCGTACCACGATCGGCCGGCGCATCTATGCCATAGGCGGCAACGAGAAGGCGGCGATGCTGTCGGGGATCAACGCCAAGCGTCTGGTCTTCCTGACCTTCGCCAACATGGGAATGCTGTCGGCGCTGGCCGGACTGGTCTTTGCCGCGCGGCTCAACACCGCCACGCCCAAGGCCGGGATCGGCTTCGAACTCGACGTGATCGCCGCGGTCTTCATCGGCGGGGCATCGATGTCGGGCGGCGTCGGCACAGTCGTCGGCGCGGTGGTCGGCGCCTTCATCATGGGCGTGATGAACAACGGCATGTCGATCCTCGGCATCGGCATCGACTGGCAGCAGGTCATCAAGGGTCTGGTTCTGCTCGCCGCGGTCATCTTCGACGTCATGAACAAGAAGAAGGGGTGAGGCGATGCTGCTCTCTCAATACCGTACGCGGGACGGGCGCATTCAGGTCGTCGCCCGCGACGGCACGGAGGCCTTCGAAGTCCTGAGCCCGGCGAGCCTCTATGACCTCGCGATGGACTGCGCGCGCGAGGGGGAGACGCTGCACGACCGGATTGGCGCGCTCGGCCTGAACGGCGCGGTGGATCTGGAGGCCCTCTATGCCGAGGGCCGGCTGCTGCCGCCGATCCTGCACCCCGACCCGGCACATCTTCACCTGACGGGAACCGGGCTCACGCATCTGGGCTCCGCTGCGACACGGGCGGCAATGCATGCGGTGGCCAGCGCCGAGGACACCGACTCGATGAAGATGTTCAGGATGGGGCTTGAGGGCGGGCGACCCCCTGCCGGAACCGCAGGCGTTCAGCCGGAATGGTTCTACAAGGGAACCGGTGCCGCGCTGGTCGCTCCCGGTGCACCGCTCGTCTCGCCCGACTTCGCCGAGGATGGCGGCGAGGAGCCGGAGATCGCAGGGATCTACGTGATCGGCCCGGACGGGACCCCGTTCCGGGTCGGCTTCGCGCTGGCGAACGAGTTCTCCGACCACGTGATGGAACGGCAGAATTACCTCTACCTTGCGCATTCGAAGCTGAGGCCAGCCGCAATCGGTCCCGAACTTCTGGTCGGCGACCTGCCCCGCAACGTCGAGGGTGTCTCTCGCATCCGGCGCGGCAACGAGATCATCTTCGAGAAGCCGTTTCTCTCGGGCGAGGCGAACATGTCGCACAGCCTCGCCAACCTCGAACACCATCATTTCAAGTACGAGATCTTCCGCCAGCCCGGCGACGTCCACGTGCACATGTTCGGGACCGCGACGCTGTCGTTCGGCGACGGCGTGCAGTGCCAGGGCGGAGATCTGTTCGAGATCGCGGCCGAACCCTTCGGGATGCCGCTGCGCAACTCGCTTGACGCCCCGACTGGCCCCGGCCCGGCCGCACTGACCCAGGTTCGCACCCTCTAGGACGCCGCAGATGACTTTCCGGAAGGCCGACTGGCCGCGCAAGCTCAGAAGTCAGGAATGGTACGGCGGCACGTCGCGGGACAATATCTATCATCGTGGCTGGCTGAAGAACCAGGGCTACCCCCATGACCTGTTCGATGGCCGTCCGGTGATCGGCATTCTCAACACCTGGTCGGATCTCACCCCCTGCAACGGCCATCTGCGCGAGCTGGCCGAAAAGGTGAAGGCCGGGGTCTGGGAGGCCGGTGGTTTCCCCCTGGAAGTACCGGTCTTCTCGGCATCCGAGAACACGTTCCGCCCGACGGCGATGATGTATCGCAATCTCGCAGCCATGGCGGTCGAAGAGGTGATGCGCGCCCAGCCGATCGACGGTGCGGTGCTGCTGGTCGGTTGCGACAAGACCACGCCGAGCCTCCTGATGGCTGCGGCCTCCACCGACCTGCCGTCGATCGTGGTGACCGGCGGGCCGATGCTGAACGGCTGGTTCCGGGGCGAACGCGTCGGGTCCGGCACTGCGCTCTGGCAGATGAGCGAGGACATCAAGGCCGGCCGGATGACCAGTGCGGATTTCCTGGAGGCCGAGCAGGCGATGAGCCGGTCGTCGGGCACCTGCAACACCATGGGCACCGCGTCCACGATGGCGTCGATGGCGGAGGCGCTGGGAATGGCGCTGTCGGGCAACGCGGCGATTCCGGGCGTCGACGCTCGGCGGCGGGTGATGGCGCAGCTCACCGGCCGGCGCATCGTCCAGATGGTCAAGGATGATCTGAGACCCTCGGACATTCTGACTCGGGCGGCCTTCGAGAACGCTGTCCGCACCAATGGCGCGATCGGCGGTTCGACCAACGCTGTGATCCATCTTCTGGCACTGGCCGGACGCTGCGAGGTCGACCTGACGCTCGATGATTGGGACCGTCTGGGCCGCGACGTGCCGACCATCGTGAACCTGATGCCATCGGGCAAGTACCTGATGGAAGAATTCTTCTATGCCGGTGGGTTGCCGGTTGTTCTTAAACGTCTGGGCGAGGCCGGGATGCTCAATCGCGACGCGCTCACGGTTTCCGGCGGGCCGATCTGGGACGAGGTCAAGGATGCCGTCAACTGGAACGAGGACGTCATCCTTCCCGCAGAAAAGGCCTTGACCTCGTCAGGCGGTATCGCAGTGCTGCGCGGCAACCTGGCGCCGAACGGCGCGGTCCTGAAGCCGTCGGCGGCGAGCCCGCATCTGATGAAGCATCGTGGCCGCGCCGTCGTGTTCGAAGACATCGACGACTACAAGGCGCAGATCAATTGCGACGATCTCGACATCGACGAAGATTGCGTGATGGTGCTCAAGAACTGCGGCCCCAAGGGGTATCCCGGCATGTCCGAAGTCGGCAACATGGGCCTGCCGCCCAAGGTCCTCAGGAAGGGCGTGACCGACATGGTGCGGATCTCGGACGCGCGGATGTCCGGCACCGCCTATGGAACGGTCGTACTGCATACCAGTCCGGAGGCGGCGGTCGGCGGACCGCTGGCGGTCGTGCGGACGGGTGACATGATCGAGCTCGACGTTCCTGCGCGGCGGCTGCATCTCGATATTTCGGACACCGATCTGGCTGAACGCCTTGCGGCCTGGCGGCCAGTGACCGACGCACCCGCTTCGGGCTATGCCCGGCTGTTCCATGAGCATGTGGAAGGCGCGGAGACCGGTGCCGATTTCGACTTCCTGAAAGGCCGCCGCGGCCACGAGGTGCCCCGTGACAGCCATTGACGGGACGCCCATCCGCATCGCCATTGTCGGGGTCGGCAAGATCGCCCGCGACCAGCATGTTCCGGCCATTTCCGGCAGCCACGCCTTCGATCTGGCGGCAACGGTCAGCCGATCGGGCGGCATTCCAGCCATCGAGAATTTCGCCGAATTCGCGGAGCTTCTTGCCGCGCGTCCGGACGTTTCGGCGGTTTCGCTCTGCATGCCGCCGCAGGTGCGCTTTGCGGCCGCTGCCGCAGCGATCCGGGCCGGCCGGCACGTGATGCTGGAAAAACCGCCGGGCGCGACCGTTGCCGAGGTCCGCACGCTCCGCCAGATGGCCGAAGCAGAAGGCGTCACGCTCTATGCGACGTGGCATTCGCGTCATGCCGACGCCGTGGCGCCGGCAAAGGCGTGGCTCCGGGACCGAAAGATCGTCTCGGTCCGAATCGACTGGAAGGAAGACGTGCGCAAATGGCATCCGGGCCAGGCCTGGATCTGGGAACCGGGGGGCCTCGGCGTCTTCGATCCCGGCATCAATGCGCTCTCGATCCTGACCGAGATCCTGCCTGCCCCGGTTCACCTGACCGGCGCCGAGCTTCACTTCCCCGAAAACCGCGCCGCCCCCATCGCCGCGGCGCTGACCTTCGAAGGTCCTGACGGGGTGAACGTGACCGCGGAGTTCGACTGGCGCCAGGAGGGTGGCGAGATCTGGCAGATCGCGGTCGACACCGCGGATGGCCGGCTGGACCTAGACGACGGCGGCGCGCGGCTGACCGTCGGCGGGGCCCCGCAGGCGGTCGACGGACCGGGCGAGTATCCGGGCCTCTATGCGCGCTTTGCCGCGCTGATTGCGGCCGGGGACAGCGACGTGGACGACACTCCCCTGGTCCGTGTCGCGGATGCCTTCATGTTGGGTCGGCGGCTGACCGTGGCCCCGTTCAACGACTGATTCACGAGATCGAGCGGAGCGTAACGAGGGACAGGATGTACGACACTGCCAATCTTACCGGACAGCACCTGATCGATGGCGTCTGGACCGGTGGCGGGGGACAATTCCGCTCGGCCCCCACCCGAGGCAAGGAGCGCGACTTTGCCTCGGGTGGGGCAGCCGAAATCGACCGCGCGGCACAGGCCGCCGAAGCGGCTTTCGGGCTCTACGGATGGACGTCGCGCGAAGAGCGCGCGGCATTCCTCGAAGCCATCTCAGACGAGATCGAAGTCCGAGGAGCAGCGATCACCGCGATCGGCTCTGCCGAGACCGGGCTTCCCGAGGCCCGGCTCGACGGAGAGCGCGGACGCACGACCGGTCAGCTCCGCCTGTTCGCGGCGCATATCCGCAAGGGCGACTACCTCGACCGCCGCCACGATCCGGCGCTTCCCGACCGCCAGCCGCTGCCCCGTCCCGATCTGCGGCTGATCGAACGGCCTGTCGGGCCGGTAGGTGTGTTCGGGGCATCGAATTTCCCGCTCGCCTTCTCGACCGCCGGCGGTGACACGGCTGCCGCGCTCGCGGCGGGCTGTCCGGTGGTGGTCAAGGGCCATCCGGGACATCCGGGCACGGGCGAGATCGTCGCGCAGGCAGTCGCCGCGGCCATCGAAAAGACCGGCATGCCCAAAGGCACGTTCGGATTCGTGCAGTCCGCCACCAATGAGGCCGGCGCGGCACTGGTCACCCACCCGCTGATCCGCGCGGTCGGGTTCACCGGATCGTTCCGGGGCGGCAAGGCGCTGTTCGACCTCGCCTGCGCCCGGCCGGAGCCGATCCCGTTCTTCGGCGAGCTCGGGTCGATCAATCCGGTGTTCGTCCTCCCTGCCGCACTGGCGGCCCGCGGCGCGGATCTGGGCGCGGGATGGGCCGGATCGCTGACCATGGGCGTCGGCCAGTTCTGCACCAATCCGGGCGTGGTGATCCTCCCCGCCGGCGCGGCGGGCGATGCTTTCGCCGCCGCAGCGCAAGCCGCATTGGCCGCAACAGGAGAACAGACCATGTTGACGGACGGGATCGCGACCGCCTTTGCCCGCGGCGTGGAACGAACGGCGTCGGTGGCAGGCGTCACCGCAACGGTCGCCCCGGCGGATGCGGCCCGGCGCTGCGGCGCGCCGGCCGTGTTCGAGGTCTCGGGCGCGGACTGGCTCGCCAATCCGGGTCTGGCCGAAGAGATGTTCGGTCCGGCCGGGATCCTCGTTCGGGTGAAGGACCTTCCGGACATGATTGACATCGCGAAATCATTTCACGGGCAGCTCACCGCGACGCTGCTCATGGACGACGGCGATACCAGTACCGCTTCGGCCCTGCTGCCGATCCTCGAACGCAAGGTGGGGCGGATTCTCGCGAACGGATTCCCGACCGGCGTCGAGGTCTGCGATTCGATGGTCCATGGCGGTCCCTACCCGGCCTCCACCAATTTCGGCGCGACCAGCGTGGGCACGCTGTCGATCCGCCGTTTTCTGCGACCAGTCTGCTACCAGAATCTCCCGGAGGCGCTGCTGCCCGCGGATCTGCGTACCTGACGCGCTGAGGTCAGGTGCCGGCATCGACGTGCAGTCTGACGTCCCGCTTCTGATCGCCATGGGCCGCTGTCAGGGTTACGGTCTCGCCGGGCTTGTGGTCGTCGAGCAGAGCGTTCAGTTTGGCGGCATTGCGCACCGGCTCGCCTTTGATCGCCGCGATGAGGTCGCCCATGGCGATATACCCGTCAGACCGCCGCTGCGCGGGCTTCAGCCCGGCGCGCTCCGCCTCGCTGCCCGATGCGACGGCCAAAATCATTGCGCCCGAAAGCCCCGCCCGGGCAACCATCGCATCGGCGCGCGGATCGACCGTGATCCCGATGGAGGGCAGTGTGTACCGGCCATGCGCAATCAATTGGGGCACGACCCGGTTCACCGTGTCCACCGGCACAGCAAAGCCGATCCCCGCATTCAATCCCGACGGACTGTAGATCGCCGTGGTCACCCCTATGAGGCGTCCGGCACCGTCGATCAGCGGCCCTCCGGAATTTCCCGGATTGATTGCCGCTTCGGTCTGAATCAGCCCGCGAATCTCGCCGCAAAGCTGCGGCCGTCGACCAGCCGGACCTCAGCCTCGCGCGCGCCCTCGATCACGTGGTTGTTGGTCACGATATGACCTGCATCGTCCCAGACGAAGCCCGAACCGGAGCCGCTCGGCACCTCGTCGGCGTTGCGCGTCCAGGCATCGACGCGAGGGTGATCAGCGAGAGGCGAACGAGAACAGAACGATTCATGGGTCTTCGGAGTGAAGGTAGACAGAGCCCTTTTATTACAGGGAAGGGCAGGATGGCCTGCCAGAAGCGGGCCATCGCAATTCCGCGAGGCGGCGGCCCGTCCCGACCGCCTGGGCCGGAGCGGCGGGTAGTGGCCGCCGATCCGGGCCGCACAGATCAGGAACTCTTGACCTCGATGCGCTGAACATTGGCCTGCGCTTCCGGGGAGTGCGGTAGCCGGATGGTCAGGACGCCGTTCTTGAAGCTGGCTTCGGCCTTTCTGCCATCCGCGCCCGGAGGCAGCGGAATCGTGCGGTAGATCGATCCATAGCTGCGCTCGGACAGGTAATAGCCTTTCTTCTCGTCCTGACGCTCGATCTTCTTCTCTCCCTTCACGGTCAGAAGGTCATTGGAAACCGAAACTTCCAGATCCTTCATCTCGAGACCCGGCAATTCAACCGACACCTCGACGGCATCATCGGTCGCGACCACATCGGACCGCACTTCGCCGCCCGCGAAGGGCCAGTCGACCGAGCCGAACCGGTTCCAGAAATTGTCGAACGTCCGGTTCATCTCGCGCTGGAGCGCGGAGATCGGATTGTCGTCCTGGTCCTTCATGTCAGACGCGTGTTCCTTCCGCGCCCAGGGTATCAGGTCCTTCATCTGCATCATTTGTCCTCCGCTTTCGCGTGATACTGCTCAGGCGACCTTGACCGAGATCTTCTTCGGCTGCGCAGCCTCCGCACGCGGCAGGGTCACGGTCAGCACGCCATTTCGAAGCTCGGCCTCGATCCGCTCGGGATCGAAATCCTCGGACATCGTGAACGCCCGCTCGTAGTCGCCTTCGCCGTATTCCGAATAGGCGAGATCGAGGTTCGCGGGCCGCGTCGGCGCCACCTGGCCCCGGATCGTCAGCACGCGCTTATCCAAGGTGATGTCCACGTCCTCGGAGGCGACGCCCGGCATCTCGAGCATGAGCGAGACCCCGGCCTTGCCTTCGACAATGTCGGTGAGAGGTCGGAAGACGCGGCTGTGCCGGGTGGATTCGGGGGCATCGCCGCGACCGTGCCCAAGCTGTTCCGTTACTTCGGTGCTCATCTCATCTCCTCCGTTCAGGCGGCCTTGATCTCGATCCGGCGCGGCTTTTCCTCATCGGGCCGGCCGATGACGACATGAAGGATGCCATTGGTGAAGCGGGCCTCGACCTTCGCCGCATCGGCCTCGAACGGAAGCCGGATCGCGCGCGAGAACTTGCCGTAGCCGCGTTCACGCCGGTGCCACCGGCTGCCCTCCGCAACCTCGGGTGCCTTCCGTTCGCCTGAAAGCGTCAGGACATTCTCTTTCACGGTGATGTCGATTTCGTCGGCTTCGACGCCCGGAAGCTCGGCGGTGACCGCCACGGCCTCGGCGTTCTGCCAGACATTCACTGCCGGGAACTGCACCGAGCCCGGACGCACGCCGAACCCGGTGTCGAGATCCGCCATCATGCGCCGCATCAGCGCGAAGGGGTCCCGCCTGCCATAGGTGCTGGGATAATGCATATGTCGTCTCCTTCCTCGGTTGCCCTGCGCGCGGCAGCCGGCCATCTGGCCCTGACCTGCCGCGTGCGCGCCCGCCGGGAGACGATCGAACAGGAACCGTGCCGCAGGAATACGGCCGATACCGGACTTGCGACGGCTGAAACCGGCTCCCGCACTGGGCAAACCGTCTCTGGCCCGCTTCCTCTTGCCGGGCCCGTCGCTCGATGTCGAAACCCCGATTGGGCGTTCCACTTCAAATGAAGGAGGGAGAACCCCGCGCTTCAAGAGGTCTGGGCCGCGCTCAGACGAAATTTCGGCGCCGGTGGATTGGTCTGTCTCGTCGCCCTTGCTGTCCGGCCGTCAGATTCCATTCCGGTCGTCTGCCTTCGCCAGGTTCCAGGCTTTCCCGGAAAGCAATGTGGTAGATATCGGAAAGGACCGAGTCGCCGGAGAGGAGAAATCAATGATCGGAGACCTGCGCGCTCTCGCGATTCTTGCGGTCGCCGCGACATCCGTGTCGGTCAGCCCGGGCACGGTCGCCGCGCAATCACGAACCGCCATTCATTTCGAACACGGAAACGACAACGGTGCTGCACGGGGGGCCATCACCGGCAAGGAATACGCCGACTACGTGCTTGGCGCACAGAAGGGCCAGACGATGTCGGTCGCGATCGCCATCGACAGCACCGACGGAGATGGCACGATCTATTTCAATATCCTTCCTCCCGAAAGCGATAACGTGGCGATCTTCAACGGCTCGACAAGCGGCGATTTTGGATCGATCAAGTTGCCACAGTCCGGGGATTACACGATCCGCGTCTATCTCATGGGAAATGACGCCGATACCCGCAAGACGGTCCACTACACCCTCTCCATGACCATCATGTGAGCCTTGCCGGCCCGTGCCTTTTGCGGTGCCGATCAGATGTGCCCGAGAATGGCGGCGCCTGACCAAGCGTTTGATCGCCGCCGCGGCGCCGAGTTCGATACCGGTACTGCCTGTACGGCACCACAATCAGCACTGGAATGGAGGACTCCGACGATGAGACGACTTATTGCCCTCGGGTGCAGCGCGCTGGCCCTGACCGGAGTGACTGGCTGCATGGAGGATACTGGCAGCTCCAGTTCGGCCGGCGGCGGCACCCCGAATGTGGCTGAACAGGCCTGTCTCAGGGACGTGACCCGCGAAACCGGAAACGGCGACGTGACGCTGCTCGACTCGAGCTTCTCGCAGGCGGGCACCGAGGTGATCGCCGGCGTGGGAGCGCAGCGTGCTCGCTGGCGCTGCATCGGCTATGCCGACGGAACCACTGCCGAAATCATGTCCTTGACCGACGAAGGTAGGCTGTAACGGCGCTTTGCCTCGGTCGGTCAAGATACTGTCAGTGCATGGAATGCGCATACAAGGACGGGGCGCGCCGCGTTTCAGGTACCCGGCCCTTCCTGCGTGAAACCGCAGCCGAAGAAGGAATTTGAATTGGGCAAGGTCGGAGTGGGCCTGCTGGGCTTGATCCTGGGGCTGGTGATCGGAATCTTCGTCGCGATGTCGATCGGTATGGGCGCCTTGCTCGGCGTCGGCGCCGGAACCGGGCTGGCCACCGGCATCTGTGCGGTCGTCCATGCCGCGCAGCAGGAAGGGCTCCTGACCGCGGATCAGGTGAACCAGGTGCTTGCACGGGCCGCCAGAGACCTTTCCGGGTCCGCGGACTCGTCCGATGTCTCGGAACTGGCCGGAAGCGCCGCCAGTTGCGACGCCCTGATTGCCCGGTTCCAATCTAAGACCGGCAGCCAGTGACCGCCCGGACACCTGGCCGAATTGCGCTGGCGCAGTTCTAAAACTGCCCGGGTTCCGCGCAGGCGTACAAACTCAAGGGTGGTGTCTCCGCAAGATTTGCCTAAACTTTACGCTTAATTCATGGTTCAGCATGGCGGGACTCGCTCCCGAAATTGCAGGAGTGCTCTTCTTTCCCGCATTGCGGGAAACGAAAACATCGGGAGAGTTGACGGACCTCGGGGAAGTTCGGAAGGTTCTCGTATCCGGGTCGCAATGACCCCTGAAGCCCCAGCAGGGCAGGCGCCAGAATTGCTGCCATCCCAACGAAACGGGGCGTGATATCCACCAGCAGGAGTAAACTGAGTTGACCAAGATCAAAGCATTCATCGGACCTGCCGTCTTTCTCACATTCGCAGCAGGTGCCGCCACAGCCGGAACGCTTGGCGATGTGAAGGGGCGCGATGTCCTGAAATGCGGTGTCAATACCGGGTTCGCGGGATTCGCCTACCCTGATTCCAGCGGGAGATGGCAAGGCTTCGACGTGGCGATCTGCCGGGCCGTGGCGGCAGCGGTCCTCGGAGACCAGGACAAGATCGAATTCGTGCCGACCACTGGCGAGACCCGCTTCACCGCACTGACATCTGGCGAGATCGACGTTCTTCCGCGCAACACCACCTGGACCTTCACCCGCGATGTGGACCTGAAATTCACCTTCGCGGGCGTCAATTACTACGATGGCCAGGGGTTCATGGTGCGGAAGGATCTCGGCGTGACCTCGGCCAAGGAACTCGACGGCGCGACGATATGCGTCCAGACCGGAACAACGACCGAGTTGAACCTCGCCGACTACTTCAAGACCCAGGGGATCAGCTATCAGCCGGTGCCGATCCAGACCCCGGCCGAAGCCGACCAGCAGTTCCTGGGCGGGGCCTGCGACGCCTACACCACGGATGCGTCTCAACTCGCGACCCAGCGCGGAACCTATCCGAACCCGGCGGACTACATCATCCTTCCCGAGATCATCTCGAAAGAGCCGCTGGGGCCCGTCGTGCGTCAGGGCGACGACGAATGGGCAGACGTCGTGCGCTGGACCTATAATGCGCTGGTGGCCGCGGAAGAATATGGCGTGACCAAGAAGAACATCGACGAGATGAGCTCGTCCGAAAACCCTGAAGTTCGTCGTCTTCTCGGAACCGAAGGCGATCTGGGCCGGATGCTGGGTCTGGACGCCGACTGGGCCAAGCGTGCGATCGCGGCCAACGGGAATTACGGCGAGATTTTCGCGGAAACCATCGGCGTAGGCACGCCCGCGAACATTGAGCGTGGCCTGAACGCGCTCTGGATCAACGGCGGTCTCCAGTACTCGCCGCCGTTCCGCTGATCCCGATCAGACCACGGCGCGCCGGTCCCGGCGCGCCGATCCGTTTCCGGCACGGTCGGTATCGACCTCGACGGTGCCCCTTTCCGAGGTGTGGACGATGACAAGTATCGACGTGTCGCGCGAACAGTTTCGGCTGAGCATGTTGCTCTACGACACGCGCTACCGTTCGCTGACAATCCAGGTCGTGGCAATGATCGCGCTGATGAGCGCCGCCGCCTGGCTGGTCAACAATACGGTCGAAAACCTGTCCGCCCTCGGCAAGGATTTCAGCTTCCGATTTCTGGGCCAGCGCGCCGGCTATGACATCAGCCAGACTCTGATCCCCTATACCAACGATGACACTCACGCCCGCGCCGCCCTGGTCGGGATCGTCAACACGCTTCTCGTGGCCTTCGTCGGGTGTCTGCTCGCGACGGCGATCGGAGTCACGATGGGTGTGCTCCGCCTGTCGCGCAACTGGATCGTCGCCCGCCTCGCGGCGGTCTATGTCGACGGGTTCCGCAACATCCCGGTGCTCCTGTGGATCCTCGCCACGATGGCGGTCATCACCGATACGGCACCGGCGCCTTCCGCCTTCCGGGGTGACAATGCCACTGCGTCGATGATCTTCGGTTCTGTCGCCGTCACCAACCGTGGTGTCTACGTCCCCTGGCCGATCTTCGGGCCGGGATGGCAGATCGTGGTCGGAACGTTCCTTCTGTCCGTGATCGCCATCCTTGTCTTCGGCCGCTGGGCCAAGGCGCGCCAGGATGCAACCGGGCAGATCCTGCCGACCTTCTGGATCAAGCTCGGCCTTTTCGTCCTTCCCGTGCTGATTGCCGATCAGATCGCGGGCCGGCCGATCTCGCTGGATTATCCCGAATTGCAGCGGTTCAACTTCGAGGGCGGCGGATTTCTCGACAAGTCGTTCATCGCCCTGACCCTGGCGCTGTCTCTCTATACCGGCGCGTTCATCGCCGAAGCGGTGCGCGCAGGCATCCAGGCGATCTCCCGCGGCCAGAGTGAAGCGGCAGCGGCCCTCGGTCTCCGGTCCGGGCGGATCATGAGCCTGGTGATCCTGCCGCAGGCGCTGCGCGTGATCATCCCGCCGCTGATCTCGCAATATCTGAACCTGACCAAGAACTCCTCGCTCGCCATTGCCGTCGGCTATGCCGATGTCCGGGCGACGCTGGGCGGGATCACGATGAACCAGACCGGACGCGAGCTGGAATGCATGCTCCTGCTCATGGGGTTCTACCTGATCCTCAGCCTGCTGATCTCGGGAACGATGAACTGGTACAATGCGCGGGTCGCGCTGAAGGAGCGCTGAGATGCACGACGTCAGTTTTGTCCGGCACGAAATGCTCTCGCCGCAACCTGCCCCCGCGTCGCAGGTCGGTCCGCTCAGATGGGCACGCGAGAACCTGTTCTCGAGCATCCTGAACTCCTTCCTGACCATCGTCTCGGCAGCGGCCGTCATCCTGGCGCTGGCGCATCTCTGGCCATGGTTCGCGCATTCGGTCTGGCACGCCGGATCGCTGCGGGAATGCCGCGAAATGATTGCGCAGCGCTGGGGCGAGGATGCCACCGGCGCCTGCTTCGCGGTGATCCGCGACCGCTGGAAGCAGTTCCTGTTCGGCTTCTACCCGTCCGAGCTCTACTGGCGGCCGACGCTGTCCTTCGTCCTCCTTCTCGCGGCTTTGGCCCCGATCCTCTTTTCCGCTGTTCCCCGGCGGATGCTGTGGTTCTCGATTGCCTTTCCCGGCATCGTCTACTGGCTCCTCTGGGGCGGGTCGCTTGCGCTCCCGATCTGCGTCTATGCGGGCTTCCTTGTCGGCATGCTCGTTCACCGGCTCGTCGGGCCGCGCTTCGGCAGTCTTCTGGCGCTGATCGGCGGCGTGCTGGCAACGCTCATATGGTGGTTCTACCTCGCAGGCCCGGTCGCCGGTCTGCTGGAGACAATCCTGCCCTTCCTGACGCTCGAGCCCGTGGCCTCGAAGCGGTTCGGCGGCTTCATGCTTTCCATTGTGATCGGCGCGACCGGCATCGCCTTTTCCCTGCCGCTAGGCGTCCTGCTCGCGCTCGGCCGGCGGTCGGGCCTCTTCATCATCCAGTCCATCTGCATCGGGTTCATCGAATTCATCCGGGGCGTGCCGCTGATCACGCTGCTGCTCGTCGCCTCGTTCCTGCTCAACATCTTCCTGCCGCCAGGCACAAATTTCGACATCATCCTGCGAGTCATCATCATGGTGACCCTGTTCTCGGCCGCCTACATGGCCGAAACCATCCGCGGCGGGCTCGCCGCCCTTCCTCGCGGCCAGTACGAGGCAGCCGATGCGCTGGGTCTCGATTACTGGCAGGCGATGCGGCTCGTGATCATGCCACAGGCGCTGAAGATATCGATCCCGAACATCGTCAACAACTTCATCAGCCTGTTCAAGGACACGACGCTCGTGGCGATCATCGCCCTACTGGATCCGATAGGGCTCGTCACCTCGATCCGCGCGGATTCCAACTGGAACGGCATCGTCTGGGAGCTCTATGGCTTCGTGGCGCTGATCTTCTTCATCTGCTGCTACAGCATGTCGGTCTATTCGAAACACCTGGAGCGTCGGCTCCGTACCGATCACCGCTAGGGAGGCGTCCATGTCCGAACCCCATCCCGTTGACGCGTCCGAACTCGAGACCGTCGATCCGAAGCTGCTTCACGTCAGCGACGAAGTCGCCATCGAGATCACAGGCATGAACAAGTGGTACGGCCAGTTCCATGTCCTGCGCGACATCAATCTGACTGTCTACCGCGGCGAGCGCATCGTGATCGCCGGCCCGTCCGGCTCTGGCAAGTCGACCCTGATCCGCTGCATCAACAGACTCGAGGAGCATCAGAAGGGAAAGATCATCGTCGACGGCACCGAACTGAGCTCGGACCTGAAGAACATCGACAAGATCCGGTCCGAAGTCGGGATGGTGTTCCAGCACTTCAACCTCTTCCCGCATCTGACGATCCTGCAGAACTGCACGCTGGCGCCGATCTGGGTCCGCAAGACTCCCAAGAAAGAAGCCGAGGAAACCGCGATGCACTTTCTCAGGAAGGTCCGCATTCCCGAACAGGCCAACAAGTTCCCGGGCCAATTGTCCGGCGGTCAGCAGCAGCGGGTGGCGATCGCCCGGTCGCTCTGCATGCGGCCGAGGATCATGCTGTTCGACGAGCCGACCTCGGCGCTTGACCCGGAAATGATCAAGGAAGTGCTCGACACGATGATCGAGCTTGCCGAGGAAGGCATGACGATGCTCTGCGTGACCCACGAGATGGGATTTGCGCAGGCGGTCGCGAACCGGGTCATCTTCATGGATCAGGGACAGATCGTCGAACAGAACACGCCATACGAGTTCTTCAACAATCCGCAGTCGGAGCGCTCGAAGCTGTTTCTCAGCCAGATCCTCGGCCACTGACCGGGAACCTCGTGGCACAAGCAGACTGTCGCAGCGGCGACATGGCCGCTGCCTGATTCTGTCAGCCAGGGCGCCCGCAGGGAACCGAATGGATCAGGTGCGGGCCAGGCCCAGGCTGGCTCAGGTCATCCGGCTGAGCAGACCTGTCCGCCACCAGAACTGGTGAACCGCGACGGCCACGATATGGATGCCGATCAGCAGCAGAAGCACATTCGTCCCGGTCTCATGCAATTCGGCAAGCGTTCGCGACTTCAGGAACCAGGCGCCAAGCCCGACGACCGGCAACGCGAACAGGCAGACATACAGGAGCCCATGCGTCACCTTCCCCGCCAGCCGGCCGAAATTCGGCTCCGCCTCGGGCGGTGGCGGAACGCCATCGCGGATGCGCAGCACGATCCGCCAGGACGCAAGCAGCAAGATCAGAATACCGATCGTCATGTGCGCCAGGGCCGTATTGGTATAGACATGCGTTCCGGTCTTCATCAATTCACGGAACGCCCAACCGATGCCGTCGAACACGACATACTGCAGCAGCAGCAGCACGACGACGGCCCAGTGAAGGATCTTCTGCTGGGAAGTGAAGGACTCGCGGGCGATGGGAGTGGCCATATCCATCCTCTCGTATTCAAACATACCCCAATGATACGCTGGGGGACCCGCCTTTCCGTCTCACATAATCAAGAAATTTCGACAATACGCCGTTTCAGCGGAGAGAGCTGCCGTACACCCGCGGTTGACGGCTTCGGCGTCGAATTGCCCGCCAAATCATCGATCCGAGTCCGCATCCAGGAAGCGGACCGGGCGGGCCCACTGGATCAGCACCACGCAGCCGGTCTCGGACCAGACGCTGTGCTCGGATCCCGCGGGGTTCAGCATCAGGGTTCCGGCCGGATATTTTCCCCGCTCGTCACACTGAATGCCGTCGAGGACCAGGATGGTTTCCAGTCCGGTATGACGGTGCCGCGGCACCCCGGCGCCCGGCGCATAGCGCAGCAGGGCCACGGCCGGCTCGCCGGCGACGATATTGCTGATGTCCACTCCGTCGCGGAACGGCTCGAAGGTCGCACGCCGCCATCCTTCGGACAGCAGAGCAGTCAGATGAAAGGGCTCACACACCAAGCGCCTCCAGCACCTCTTCCACGGTTGCGGTCCATCCGACGATGGCGCCCTGTGCGCGGATCATGTCCAGCGCAGCGGCCTTGAAGGCCGGGAAATAGCTTTCGGTCGCGTCCTCGGCCAACAGGCAGTCGAAGCCCCGATCATTCGCCTCGCGCATCGTGGTCTGCACACAGACCTCGGTGGTCACGCCCGCGAAGATCAGGCTTCGACTGCCCAGCCGCGCCAGCTCCTCCCCGAGCGGCGTGGCGTAAAAGGCGCCCTTGCCGGGCTTGTCCAGGATGAGTTCGCCCGCGGCAGGAGCAAGCTCGGGCACGATTTCCGCGCCGGGCTCGCCGGCGATCAGGATACGACCCATCGGTCCCGTATCGCCGATCCTGAGCGTCGGCGCGCCCCGCAGACGCTTGGCCGGCGGACAATCCGACAGATCGGACGCGTGGCATTCCCGGGTATGGATCACCGGCACTCCGGAAGCGCGCGCCCCGCCGATAAGCTTCGCGACGGTGGGCACGATCGCCTGGAGACGTGTCACGTCGTTGCCCAGCGTGGCCCCGAAGCCGCCCGGTTCGATGAAGTCGCGCTGCATGTCGATCACGATCAGCGCTGTCGTTGCCGGATCGAACGTGAAGGGGAACGGCCGGGCCGCAGCAATCTCCGCCATCAGGCATGTCCCCCCATATGGTGACCGATGGTCGCCAGGTCGGCCGTCGCCGCCGGGGTTTCGTAGGCGATCCGCCCCTCGGACATCACCAGGATGCGGTCCGAAAGCTCCATCACCTCGTCCAGATCCTCGCTCATCAGCAGCACCGCAGCGCCGGCATTGCGGGCGGCCACGATCCGGGACCGGATCTCGGCAACGGCTGCAAAATCGAGGCCGAAGCACGGATTGGAGATCACCAGAAGGCGCACATCGCCGGTCAGTTCGCGGGCAAGCACGGCGCGCTGGACATTGCCGCCCGACAAGGCCGCAATTGGTGTGTCGAGCGAGGCGGTCTTGACCTTGAACGCCTCGACGAGGCTGCCCGCCTTGTCGCGCATCCCCCGTCCGTCGAGCCAGAAGCGCCGTCCCACGCCATTCACGTCGAAGCTTCGGAAGGCGATGTTCTCGGCCACGCTCATCCGGCCGGCGCAGGCATTCCTGAGCGGCTCTTCGGGCAGATAGCGCACGGCAAGCGTCAGCGCCTCGGGCCGCGTCGCGTGGTAGATCTTGCCCTCGACCTCGACCTCCCCGGCAATCAGCGGGCGCTGGCCGGTCAGGATCTCCATCAGCTCCATCTGGCCGTTGCCGGAAATGCCGGCAATGCCGACGATCTCGCCGGCCCTGACGGTCAGACTCTCGATGTCGATCTCCTTCAGCCCGGAACGGTCCCGCGCCTTCGCGCCGGAGACGGACAGGATCGCCGATCCCGGCGCGCCTTCGCGCGGCAGGGGGGCGCGCGCAGCGCTGGCGCCGATCATCATCGCAGCCATCTCGGCATGGCTCAGACCGCCAACCCGGCCCTGCCCGACCAGTCGCCCGCGGCGCAGCACCGATACCTCATCCGCGAAGGCGGTGACCTCGCGAAACTTGTGGGTGATCATCAGGACCGAGATCTCGCCTTTCTCGCAGAGCCCGCGGACATGGCCCAGAACCTCGTCGGCCTCGTCCGGCGTGAGCACCGAAGTCGGCTCGTCGAGGATCAGGAAGCGCCGGCCCAGATAGAGCTGCTTGAGGATCTCGAGCTTCTGCTTCTCGCCCGCGGCAAGCCGCGCGACGGGCTGGTCGAGCGGCACCCGGAACGGCATTGCCGACATGAAGGCGTCGAGCGCCTTCTTCTCGCGGGCCCAGTCGATCATCGCCGGGGTGTCATGCCGGCTGATCACCAGATTCTCGGCCGCGGTCAGCGAGGGAACCAGGGTGAAATGCTGGTAGACCATGCCGAGGCCCAACCTGTGGGCATCGCGCGGGTCATGGATCTTCACTTCGCGGCGGCCCAGCATCATCTGACCCGCGGTGGCGTGGTAGAAGCCCATCATGCACTTGACCAGCGTCGACTTGCCGGCACCGTTCTCGCCAAGCAGCGCGTGGAAGCTGCCCGCGCCGACGGTGATCGAAACGTCGTCGAGCGCGGTGAAGGCGCCGAAGCGCATGGTCATGCCGACGGTCTGGACCTCCAGCGCGCCGCGCGGAAACGGTTCCTCGCCGATCACGGTCATGGCAGCGCCGCAATGAATGCGGCCGAGTCGCCGACAGCCCCGAAGACACCGCCCTGCATCGTCACCATCTTCAGGGCCGCCGCGTGATTGCCCGGATCGGTCGCCCCGCAGCAATCCGACAGGATCAGGCATTCGAAGCCGCGGTCGTTGGCCTCGCGCATTGTGGTGGAGACACAGACATCGGTGGTGATGCCGGTGAGCACGATATTGTCGATACCGCGGGTTCTCAGGATGAGCTCAAGATCGGTTGCGCAGAAGCTGCCCTTGCCCGGCTTGTCGATGATCGCTTCGCCTTCTTCGGGATAGAGTTCGGGGATGATGTCCCAGCCGGGTTCGCCACGGACGAGGATCTTTCCGCAGGGCCCCGGATCTCCGATCCCCGCCCCGATCTGCTGGCTGCGCCAGCGCTTGTTGTCCGGCAGGTCGCTGAGGTCCGGACGGTGGCCCTCGCGGGTATGGATTATGTGATAGCCCTTCTCGCGCATGGCACCCAGGACCGCCTTGATCGGGCCGATCGGCGCCTGTGTCATGGACAGGTCATAGCCCATCATGTCGACATAGCCGCCGGTTCCGCAGAAATCGGTCTGCATGTCGATGATGATCAGCGCGGTATTCTCGGGCCTGAGATCGCCGTTCCACGGCCAGGCATAGGGAGTCGACGGCACGGTGGTCATGGATGTCTCACTTGGTGATGGACAGTTCGCCCGGCGCGCCGGTCATGGCACGATTGGGCGACGAGATGGCAATGAGGACGCCGAGCGTCAGGACGTAGGGCGCGGCATAGAAGAGGTAGTAGCCTTGCGTGACGCCGACCGATTGCAGCGCGGGGCCAAGCGCGCCGGCCCCGCCGAACAGCAACGCCGCGCCGAAGCAGGCGATCGGGTTCCAGCGCGCGAAGATCACCAGCGCCACGGCCATCAGGCCCTGGCCCGAGGAGATGCCTTCGTTCCAGCTTCCGGGGTAGTAGAGCGAGAGATACGCCCCGCCCACCCCGGCGAAGGCGCCGCCCGTGGCGGTGGCCAAGGTGCGGATGAGCGCGGGCCGCAATCCCATCGCACGGGCCGCATCGGTGCTGTCCCCGACGACCCGGATGATCAGGCCGACACGCGTGGCGCGGAACATCCAGGCCATGCCGAGCGCCAGCACGATGCCGATCAGGAACAACACGTTGACTTCGAGCGCCGCGCGAAGCTGCGGGAGATCGGACCAGAAGCCCAGCGGAATTGCCGGAAGGTCCGGCGCCACCGGCTGGATGAACGGCTTGCCGAAGTAGAACGCGAGCCCGGTGCCGAACAGCATCATCGCGATGCCGATGGCGATGTCGTTCACCTTCGGCAGCGAGCAGATCAGCCCGTGCAGCAGCCCGAACAGGCTTCCGGATAATGCAGCGACGATCACCCCGGCCCAGGCTGACCCGGTCACGACTGCCGTGGCGTAGCCCGCCATGGCACCGAAGACGAGCGTCCCTTCGAGGCCAAGGTTGATCCGCCCCGACCGCTCAGTCAGCACCTCGCCGAGCGACACGAAGAGAAACGGGGTGGACACCCGGATTGCCCCGCCCAGGATGGCAATTGGGATGGCCCAGAGGCCGATATCGTGCTCCATCACCGCCCCCAGCGCTCAGGGGCGAAGATCCGGTATCGCCCGTAGAAGGTGTCCGAGATCAGGATGGACAGGAAGACAAAGCCCTGCAGCACGAGGATCGTCGCGTCCGGCAATCCCATGCGCCGCTGGATCAATCCCGACGCCGCACCGAACCCCGCCAGAAGGATCGCAACCGGAATGATCGCCAGCGGATTGTGCCGCGCCAGGAAGGCAATGAGAATGCCGGTATAGCCGTAACCCGCGGCCAGCGAGGCATTCGCCGAACCGTGCACCGCCGTCACTTCGAAGAACCCGGCAAGGCCCGCGAAGCCGCCTGCAAGTGCAGTGAAGCCGAGGATCAGCCGCCCCACCGGCAGCCCCTGTACCTGTGCCGCCCGCACGTTTCCGCCGGCGATCCGCGCCGCAAACCCCCATGTGGTCCGGTCGATCAGGATCCAGGAAACGACGCAGCCGAGAATGCCGAAGGCGAGCCCCCAATGCACGTCCATCCCCGGCAGGTTGCCGACACGCAGGGACTCCGCCAAGGGCGCGGTCGAGGGCTTGTTCAGGCTCGCCGGATCCCGGAACGGGCCTTCGACCAACTGGTTCATCAGCGCGATGGCGATATAGGCCAGAAGCAGGCTGGAAATCGTTTCGTTGACGCCCCGGTAATGGCGCAGCGCCCCGGCCGCGCCGATCCAGACCGCGCCCACCGACATCGCCGCGGCTGCCATCAGCGGCAGGGCGATAAAGGCCGGCACATGGGCCATCGCCGGCCCCAGGGCACCAACCGCGACGCCGCCCAGCACGATGGCGCCTTCGCCGCCGATCACGACGAGGCCGAGCCGGGCCGGCAACGCCACACAGAGCGCCGCGAACAGGAGCGGCGCCGCCCGGGAGAGCGTGTTCTGCCAGGAGAAGGCGGAGCCATAGGCGCCCTTCCAGACCAGACCCAGGAAATCCGCCGGCGACTTGCCCTGGGTCAGCAGGAAGACCGCGAAGATCGCGAACCCAACCACCAGCGCTGCCAGCGGGATCACCACCGCCTCGCTGCGACGTGCCAGCGCGGGCAGCAAGCTCGCGCCCGAACCTCCGATCACCGCCTGATCCGCCATTCCCGCGCTCCGCTTACGATGTGGATCCGATCACGCCTTCGACGAGGTAGTCCATGCTTTCGAGCGCGACGTCGGTCTCGACCAGGGCCTGTCCTTCGGACAGGATGACGTTGCCCTTGTTGTCGTTAAGCGGCCCCTTGATGACCGAATATCCACCGCCCATGATCACTTCCTTGGTGGATTCGAACTGTGCCCGCGCGGCATCGGTGACGGCGGGCCCCAGCGGCGACATCTTGATATAGCCCTCGGCCAGGCCGCCGCGCATGAAGTTCGGCAAGGTGCCGCCATCGAGGATCGTGTTGACCATGCCGGTATAGACATTGGCCCAGTTCCACTCGGCACCGGTCAGGTAGAGCTGCGGCGCCAGGGCCGACTGGTCGGCATGATAGCCGCAGACATAGCAACCCCGTCCCGCGGCGGTCTCGATCACCACCTTCGGTCCGTCAACGTGACAGGTGATGACGTCGCACCCCGCGTCAGCCAACGCATTCGTCGCCTCGGCTTCCTTGACCGCGAGCGACCATTCCCCGGTGAAGATCACCTGGCAATTGATTGACGGATCGACCTGGCGCGCGCCCAGCAGGAACGAGTTGATGTTGAGAAGAACCTGCGGGATCGGCTTTGCCGCGACGAAGCCGATCTTCTTCGATTTCGTCATGTGACCGGCCACGATGCCGTTCAGGAACTGGCCCATGCCGATATAGCCGAAGTAGCTGCCGACGTTTTCGGGCATGCCTTCGGTCCAGAGCCCGGCGGCATGTTCGAAGCGGACATCGGGGTATTTGGGCGCGACCGCCAGCACATGCGGGTCGAAATAGCCGAACGAGGTCGGGAACAGCAGCGACGCACCATCGAGGTTGATCATCGACTCCATGCTCTTCTGGACGTCGATCGTCTCGGGAACGTTCTCCTCCTCGACCACCGTTACTCCGGGAATCTCCTTCACGGCCGCGGCGCCCTCGGCATGGGCCTGGTTATAGCCGTAATCGTCGCGCGGGCCGACATAGATGAAGCCAACGGTCAGCGGCTCGGCTGCGTGTGCCAGCCGTGGCAGCCCCGACACCATCGTGGCGCCGGACAGCGCGGCGGCGCTGTGCAGGAAGCGGCGGCGGGACAGAGGCAGGAAACGGCGGGTCATCGGGCTCTCCATGTCGCTGGGTGCGGTCCTGCCGCGGCGCGGCATCGACTCCTTGCGGCGAAGTCTTGCGGATCACCCCGATGCTGTCGTGTGCTATGTTCGCAGCGATCCGATGCCAAAAACGCAGCGCTTGCGCTGGAAGAACACGGTTTCGCGCGGCACGAGCATCGGCCCGATCTGGCCGCAGCCTCAACCATGCGGGCGGCGCGCACGCCGTGCGTTTAGTGAACTTTTAGCATTTCCCGCAGGATCTCTTAGCGAGCGTTCTCGTGCCGGCAGTCGTATTGATCCGCCAGTCAATTTCAGACACCGGAGAATGACCGTGGACTTCAAGTTCGGCATTGACGCGCTGGAACGCCTGATGGCCGTGCGCGCGCATGAAGACGCTGGTGGCGAATGGCAACGAAACGCCACGGACCAACCCGCCCGGAAGACGATCGGCCAGGAGGCCTCGGTGGTCGCTCTTGCGCTCTCGGTCGCTGCGGACGATGCCCTTGTCGCAAGCCGAAGAAACCTCGACCGCCTGAGAGCCGCCCGGTCGGCCAAGCCGGTGGCAGTCGACCAGGGCATCTTTGAATCGATCGCCTCTCCAGGCGACGAAATCACCTGCGCGACCGAAATCGCCCTCGCGCGCCGGGAAGCGGGACAGTCCGGACTGACGATCAGCCTCTTCGGTGACGACACGCTCGACGAGCGGCGCCTCGGGGACTCAATCGTGGAGGCAGCACTGCTGCACTTGCCGATCCTTTACGTCTGGGAGAGCGACGACTGGACGACATTCGTCCACCGCCGCGAGATTTTCCTCAACGACCGGATCAGCAGCCATGCCGCACGTTTCGGCATCGTCGGCGCCAGCGTCGATGGCGGCGATGTCGCGGCGGTCCTGCGCGCTCTCCAGGCGGCTCGGCGCTACATCGCGTGGAGCGGACGGCCGTACCTGCTCGAAGCGGCCACGGATCGGCGCCAGCTGTTGCAACACGGCGGCGAAACACCGACGCGGGATCCGGCATCTCTGCTCAAGGGCGGATCCGGCAACCCGATCGCACGTCTTGCCGCGCGCCTGCTGGATGGCGGGGCACTCGACGACGGTGCTCTGGCAGCGATGGAGCGTCGGGTGACCGCACGGATCGCCGATAGTCGAGCACCAGCCCAAACGCCAGAGGCACCGGTCCGCCGCTCCGCCTGACACTCCGAAACACTGTCCGCCGGCCAGACGGACCGGCCACACGCCACACCTGCCCAGGAGATATCCCGATGTCCTTCGACGACCTGAAAGCCGCCCTTCGGGGCGAAGTGATCACTGCTGCCGATGGCGGCTATGCGGATCACCGCGCCAAGATGATCTGGAACGGGCGCAAGCCCGACGCGCAGCCCGTCGCCATCGTTCGTGCCCGGACCGTCGCCGATGTGCAGACCACCATCGCCTTCGCGGCCCGGCGCGGCATCAGCGTCTCGCCCCGGGGAACCGGTCACAATTTCTCCGGCATCGCCCTGCAGGACGGCATCGTGCTCGACCTCTCCGCGCTGAACCAGATCGAGATCGATTCCGGCGCCGGAATTGCGGTCGTCGGACCCACGGCCTGCAACGATGTGCTGGCCGAGCGCCTTGCAGAGGCTGGCTTCGCCTTCCCGGTCGGGCATTGTGCCAGTGTGAGCCTGAGCGGCTATCTTCTGGGCGGGGGTTTCGGCTGGAACAGCGGCGAATGGGGCATGGCGTGCCATTCGGTCGACAGCGCCGACGTCGTGCTGGCCGACGGCCGCCTCGTCAGCGCGAGTGCCGCCGAGAACCCCGAACTCTTCTGGGCGCTTCGGGGTGGCGGGCCGCTTTTCCCCGGCGTCGTCGTGCGATACCGGCTGCGGCTTCAAAAGCTGCGGCGCGGGATGATTATGGCGATCCGCAGCTACCCGATCGAGCGCATCGACGAGGTGTCGCGCTGGATGCAGGGCGTCATGGCCGTGGCGCCCGACGGGGTCGAATTCACCGTCATCCTGCACAGCGCTCCGCCCCCGGTCGCCGATCCGAGTGTCAAGCTGGTAACCGCGATCCCAACCGTCTTCGCGGAAAGCGATGCCGACGCACAAGAGGCGCTGGAGGGCATTGCCCTCTGGGCGCCCGCCGATCCGCTGAACGCGGTCGGACCGATCCCGGCGACCTATGGATCGCTGTACGCCGGCTCGGACCAGGCAAATCCGGTCGGCGCCCGCTATCTGGCCGAGGCAGTCTGGAGCGACGAGCCACGCAGATTGTTCCGCATCATGGCGGATGCGGTCGCCCGCGCCCCGTCTGCCGCAAGCTACGCCGTCGGCAGCCAGCTGCCCGCCCGCTCGTTCGCCTCGCGGCCACTCCCCGACTCCGCCTTCTCGATGGCCGGTTCGGGCTTCGGCGCGCTCTATGGCATCTGGGACGATCCCGCCCAGGATGCCGCGAACACGGCCTGGCTGCGCGCGGCCGCGGATGCGATGTCGCCGGTCACGCGCGGGCATTACGTCGGCGAAGCGGATCTCGCACGCCCCGAGCGCCTCGCACAATGTTATGCGCCGGAAGCCTGGGCACGGCTTCAGACGGTGCGCGGCTGCTACGATCCGACGGGGCTATTCCGCCGCGCAAGTTCCACCTCGGCGGCGCCCCTCGCGATTGCCGCGGAATGATCCCGACTGCGGGGCGTGCTCCGTTGCGCCCCGCGGCGGACTGAACCCACCCTTGCCGCGCACCGAGACCGGCGCGCGGAAGGCCGCGGAAACGGCGCGGCACGGCGGCGCTTGCACTCTTCCCGCGCACCAAGTCCGAGACCAGCACAGGGCGCATGCGCCACGCTTGCCAGTATGGACCGGGCATAGGATAAGACCGGGAAGCGCCAGGCGCCTCCCGGTCCAGAGCCTTGTCCCATGTCCCGCGCAGAATTTCCGGCATCCCCCGCACAGGATATCGACGCCCGCCGGAATTTCCGCGGTCCGACTGTCGGCGACGGGATTCTCACGCCGGAGCTCGCCGAGTTCTGCCAGAGCGGCGTGTTCGTGGTTCTGGCCTCGGCCGTGCCGCCGAACCGCCCGGTTCTGGCCCAGGGGCTCGGCGTCCGGGTCTTTATGAACGGGCTGGTGCGGGTTCTGGTCTGGCGGGCGGCGGCGGCCCCCGTCATTGACGCGCTGACTGCGGGCGGCGGTATTGCCGCGACCTTCTCCCGCCCCCGCACACACCGGTCGATTCAGCTGAAGGCCGACTCGGCGACCGTGGCCGTCGCAGACGCGGAAGACCGCGCACAGGCGCTGGCGCAATCGCGCGCGTTCGGCGATGATCTCGTCTCGGTCGGCTATCTGCCCGAATTTGCCGCCACCTATATCCGCTTCGTCCCGGACGAGGTGGCGGCCATCGATTTCCTCCCGACTTCGGCATTCGCCCAGACCCCGGGGCCCGGAGCCGGCGCGGCCATCAAACCCGCATGAGCGCGCTCACCCTCGATCAGATCCGCGATTGCCTGGAGAGTTTCACGCCGGGGATGCTTGCGACCTGCGACGAGAATGGGGTGCCGAATGTTTCGCTCCTCTCGCAGGCGCATTACGTCGATCCGGACCACCTGGCACTGAGCTATCAGTTCTTCAACAAGACGCGGGCCAATGTGCTGGCGACGCGGACGGCCGCTCTGATGCTGAACGATCCCGTCTCGGTCGCGAAGTACCGGCTCGAAATCGACTATCGGGAAACCCTTGAAAGCGGTCCCCTGTTCGAGGTGATGAAGGCGAAGCTTGCCGGGATTGCGTCCCATACCGGCATGGACGGAGTGTTTCGGCTGCTCGGTGCGGATATCTACCGCGTGCGCGCGATCACGGCGATCCCCGGACCGGTTCTGGAGAGCAGACCTGCGCCGCGTAGCCTCCTGTCCGCAACTCGGCGCACGTTCTCAGAGATCGGCCGCATCGGGGATCTGAGTCAGTTGCTCGATGCCACGCTGGACAGTCTGGCGCGGAACTTCGGCATCCGGCACGGCATGCTCCTGCTTTACGACAGCGATGACGCGAAGCTGATCACGGTGGCAACGCGCGGCTATGCCGCCTCGGGTATCGGATCGGAAGTTTCACTGGGCCAGGGCGTCATCGGCGTCGCTGCGCAGGAGCGGGTGCCGATCCGGATCGCGCATGTGACCGCCGATTACAGCTACAGCCTGTCGATCCGGGCCTGTGCCGCCTCGGACTGGGCGGCGGCAACCGAAATCCCGTTTCCCGGGCTCAAGGCGCCCGGCAGCCAGCTTGCCCTGCCGATCCTGGCCGGCGATCGGCTGATCGGGGTCCTCTTCGTCGAGAGTCCGGAGCCTCTGCAATTCTGGTTCGACGACGAGGATGCGCTGGCACTGGTGGCGGAGCGTCTGGGCGGGCTCATCGCCGACTGCCAGCGCAGCGACGGCCCGGCCGCGGTCACCAGGTCCGAACCCAGACCGTGCGAAACGGCGGCTCCGGTCGTGCTGCGCTACTACCCGGCGGACAGCAGCGTCTTCATCGGTCACGACTATCTCATTAAGGGAGTCGCCGGGGCCATCCTCTGGCGCATCGCAGGCGAGATGCTGCGGACCGGACGGACTGAATTCACCAATCGGGAACTGCGTCTCGATCCGGCGCTGCGCCTGCCGGACCATGCCGAGAACCTGGAGGCACGGCTGATCCTGTTGCAGCGCCGGCTTTGCGAACGCGACTGGCCGCTGGGGATCGAACGGACCGGGCGCGGCCGCTTCCGTCTGGTTGTCGCCTCGGAACTGGCTCTCGAAGAAGTCGGGCCGGACTAGGCCGGGGACAGACCCGGACATCCCCAGCCCGCCCGGCCGTCAGTCCTTGCGGCGGAGTGCGTCCAGCAGCGCCGCGCCAAGCGCTCCGGTATCGGAGCTGCCCTTGGTCTCGCGTGCGGCGGTCTTCGCCGAGGGCTGCTGGCCCGGCTTGCTGCCGGGCTTCCCGCTGCGTCCGGTGCCGCTCCGGGCATTGCGATCCTGCGGCCGGGTGTCGGCGGCCTCGGCATCCCTGCGCATCGAAAGTCCGATGCGCTTGCGCGGCACATCGACCTCGACCACGCGCACGCGCACCACGTCGCCCGCCTTCACCACCTCGTGCGGGTCTTTCACGAACCGGTCGGCAAGCTGGCTGATATGCACCAGCCCATCCTGGTGCACGCCGATATCCACAAAGGCGCCGAAGGCAGCAACATTGGTCACGGTGCCCTCAAGCTGCATGCCCGGCCGCAGGTCGGTGATGTCCTCGACACCGTCGGCAAAGCTCGCCGTGACGAAGCTCGGGCGCGGATCGCGGCCGGGCTTTTCCAGCTCTGCCAGGATGTCCTGCACGGTCGGCAGACCGAAGCCGCCCTCGACGAACTGTTCTGCCCTCAAGCCCTTGAGCGCGGCGCCGTTGCCCATGATCGCCCGGATGTCGCACCCGCATGCAGCGACGATCTTCCGGGCCACCCCGTAGGCCTCGGGGTGGACACCCGACGCGTCCAGCGGCTCCTCGCCATCCCGGATGCGCAGGAACCCGGCGCATTGCTCGAAGGCCTTCGGACCGAGCCCCGCGACCTTGAGCAGCGCCTTTCGCGTCCGGAACGCTCCGTTCGCGTCCCGGTGGCCAACGATGGATTGCGCGAGCGACGGACCCAGCCCGGCCACATGGGCCAGAAGGGGGGCCGAAGCAGTATTCAGATCCACCCCGACCCCGTTGACCGCATCCTCGACCACGGCTTCAAGCGACTTGGCCAGCCGACGCTGGTCCACATCATGCTGGTACTGCCCGACACCGATCGACTGCGGCGTGATCTTCACAAGCTCGGCCAGAGGATCCTGCAGCCGGCGCGCAATCGACACTGCCCCGCGGAGCGAGACATCGAGATCGGGAAATTCCTTCGCCGCCAGTTCAGACGCAGAATAGACCGAGGCGCCCGCTTCAGACACGATCACCTTGGTCGGCCGCACGACGCCCTCGGGCAGAAGCTTCAGACAATCAGCGACAAAACGTTCGGTCTCGCGGCTTGCCGTACCGTTGCCGATGGCGATCAGGTCCACCTTGTGGCGGACGACAAGTCCGAGCAGTGCCGCCTCCGCCCCCCTCACGTCATTCTTCGGCTGGAACGGATACAGCGTCGCGGTGGCCACAAGCTTGCCGGTCGCGTCGACAACCGCGGCTTTCACGCCGGTCCGGATGCCGGGATCGAGCCCCAGCGTCGCCCGCGCCCCGGCCGGAGCCGCCAGCAGCAGATCCTTCAGGTTTCGCGCAAAGACCGCAATCGCCTCTTCATGAGCTCGGCGGCGCAATTCCGTCAGCAGGTCGGCATACATGGTCAGCGCCAGCTTCACGCGCCAGGTCCAGCTTGCCAGGTTGCGCAGCCAGGCGTCGCCTGCCCCGGTCCCCCGGATATCGATTGCCGCCGCGATCATCCCTTCCGCACGCGGAATTCCGGTCTCGGGGTCAGGCGTGACATCGATCGTCACCACCTCTTCCTTGGCCGCCCGCAGGATCGCCAGCGCGCGATGCGAGGGGATGTCGGCCCATTTCTCGCGATGATCGAAATAGTCGGAGAACTTTGCGCCGTCCTGCTCCTTGCCCGCGACCACCCGGGCGGCAATGAATGCCTCGCGCCGCATGAAATCGCGTAAGCTGCCCAGCAGCTCGGCGTTCTCGCTCAATTCTTCTGCAAGGATGTCGCGCGCGCCTTCCAGCGCGTCTTTCGGCGTTGCGACGGCTTCGGTCAGGTACCCCCGCGCCAAGGTCTCGGGGTCGGCCGCACGGTCGTCGAGGATCGCCCTCAGGAGTGGCTCAAGTCCGTTCTCGCGCGCGATCATTGCGCGGGTCCGGCGCTTGGGCTTGTAGGGTAGGTAGAGGTCTTCCAGCACCGCCTTGGTCGCAGCCCCCTGAACCGCGCGTTCCAGAGCCTCGGTCAGCTTGCCCTGGTCGCGGATCGACTGCAGGATCGTGGTTCGCCGCGTCTCCAGCTCGCGCAGATAGGTCAGCTTGTCCGCCAGGTCGCGAAGCTGGGTGTCGTCGAGCCCGCCGGTCACCTCCTTGCGGTAGCGCGCGATGAACGGCACCGTTGCGCCGCTGTCGAGAAGCGTTACCGCGGCCTCGACCTGCCCGGGGCGGGCCGCGATCTCGCCTGCGATGGTCCGGGCAATCCTGGCGTTGATGTCCACGGCAGACTCCTCCTGATTGGAGGACCGTTCTACCGCTGCGCTCGAACGCCGCCAAGGGCGACGCGACCGGCAATTCCGTCACATTGCGTGCGTGCGCGGCCGGACCAGAAGGCCCGGCCGCAGGTCCGCGTGTCAGGGGCAGAGGATCACCGCTTCGTTGGGTTCCAGTTTAAGCCGACCCAAGAGGGCGCCGGTGCGTTCTGGATTCGACGACAGCAGGCACATGCCGCCGACGTCAACTGGCCGAGCCTCGTTCGAGAAGTTCAGGCAGACGTACAGCGTGTCGCAGCCCAGCGAACGCTCGAAGACAAAAACGTCATTCTCGCTCGTGACCAGCCGATAGCTGCCTTCGACGAGGGCAGGCTCCGACCGCCGCAGGGCGATGAGCGCTTTCACGAAGGCCAGCATCGATCCCGGATCCTGCTCCTGGGCCGAAACCGGGCCGCCGCTCGGAACATGCACCGGCAACCAGGAGGCGACGGGGCTGAATCCGGATTGCGCACCAGTGTCCCACGGCATCGGCGTGCGCGCAGGATCGCGGCCAAGGCCGAGGCCGGGAACGCGCTTTTCCCATGGATCCTGCACCTCGTGCGGCGCGATCGGTGCACTTTCCATGCCCAGCTCGTCGCCCTGATAGAGTGTCGGCGTCCCGCGAAGGGTCAGAAGCATCATTGCTGCCACTGCGGCCTGGGCAGGTCCGGACCGGCTGGCGATGCGGGCGCAATCGTGGTTGCCCAGCACCCAGTTCGGCCAGGCACCGTCTGGCAGAGCCGTCTCGTAGGTCTCGACCAGTCCTGCGATATGCTCCGCGTCCCAGGGCGCCGTCAGCAGCGCGAAGTTGAACGGCAGATGGAACAGATCGAGGTCGTCGCCGTAATAGCGCATCACGTCCTCAAGCGTTCCCGAGGTCTCACCGATCAGGGCGCGGTCCGGGAACTCGTCCGAAACCTTGCGCATGAACCGCGTCATCTCGTAGCTCTCGGGCGTATTCTTGGAATGCACCTGAAGATGGCTGTGGGTCGGGCTCATATGCGCCTGCCAGTCCGGGTTCGGCGGGTTGTCGCCCTTGTCGACATCCGGCGCGATATGGGTGATCGCGTCCACCCGCAGACCGTCGACGCCGCGGGCGTACCAGAACCGGATCACGTCCAGCATCGCCGCCTGCACTTCGGGGTTGCGCCAGTTCAGCGCCGGTTGTTCGGAGAGGAAGGTGTTGTGGTAGTACTGGCCCGTCGCCTCGTCCCAGGTCCAGGACGGTCCGCCGAACTCGCTGATCCAATTGTTCGGCGGGCTGCCGTCTGGTTTCGCGTCGCGCCAGATATACCAGTCGCGCTTCGGATTGTTGCGCGAGGAGCGGCTTTCGACGAACCATGGATGACGGTCCGAGGTGTGACTTGGCACGAAGTCCAGCACGATCTTCAGGCCCTTGGCGTGGGCAGACACAACCAGCCTGTCGAAATCGGCGAGCGTGCCGAACATCGGGTCGATGTCACAGTAGTCCGTCACATCATAGCCGAAATCGGTCATCGGCGACGGAAAGATTGGCGAGATCCAGATCGCGTCCACGCCGAGATCGACAAGGTAGTCGAGCCGGGTCTCGATTCCCGCCAGGTCGCCGATCCCGTCACCGTTCGAGTCCTGGAACGACCGCGGATAGACCTGGTAGATGATGGCCTTCTGCCACCAGGACGCGGTCGTCGGGTCAGCCGTGATGGCTTCCATTTCCTTGTACATGTTCTCTCCTCAGATCCTCGCGCTGAGCTTCGGCCCGCAAGACCCGGCCGCGACTACGCGGTGGCCGTACGGACCACGTCTAGGCCACGCCCCTGACAATCGGTCCGGCGGGCGCGCCGGCCGTTTCGGCACGGTCGAGCACAGCCTGCAGCGCGGCACCGCGGGCGAAGGACGGCTCCGCGGAGCCGGCACCGCCTCGGATCGCCGCGACGAAACGATGGTAGATCGTGGCCACCGGCCGGACCTTGATCGTTCGCCAGGTCGCGGTCTGCATGTCCGCGCCCAGACATGCCTGAAGCCGGCTGATGCCCTTTTCGTAGGTCACCTTCAGCCCGCCCTGATCGCCGTATAGGGCGAGATACAGGTCGTTGTGGTGCCCCGGCGCAAAGCGGGTGGCGCTGATCGTGCCGACTGCTCCGTTCTCAAGCTCGACATGCATGACGAAGCTGTCGTTGGCGTCGAGCGCATATTCCCCGATCCGGTCTGACGGCGCCTTCGGGAAGGTCCGGAGCCGGCACGAGAATTCGGCGGGCATCGAGCCGGCCGCAAAGGTGGCGAAATCGAGGATATGGATCCCGACATCGCCGAGGACGCCCTTGGAACCATGCGCCGTCGACAGCCGCCACAGCCAGCGCGGCTCGGTTCTCCAGTCGCCCCAGGCGGGTTGGGTCAGCCAGCTTTGCAGGTAGGAGGCCTCGAAATGCCGGAGCGACCCGATGGCGCCATCCGCAACCATCTTCGCCGCCCGCGACAGCGGCGGGACAACGTGGCGGTAGGAGAGGTTCACCATGTTGACGACACCCGCGGCCTCGGCTGCCTCGGTCATCGCGCGCGCTTCGGCATAGCTGGTCGCCAGCGGCTTCTCGCACAGAACGTGCTTGCCGGCCGACAGCAGTTGCATCGTCGTGGCATGGTGCAGGGCGTCCGGGGTTACGTTGCTGGCCGCATCAAAGCCGTTCCAGAGGATCGCTTCGTCCAGGGTCGCAAATCCCCGCGCGATACCATGCGCGGCACAGAACGCGTCGAGCACATCCTGGCGCGGGTCCACGGCCCCCACGATTTCGGCGCCGTCGACCAGCGCGAAGGCTTCGGCATGTGTCTTGGCCATGCTGCCGGTACCGACGATAAGCAGGCGGACCGGCGGGTGGAGCAAAACGGGGGAAGAAGTCATAACGGATCTCCCAGGTCTCGGATGGCCATCTAGCGGTAGCCGGATTCGCCGTCGCGGTGCAGACGCGGTCCGCGCTCGGTCAGCGGCTCGAGCGCTTCGGTCACCGGAACATTAGGGGCGGCGTCCGGGGACATGATCCGCGGTTCGGGATTGTGGGCCCAGTGCACCGCGTTCCTGAGCACCTGGCGCACGTTCGGGTCGAAATAGGTCGGATATGTCTCGTGTCCCGGACGGAAATAGAACACCTTCCCCGCCCCCCGCCGCCAGGTCAGTCCGGACCGAAACACTTCTCCGCCCTGGAACCAGCTGACGAACACGGTTTCCATCGGCTCGGGGACACCGAAGGGTTCGCCGTACATCTCTTCGTGTTCCAGCTCGAAATGATCGGGCAGGCCGCGGGCGATCGGATGCTGGCGGGAGGTCAGCCAGATCCGCTCGCGCTCCCCTGCCTCGCGCCATGAAAGATTGCACGGCGTGCCCATCAGCCGCTTGAACGGCTTCGCGAAATGCGCCGAATGCAGGAAGATGACGCCCATCCCGCCCCAGACGGCAGAGCAGACCCGCTCCACCACGGCATCGGCCACATCGCCATGAGCGGCGTGACCCCACCAGACCAGCACGTCGGTCTCGGCCAGCCGCTCGGGCGTCAGCCCGTGTTCGGGCTCCTGCAGCACCGCCGTCGTCGCGGAGATGCCCGCATCCTCGTTGAGCGCGGCGGAGATGCAGCCATGCATCCCATCGGGATACAGATCCGCAACGATCCGGCTCTTGGCCTCGTGGACGTTCTCACCCCAGACTATTGCCCTGATCGACATGGCAGCAGGTCCTCAGACGATGTGACGGATATGGCGGGAGAAGATTGCGGCCATGTCAGGACCCGGCCATCAGGACCGCGACGGCCTCGTACGGCGCAAGACTCAGGGTTCCGTCGAGGGAATCGCGGGCCGCGTAGTTCGCGAGCAGACAGGTTCCTCGTCCCGACTGAGCCTCGGGCACCTCGAACTCGACCTCTGCCCCGGTGAAGTTCGCGATCACCGCGAGCTTCGTCCCGTCCATCTCGCGGGCATAGGCGAAGACCGCAGGATCGTCCTCGGCGAACGGCACGTAGCGGCCATGGACGATGACCGGATGCTCGCGGCGCAGTTCGACGAGCCGACGATAATGCGCGAAGACCCCATCCGGATCGGCCCGGTCGGCTTTCACGTTGATCTCGGAATGGTTCGGGTTGACCTCGATCCAGGGCGTGCCGTCTGTGAAGCCGGCCTGACCACCTCCGGACCACTGCATCGGGGTCCGGGCATTGTCGCGGCCATTCGCATTGGCGCCTGCGATGAACTCGTCGGGCGTGATGCCCTGAGCGATCGCGTCGGCGTAGTTCCCCAGCGTCTCCACGTCGCGGAACTGGTCGATTCGGGTGAAGGCGGCATTGGTCATGCCGATTTCCTCGCCCTGATAGATGAACGGGGTGCCCTTCATCAGATGCACGACGGTCGCCAGCATCTTGGCCGATTGCACACGGTACGTGCCGTCGTCGGCGTATTTCGACACCTGGCGCGGCAGGTCGTGATTGGACAGGAACAGCGAATTCCAGCCGTCATCGGCCAGCGTCGCCTGCCATGCGTCGAGCACGCGCTTGAAGCGCACGAGATCGAAGGGCTTCGGCTTCCACTTGCCGTGCAGCGGATCCCAGCCTTCGACGATGTGGTTGAACTGGAACACCATGTCGAGCTCGGCCCGGTCGCGGCCGCAGAACAGAAGCGCGGTGTCGCGGCTGACCGACCAGCTTTCACCGACGGTGACGATATCGCGGCCGGCCAGGGTCTCGCGGTGCATCTCCTGCAGGTATTCGTGCAGGTAGGGCCCCTCCTCGAACACGCCCGCGTCGACGTCCTTGCCGATCAGGCTGATCACGTCCATGCGGAACCCGGCAATGCCGCGGTCGAACCACCAGTTCATCATATTATAGATCTCGCGGCGCAGCGCCGGATTGCGCCAGTTCAGGTCCGGCTGTTCCGGGCTGAAATAGCCCAGATAGTACTGGCCCACCTCCGGAACGAAGGTCCATGCCGAACCGCCGAAGCAGGCCTTCAGGTCGCTGGGCGGGCCACCGTCCCGCGCCGGGTCGCGCCAGACATAATAGTCATGCTCCGCCACCTCGCGCGACGCCCGCGCGGCCTGGAACCAGGCATGGGCCGACGAACTGTGATTGACCACCAGATCCATCACGATGCCGATGCCGCGCGCCTTCGCCTCGGCCACCAGCCGGTCGAAATCGTCGAGGGTGCCGAATTCCGGCGCGATCGCCCGGTAATCCGAGATGTCATAGCCATTGTCGGCCATCGGCGACGCATAGACCGGGGACAGCCAGATGAAGCCGATCCCCAGGTCCTTCAGATGGTCGAGCTTCGAGATGATGCCGGGAATGTCCCCGACCCCATCGCCGTTCGAGTCGCAGAAGCTGCGCGGATATATCTGATAACCGGTGGCGGCGTGCCACCACTTCGTTGCCGGCTTGTCCAGTTTCGGATTATGCAGCATGGCTTCGTCTCTCTCGGATCGTGTGAGCTGCGCCCCGAGGGCGCAGCTTTCCAGTCAGTGAATCGGCGCGCCTTGCGCGTCGAACCGGTACAGATGCCCCTCACGCGGCTTCAGGCCAACGCGCTCGCCGAAGGCAATCGTCCGGTGTCCTTCCCGACGGACGATCAGCGGTTCGTCGGCGCCGATATCCACGAAGAGGAAGGTGTCCGATCCGAGATCCTCGGCATGGACCACTTCGCCCGACCAGACCGGATCGGTCTCGGCAAGGTCGATGTGCTCGGACCGGACCCCCAGGGTGTGGCACCGGTACTTGTCGGCCATCTGGCCATTCAGGAAGTTCATTTTCGGCGAGCCGATGAAACCGGCGACGAACAGCGAGTTGGGCTTCTCGTACAGCTCGGCAGGTGAGCCGACCTGTTCGACCTTTCCGTCCCGGAGCACGCAGATCCGGTCGGCCAGGGTCATCGCCTCGACCTGGTCGTGNNTCGTGGGTGACGTAGATCATCGTGGATTTCTGCATGTCGTGGTGCAGCTTGGCGATCTCGAGCCGGGTCGCGACCCGCAGCGCCGCGTCGAGGTTCGACAGCGGCTCGTCGAACAGGAAGACCCGCGGATCGCGCACGATGGCCCGGCCGATCGCGACCCGCTGCCGCTGCCCGCCGGAAAGCTGGCGCGGCAGCCGGTCGAGAAGATGCTCGATCTGCAGGAGCTTCGCGGCCTTCTCGACCCGCGTGCGGATGTCCTGGTCGCCCGCTTTCGCCAGCTTCATCCCGAAGGCCATGTTGTCGTAGACCTTCATGTGCGGATAGAGCGCGTAGGACTGGAACACCATGGCGATACCGCGGTCGGACGGAACCTTGCTGTTCATGCGTTCGCCGTCGAACAGGAGATCGCCCGAGGTGATGCTGGTCAGGCCCGAGATCAGCCTCAGCAGAGTGGACTTGCCGCAGCCCGAGGGGCCGACGAAGACCATGAACTCGCCCGCTTCGATCTCCAGGTCGACGCCCTTGATGACATCGACGGCGCCGTAGGATTTGCGGACATTGGTGAGCTGGATTTTTGCCATGTTTCGGGTCTCCCGGTTCAGCCCTTGACCCCGCCGGCCGTCAGGCCCGCGACGATCTTACGCTGGAAGATGAGGACGAGGACGATCAGCGGTACGGTCACGAGGACCGATGCGGCCATGATTGCGCCCCAGGGGGTTTCGTATTGCGACGCACCGGACAGGAGCGCGATCGCCACTGGCACCGTCCGCGTCGTTTCGGACGAGGTGAAGGTCAGCGCGAACAGGAACTCGTTCCATGCACCGATGAAGGCGAGAAGCCCGGTCGTCACGAGGGCCGGCCACAGAAGCGGCAGGAAGACCTTGCTGATGATCACCCAGGGCGTCGCTCCGTCGACGATTGCCGCTTCCTCGATCTCCACCGGCAGGTCGCGCATGAAGGTGGTCAGCACCCACACCGTGAACGGCAGCGTGAAGATTGTGTAGCTCAGGATCATCGCCCAAGGCGTGTTGAAGATGCCGATGAAGCGCACCAGTTCGAAGAGACCCGCGAGCACGGCGATCTGCGGGAACATCGACACCGCAAGGATCGTCATCAGCAGAAGCCCCCGGCCCCGGAACGGCACCCGCGCCAGCGCATAGGCCGCCGTGACCGCCAGGAACAGCGCCAGCACCACGGTCGTCGTTGCGATGAAGACCGAGTTGAGGATGTTGCGCGGGAAGGTCTGCTGGCTCAGGACGGTGATGTAGTTCGAAAGATCGAAGCTCTTCGGCAGATAGTTGACCTCGAACAGGCCGGTCCCGGTCTTCAGGCTGGTGATGATCGCGTAGTAGAACGGAAAGATCGAGACCAGGAGGATCACGCCGACCAGCGCGTAGAAGCCGGTCTTTTTCAGGACGTCCATTGCGGTCATTGGTTCTTCTCCCCGCTCAGATCGACCTTGCCGAGCCAGATATAGGCGGCCACGAAGATCGCGATGATGGCGAACAGCAGCGTCGATTGCGCCGAACCATAGGCGAACTTGTTGAATTCGATCAGGTTTTCACGGCTGAGGATCGACATCGTCTTGGTCGCCGACGAATTGGGCGTCAGCACATAGACAAGGTCGAACATCCGGAGAGCATCGAGGATGCGGAAGATCACCGCCACCATCAGCGCCGGCCGGACCAGCGGCAGGGTCACGCGGAAGAACACCTTCACCGGATGGATGCCGTCGACCTTCGCCGCCTCGTAGATATCCCGCGGGATCATCTGGAGCCCGGCGAGGCAGAGCAGCGCCATGAAGGGCGTGGTCTTCCAGACGTCGACCAGGATCACCGCGGCCATTGCGGTGTCGAGATTGGCGGTCCAGGCGATCTTTTCCGAGATCAGCCCGAGCTTCAGCAGCATGTCGTTGATGATGCCGAACTGGTCATTGAGCATCCAGCCCCACATCTTCGCCGACACGATGGTCGGGATGGCCCAGGGGATCAGGATTGCCGCCCTGACGAAGCCGCGGCCGACAAACTGCGCATTGAGGACCAGCGCGACGATCAGGCCGAACACGGTTTCGAGCGACACGGAGATGAGGGCGAACCGCACCGTGTTCCAGACCGCGTTCCACCAGGTCGGATCGACCAGGGTGCCACGCCAGATGACCTTGCCCGAGGACAGCTGGCGATAGGACAGGTAGTTGTCGAAGCCGACCCACTTGCCGCCATAGAGATCGGTCAGCGTCGTGTCGGTGAACGAGAAGTAGATCGACCGCAGGAGCGGCCAGGCGGCAACGCAGAAGAGCATCAGAAGCATCGGCGCCAGGAACCAGAAGGCGGCGCGGCGGCGCTGGTCGTCGAGGCTCCGCTCGCGCCGCGATGCGGCCGGCGCAGCGGTGGCGTTGGTCAAGGCTTGACTCATTGTCGTCTCCCCGAATCTGGAGTTGTCGGCCGCTCTGGGCCGGCGAGGAAGGACGTGTCAGGGCGTGGTCCTGTCGGGCGGGCGGCGCATCCTGCCGCCCGCCCGGGAGACCGGACCGCCCCGGGAGGAGGCGCAGGTCCGGTCTACCAGCCGCTGCCCTTCAGATCGTCCAGATCGATTTCGAGGAGTTCGAGATTGTCGGCCGCGGAGCCGTTACCCGAAAGCGTCTCGTGCACGGCGGACCAGAACTTGGACGACACTTCGTTGTAGTCGCCCTTGGTCGGCGCGGACGGCCGCGGCACGGCATTCATGAAGACTTCCTTCCAGCGCGGCACGATCGGCTGCGCCGCGGCGATGTCGGGATCATCATAGAGCGCGACAATGGTCGGCAGCTGCGCGTCCTTGATCGCGCGCTCCTTCTGGGCATCCGGACCGGCCAGGTAGAGGGCCAGCGAGATCGCCGCATCCTTGTGCTGCGAATATTTCGACACGGCGACGTTCCAGCCGCCAAGAGTCGCGGCCGAACTGTCGTTGTCGCCGCCACTTGGCAGCGGCGTCACGTCGAACTCGCCCTTGATCGGGCTTTCGTCAGCATTGCCAAGCGCGTAGGCATAGGGCCAGTTGCGCATGAATGCCGCGTTGCCGGTCTGCCAGACGCCGCGGGATTCCTCCTCCTGGTACGCCAGGACACCCGGGGGCGAGATCGTGCCAACCCAGCCGGTCGCGAGTTCGAGCGCCGCAACGGCCTGTGGGTTGTTGATCGAAATCGTGCCGTCGGTCTCGACGATCTGGCCGCCGCCGAAGGACTTGACCCATTCCAGCGCGTCACAGGTCAGCCCCTCATAGGCGTTTCCCTGCCAGACGAAACCCCAGAAATCGCCCTTCCCGTCCGCACGCTCGCCATCCTGAATGAGCTTCGCGGTTTCGGTCAGTTCTTCCCACGTCTTGGGAACGGCGGCGCCGTATTTCTCAAGCAGATCCTTCCGATAGTAGAGCGCCGGCGCGTCGGTATAGAGCGGCAGCGCCACCAGACGGCCGTCGACGGTCTGGGATTCGATGATCGCCGGGAAACTGGCATCGACGATGTCGCTCGCTACGTCCGACATGTCGACGAACTGTTCGGCCAGCTGCGGCGCCCAGATCACGTCGGTCTGGTAGAGGTCGATGTCCGGATTTCCGGCCGCCAGCCACAGCCTGTACTGGGCGAATTGATCCGAGGTCGAGGCCGGCATCGGCACGAAGGTCACGGTGTTGCCGGTGGCCTCTTCCCAGGACTTCACGATTTCCTTGAATCGCTCCGTCGCGGCACCCACGACACCCGAGGCATATGTCACCTCGACCGCCGCGGCGGGCGCCACGAAGCCGCCCGCCGCTATCGTCGTCGCGACGATCGGCAGCACGAGGCCGGATTTCCAGAATACAGTCATCAGCTTCCTCCCGTTTGCAGTTCCAGACGCGGCACCAGTGCCGAGCTTCCAACGGTTCACTCGCCATTGAGGCTTCCGAAACGTTTCGGGTTATCGCTACCAGAATCGCCCGTGATCTGTCAAATCCTTTCCGGAACGGAATGGACGTCAGCTCACTCCGGCCTGGGCGCGGCGACGGATGCGCGTTCGATGAAATCCACTTGCGCCACTTCCTGAATTTCGCCCGCGGCTCTGCCTTCGATCGCTCCGATCAAGAAGTCCGCTAACGGCCCCCAACTTGCGGATAGCGCTGACCGCGTAACTGTCAGCGTCGGATAGAACGAGTCGGTGCGGGCCGGCGACACCACATCGTCATGCGCCACCACCGAGACATCGGCAGGGACTTCACGACCGAGAGCTGCGAGAGCCCTGTATGCCCCATTTGCAATCAATACGTTACCGCAAATTATCGCAGTCGGTGCGCGCTTTGGATCCGCGAACATCTGGGCCGTCGCGATCATCCCCGTCGCCTCGGTCATGGCCGCGTGACGGATCAGGAACGGCACCGGCGCGATGCCTGCCTCGCCCAATGCGTCCTTGAAGCCGGCAAGCCGAAACTGCGTGTAGGCAAAGGTCTCCGGACCAGAAATCAGGGCTATCCGCCTGTGGCCATAGCCAATCAGATGCCGGGTCAGGCGCTGCGCCAAGCCATAATTGTCGATGTCGAAGAACGGATAGTCTGGATTCTCACTCGATCGGCCGTGAACGACAAACGGGATCTTGTTGTTCAACAAATGACGAATTCTCAGGTCGTTGCGGCGCGGGCCTGTCAGGACGAAACCGTCGAGCGATCCCCCCAGCGACAGACGGTCGTAGACGGGAAGAATGGATCTCGAATCCGCACTCACATCCTCCGGCGTGAGATGCAGCACGAACTGAATGCCGCGTTCCGAGAACTGGCTGGAAAGGCCAGTCACCGTTTCAAACAGGATGGTGTCACGCGCGACACCTTCGAAGCTCCGCTCGACGAAACCGACGACACCAGATCGGCCCGACACGAGGCGTCGCGCCGCTATATTTGGTATGTATTTCAGCTTTTTGGCCGCTTCTTCGACGCGCTGGCGCGTCGCCTCGCTGACATCGCCGTGGCCGTTCAGCGCGCGGCTGACCTGAGTCACCGAAAGCCCGAGATGGCGGCTGAGATCCCGTAGGGTGGTCATGACGGCCTCGCTCGATCCGGGGCGGATCCCTGTCCAGTTGGCCCCCAAGGTATCCGAAACCTTTTGGAGATCAACCAATCCGAAGCGTTACGGCGCCCATCTCAGCTCGCCGACATGCCGATCCTGGACTCGGGAAGGTCCGCTCAGCCGAGGTCCTGAACCTTGGATCTCTCGACGCGGGCAGCAATGTCCCGAAGGCCGTCCGTTCGCGCGAATTGTGGCGCGGCGCCCGCAAGGGCGAGCGTCCCGCACGGCGACACGGCGGGCCGTTCCTGAAAATCATCCGGGCAGCCGTCGTTTCCGAAGGCTGCACCAGATCCGGGACGCTCAGGGACGGACGATCCGGGCCGGATCAGGCCGGCATTTCGCGGGCGGTGATCGTATAGACGAACGCCCCCGGATCCAGCGGATCGAGCCGCACACCGCCGACCTCGGCCTGCGGGTACATCAGGAAATCGACCGGCCCGTCCGCCGCCCCCGGCAGTGCGAGGTCATGCGCGAAATTGTAGGCAATCCAGTTGCCTTCCCAGCCGCCGAACAGCGCCTGGCGCGCATCCGTGACCTTGGGATCGTCGATCGGCAGGTTTTTCGGCGGCTCCTCAAGCATGACCTTGCGCACATCCGCCGGATCGACGGCGACCCAGCCGAAATCGTCGAGAAAGACCTCGGCACGGCAATGCTGCGCCTTGGTGACGTCCGACGAATTTGCACCGAGACTCTTGTAGCCGAATTCGGATGGCGCCACGCGCAGGCCATAGACATCGCGCGCCGGCAGCCCGGCAGCGCGCGCGAGGCCGACATAGAGCGAATTCAGATCGGCGCATTTCCCGGTCAGGTCGCCGGTCTGGAGCATCGACGCCACATCGCCGAGTCCGCAGCCGCGCGTCTCGGGATTTCGCGCGGTACTTTCGACGACCCAGTTGTAGATCTGCCGCGCCTTCTCCAGATCGCCCTGCGCGCCCGCGGTCACGCTGTCGGCGGTCTTCCTGACGATCCCGTCGGTAGGGATCAGTCGGGTGGGCGCCGTGTAGAGTGCGCGGTCCGCGTCCGAAAGCCGGGTCGGTAAGCCCGCCCGGCTCAGATCCACGTGCCGGTCCTGCGTGTAAACCGTATTCCTGAGTTCAAGGACCGCCGGATCGTCACCTTCAGTCCAGGATGCGGACAGGAATCCGGCCCCGGAAACGGAATCGGTGTCCACGACGGCCTGATCGGCGTTCGTCGACCAGAGCGTTTCGCCAGGTTTCATCCAGTCCGGCGCATCGACCGACGGAAGCGGCAACCAGAGCTTGACCGGCTGGGGCCTGGCGATTTCGACCCGTGTCGTGATCTCGAAGCGGCGCCAGCCGTTCGGTTCCGGCGCAAAGGCCGCAGCGGCCATCCGCGGCAGGAACCCTGCATACGACATGGCCGCGCCCGCTTTCAACATCGTCCGTCTGTCGATTGTCATCATTCGCCCCCGACACGTTGCTTGCGCCTCCGACGGCAATAATTTGACCGACCCGGAGAGGCAAGGTCATGCCCCGCATCCGGCATCTTCCGACAGCCAGTCTGCACGCAGGCCAGCGGCGCATCGCCTACTGACCGTGCCACGTATCGTCCGCAGCCCCCGGAAGGCTCCGCAACCCACCTGATGCATGGCGCCAACGATTGAAACATTTGGCGGCCGACGCGGACATCCAGCGGAAACAGCGGACCTGCAAGTTCCTTCGCATCGGAACGGGACACCACGACCGGGTTCGAGCCGCAACAAGAGGAAACCGAAGATGACGATGCAGAGCGCCGCCTCCGTGACAGACGACGCAATCGCGAACCGCCCGATGGGGGCCATTCGCAGCTTTTTCCGCCGCATGCGCGGCACCACCCACTCCATCCACCAGAGCGAACGAAAGGACGTCGCCATGAACGCACAGACCGAAATCAAGGCCGCCGACAACGGCGTCAATGTCGAAGCCCTGCTGGGCGCCCGTGAGGCCATCACCGGCATGCCGGCAGCCGGCCAGTTCAAGTGGCGCACCCGCTGCGACTGGATCGACGGCGTCCATACCCAGTCGACCGTCGACGGCTTCTTCGGCCTCGGAGCCGAGCAGGAGCGGAACGCCCGCTTCGAGATCACAACCGATCATCCCGAGCAGTTCGCGGCAAAGAACCAGGGCGCCACGCCGATCGAGATCGTGCTGTCCGCTCTCGGCGCATGCCTCACCGGCGGCGTCGCTTCGGTCGCCCAGCACCGCGGCATTCAGCTGCGCAAGGTCACCGCGTTCGTCGAAGGCGACATGGACCTGGCCGGTGTCCTCGGCATCGACGCGGATGTGCGCAACGGCTTCAGTGGTATCCGGGTACGCTTCGAGATCGACGCGGACGCGACCCCGGAGGAAATCGCCGCGGTTGTCGCCCAGTCGCAGAAGCGTTCGGCAGTGTTCGACATCATCGCCAACCCCGGAAACGTGAGCGTGACCGTCGCCTGACGGTCGCCCACTCCAACCCTCGGAAAGGGAGCGCGTGTCGTGGACCATCATACGACCGTCATCATCGGCGCCGGACAGGCCGGGCTCGCCATGAGCCAGGTGCTGAGCGCACATTCGGTGGATCACGTCGTCCTGGAGCGCGGCGAGGTGGCGAATTCCTGGCGGAAGGACCGCTGGGATTCGCTGCGCCTCCTGACCCCGAACTGGCAGAGCCGGCTACCCGGCGACGCCCATGACGAAACAGACCCGGACGGGTTCATGGCCTCTGCCGAGGTCGCCGCCCGGCTGGCCGCCTATACCTCGGGCTTCGGACTGCCGGTCCAAACGGGAACCGACGTGATGTCGGCCACCTCCGACCCGGCCGGGTATCGGGTCGGGACCAACCGGGGCGACCTGACTTGCGCCAATCTCGTCGTCGCCAGCGGTGCCTGCGTCACCGCCTCGGTTCCCGCGGCGAAAGCGGCGCTTCCGTCCGGCATCCATTCGGCGACACCCCTGACCTACAAGCGCCCCTCCGACCTACCCGAAGGCGGCGTGCTGGTGGTCGGCGCCTCGGCGACGGGACTGCAACTCGCCCGCGAGATTCATGCCTCGGGGCGTCCCGTCACCCTGGCCGTGGGCGAACATGTCCGCGCCCCGCGGCGCTACCGGGGCCGCGACATCCAGTGGTGGATGGACGCCTCCGGGCTCCAGGATACCGGATACCGCGAAGTGGACGATCTCGACCGCGTGCGCCGCCTGCCCTCGATGCAGCTCGTCGCGGGGTCCGACACGCTGGACCTCAATGTCCTTCAGGCCATGGGCGTTCGCGTCGCCGGCCGGCTCACAATGATCCGGGACGGACATGCCCTGTTCTCGGGCGCGCTGGCCAACCATTGCGCACTGGCGGACCTGAAGATGAACCGGCTTCTCGACGCCGTCGATGCATTTGCCATCAAAGCGGGGTTGGCCGGAGAAACCGACCCGCCGGAGCGGTTCGCCCCGACCGCCGTGCCGGACGCGCCGCTGCTCGATCTGGATTTCGCACGCGGCGAAATTCGGACCGTTCTCTGGGCCACCGGCTACCGGCCGGATCATTCCTGGCTCGACCTGCCGGTCTTCGACCGCAAGGGCCGCCTTCTCCATGACGGCGGCGTCGTGACCGGCGCACCCGGCCTCTATGCGCTTGGGCTGCCGTTCCTGCGGCGCCGCAAATCCACCCTGATCGATGGGGCCGGAGCCGATGCCCGCGACCTCGCCCACCACATGCTCGCCCGCCTTGCCGACCGGCAGGCCGCCTGAACCGCGAAAGGCATCACCATGACCCAGGTCAATTTCTCTCGCCCAGACTATGACGTCATTGTCGTCGGTGCCCGCCCGGCAGGTGCCGCGACCGCGCTGAACCTCGCCCGCGGCGGCGCCCGGGTGCTGGTGATCGACCGTGCGCCGCCGGGGCTGGACACGCTGTCGACCCACGCACTGATGCGGGCCGGCGTGACGCTGCTTGATCGGTGGGGCGTCCTGCCCCGGCTGATCGCCGCGGGCACCCCCGTCGTCCGTCGGACCGTCTTCGACTACGGCGACCAGCAGGTCGATGTGGCGATCAAGCCGGCCGGTTCGGTCGCGGGCCTGTACGCGCCGCGCCGGACCGTTCTGGACACCACCCTGGCCAACGCAGCGGCGGAGGCGGGCGCCGAGCTGCGCTATGGCGAGCGGCTTGAACTGACGCTCAAGGATCCGTCCGGCCGGGTGCGGGGCGTCATGACCCGCGACAACGCCGGGCACACCCGCCGCATCACGGCCGACCTGGTGATCGGCGCGGACGGCCGCAACTCGACGGTAGCTTCGCTTGTGGGCGCGGAGCCCTATGCGACAGAGGACCACATGTCGGCGACCGTGTTCGGCTATTTCGATGCCCCGGCAAGCGACGCCTACCGTTGGATATACCGGCCGGGCACGAGCGCCGGGATCATCCCGACCAACGACGGGCAGGTCTGCGCGTTCGTCTCGGTGGCGGCGTCCCGGTATCGCGACGCTCTGGCCAACGATCCGCATGCCGCGATGCGGCGGTACTTCGCCGAGACCGCTCCGGACATGGAAGCGGTCATCGCTGCGGGACCGTCGGACAAGCTGCGCCGCTTTCCGGGAGCCCCCGGATTCATGCGCCAGTCCTTCGGGCCCGGCTGGGCCCTGGTCGGCGATGCGGGCTATTTCAAGGACCCGGCGACGGCGCACGGGATCACCGATGCGCTACGCGATGCCGACAGCCTGGCCCGCGCCATTCTGAGCGGCGCTCCCGGCGCGCTGGCCGCGTGGCAGGCGACCCGTGACGCCCTGAGCCGCGATCTGTTCGCGATCACCGACCGGATCGCCGCGCATGACTGGACGCCGGACGAGCTGAAGATGCTGCACCAGAATCTGCACGCGGTGATGAAGGCTGAACAGGCGCATGTGGCGCAGACCGAGACGGCGCTGGCCGCCTGAGTCCGGCGTTGCTGACCTGACCCAAGGAAACGACTGAAACAAGACGATCCCGCTCGGGCCGTCAGGCTGAAACGCCAGCCCCCCAGAGTGAGGCCAGAGATGGAACGGAGAACCCCGATGAACCTGACCGAAACCCACATCGAAACGTTGCGCGAGAGCTGGGCCCTGGCCGAGCCCAAGAGTGCGGCCCTGATCACCCGCTTCTACGAAATCCTGTTCGAGCGGGCGCCGGAGAAGGCGGCGATGTTCGCCGGAACCGACATGGACGCGCAGGGCCGCAAACTTGGCGCAGCCGTCGCCTTCGTCATCGCCGAAGCCGGCCGCCCCGGCCGGTTGCTTCCGGCGCTTTACGATCTCGGCCGTCGTCACGCCGGCTACGGGGTCGAGCCGGAGGATTACGACGCGGTCGGCGGCGCGCTGATCTCGGCCCTGTCCGAGACGCTGGGCGACGCTTTCGCGACGCGCACCCGCGATGCCTGGGCGGCTGCCTATGAAACCGTGTCCTGCGCCATGATCGCGGGCGGAATGCCCCGCGCCGAGCGGAGCGCGTAACCGTGCGGCCGCTTCTTCATCCAGACCCGACGACCAACCCAATGTCAGAGAGGAGAAAGATCATGACCGCTCACGCGCCTGCCAAAGTTGTCCAAACCGTTCCTGCTGCCGAGATCTGGGGACCGTTCAGCCCCTGGCCGCGGGCAGCCCGCCACACGGTCGCCGGCAAGCGTGTCCAGGCCCGGAGACAGCGCCATGCGGCCTGAAGCGGCCATCGCCCGCGCTGCACCACCTCGGCGTTTCGGATGGCGCCTTCAGGCCGCCGGCCTGGCTGCTGTCGCCGCCATCGGCGTCTTGGTCCACTGCGGCTTGCCGATGCTGATGTAAGCCAAACCAGATGGACCGCCCAAACCCCGCCGCACCTCGCCCGGCGGGGCGTATCAGTCTCCGTCCGGATCGAAGACGTAGCCGATCCCGCGGACGGTGCGGATGATCTCCGGCTTCTGCGGATTGCTCTCGATCTTGCGGCGCAGCCGCGAGATGCGAATGTCGATGCTTCGATCGAAGGGATCCCACGGCCGGTCATGCGCCTGTTCGAGGATCTGATCCCGGTTCAGCACGCGCTTGCGGTTCTCCGCCAGCAGCTTCAGCAGCCGGAATTCCATCGCCGTCAGCTCGATTTCCTTGCCCTCGGCATCCGTGAGGCGCGCCGCCTCCAGATCGAGCGTAAACCCCGCGAAGGCAATCGATTTCCGCGGAGCATCCGTCCCGGAGTCCGACGCGGCTGCCACCCCGCGGCGCAGCACCGCCTTGATTCGCGCCTCCAGTTCACGCAGATCGACCGGCTTACCGACATAATCGTCTGCGCCCATCTCGAGCCCGATGATCCGGTCGACCGACTCATCGGCGGCCGTCAGCATCACGACCGGGGTCCGATCCGAAACACGCAGACTGCGCAGCGCCGACAGTCCGTCCTCGCCGGGCATCCGGATATCGAGCAGGACCAGATCGATCTTCCGTTCTGCCAGTGCGGCGCGCATTTCGTCGGTATTCGTCGCCACGACGACTGCATAGCCACGCTTGGAGAAATATTCCTCGAGCATCCCGCGGATGCCTTCCTCGTCGTCGCAAACCAGAAGCGTCGGATGCCCGGCGGTCATCGAGGAATTCCGTCGGCAAGGAGCCGGCCGACGAAGTCGCGCAATTCGGCAGGGGTGACCGGCTTTTCCAGATACGGGCGTTTGGCTTCGGCGAGAAAACTTTGGGACGCGCGGCCCATCGTGTCGCCGGTGATGAAGCCGGTGACCTGCATAAGGTCGCGGAATTCCTGCTGGAGCATCTCGAAAAACCCTCGTCCGCCCGGTCCCGGCATGTTGAGATCGCTGACCACCGCATCGAAGCGCGATTTCCGCATGAGGTCCACCGCCTCGTGCGCGCTGAGCGCGGTCACCACGTCGTAACCTGCCCGCGCAAGCACCTCGGCATGAAGCTCGGCCACATCGGCTTCGTCGTCGATTATCAGCACGCGCGCCGTGCTCGTCCTGCCTGTGACTTCCCCGGCCCGATCGTCGGGGCGGTCCGGCTCCGCCCGGACCGGCAGGTCGATGACGAAGCGCGCGCCCCTGGTATGGTCCGGATCGAGCCGGATCTCGCCGCCATGCGCGCGGATCATCCGGTGACAGAAGGCCAGCCCCATCCCGGTTCCCTCGCCCACGGCCCTGGTCGAGAAGAGCGGCTCGAAGATGCGCGTGGCCAGGTCTGGCGGAATTCCGGGACCGTCGTCCTCCACCACGACCGATACGGTTCCTTTGGCCGAAACGGGCATGGTGCGCACGATGATCCGACCGCCCTGCCCGGACGCCTGGATGGCCTGTTCGGCATTGAGGATCAGGTTGATGACGACCTGCGTGATCTGGTCTGCATCGACCTCGACCGGAGGAAGGCCGCCCGCAGGATCGCATTGGATGTCGATCTCTGCACCGGCACTGAACCCGGCGACGTCGACGGCGGTCGCCACGATCTCGTCCAGATCGGCCCGCTCGCGGCGTTCCGGTTTTTCCCGCGCCATGGTGAGGAAGCTGCGCACGACCCGCGTGCAGCGCGCCGCTGCCTCGCTGATCTTCCCGGCATGGCGGCGCACCTCGGGATCGCCGGCCTCGTCCTCCAGCATCATGGCGTGGCCCACGACCACAGAAAGTGGATTGTTCAATTCGTGCGAGATGCCGGCTAGGAGCGTCCCGAGTGCGGCGATCTTCTCGTTCTGGAACAGCTGTTCCCGCTGCCGGCCAAGCTCATCCTCGATCTCCATTTGCCGCGTCAGATCGCGCGAATAGGACACGATGACCTCTTCGCCTTCGTATTCAATCAGGCGCGCCGCGACGGCCCCCCAGAACGGCCGCCCGTCGGCACCGCGAAAGCGGGCGCGATAATCCTCGACCTCGCCCCGGCGGCGAAGCGCACCTAGGAACGCGGCCCGATCCGTCGGCTCTACCCAGAAACTGGTGGTATGCTCCGAACTGCCGTAGATCCGGTCGATTTCCGGGCTCTTGAAAAGGATTTGCCCCGACTTTGCCCGCGTCATCAGGATCGGCGCCGGAAAGGCCTGAACCACGCCGCGCAGCAATCCCTCATAGTCAGTATCCCGATGCGCCTTGCACAGCACCACCAGCGCATGAGGCCGGCCGTCGATTTCCGCCAGAACGGCATCGAGCGTTGCGGGTATCGTTTCGCCGTTCCGGATCGCCAGCATGACCCTTGCCCCGCTGACCGCGCCGTCCCGCCGCAGGTCGGCCATGGTGCGGTCCCAGTCCGCCGGATCCCGGATCAGTTCGGAGACCTCATCCGTTGATTTCATCAGCGCCACAGCACCCGGCGAGGCATAGATCGTCCTGCGGCGGTCAAGATCGTACAGCGCGGCAGGAACCGGCAGGGCAGCCAGCACCGCCTCGGCAAGTTGGGCGCGGGCAGCGGCTTCGGCCTCCTTCCGACGCCGATCGGTCACGTCGCTCCGCGACACCAGAAACCCGCCGTCGCGGATGGCTTGAAACGCAATCGAGTGAACGCGTCCGTCGGCCAGCCGGAGGTCAAGCCGTTTCGAGCCGTCGTCGTCGGTTCCGGTAACATTGGCCAGCCACTCGCGCTGTGCCTCTGCCGCGTCCACATAGACATGCCGATGCGCGCAGGCCTGCAGCAGATCCTCCCACCGCGTGCCCGGCACCAGCATGTCGTGCACCGCCGCGAGAAGCTCGGCATACCGCGCGTTGCAGGCCAGGAGACGGCGGTCGGCGTCGAAGACCGCCACGCCATCCTCGAGCGCCTCGAATGCATCGCGCAGAACTTGGGCGCTGGCCTCGTCCATGCCGGTCCTTCCGCTCACCCGGTCTCTTTCCTCACGCTAGGGCCGCAATGTTTCAAGCGCTTTTCAGACCCGGGACAGACTGTTTCAGTTGTTTCAGCAATGGGGCCGGCCGGATCCTGAGATCCAGCTCAAGCACCTGCGATTGCTCCGAAAGAGCCCGAACCTCCGGTTCGGCGGGGCGACACAATCGAAACGCGGGCAACCGCCGCAAGACATTTGCCAGCAACATCGCCGGCCCAGAACAGTCCGATCGCAACTGAGCTTCCAGAATTGCCGCCCGCAGACCGAGCCAGGGAAGGACATGACCATGACGACGCCGAGCACCGCGACCGGCCCACGGCCGCACCACCGGGAGCCATTCGGTTTCGCACCATTGGCGCAGTTGCGCCGGCTCGTGATCCGCCGTCGCCGCCGGGCGCAGATGGACGCGGTGCTGCCTGACCGGCAGCCCCGCTGGGATGCGCCGCCCTACTGGTACCGCCAGCGGTAACTCTACCTTCCCGTAACGTATCCAAGGAATCCGTCATGTCTGGCCCTTATGCGTCCATCCTCGACACCGTCGGCAACACTCCGGTCGTCCGCATCAACAATCTCGCGCCTGAAGGCGTGGAGATCTACGCCAAGCTCGAAGCCTTCAACCCGCTCGGTTCGGTGAAGGACCGCCTGGCGCTCGGCGTGATCGAAGCGGCAGAACGCGATGGCTCGCTGAAGCCGGGGCAGACCGTGGTCGAAGCGACCAGTGGCAATACCGGCATCGGCCTCGCCATGGTCTGCGCGCAGAAGGGCTATCCGCTGGTCGTTGTGATGGCCGAGAACTTCAGCGTCGAACGGCGAAAACTCCTGCGCTTCCTCGGCGCCCGCGTCGTGCTGACGCCGGCTTCCGAAAAGGGCACGGGCATGGTCGCCAAGGCAAAGGAACTGGCCGAGACCCATGGCTGGTTCCTGACCCGTCAGTTCGACAACCCCGCCAACGCAGAGGTCCACGAACGTACCACGGCCGCCGAGATCCTGGCCGATTTCGGACCCAACGGGCTCGACTACCTCGTCACCGGATTCGGCACGGGCGGCACGATCAACGGCATCGCCCGTCGCCTGAAGGCCGAGAGCCCGGCGACACGGATCGTCGCGGCAGAGCCGGACAATTCCGCAATCCTGGCCAGCGGAATCGCGCAGGATTTCGGCCCCGATGGCAGCGCGCGGGGCAGCCACCCCGCGTTTCGGCCGCACCTGATGCAGGGGTGGTCACCGGATTTCATCTCGCCGCTCGCCAACGAAGTGCTGCAGGCCGGTCATATCGACCGGTTCCAGCCGGTGCCCGGCGAATCCGCACTGCGGGCCGCACGCGACCTTGCGCGGCGCGAGGGCATCTTCTGCGGCATCAGCGGCGGGGCGACCTTTGCGGCAGCACTCGAAGTGGCCCGGAGCGCCGAGCCCGGTGCGAAGATCCTGGCCATGATCCCCGATACCGGAGAGCGCTACCTCACGACCCCGCTCTTTGCCGATATCGGCGCCGAGATGGATGACGAAGAGGCGGCGCTGTCGCGCTCCACACCCGGTTACCGGTTCGACACCCGCCCGGCTCCGGCGCCTGCAACCACAAAGGCTCCTGCTGCCGATCAGGCTACTCTGGCAGAGGTCGAGGAGATCATTTCCACTAAGCCGGTGGTGCTGTTCGCCCTCGAATGGTGTGAATTCTGCTGGTCGGTGCGCCGGATGTTCGACAAGGCGGGGATTGACTACGACAGCGTCGATCTCGACTCGGTGGCGATGCAGGCCGGCGACAAGGGCGGTCGTTACCGCGCAGCCCTGCGCGAAATCACCGGACAACCGACGATCCCGCAGATTTTCGTCGGCGGACAGCATGTCGGGGGTGCGACCGAGACCTTCGACGCATTCAATTCCGGACAGCTTCAGGCTGCGCTGCTGGCGCGTTCGATCGGGTTCGATACGTCGATGACGGCCGACGCCTATTCCTTCCTGCCGTCATGGTTGCATCCGCGCTGACGAACCGTGAACTGCCTGCCCGGTGGGCCTGGCACACCGGGCAGACATGGCCAAGACGGTTGTCGCGCGCGCCGCCCGGTGGCACGATGGCCATGCGGTCAATGACTTGCTGGAAATCATGACAACAGACGGGATCAGCGATCTTGGACCAGACGCTCTTCGAGAAATACGGCGGCTTCTCCACGGTCAGCCGGATCGTGCTGCGGCTTTACGACAAGCTCCTGGACGACGACGATATCGGTCCGTTCTTCGATGACGTCGACCTGCCCAAGCTGATCGACCACCAGACGAAGTTCGTCTCCTACCTGATGGGCGGTCCCGCCTCGTTCACCGACGCGCATATCGAGCGCGCCCACCACCACCTTATCATCGAAGACGCCCATTTCGACCGCCTGAAGGAACTCGTCAGCGAAACGCTCGAAGAGTTCTCGGTCGACGACGCCGATATCGAGGCCATCGTCGGCGAGTTCGAGGCACGCCGGCCGCTTCTGAAGAGGTCCTAGGTGTCGATCGAAGCGATCAACGAACAGCTTCTGAGGGCCATCGGCGTTGGCGTGGCTCTGGTCGAACTCGACACGATGTCGCTGAAGTTCCGAAATGACACCTTCACGGAATGGTTCGGTCAGGCGTCCCCGGATAGCGGCGTTGCCGAGCTATTCCCGGAACTCGACATGGCGGACGTGACCGCTGCGATGACGTCCGGCACGCGCTTCGCCGCGGAAACCTCGTTCAAGCTCCGCCGCCGGACCATGACGGTGGCGCTCGAGTTAAACCGTGCCCTCGATGACGAGGACGGAATTGCCGTGCTCGTCTGCCAGAACATCACGCGGATCAAGGAACTGGAGTCGATGATCGACTCCTATTCCATGATGGTCGAACGCAACACGCACGAAATCAAGCGCGAGAAGGAGCAGGTCGAAAAGCTCCTGCTCAACATGATGCCGCGCTCGGCCTACGAGGAATACAAGACCTTCGGCGTGGTGGCTCCGCGCGTCTTCGAGTCGGTCTCGGTGCTGACGCTCGATTTCACTGATTTCGACCAGATCCTTGCAGCCAACGATCCCGCGGTGATCGTCAGCGAACTGAACGATATCTATACCTCGTTCGACCGTATCGGTGATCAGTTCGGCTGCGAGCGGGTGCGCACGAGCGGCGACAGCTATTTTGCCGTGTCCGGTGTCCCCGATCCAGTGGCTGACCACGCGGAATCCGTCGCCAATGCCGCAGTGCGGTTCATGCGGTATCTCAGACGCCGGAACGAGAGCCACCCTGTCAAGTGGCATGCCCGGATCGGTCTGGCTGCGGGGCCGGTGATCGGATCGGTCGTGGGCGTGCAGAAATACATCTATGACGTGTTCGGCCCGGCTGTCGCCGCGGCGACCGAGACCCGCGCTCTGACCGGCCCGATGTGCGTGGCCGCGCATGGCAGCATCGCCGGCCTCCTCGACGGGCGGTTCTCGCTGACGCCGCAGCCTGCCCGGGGTGCCGCCGCCGCGCAGCCCCCGACCGTGCTGGAGCTGGCCGATCCGGCGCTCGCGGCGGCCAAGGGAGGACGGTGAATACAGTGTCCCGACCCGGGCGCGCACCTGCCGAAACGGGCGAAGAACTGTCGATTGCCGAGACGATCGGCCTTGTTTCGGATGCAGTGGCAATCTTCGACCGCGAGAGCCGTCTTGTCGCCGTCAACAGCCGCTTTCGCGAGACCTATCGGGCGGTCTCGGCCTTTCTGGAGACCGGGACATCGTGGCCGATCCTCCTTCTCGAGATCGAGAGGCGCGGCTTGCTGCCGGGCCAGGTCTGCGATCGCTTGCGACTGAATGAATCCGAACTGCTCAATCGGGGCCTGGCCGCCGAGCCCATTGAGTTGCGCGGCCCGGGAGGTGCCTCGAGGATTGGGATGACGAGCATCTCGACCGGCGGCTACGCTTGGGTGGAAAGCGCAACTGTCGATCGCGAAGGCCAGGCCGAGCGGCAGCGCGAAACCGATCTGCTCATGGCCAAGGTGCTCGAGGCGTGCCCGGCGAGCCTGACGATGTTTCGCATCGGCGACGGTCAGATCCTTTACCGCACGCCGGCGGCGACCGAACTTCTGGGCAGCGCGCGCAACACCAACGAACATTTCGCCGACCGGATCGAACGGGCCGATTTCGTCACCGCGCTGTTGTCCAGCGCGCGGGTCGACGACATGCGGATGCAGGGCCGGCGCGCCGATGGCCGTCCGTTTCCGGCGTCGGTGTCGGCGCGTGTGATCGATTATCGCGGCGAGGACGTGGTCGTCGCGACCATCATGGACCTGACCGACGACCTGGAAATGCAGGACGAACTGGCACGCCAGAAGGATCTCACCTTCCAGTCCGAAAAGATGTCGGCCCTGGGCGAATTGCTGGCCGGCGTGGCCCACGAGTTGAACAACCCGCTGTCGATCGTCGTCGGCAACGCGATGATCCTGAAAGAGGAGATCCGGGACGATCGCCGCGCGATGCGGATCGAGAAACTGGCCAACGCCGCGGAACGTTGCGTCGGAATCGTCCGGACCTTCCTCGCCATGGCACGGGAGAATCCGCTGGAACTCGCCCCGATCGACATCGCCGGATTGATCGGAACGGCGCGCGATACCTTCCTCGCAGGCGCATCTGATGCGCCCCTCGATCTGACTTTCGACGTCGCCGCACGGCTGCCCTCCGTGTTGGCCGACGAGGTGCAGGTCGTTCAGGTGCTCGTGAACCTGATGACAAATGCCCAGCAAGCACTCGCAGAAACCGGCCGGCACGGCCTTGTGTCGGTCTCGGCCCGTCTCGGAAAGACGCGGGACCGGGTCGTCATTTCGGTACGCGACGACGGGCCGGGCGTTCCTTTGGACCTACGGACGCGAATTTTCGATCCGTTGTTCACAACGAAGACCGGCGGCCGCGGCACCGGCATGGGCCTCGCCCTCTGCCGCCGTATCCTGCTTGCGCATGGCGGCAGCATCCGTCTTCTCGACTCGGCGGGACCCGGCGCAGAATTCGAACTGGAGATTCCGGTCGCGGAGGCGCCGGAGCGCCGCTCCTAAGGCAGGACTGCCTAAGCGGCGCAGCCGAGGCATCTGGCGCATTTCGGGATCGCGGCCTGTCAGATTGACCGTCACGGTCGGGTCAGACGCGCAACACGGCCTTCCTGCCCCGACAGTCGGAACCGGCGTCGCGTTGATTGCGAATAATTCGCATTTGCATTGCCGGATCCACGTTCACGGGTATATTCGGCAAAGACCCAAACCATTGCCTCGGGAGAACCTCGTGATTCCACCGGTTCGCGCCATTGCCACTGCTCTGCTTCTCGCCGGCTCACTTGACGCATCCGCGTGCATGGCCGCCGAGAAGTTCAAGGCCGTCACCACCTTCACGGTCCTTGCCGACATGGCGCAGAACGTGGCGGGAGACTCTGCCGAGGTGGTCTCGATCACCAAGCCGGGCGCAGAGATCCACAACTATTCTCCGACGCCCCGCGACATCCTGCGAGCCCAGGACGCCGATCTGATCCTCTGGAACGGACTGAATCTCGAGCGGTGGTTTGCCCAGTTTCTCGACACTATCGGCGACGTGCCGTCGGCGACGCTCAGCGACGGCATCGATCCGATCCCGATCCGCGACGGCGCCTATGAGGGCAAGGCCAACCCCCATGCCTGGATGGGCCTGCAGAATGCGCAAGTCTATGTCGACAACATCGCCCATGCCCTGGCGACCCATGACCCCGACAATGCGGCGGCCTACATGGCCAATGCCGAAGCCTACAAGGCGCGGATCCGCGAGACCATCGAACCGCTCCAGGCCGAGGTTGCGACAATCCCGGAAGGAAAGCGCTGGCTGGTCACATGCGAGGGCGCGTTCAGCTATCTCGCGCAGGATTTCGGGCTCAAGGAGTTGTATCTCTGGCCGATCAACGCCGATCAGACCGGCACGCCGCAGCAGGTGCGCGCAGTCATCGACGGGGTCCGGGCACACGACGTCCCCGCGGTCTTCTGCGAAAGCACTGTATCGAGCAAACCGGCGCAACAAGTGGCGCGGGAAACCGGCGCGCGGTTCGGCGGCATCCTCTACGTCGACAGCCTGAGCGACCCGGGCGGACCGGTCCCGACCTATCTCGACCTTCTGCGGGTCACCTCCGAAACCGTGGTCAAGGGCCTTGCGGGAGACGGGACGTGACGCATTCGCCAGACGTCAAAGGAACAGGTGGGCCGGCATGAGCGAAGACGCGGTGCGCGCGGACATGACGGACGTCGAACCCGGCGGAATACTCGCCCAGGGCGTGACCGTGGCCTATCGCAACGGTCATACCGCGCTCAGGGACGCGAGCTTCGCAATCCCCGACGGCACGATCACCGCGCTGGTTGGAGTGAACGGCGCCGGGAAATCCACCCTGTTCAAGGCGATCATGGGTTTCCTGCCGGCCGCGGCCGGCCATATCCGGGTGCTTGGGCGCCCCGTCCCCGAGGCGCTCCGGCAGAACCTCATCGCCTATGTGCCCCAGGCCGAGGAGGTTGATTGGACCTTTCCGGTTCTGGTCGAGGACGTCGTGATGATGGGGCGCTACGGACATATGGGGTTCCTGCGCCGCCCGCGCCCCGCCGACCGTTCCGCCGTGGACGCCGCCCTCGCCCGGGTCGACATGACCACGTTCCGGCAGCGGCAGATCGGCGAGCTGTCAGGCGGGCAGCGCAAGCGGGTCTTTCTCGCCCGCGCGCTGGCGCAGGATGCGCGGGTGATCCTGCTCGACGAGCCGTTCACCGGTGTCGATGTGAAGACCGAGGCACAGATCATCGCGCTTCTGCGCGATCTCCGTGACGAGGGGCGCGTCATGCTGGTCTCGACCCACAATCTGGGCTCGGTTCCGGAATTCTGCGACCGCACCATACTGGTGAAGGGAACCGTCCTGGCGTACGGGCCGACGGATGCCGTCTTTACCCGCAGCAACCTGGAGCGCGCCTTTGGCGGCGTCCTGCGCCAATTCATACTGGGCGGCGCCGACCTTCATGACGACGACGATCCGCGGCGCATCCGCGTGATCACCGACGACGAGCGGCCGCTCGTCATGTATGGCGGCCGTCAGGCCGAGATCTCGGACCGCCGCCACGAGGGGGAGGACCGGTGATCGAGACGCTGCTGCAACCCTTCGGCTACAGCTACATGACCAACGCGATGTGGGTCTCGGCGCTGGTGGGTGCGGTCTGCGGCTTTCTCTCGGCCTATCTGATGCTGAAGGGCTGGTCGCTGATCGGTGACGCACTGAGCCATTCGATCGTGCCGGGAGTCGCGGGCGCCTATATGCTCGGCCTGCCCTTCGCGCTCGGCGCCTTCCTCTCGGGCGGGCTCGCAGCCGGCGCGATGCTGTTCTTCAACCAGCGGTCGGGTCTCAAGGAAGACGCCGTGATCGGCCTGATCTTCACGTCGTTCTTCGGGCTCGGTCTGTTCATGGTGTCGCTGCGCCCCATGGCGGTCAGCATCCAGACCATCACCCTGGGCAACATCCTTGCGATCAGCCCGGGCGATACGCTCCAGCTCGTCCTGATCGGTGCCATATCGCTGAGCGTCCTTCTGGCGAAATGGAAGGACCTGATGGTTGTCTTCTTCGACGAGAACCACGCGCGGTCCATCGGCCTCCGGCCGGGATTTCTCAAGGCGGTGTTCTTCACGCTGCTCTCCGCGTCGACAGTTGCGGCGATGCAGACCGTAGGCGCTTTCCTGGTGATTGCGCTGGTCGTCACCCCCGGCGCGACGGCGTACCTGCTGACCGATCGCTTCCCGCGGCTGATCGCGATGGCGGTGGCAATCGGCGCGGTGACGTCGTTCGTTGGCGCCTATGCAAGCTATTTCCTCGACGGGGCGACCGGCGGGATCATCGTGACGCTGCAGACCCTGATCTTCCTCGCCACGTTCGTCCTTGCGCCCAAGCACGGCCTGCTCGCGGCCCGGCGCCGCAGCGCTGGCGCCCTGCGGCGCGACGCGCCCGCCGATGCGGCGCTGACGGAGCGCCCGGAATGACCGAGGCGCTTCTGCTGCCGTTCCAGTTTCCGTTCATGCAGAACGCCTTCGCCGTCGCTGCACTCATCTCGGTGCCGACGGCGCTTCTATCCTGTTTCTTGGTGCTCCGGGGCTGGTCGCTGATGGGCGACGCGACCAGCCACGCCGTGCTGCCCGGCATCGTGATCGCCTATGTCGTCGGCATTCCCCTGATCGTGGGCGCCTTTGCCGCCGGCATGGTCTGCGCCCTCCTGACCGGGTTCCTGCAAAGCAACAGCCGCGTCAAGCAGGACACGGTGATGGGTGTGGTGTTCTCTGGCATGTTCGGCCTCGGAATCGTCCTCTTCACGGCGATCACCACCGACCAGCATCTCGATCACGTGTTGTTCGGGGACATGTTGGGGGTCGGCCGCGACGACCTTCTGACATCCGGTGTAATCGGGGCCGCGGTCACGGCTGTCTTTGTCCTGAAGTGGAAGGACTTCCTGCTGCACGCCTTCGATCCGGCCCAGGCGCGGGTCAGCGGCCTTCCGGTCGCTCTTCTCCACTATGGCCTGCTGGTGATCCTGTCGCTGACCATTGTCGCCACGCTCAGTTCGGTCGGCATCATCCTGGCGGTGGCATTGCTGATCTCGCCCGGCGCCATCGCCTTCCTCCTGGTGCGCAGCTTCGGGCGGATGCTTCTGGTCGCGGTAGCTGTCACCGTCGCCGCCTGCGAAGCCGGCGTCTACGCGAGCTTCTTCATCGACAGCGCCCCGGCGCCGACCATCGTGCTGGTGCTGACGGGGATGTTCCTCGTCGCGTTCGTCCGCCGGCTGCACCTGAATCGGCGCAACGCGGGCCTAGGATCCGAAGCCGGCTCCCGGACCTGACAGGCCCGAGCCCAGGCGATCGACATGCGCAAGAATGTTCGCCGTCAGTAGGCGCGGCGGGTGTCGAGCAGACTGAACGGTGTGCGCAAGAGGATCGTCAGGTCGAACCACAGCGACCAGTTCTCGATATAGAAAAGGTCATGTTCGACCCGTGCACGCAGCGCTTCGGGGTCGCTGACCTCGCCCCTCCAGCCGTTGATCTGTGCCCAGCCGGTGATGCCGGGGGGCAGGCGGTGGCGTGCCGAATAGCCGTCGACGATCTTCTCGAATGCCACCCGGCGGCTCGACCGCGCATCGAGCGCATGCGGGCGCGGACCGACCAGTGACAGCGTCCCCGAGAGTACATTGAAGAGCTGCGGCAGTTCGTCGATCGAGCTCTTCCGCAGGAACCGTCCGACGCGGGTCACTCTCGGGTCGTCGCGGGTCACGATGTTTCGCGCCGCCGGGTCGCACTGGTCCGCATACATCGTGCGGAATTTCCAGATCCGGACCGGACGGTTGTTGAAACCATGGCGGAGCTGGCGGAACAGAACCGGTCCGGGACTGTCAAGCCGGATGGCAATGGCCGCGCCCAGCATTACCGGCGACAACAGGATCAGCAGCAGCGATCCGATGGCGACATCGAAGCAGAGCTTGGCGATCCTCCGCTCCGGGCGGAAGCTGGCGGGAATCAGGGTGCTGATCGACCCGCGGTCGTCGCGAAAGCTGTAATCCGAACTGAATGCCGTCAGGTGAACCGGAACGGGCAGGACCCGGAGGCGGTCGAGCAGATTGGCGATGCGTCGGTCGGCGGTCGGCGGAAGCGTGATCAGGATCATGTCGATCTCGGCCCGCCGGCAGAAGCCGACCAGGTCGGCAAAGCGCCCGATCTTCGGCACTTCCAGCGCCAGGTCGGCCACACGCGGATTGCCGCGATCGTCGAACACGGCGTGCACCCGGATGTCGTCGTTGGGCCGGGACGAAATCGCGCGCAGGACCTTTTCCGCTTCGGGGCCACCGCCATAGATCACGGCCCGTCGCTGGGTCAGGCCCGATTCGATTGCCCAGTTCACCACCGAGGCGAAGGCAAGCCGGCTCGGGGCGACGAAGACCACCGCGGTGACAAGAAGGATGAACAGCGTCTCCAGTGCCAGGGCCTGCGGCGGGGCCACGACCTCGGCCAGAAAGGCCGCGCAGCCATAGGCGATCATGCCGCGCAGGATCGAGGGGACGACCTGCCGCATCCGTTCGATTCGGTAGGCGCCAAGGGCCTTGGCAGTACAGACCGCCACCGCCCCGGCGATCAGCCCGTGAACGGCGACGGTCCATGGGCGGAAGGTGTCGTTGGGCGTGGCCGCGTATTCGGCGAACCAGGTGGCCAGGGAAAACAGGATGGCATCGATGAGGATGGCCGCAAACGCTATCCAGGCCGGCGCGAGGGACGGCCGGCGCAGATGGTGCGCTGCACGCGCAGCCGGCTCAGAAATGTCGTCGGGCCGGTAACCTTCGCCACCGGCCCGTTCCGTTGCCAGGGTCATCGCACTTTGTCACTCGCCACACACCCACTGCACGCCGAGACCGTAGCGAGGCAAAAGTTAACCATTTCTAACCGGCGCCGAAAAAAGCTGTGGACAGATCGAAAGCGAGCACCCGGCAGCGGCCCTCTGGCATCAGGCACCGCACGCCGCTAGGACTCGGCCCGAACCCAAATCGAGGGTCGCCGCCCCGCCAGCCGATGGAAACGTGTCATGGCCAATCCTCTTTTCGACGCCCTGTTCGGACGCCACGCCGGCAGTGCGGCGCTCTTCCTGATCCGGGCCGACGGCGTGACGATCAGCTACGCCGAATTCATCGCGCGCACGGCACGCTTCGCCCACGCCCTGACTATCCGCGGCCTCCGTCCGGGCGACCGCGTCGCGGTCCAGATCGAGAAGTCGCCCGATGCGCTCGCGCTCTACGCCGCCGCCGTTCAATGCGGGGCAGTGTTCCTGCCGCTCAACACGGCCTACACCCCGTCAGAACTGGCTTATTTCGTTGAAAACTCCGGCGCTGCCCTGTTTGTCTGCGCCCCTGGAAAGGCTGAGGCGCTTGCTGCTATGGCTGAACGCGCGGACGCCCGGCTCGACACGCTCGGCGTTGCCGGCGACGGGACGCTTGCTGAGGCCGCCGACGACCAGCCGGACACATTTCCGACCGTCGCGCGAACGGAAGACGATCTCGCGGCCTTCCTCTACACCTCGGGAACCACCGGCCGGTCTAAGGGAGCGATGATGAGCCAGGGCAACCTGCTCTCGAACGCGCGAACGCTTGCAGAGCTCTGGCGCTTCAGCGACCGCGACGTGCTGCTTCATGCCCTGCCGATCTATCACACGCACGGACTTTTTGTCGCAACCAACGTCGTCGCGCTGACCGGCGGTGCGATGATCTTCCTGCCGAAATTCGACATCGATTCGATGATCGGATGGATGCCGAAAGCAACGGCGCTGATGGGCGTTCCCACCTTCTACACCCGGCTGCTCGACGATCCGCGGTTCGACCGCGACCTGACGCGGCACATGCGCCTCTTCGTGTCGGGATCGGCACCGCTCTTGGCCGATACCCACCGGCAGTTCGAAGCGCGCACCGGCCACCGGATCCTCGAACGCTACGGTATGACCGAAACCGGGATGAATACATCCAATCCCTATGAAGGCGACCGGCGCGCCGGAACGGTAGGGCCGCCGCTTCCGGACGTCGAGGTTCGGGTGACCGCGCCGGGAACCGAAGACTCCCTGCCGCCGGGCGAGATCGGCGATGTCGAGGTGCGCGGTCCCAACGTCTTCCAGGGATATTGGCAAATGGCCGAGAAGACGGCCGAGGATCTGCGGCCCGACGGCTTCTTCCGGACCGGCGATCTGGGCCGGTTCGATGCGGACGGCTACCTGACCATCGTCGGGCGCAGCAAGGATCTGATCATCTCGGGCGGGTTCAACATCTACCCCAAGGAAGTCGAGTTCATCCTCGATGCCCAGCCCGGCATCCGCGAGAGTGCCGTGATCGGCGTGCCGCACCCCGATCTCGGCGAATCTGTCCTTGCGGTTCTGGTCCCGGAGCAGGGCACTGCGCCGGACATTCCCGCGATCGAAGCCGCAGTGGGGGCCGCGCTGGCCCGGTTCAAGCAGCCGCGGCGCTATGAAGTGCGGGCGGAACTGCCGCGGAACACCATGGGGAAAGTGCAGAAGAACGTCCTGCGCGACGCCTACCGGGACGCGTTCGCGACCTGAACCGCTTTGGCCTGCACCGCCTGGACCAGCGCCCGGAAGAGGGCACGCTGGCGCTTGGCATAGATCAGATGCTCGGGATGCCATTGCACCCCGAGCATGAACGGCGCCTCGACCCTCTCTACCGCCTGGATCATGCCGCCCCTGTCGCGCGCAGCAATCTGCAGCCCGCTGCCCAGCCGGTCGACCGCCTGATGATGCAGCGCATTGACGCGCATCTCCTCGTTGCCGGCGATCCGCGCCAGGCGCGTGTTGGGCTCCACGACCACCGACTTTCTTGGCAGGACAGTCCAGCGGCGTTCAGACGCCGTATAGACCCCGTAGGCGTCCTGCCAAAGCGATCCGCCCAAGGCGACGTTGATCATCTGCGCGCCGCGGCAGACACCGAGCAATGGCATGTGCCGCGCCAGGGCGCCGAGAACCAGGGCGCGTTCCATCGCATCGCGGTCGTGATCCAGCCGCGCCGAACTCACGATAGAACCGCCATAGATATCCGGCGAAATGTCGTCGCCGCCGCCGATCACAACCCCGTCGACGTCATCGAGATCGCGCGGCCGTGCCGAGGTCCAGCGCACCGCGCGACCGCCCGCGAACCAGATGTTGAGGGCGAACATCGGGAAGATGCGCCAGCTTGACCGGACCGAGGTGGTGACGGCAATGCGCGGGCGGTTGCGCGTCATGCCAGGATCAGCCATTGGCTGAGAGCCATCGGCCAGACCTTGCCCTGCCCCGACTCCGCTCGTTCCAGATAGTCCCGCGCCATCCGGTCGAGCAGGTCGCGATCCTCTGCCAGCCGTTCCACGACAAGCCAGCGGTTCCATTCTAGGCAGAGGCTCCATCCCGGTTCGCCGATATTCGCGTCCGGCAGTCGGTAGTGGAACGCCGGGCGCGCGCTGATCCGAGGATCATCGGTGCGCGTCCGGACACGATCCTCGTCCAGCCATGCGAAGAGCGGCAGCATGTCAAGCTCGCGGTTCCTGGTCGGGTTTGCAGCAAGGTAATCGTCGATCAGATCGTTGATTCCCGGTCTGTAGCCCGGATCGAGCACGCGATGCACGTAAGCCTCGGGGAACGGATCGGCGAACGAGACCGCCCGGCGCGTCAGATCGATTCCCATGACGGCCCGCAGCCACGGCGAGACCAGTAGATAGGCCTTGAACATCGCCGCAAGCCAGACCGGATCGTCGTCTGCAATCTCCACGTTGAGCTGCGTGCCGAAGGCGTAGAAGGGACTGGCGCGGGTCCCTTCTGCACCGGCCGCCTCGAGCGCCCAGACAAGCGCATCGAGCTGGGCCAGCCCGTCATGGGGAATCGGCGGACAGATGATCTCACACGGCATCACCAGCGAAGAGATCTCGCCGAAGAGCCGCCGCAATTCGGTCCGGATCCCTTCCATGCGCTCGGACTCGCCCGCCGGTTCCAAGTGCATGGCTTCCTTGGGACGGTGGGCGAAGCGGGAATCGAGCTCGCTCGTGAAGCTGCCGAAGCGCGTGCCCTCGACGTGGTAGCGGTGCGCATCCTCGATGCGGATCTGGCCGCCGAAGAGGTTGCGAACCACATCCGCCCCCTGCGCCGCAGTCACCGTCGCAAACTCGACCTCGACACCCACCCGACGCAGGTCGCCGGCCGACGTGTGCTGCCGTGGCGGGCTTGCCGCCTCACCCAGAAAATCCATGCCGACTCCCCGACTGTCCCGTCGGGCAGCAACCTAGTCCGCAATGATCACAGTGCCACCTCGGCCACTGCATGCGCTGCCGCCGGGACGACCCTGAGCGGCAGGCTCAGCGCCCGATGCGCCGCGCCAGGGTCTCGGCGAGGTTGGCGACGGCCTGGCTCTGCGCCAGAGCGATCGCCTGTGCCGAATTTCCTCCGATCGGAACGGAAATCGCGAATTGTCCGGACCGGTCCGCGAGGCCCGACGTGACCGGAGCAATCGCGTACTGGCCGGAAAATTGCAGCATCCCGCCTTCGGTCGCCAGAAGCCGCGTCACGCGAACGGAGATCGAGACGCCGGGCGGCTCCAGGAACGGCCATGGTTCTGTCGAGACCCGCGCGCCGGTGATGGTTGCAAGGTTTTCGGACAGGGCCAGCGTCAAACTGCGTTCGGGATCGTCCGCCCAGACCGTGCCACGGAGCGCATCGACCTCGCCGTCCGAGTTGAGGACCACCACCTCGTCACCAGCAGCGTAACGCGGCAGGGACATGTCGCGCACCTCGATCGAACTGACCGCGGGACGGACCCGAAGCGACGGCGAGGCGGGCGGGACCAGCAATTGTGCGCTGGTGCTGCAACCGGCCAGCAGCGCAAGGACGAAGAGCAGGGGCAGTCTCGACATCATCTTCATCGTCCGATCAGCAGGGCGTTGGGCTTGCGCTCGATGAACTGGGCAAGCGAGGTCACCGCCCGGGCTGCGACACTGAGGTCGCGCAGCGCCGTAACGGTCTGTGAGTTGAACGGCGACCGGCTGTCATAGGCGGCCAGCACCCCTTGCGCCTGTTGCGACAGCGCGTCGAGCCGGTTGGCAAGTTCCGGCAGCCGCGCCGCCGCTTGCGAGATCGCGTCGGCCGCCGAACTAGCCGAGGCAAGCGTGGTGTTCAGGTTGTTCACCGCACCACCCTCGCGCAGTTCGGCGAGGGCCGCAGCTACCTGATCCAGTGCCGATCCAAGAGCCGCCGGGAGCCTTGCCGTATCGTCTGAACTGACCAAGGCATTGGCGCTGTTCACCAGATCGGTGGCCGAGGTGACAAGCTGGTCGAGCGGCAACGCCTGAGCCTCGCTCGCAACGGCATTGATCTTGTCGACGAGCGCCGGCAATCCTTGGGATGTCTGGTCGATCGACCGGGAAATCGAGTCCGTCCGGTCGAGCGCCGCCAGCAGGTTGGTCAGCGCGGTGCTGTCGGCCACGCGCTGGGTGATCCCGGTCACGTTCGACACCGCCTTGTCCAGTTCCTGGAGCGTGGCGCCGAGCTGCTCCGGCAATCCCTGCACGCCCGGCGACTGGATCAGACCGTTCGCGGAGGCCAGCACGGCGTCCGCCTGGTCGATCAGCTTGTCGAGCGGCAACGACGCCGCGGTATCGGCGAGATTCGACAGCTTCTCGGTCAGCTGGGGCAAGCCGGTGGCGGTCTGGTCGAGCGACTGGGCAATTCCGTTGGCCTCGTCGATGATCGAGATCAGGTTCGCCACGGCGCCGCCTTCGCGCATCTGCTCTAGGATCTGGCTGAGGCTGGTCAGGGAGTCGCTGGCACCCGACACCGCTCCCTTGACCGCTTCGGACGTGACGACGGAGCGGAGATCCCCGACCAGTCCCACGACCTCGCCCGGAGCCTCGCGCACCGCATTCGAGGCGACAACCTGGTTGAGGTTGTCGAGGAGCTCCGCCACCGAGTCGGCGATCCGCTCGATCGGGAGCGCTTGAAGCCGGTTCATTGCCGTCCGCGCGGTCTCGGCCAGATCCGTCGAGACTTCCTTGGTCCGCGGCAGGATCGGGGTCCCGTCGGGGCCCTGAACGATCTGTTCCGGCGGCGCATCCGCCACCTTCACGAGGTCGACCTTCAGCGACATCCCGAGCAGACCCTGCCCCGCCAACCGCACGCGCCAGCCCTGGGCGACGAGATCCTTCATCAGCGAAGCGGTCTTTGCCTCGATGTCACCGCCGTCGATCCCGAGCCGGCCCGGCACGATCCGCATGTCGACCCGCATTTCGACGGCGGCGGCGGCGCCGACCCCGCTGACCACACCGCTGGTCCCCGTGACAGTGCCGATGGTCAGGCCCTGGTACTGGATGGGCGCGCCAATGCTCAGACCGAGGATCGAACTGTCGAAGATGGCGGCATAGGAGACCGATGGACCGGCAAGAACGGTCGTCGTATCGCTGCTGGCCGCGTCGCGCGAGGCGTAGACCGAGAATACATGCCCCTTCTCGACCTGACCGCCGCCCGCCTCCATGTCCTCGAATTCCAACCCGCCCTGGATCAATGCGGAGAGGTTGGCGATGTCGACCTGAAGGCCGCTCGTGCTCAGGTCGACACGGACGCCGGATGCGCCCCAGAACCGCGAATTCGTGGTGACGAGCTGGTCGTAGGGCGCGCGCACGAACGCCTTGGCCGTGACTTCCTTGCCATCCGCGCTCAGTTCGGGCCGATCGATCAGGCCGACGCTGACGCCCTTGTAGATGATCGGCGCGCCGGCTTCGATCGTTCCGCCGGACGGCGCGGACAGGACGAACTCGATGCCCTTCTCGTTCCCGCTGATCAGCGGACGACCGGACAGCCCGGTGAAATGCATCTGCGGTTCCCCCGGCTTCTCGTCCAGCGAGGCTTCCAGAAAGACGCCGCCGAGAAGCGTGGTGAGACCGCTGATCCCTTGCGCCGAGACTTCGGGACGGACGATCCAGAACTGGGCCTTTGAATCCGCATATTGCGCGATGGACTTGTCCAGTCGCACCGAGACGATGACCTTACGCAGGTCGTCGGCAAAATGCACTTCCTCGACCTTGCCGATATCGACATTGCGGTATTTCAGCACGGTCTCGTTCGCGACCACGCCTTCGGCATTGTCGAACACGATCTCGATCTGCGGGCCCCGGTCCGAATAGGCCTGCCAGACCATCGCCAGCGTGATGCCGATGGCCACGACGGGAACCAGCCAGATCAGCGACAGCCCGCTGAGAAGCCCCCCCTTTCCGGGCTGGATGTCAGGCTCGCCGGGGACGGGATCGTTCACGCTTGGCTTCCTCGGTTGTGTCCCAGATCAACCGCGGATCGAGGCTGAGCGCTGAGAACATGGTGAAGATCACTGTCGACCCGAAGCTGATCGCCGCGATCCCCGGAAGGATCGTGGCCACCGCTCCAAGGTGGACCAAGGCCGAGAGGATTGCCACGACAAAGACGTCGATCATCGACCAGCGTCCAATGAATTCAACCACCTCGTAGACTTTGTGCAACAAGTGCGGGTTGACCTTCCGCGGGTTCCGGAGGGCCAGAGCCACATAGGCGATGGCCAGGAATTTCGAGGTCGGAATGACCACCGAAGCCAGGATCACGACGAGGCCGACGAAGGCGTCACCGGAATGGATGAGTTCGATCGCTCCGCCGACGATTGTGCTTTTGTAGCTGGTCACGAACGTATCCATGATCATCATCGGATAGAGGTTCGCCGGCACATAGGTGATCAGTCCGGCGATCCACCACGCCCAGGTGCGCTGCAGGCTGTGGGGAAACCGGCTGTGCAGCCGCCCCTTGCAGCGCGGGCACAGTTCGGTGCCCAGCGGCGCGACCGTGCCGCAATGGCGGCAGCCAACCAGCCCGGCGGCGCGTGCGGTCAGGGCCTGGTCAGAACGCGCCATAACGACTTTTCGCAGACCATTGTGTCTTTCGCACCGACGAGGAGAACCACGGCGATGAAGGTCCAGAAGGACGGGCCGAAACTGACTGTCGCCAACGCGGCGATCTTTACCAGGGCAACCGCCACGCCGATCATGAACACTTCGGTCATCGCCCAGGGACGCAGGTTCATCGCAAGCCTGAAGACCGGCGTCGCGAACCGCGGCGGATCGCGCCCCGCCACCAGGGGTCCGAGGGCATAGATCAGTCCGCCCAGCCGCATTGCCGGCAGAACGACGATCAGCGCCGCGAGCAGCACCGAAAGCGGCGCCATCAGTCCGGAGACGACCGCGTAGGACCGGATCGTGTCGATCACCGACGCCTCGGCCGACAGTCCGGCAACCCCCAGATGCAGGAACGGAAACGCGATCGAGGCCACCATGAGAGCAAGCGCGCCGCTTGCCAGACTTACGATCGCCTCGACCGCCCCGGCACGTGGCGCCAACAGCAGCGCGTGACACCGCGAACACCTAAGCCGCGCGCCATCGGGCACGGATGGCACGCGATAGAGCGCGTCGCATTGCGGACACGCAATCAGTTCCTCGGTTGTCGGCTTCTCCGGCACGGCCTGCATTCCGCGAATGTGTCGCGCCGCAGGCGAACTGGCAAGAGCGCGCCAATCACGAAAGACAGGCTGTGACTGTCTGGGCAATACCGAGGATCAGGGACGGGTACTGGTCCGGTCCCGGTTTCAGGTGGAGACCCTCGGGGTCGAGTTCTTCGGTCTTGACCGGCACACCCTCGAAGACGGTCCGGATCAGGCCAGGATTGAATTGCGGCTCCGAGAAGGCGCAGACCACGTTGAGCCGACCGACCTCTGCCCGAATCTCGGCAACCCGCGCCGGGCCGGGTGCGGAGGCGTCGCTCAGCGCGATGGCGCCGGTGGCGGACAGGCCAAACCGGTGCTCGAAATACTGGAATGCATCGTGGAAGACCACGAAAGGCCGGCCCCGGACCGGCGCGACCATCGCCGCGACCCTAGCATCGAGCGAGTCGAGGCGGACGCGGAACGCTTCGGCATTCGCCGCGTAGCGATCGGCATGCTCGGGATCCGCGGCCGCGAGGGCGGAGGCGATCGCTCCCACCCAGACGGCCGCGTTGTCGGGGTCCAACCAGACATGGGGATCAACGGAATGGGCGTCCGCATGCGGACCGGCGACTTGCGCGTGATCGGACGAGGCCGGTTCGCCACCCATGTGATGCTCGTCATCGTCGTCGTCCGCGTGATGATGCTCGGCAGCCGCCGTGGCAAAAAGCGGCGACAGGCGTGTGGGCAGGAGTTCGGTCCCGGGCAATTCGGTCAGGGTGAGAACCGTCGCGTCCGGCGCAAGCGCAGCGATCGCCCGCCCCAGGCCGGGATTGAGCGCCGGACCGACCCAGACCACCAGATCCGCGCTCTGGAGGGCGCGCGCTTCGGATGGCCGCAGCGCTGCGTCATGGGCGGACCCGCCGCCGCCGATCAGCAGAGCCGGCGTTCCGACTCCGTCCATCACAGCGGAAACGATGCTCTGGATCGGAGGAATGTCGGCCGCAACGACCGGTGTTTCGGCATGGACTGCGGACCCCAGGCAGAGCGCGGCGAGCGGAAGTGCAATACGGTGGAGCATTGGCATCATCTGTTATGTTATTACATATCGAATTCGATAGTGGTTCTGGTACCCTCGTGCAAGTCCATTCACACCGGGAGCGTCCCGCCATGCCCCAGCCTTCGCCCACAGGCTTTTCCGCCCATGACCATGGCGCCTGCATCGACCGGGTCCTCGCCGCCGCCGAGGATCATTGCCGCCGCTACAGGCTGCAACTGACCCCCGTGCGTCGGCGGGTGCTGGAAATCCTCCTCGGCGAACACAAGGCCCAGGGCGCCTATGACGTGCTGGAACGGCTGCGCGCCGAAGGGCTCGGGTCGCAGCCGCCGGTCGCCTATCGGGCCCTGTCGTTCCTGACCTCGATCGGATTCGTCCACCGGATCGAGCGGCTGAATGCCTTCGTCGCCTGTGCCGCGCCCGGAGGCGGCCACGCACCGGCCTTCCTGATCTGCCGCAGCTGCCACAGCGTCGCCGAAGCCCGCCTTCCGCCCGGCAGCGGCTTTCTGGACAAGGCCGCGACGGATGCCGGGTTCCTGATCGAGACGGCGGTGATCGAGGCAGTCGGGCTTTGCCCTGCCTGCCGGGGCGGCGGATCGCGGACCGCCTGAGCCGGCCAATCAGTCGAGACTCAGCACCACCTTGCAGGCCGCGCCGGACTCGATGGCTGCGAACCCCTCGGCATAGCGCTCGAACGGCAAACGGTGCGAGATCACCGGCGCCACGTCCAGACCTGATTCCAGAAGCGCCAGCATCTTGTGCCAGGTCTCGTACATCTTCCGGCCATAAATCCCCTCGAAGGTCAGGCCCTTGAAGATGGCGGCATTGAGATCAATCCGTGGCGGGCCGGAAAAGAGTCCCAGAAGGGCGATCTTGGCGCCGCAGATCACGTTGTCGATCATCGCCTGCAGGGCCGGGGCGGCACCGGACATCTCGAGCCCCACGTCGAAGCCCTCGCGCATCCCGAGCTCGTCCATCACGGCGTGAAGGTCGTCCCGGTCGGCGCGGACCCCGCGCGTTGCCCCCATGCGCATCGCCAGGGCCAGCCGGTCGTCGTTGAGGTCGCTGACCACGACATGCCGCGCCCCGGCGCGCCGGCAGACCGCCGCAGCCATCAGCCCGATCGGTCCGGCGCCGGTGATCAGCACGTCCTCGCCCACCACATCGAAGGCAAGCGCGGTATGCACCGCATTGCCCAGGGGATCGAGGATCGCGCCGATCTCGTCGGGCACCGCATCCGGAAGCGGCCGGAGATTGGCCGCCGGGATCACCACGAATTCGGCAAAAGCACCGGGCCGGTTGACGCCGACGCCCTGCGTCCGCGCACAGATATGCGCCCGGCCCGACAGGCAGTTGCGGCACTCGCCGCAGGGGATGTGCCCCTCACCCGAGACGCGCATGCCGGGCCGCACGCCGCTGACGCCCTCTCCAAGGGCATCGACCACGCCCATGTATTCGTGGCCGGTCACCATCGGCACCGGAACTGTCCTTGCGGCCCAGTCGTCCCAGCGCCAGATATGCATGTCGGTGCCGCAGATCGCTGCCTTCCTGACCCGGATGCGCACCTCGCCGGGTCCGGGCACGGGAACCGGCACGTCCTTCAGGGTCAGACCCGGTGCCGCACTCTCCTTGACCAGCGCGCGCATCAGATCACCCCCAGCTCCCGGCCTACGAGGGCAAAGGCGTCGACGGCACGATCCAGATCGTCGACCGTGTGCGCCGCCGACATCTGCGTCCGGATCCGAGCCTGGCCGCGCGGCACGACCGGAAAGGAGAAGGCGGTGACGTAGACGCCAAGCTCCATCATCCGTGCGGCGAAGCGCACCGCCAACGGCGCGTCCCCGAGCATGACCGGGATGATCGGATGGCCTGCCCCGGCGAGAGTGAAGCCGAGCGCGGACATCCGGGCGCGGAAATGCCGGGCGTTCTCCTCGAGCCGCGCCCGCAGTTCGGCGCCGTCGCCGATCATGGCGAGCGCCTCGATTGCGGCCCCGGCCAGCGCCGGCGCCAGAGCGTTCGAGAAGAGATAGGGTCGCGCCCGGTTGCGCATGAGCCGGATCAGCGGCGCCGGACCGGCAACGAACCCGCCCATCGCTCCGCCCAGAGCCTTGCCGAAGGTCCCGCTGACCAGATGGACCCGGCCGACCACGCCGTGATGATCGGGGGTCCCCGCCCCGTTCGGACCGAGAAAGCCGGTGGCATGGCAATCGTCCACCATGACCAGCGCATCATGCGCCTCGGCCAGATCGCAGATCGCCGGCAGATCCGCGATCACGCCGTCCATCGAGAAGACGCCATCGGTGACGACCAGGCGGTGGCGCGCATCGGCGGCGTCCTCCAGCCGCGCCTTCAGGTCGGCCATGTCGTTCGAGGCAAAGCGCAGCCGCCGTGCCTTGGAGAGCCGCACCCCGTCGATGATCGAGGCATGGTTCAGGCTGTCCGAGATCACGGCGTCCTGTTCGCCCAGCAGCGCCTCGAACACACCGCCATTGGCATCGAAGCAGGCCGCGAAGGTAATCGCGTCGTCCATCCCGAGAAAGGCGGCCGTCTTCGCTTCGAGCGTCCGGTGGAGGTCATTGGTGCCACAGATGAACCGCACCGAAGCCAGGCCCAGGCCGCGGGCATCCATCGCCCGCTTCGCCGCCTCGATCAGCCGGGGATGATCGGCAAGGCCGAGATAGTTGTTGGCGCAGAGGTTCAGCACATGCGCCGGACCGACATCGATCACGGCGCCCTGCGGACTGGTCAGCACCCGCTCGTGCTTGGCCAGACCTTCGGCCTCCATCCGGTCCAGCTCGCGCTCGGCCGCGGCGATCAATGCGTACGACATCGGCCCCTCCCTCCTCTGGCGCCACGCTCGGCGCGGCGAAGGAACAAGTCAAGGCCGCCGGTCACCCATCGCCCGCGCCGCCAGCGGCGCGCCGAGAATGACCACGAAGAGGCGCACCAGATGATGGGTCACGACGAAGGCCATGTCGGCCCCCGACACGATCGCCAGGATCGCCATCTCGCCCTGTCCGCCAGGCGCGAAGGACAGGAAGGCCTCGACCGGTCTGGCAAAGCCGGCCCGGACCACCACCTCGGCGAAGCCGACCGAGACCGCGGTCAGGATCAGGCAGAAGCCGAGCGCAGCAACGATCACGCCGCGCAGTTCGGCGACGGTCACGCCCCAGAACTTGGTGCCGACGCCGAGACCGATAAAGAACTGGGCCGCGACGATCGCCTCGGACGGGGGCCGGGCATGGATGAGGCCGCTCAGGCTTGCCGCGGCGGCCAGCACCAGCGGTCCGATCAGCGGCGCACCGAACAGCCTGAGCTTGCGTGCGCCCCACCAGCCGACGCCCGCGCAGGCCAGCATCACCAGAAGTTCGAGCGGCGGGATCGACTCGGCCGAGACCCCGGGCGGGGCATCGAGGCTGCGGCCCCAGATCGTGTGCACGAGAAACGGCATCGCCGCGACGATGACAAGTACCCGGGTGGCATGGACCAGGCTCAGGATGCGTGGACTGCCCCCGGCTTCCTCGCCCAGAAGCACCATGTCCTGAAAGCCGCCGGGCATGGCGCAGTAGAAGGCCGTGGGGGTGTCGAAGCCGCAGAGACGGCGGAAGTACGGGACCCCCGCCACTCCGACCAGACATACCATCACCGGGACCAGCGCCACGCTGAGCGCCATGTCGGGAAGCCGGTGGAGAAGCGCTGGCGTGAGCGAAGCGCCCACCGCAACGCCCAGGACGGTCCGCATGGCTGCGCTGACCTTGGGAATCGGCTGCAACGGAAGCCGGGCAAGCGACCCGGCGAGACCGGCGAACATCGGCCCAAGCAGCCAGGGCAGCGGCAGGGACAACAGCTTGAAGACGAGAACGCCCCCCGCCGCGCAGGCAATCGTGCCGAGCAGGCGGAGGGGAGCGGATGGAAGCACGGGGGTCTCTCGGGATCAGTCGACGGTCGAACCGGGTTCTTCCTTGGCCATGTGCATCCGGTTCTTCAATGCCTTGCCGACGACGATCGGCAACACGAAGCCGACGATGGCGACGATCCACAAGCCCACGGCCAGCGGCGACGAGACGAGAACCGACCAGTCGCCGTCCGAGATGGTCATTGCCCGGCGCAGGTTCGCCTCCATCAGGTTGCCCAGGAGGATGCCGAGGATCACCGGAACCAGCGGCACGTCGAGCTTCCGCAGGCCCCAGCCGAGCACGCCGAACACCACCATCACCAGAAGATCGAAGGTCGAGCCGGAGATCCCGTAAATGCCCACGAACGAGACCATCGCGACGATCGGCATCAGAAAGCGCGGCGGGATCATCAGCACACGGGCGAACATGCCGACCATCGGGATGTTCATCGCCAGCAGCATCAGGTTGCCGATGAAGAGCGCTGCGATCAGGCCCCAGACCACATCGGGATTCTGCTGGAAGAGCAGCGGCCCCGGCGTGATGTTGAGCGACAGAAGCACCGCCAGCAGCACCGCCGTCGTCCCCGATCCCGGCACGCCGAGCGCCAGCATCGGCACCAGCGCCCCGCCGGCCGCGGCATTGTTGCCGGCCTCCGGCGCCGCGACACCCCTGACATCGCCCTTGCCGAAGGTGCCCTCGCGATCCGACACCGCCTTTTCGGTCGAATAGGCGAGGAACGACCCGAGCGACGCACCGGCGCCCGGCAGCACCCCGGCCACGAAGCCGAGCACGGTCGAGCGCAGCATGGCGGGCGTGCAGAAGCGGATCATGCTCCACGACGGCACGATCCGGCCCATGCCCACCTGGGCGTGCTTGCCTTCGCCCGACCCGTCGCCACGATGCTCGAGAAAGATCAGCACTTCGGACAGGGCGAAGAGGCCGACAATGGCAACGAGGAAGTCGATGCCGTCATAAAGATGCACTTCGCCGAAGGCGAACCGCGGCACCCCGGTCTGGCCGTCGACGCCGATCATCGCGATGCCGAGCCCGAGCGCGGCAGCAAAGGCGGCCTTGGCCTGGTTGGTCGAGGACACCCCGCCCAGCGTTGCGAAGGCAAGCGCGAAGAGCGCGAAATACTCGGCCGGTCCGAAAAGCAGCGCCACCTTCACCAGCTGCGGCGCCAGGAAGACCAGTCCCCAGGTGGCGAAGAAGGCGCCGACGAACGAGGCGATGCCGGATATCGACAACGCCTCCCCCGCCTGTCCCTTTCGGGCCATGGGATAGCCGTCGAGCGTGGTCATCAGCGCCGGCTCGTCCCCTGGAATGTTCAGAAGGATCGACGAGATCCGCCCGCCATACATGGCGCCGTAATAGACCGAGGTCAGCAGGATCAGCGCCGCGGTCGCATCGAGCCCGAGCGAAAAGGCCAGCGGGATCAGGATAGCGACACCGTTCGACGGGCCGAGCCCCGGAAGTGCTCCGATGATGGTGCCGAGAAAGCACCCGATCAGGGCGAGAAAGATGTTCTGGAAGGTCAGCGCCACGGCAAAGCCGTGCGCCAGCGAGGAAAACACGTCCATGTCGGGGCCCTAGATTCCGAGGGGACCCTCGGCAAGCGTCAGGCCGAGGATGAGGTGGAAGATGACGTAGATGCCGACGGCCGTGCCGACGCCCGAGATCAGCGCCGTGATCGGCGCGGTCCCCAGCCGCCAGCTCAGATAGGCCGCGGCAAGAACGGTGGCCGGCACGAATCCGATCACCGGAAGCGAATAGGCATAGGCCACCATGACCAGCACCGCCGCGCCGAGTTCGGCCAGACGTCCGGCTGCGGGCCAATCTGGCCGCGGATCCGGCCTCACAATGATGGCGAGGCTGGCGAGCGCCATGAGCGCGCCGATGATGATCGGAAACGTCTTGGGCCCGACCGGATCGCTGATGAAGCTGACCTGGATCGTCGTGGCCTGCCAGACGTAGAAGGCGGCGAGCGCAAGCCCGATCCCGCCGAACAGACGGTCTCCCATCACTGTCTCCATTTCATGATGCGGAAGCGGCGCAGGCCCCTCGGGACCTGCGCCATGCCGTTACGGCAGGTGTTACTTGATCAGGCCGATCTCGCGCGAGATGTCCTGGATCTGGCTGATCGACTGGGCGACGAAGTCCTGGAATGCGGCGCCCTGCAGGTCGAGCGGGGCAAGTCCGTTCGTTTCCATGATCTTCTTCCACTCTTCCGAGTTGTAGACAGCGCCGATGGCCCCGACCCAGTAATCATAGGCGTCGTCGGTCATTCCGCCGGGACCGTAGAAGCCGCGCCAGTTGGCGCCGACCGCATCGATGCCCTGCTCCTTCGCGGTCGGGAACTGCGAGAAATCGCCCTCCAACCGATCCGGCGACAGCACGGCGAGCACCTTGATGTCGCCCGAATCGACGAACCCCTTGGCTTCCGAGGCATCGCCGGTGAAGGCCTGAACCGACCCTGCAAGCAGCTGGGTCACCGCCTCTCCGCCGCCGTCGAAGGCCACGTACTTGACCTTCCGCGCATCCTCGATCCCCGACTTCTCGGCGACGATCAGCACCTTCAGGTGGTCCCAGCCGCCAACTGCGGATCCGCCGGCGAAGGCGACGCTCGTCGGGTCGTTCTTCACCTTGTCCATCAGTTCGGGAAGCGTGTTGACGGGCGAATCCTTGGCGACCGCGATGATGCCGTAATCGGCCCCGACCGAGCCGATCCAGCGCACGTCTTCCATCGTGTTGCCCGGATAGGCGCCCTGCGCCAGGCGGGTTGCGGTCGCGGTCGAGGCGGCGACGATCAGGTCGCTGTCGTCGTTGCGCTTGTTCACCACTTCGGCATAGGCCACGCCGCCGCCGCCGCCGGCCAGGTTGGTCACCTGCATCGTGCCGGGCACCAGCCCGAGATCCTGCATGGTCTTGCCGACCTGCCGGCAGGTAAAGTCCCAGCCGCCGCCGGGATTCGCGGGCGCAATGCATTCGGTCTGCTCCGGTTCGAACGCCATCGCAGCCGAGCCGATCAGCGTCGCGGCGGCCAGACCGGCGGCCAGGCCGCACAGCTTGCTAGACAGGGTCATGGTGGTCCTCCTCACACCTGTTCTCCTCCTGGGTCCGAGGAATCCTCGGTCCCGACACCCTAGACGCTAGGCAGCAAAGCTGTCGTGAAACTGTCGGAATTCGGTCCGCCACCGGCATTGCCGGCTTTGCCGCCCCGCCAAGGCGGCGTAGGCTCTTGCGAACGGGCGCAGACCCGAAGGGAGGACGATCATGCGGATCTTGCTGCTGGAAGATGCCGGGGACGTCGCCGAAGCGATCGTCGCCAGCTTTGCCCGGCGCGGCGACGCCGTCGACCACGCCGGCACGGTGGCCGAGGCGCAGGACCTGGTCGCGGTGCAGGATTACGACGTGGCGATCCTCGACATCCAGCTTCCCGACGGGTCGGGGACCGCGGTCCTGAAGGTGCTCAGGGATACCCGCAGCCAGACGGCGGTGCTGATGCTGACGGCACGGGGCAACGTGGACGACCGTGTCGCCGTTCTTGACAGCGGCGCCGACGACTATCTGGTCAAGCCGTTCGATCTGCGCGAATTGCAGGCGCGGGTCCGGGCCCTGGCCCGCCGCCAGGCCCCCGAACGCGCCAGCGTGATCGAATTCGGCGATCTGAGGTTCGACCCGGCCAATTGTGCGCTCGATATCGGGGGCACGCCGGTCACCCTGACCCGGCGCGAATTCAGCCTGCTCGAAGTCATGCTGGCCAACCGCGGCCGGGTGATCCCGAAGGAACGCATCTTCGAACGGATGTATGCCTTCGGCGACGAAGAGATCGGGCTCAACTCGGTCGAGATCCAGGTCTCGCGCATGCGCCGCAAGCTTGAAGGCAGCAATGTGTCGATCCGCACGTTGCGCGGACTTGGGTATCAGCTCGTTGCCGACGGCTGAGGGCGCGTCAGCATCGCTTTCCCTGCGGCTCGCCGGCGCGCTCATCCTGCTGATCGCAGCCGGCGGGACGGCGGTTACGTTCGCCGCCTTCGCCTATGGCCGGCAGGCCGCGCAGCAGGCCTATGACCGGCTGCTGATCGGCGCGGCGAACCAGATCGCCGGGGCGGTCACGCTCCGCGACGGTGCGGTCGTGGTCGACCTCCCGGTATCGGCATTCGAGCTTCTGGCACTCGCGCCTGATGACCGCATCGTTTACGCCGTTGCCGACCCGTCCGGTGCAGTGGTTACCGGCTACGACGACGTCCCCTTCCCGCCTGCCGGCCGCCACTTCGCCGAAGGCCGGTTCGGCGGCGAGGCAGTGCGCCTCGCCGTGGTCGAGCGGCCTTTCGCCGAACGGGCACTGTCCGGTGTCGTCCGCGTCATGGTCGGCCAGACGCTTCGGGCGCGCGAGGATCTCGCCCGGCAGATCACCCGAAACGCGCTCGCGGTGCTTGCGCTGGCCGCGGTTCTGATGGCGGCGCTGACGGTCTTCGCCGTGCGCTCCGCGCTGGCGCCGCTGCGCCGGATCGAACGCGCGCTGGCCGCACGGTCGCCGCAGGATCTCTCGCCGCTCGACGTCTCGGTGCCACGCGAGATCGGCGGTCTTGTGGCCACGCTGTCGCGGTTCATGGCCCGGCTCGACCGGCAGCTTCAGGCGACCCGGAACCTGATCGCCGACGCCGCACATCAGCTTCGCACGCCGATCGCGGCAATGCGGGTCCAGTCCGAGCTGGCCGCAGAAGAGACCGATCCGCAGCGGCAAAGCGAGATCATCGCGCGCATCCATGACCGGTCGGTCAATCTCGGGCGTCTGGCCGATCAGCTTCTGAGCCACGCGATGATCATCCATCGCGCCGACGCCGAACCGCAGGAGCGGCTGGACCTGCGCGCGGTCGCGATCCGTGCGGTGGAGGAAAGCGACCGTGACCTTCTCGTCTCGGACAGCGAATTGCGGCTGGACCTGCCCGAGGATCCGGTCCGGGCACTGGGCGATGCGCTGTCGCTTGCCGAGGCGTGCAAGAACCTCGTGACCAACGCCTTCCGCCATGGCCGCCCCCCGGTCACGGTGGCGGTCTGGACCGAAAGCGGCATTGCCTGCCTCGGCGTTCGCGACAGCGGCCCCGGCATGCCCGAAAGCCACTGGGAAAACGCGCCGGTTCGCTACGGCCGACGGTCCGGCGTCTCGCCCCAGAGCGCCGGGCTGGGCCTGGTGATCGTCGATGCCGTGGCGCAGGCCCATGGCGGGCGACTGAGATTTCGGATCGCGGACAGCGGCGACTTCGAAGGGGCGATCGTGCTGCCGGCACCCGAAGGCCCGGCATGACGGTGCGGAGCACCCTGATCACCCTCCTGGCGCTGTCCCTGCCGCTGTCGGCGCATGCGGCCGAGCCCGAGGCGGTGACGCGGTTTGGTCGTAGTGAGGCGCCTTATGTGCTGTTGGCCCGTAGCACCACCGATATCGCCCTTGTCGCGCCGGCGATCGAGTCATTCGTGACACGCTTTCCGGACCATGCGGTCGCCTACGAACAATGGGGCTCGAACGATCTCTACGAGTTCGAGCGCGCTGCCTGCGCGGTCGGCAGCGGCGCCGCGGATCTCGTCATCAGCTCGGCGATCGACCTCCAGGTAAAACTCGTCAATGACGGCTGTTCCCAGCCGCATCATTCGGCGGCGGTTGCGGCGCTGCCGGCGGAGCGGCGCTGGCGCGACGAGGTCTTCGGCGTCACCAGCGAGCCTGCGGTGATCGTCTACAACCGGGCGCTGGTCCCGTCCTACGACATTCCGGCCTCGCGGTTCGATCTTCTCGACCTGCTGCGCCGGCCAGACACGGCCTATGCGGGGCGCGTCGCCACCTACGACATTGCGGCTTCCGGCCTCGGCTACCTGTTCGCGTTTGCGGATTCCCAGCAGGCGACCACCTTCGGCAGCCTGATCGAGGCGTTCGGGCGTACCGGCGCCATCGCGACCTGCTGTTCGGCCGAGATCATCGAGGGCGTCGAGACCGGCCGCTATCTCATCGCCTACAACGTGCTCGGGTCCTACGCACTCGATCGGGCCGACGACGACGACCGGCTCGCCGTGGTGCTGCCCCGGGATTACACCCTGGTTCTGAGCCGGGCCGCCCTGATCCCGAAGCATGCGGAGCATCCGGGCGCAGCCGGCGCGCTGATCGACTTCCTGCTGTCCACGGCGGGCCGCGCGGAACTTGCGCGGACCCATCTGATCGTCGACGTGCCCCCGGACGACACGGCGCAACTGCGGCCGATCCCGCTGTCGCCGGTGTTGCTGGTAGGGCTGGACCAGCAAAAACGCGCGCTGCTGATGTCCCGCTGGCGCGACACCTTTCCCGAGGAATGACAGCGCCTTAGGCCGAGACGGTCGCCTTGTCGACCGGCCGCGCCCGGCCTTCATCGTCAAGTGCGACGAAGGTGAACATGGCTTCGGTCACCTTCTCTCCGGTCTCCTGATGGCGTTCGCGGCGCCAGGCCTGAACCTGGATCTGCATCGAGGTCCGGCCGATATGGACGATGTCCGCGAAGAGCGACACCTCGTCGCCGATCTTGACCGGCCTGAGAAACTTCATCCCCTCGACCGCGATGGTGGCGCTGCGGCCGCGGGCGCGCAGCGCGGCCACGGACCCGGCGGCGAGGTCCATCTGACTCATCAGCCAGCCGCCGAAGATGTCGCCGGCAGGGTTGGTGTCGGCGGGCATGGCGATGGTGCGGATGGCGGGGCTGGTCTGCGGCGGCTGCTCCGGCGTGTCCATGCGGCTCCCCTCCCCCCGGTGATCCCGGAGGAGTGAAGCACGGCTCGGCGCAGGAGATCAAGCCGGGGGAGCGGCGGCGGCGCCGGCAAGAATTCCTTCGCGCGCGCCTGTCACGGCTTTTCAGGAATTGATCAATCGCACCGATTGGCGATTCCCGTTCCCGGTTCGGTCTGTGCGCGGACCGGGACCCGGCCCGCGCCGCCGGTCAGGCCGCGTCGCGGCGGAAGAGCAGGGTCAGGTAGGCGCGGAACTGTTCCGACTGGCGGGCGGTCACCCCGGTATTGCCGTAGGCGCGTTGCAGCACCAGCCCCCCTTCGATCAGCGACACCACCATCTCGGCGAGCTGGCGGGCGGTCACCGGCTGCGCCGGGGGATAGCGGTCGATCACCTCCTGGAACTTGCGGATGTAGATCGCGGTCCAGTCGCGCAGCACGTCGGCCACGAAGGCGCGCACCTCGGCGTCGAACGCCGCGCTTTCATAGGTGTAGACCGCGTACATGCACCCGCGGGAGGGCTGGTCAGGGTCGGAAATGTAGCCTTCGAACGCGGAGAGGAAGTCGATCAGCTGGTCCCAGGGATCGTCGTGGCGTGCCTCGGCCTCGGCCGCGAGGCGGCGGAACATCTGCAGGTCACGGCCTGCGTGCCAGCGCACCAGCCCGGCGGACAGGTCGGCCTTGGAGCTGAAATGGTGGAAGAAGGCGCCTTTCGAGGTGCCGGCCAGGGTCAGGATGTCGTCGATCGAGGTGGCGGCGAAGCCCTTCTCCATCACCAGCTGCTTGGCGGCGGCGTAGATCTTCTCCTTCGCGCGGTCCCCTTTCGCCGACATGGCGCATCCTTTCCAGTCCATACGGTCTGGAAATAAAGGTACCGGAAGCAAGCCGGCCGCGCAACCAGACCGTCCCATTGAAACAGGACGGATACATTTCCCTGACTTTTCAGAACAAATGAAACCCGGGACGGCCTCCCGATGAAACAGACCGTTTGGTAGGTATTCAGCAGACCGAACAGTCTTGTTTGAGGAACGGCCATGATGCACATCCTGTCACACTTCGCCGACGCGCCCGGCGCGATCGCCTTCGGCACTGCGGGACTTGCGGGACAGCTGGTCTGGCCGCTCCTGCGCAGCCGGTCGCGGATCCTGACCGCGCAGCTTGGCATCGCCGGCTGCTACGCGCTGCAATATGCCTGCCTGGGTCAATGGAGCGGCACCGGCGTCTGCCTGATCGGCGCCTGCCAGACCCTGACGGCACTGGCCGCGACGGGCCGGCCGCGGCTGCGCGGGGTGGGGCTTGCCTTCCTGCCTCTGGTGCTGCTGTCGGGCTGCCTGACCTGGAGCGGTGCCGCCACCGCCTTCGCCACCGCGGCCTGCTGCCTGATGATGATCGGTCGGCTGCAGCAGGACACGCTGCGGATGCGGGCGGTCATGCTCTGCGCGGCGCCGTTCGGCATCGGCTTTGACCTGACCGTGGGCGCCGCCCCCGGCCTGGCCGGCGCGATCCTGTCGGCAGCGATGAGCGCGGCGGCGCTGCGCCGGGAATGGCGTGCCCGCTGCGCCGCTCCTCCCCGTGCCGCCGTCCGCCGCCCCCGGCCCCTGCTGCGGCGGCCCGCAT
>JAGQRV010000008.1:109002-137890 GCA_020425125.1 Paracoccaceae bacterium | reverse complement strand
GCCACCGCGAAGCGCACGTCCGGGTCCTCGGAAATGCCGGTATCGTCATTCGAGATCGCAACAACCGGCACGTTGTACTTCTTCACCAGCGGCAAGACACGCTCCAGCCGCTCCTCCTCGCCGGTGACGGAATTCAGCAGCGGGCGCCCCTTCGCGGTCTCCAGCCCCTTTTCGAGTGCTGCAGGGACCGAACTGTCGATGCAGAGCGGCACGTCCACCAGCCCCTGGACCATGCCGATCATCTGCGCCATCAGCGGTGGTTCGGTCTGGTTCGGGTCGGGGTTCGAGTTGTAGACCACCCCCGCATTCACATCGAGCACCATGGCCCCGCAGGCAACCTGTTCCAGGGCGTCTTTCTCGACGGTGGAGAAGTCGCCCGCTTCAAGTTCGGCGGCAAGCTTCTTGCGCCCGGTCGGGTTGATCCGCTCGCCGATCACGCAGAACGGCTCGTCGAAGCCGATAGTGACGGTGCGGGTGGCGGATTCCACAATGGTGCGGGTCATGAGCGCGCTCCGGTCAGACGGTCGAGAAATCCCGGAAGGGCGGGATCGGTGAAATCGCCGATTGTCTCCTGGGCGCCGGCGGCACGCAGGTCGGCATCGTCAAGCGATGACCGTACGCCGATCACGAAGGCGCCGGCGGCGCGGGCGGAGGCCAGGCCCGAGGGGCTGTCCTCGAAGGCGATTGCGCGGTCGGGACTGCTGCCGAGGCGAACGATGGCGGTGCTGTAGGGATCGGGATGCGGCTTGCCGCGGGCGCATTCGTCGCCGATCACCACCGTGTCGAATTCCTCACCCAGTCCGATTGCGGCCAGCATCGCTTCCGCATTGGCGCGCGGGGCGTTGGTCACGACAGCTGTCGCCCAGCCGCCGCGCCGCGCCTGCCGGATGAAGGCGGGCGCTCCAGCCATGGCCGGGAAGTCGGAGCCGAGCCGTGTGCGGAAGGTGGCTTCCTTCTGATCGGACAAGGCCTGCGCATCCTCGTTGGGAAAGTGTTCGGAAAACATGTCGGCGTTCAGCCGGCCGTGGATCTGATGGAGGTAGAACGCCTTGTCGATGTCCCGGCCGCGCTCGGCAAACATCTCGACGAAGATCTTCAGGTGGACCGGGTCCGTATCCAGCAGCGTGCCGTCCAGATCGAACAGGAGCGCCGGTCGCACCATCACGCTTGGGGTCAGGCGATCGCGGTGCGCAAGCCCGGCGCGCCGCGGTTGGTGCGGGCCCACTCCGCAGTCGTCGCGATCCCGCCCAGCGGAAAGAGATGCGCTCCGGCAATCAGCGATTGCGGATTGGCTTCGCAGTGCTGTGCGAGGTCGGTCAGGAACTGGGTCGGTTCAAAGGGCATCACCAGCTTGGTGACATCCCGTGCCCGCCGCTGCAAGACCCTGAGCGAGGCGCCGACGCCGCAGGCGATCGAAAACTTGATCAGGGTCTGCAGCTTCGCCGGACCGGCGGCGCCCACATGGATCGGCAGGTCGATCCCCTCGGCGGCCAGACGTTCCGCCCAGGCAATCACCGGAGCGGCCTCGAAGCAGAACTGGGTGGCGATGGCCATGTCGATGCCGGTGCGGTCGCGGAACGCCTGCTTGCGCCGCAGTGCGTCCATCACCCGCCGCTCCGATCCGTCGGGGTCGATGTCGCGGTTGCCCTCGGGGTGGCCGGCGACATGGAGCCGGGTGAAACCGGCGCGCTCGAACAGTCCCGTATCCAGCAGCTGCATCGATTCGTCGAACGCCCCCCTTGGTGCGCCCAGCCCGCCGCCAAGGATCAGTCCCGTGCGTATTCCGGCTTCGCCCTGATAGCGGTCGATCCAGTCGGCGAGCGTTGCTCGGTCCGGAATGACCCGCGCCGGGAAATGCGGCATGACCTCGAAGCCGTCTTCCGCTAGCCGCCTGGCCGTCGCCACCATGTCGGCAATCGGGGTGCCGTCGATATGAGCGACGTAGACCCGTGTCCCCTTGGGCAGGATGGCGAGAAAATCGGCGACCTGAGCGGCGGTGCGCGGCATCACCTCGATGGAGAATTCGTCGAGGAACCCGGAGAGGACAGCGCCCGAATTGGCTTCGGCTGCGGACTTTCGGGGCTTGAACTGGAAGATGGCCATTCGCGTCTCCGCCGGGTTCGGGGTGGGATCAGGGGCGTCCTGATTGGGGGGAGGAAGTCTCAGGCCCAACCGTCATTGTCGATCAGACGGGCAAGGCGGTTGTCGTCATATTCCGCTTCGAGCCGGGCCACGGTTGCCGCGAGGGCGGAGTCGGCATCGCCTTCGACCGCGACCGGCGGCGCCTTGCGCCATTCGGCCAGATAGGCGTCGGTGCCTACCGTGCCGCTGCGCATCGCGGCGCGGTCGACGGCTTTCTCGAAGCGGTCCGGCAGCGCTGCCCTGAGCCCGCGACGACCGCTGCCCGACAGCACCTGGGCCGGGATATCGCGCCAGTAGACGATGGTGATCTCGGGCATCGGGACCTCGCGTGCGTTGCGAGAATTCGTACCAGTCACAGGGGCTTCGGCGCGGTCGGTTTTCGACACACGGCACGCGCAGAGCGACGCCGGGCCCTTGCGGCCGCCGAAGCAGGGATCTTGCGTCGCGGAACTGTCATGTCTACCTTTGGGACAACTCGAAATGGAGGGCGCGAGATGACGCCCAGGCGTCCCGGACGCGGCGCCGCGGTCCCCGTGGAGGTTGATCGCGCGCCGGTGGCCGTTGCCCAGGACGAAGCCTATGGGGCCCTCGACCTGGGAACCAACAGTTGTCGGATGCTGATCGCCCGGGCGGAGGGCAGTCAGCTGAAGATCATTGACAGTTTTTCAAAGGCCGTTCAGCTCGGTGCCGGGCTCGAGACCTCGGGCCTGCTGTCGCGCGTCTCGGTCCGCCGCACCGTGCAGGCGCTCAGGGTCTGTCGCCGGAAGCTTGAACAGCACCGGGTGCAGCGGATGCGGCTAGTTGCGACCGAAGCCTGCCGGCGCGCCCGGAACGGGAAGGCCTTCATCGAACAGGTGCGGCGGGAGACGGGTCTCTCGATCGACGTGATCACGCCGGAGGAAGAGGCGCGCCTCGCCGTCGTGTCCTGCGGTCCGCTCGTCGATAGGGGGGCCGAACAGCTTCTGGTGGTCGATATCGGTGGTGGCTCGACCGAACTCGTCTGGATCGATCTCTCGCGGGTCCAGCCCGAGGAACGCAACGCGGCCATTCTGGCGATGCACCAGACGCCGTTCGCCCAGTGCGGGTCCGGCGCGCGCGTCGTGGACTGGATCTCGGTTCCTTTGGGGGTTGCCACGCTGCGCGACAAATTTGCCGATGTGGACGACGATGGCGGGCGGTTCGCGCTGATGAGCTGGTTCTTCGAGGAGAACCTGGCCGATTTCACTCCCGCCGCGGCCGCGCACGAGAAGACCGGCTTCCAGATCGTCGGCACCTCCGGGACGATCACCACGGTTGCGGCCTCGCATCTGCGGCTTCGCCGCTACGACCGCTCGCTGGTCGACGGGCTCGTGCTGACCTCGGCGCAGATCGACGAGGTGATCCGTGACTATCTGCGGCTTGGCCCCGAGGGCCGGCGCACGGATCCCCGGATCGGGCGGGACCGGCACACCCTGATCATGCCGGGGGCCGCAATCCTGCAGGCACTGCTGAGGCTCTGGCCCACGGACCGGCTTTCGGTTGCGGATCGCGGGCTGCGCGAGGGGCTGCTCTATGCGCAGATGAGCGCCGACGGGCTGTTTCCCGTCGACGACGTGCCGAAGCAGACTCACTGAGAGAAGGTGCCGAGATGACGAAGCCCCCAGGCACCAGCGGCCGAGGTCAGCGTGCGCTGCACGTGAAGGTCAAGACGGCCAAGGGACGCAAGCTGTCGTCGACACGCTGGCTGGAGCGGCAGCTGAACGATCCCTACGTCGCGCGCGCGCGGGCCGAGGGCTATCGCGGACGCGCCGCCTTCAAGATCCTCGAACTGGACGACAGGTTCCAGTTTCTGGTGCCGGGCGCGCGCGTGGTCGATCTGGGCTGCGCGCCAGGTGGCTGGTGCCAGGTGGCGGTGGCGCGGGTCAATGCTCTGGGCGAGAAGGCCGCGAAGCCGCAGGGGCGCGTGATCGGGCTCGACCTGCGCGAGGTGGAGCCCATCGCCGGGGCGGAATTGCATGTTCTCGACTTCATGGCGGACGGTGCGGACGAGACGGTCAAGGGCTGGCTGGGCGGTCCGGCCGACGTGGTGATGTCCGACATGGCGGCGGCGAGTTCCGGGCACAAGCAGACCGACCACCTGCGCATCGTCGCGCTGTGCGAGGCGGCCGCCGAGCTGGCATTTGACGTTCTCGAAGACGGTGGCACGTTCGTCGCGAAGGTTCTGGCGGGCGGGGCCGAGGGGAGCCTGCAAGCCCTCCTGAAGCGGCGCTTCCAGAAGGTCGCCAATGTAAAGCCGCCCGCGAGCCGGTCGGACAGTTCCGAGAAATACGTGGTGGCCACCGGGTTTCACGGGCGCTCCTCCGAAGCGGAGTGACCCACTCAGGCGGCCAGATCGGACAGGAAGCGGTCCAGCCGCGGCCAGCCGCCCGGAGCCCAGCCGAGGCTCCTGAGCCGCGCACAATCCATCTCGTTCGGCAAAGTGTCGGCATGTGGCGGCAGCGCCCGTACCATCCCGCGCAGTTCCGCGTAGCGGGTCAGCAGATCGCGCCGGTCGACCATCAGGTCGGACACGTTGAAGGCCTGCCCCGACACGGCTTCGGCAGGAGCTTCCAGAACGCATACGACCGCCTCGGCCAGATCGAGCCCATGGAGTTCCGTTCCCGCGCGGGGCGCGATCGGTCGGCCGGCTTCGTAATCGTCGAACAGATCCTGCCATTTGTGCCAATGGCCGGGGCGGTGCTGGCCATAGACGCCGGTGGCGCGCAGGCTGACCGTGACACTGCCGGCCGTGGCCATTTCGACCAGGGACCGTTCGACGTCGAGCTTCATCTGGCCGTAAAGCGTGTCCGGCGCCGGTGACATCGCCTCGGTCAGCCGTGTTCCTTCGGGATGGGGGCCGTACACCGCCCGGCTGGACAGGAACACGATCCGCCCGATTCCGGACCGGACGGCGGCTTCGAACAGCGCCAGGGTTCCGTCCCGGTTGCGTCTGAGGAAGCCTTCGGGATCGTCGCCCTCGCCGCCCCGGTAGCGGCCGGGCAGGTGGTCGAAGGCGGCGTGGACCAGCGCGTCAGCAGGCGGAAGCTCGACCGGCGGGGCATTCAGATCGAAGGGACGCCATTCGGAGCAGTCCTCGGGCTGATGGCGCGCCAGGCAGACGACATATTCCCCCGACCGGCGGGCTTCGGCGGCGATGAAGCCGCCGACATAGCCCGATGCGCCGGTCAAAAGGATCCTCATTGCGGCCCCGGCAGGTCGGCAGGGACGGGCACGTCCCCGCCGCCGGCATAGCTCTGCCACAATTCGATCAGCGGCGCGAGCTGCTCGGCCTTGGGATGGGGGGCCTGCCAGGGCTTTTCGTACTGGAAATGCAGGACCTTGATCGCGCTCCAGTCCCAAAGCTCGGGCATGTTGAACCACACGTACTGCAGCATGTTGCAAAAGACCGGGAGCCCGTGCCAGTCGGGAAAGAAACGCTGCAGGAAGGTCTGGTCGGTGCGCGGCCAGAAGGCGCCCGGAACGTCGAGCGCGGCGAGCATCGCGGCGAAGGTCGTCTCGGCGGGGCGCGCCGTGAAGACGCCCGAATTCATCCGGTGGAAATCGGCAAGGCTTTCGTAGACGTTTGGCGCCGCGCAGAATTCGGGATAGCCGAACAGCTTGTCGCAATTCGCCAGCATCAGGGTATCCGCGTCGAGGAAGACGACCGACGCGTAGTCCGTCAATTGCCAGAGCCGGAGCTTGGCGAAATTGTCGAGAGGAGTGTGAAACGGCGGCTTTTCACCCTTGGTGAAGGGCGCGGCCGCGTGCTGGTTCCGGCGCGAATGGGCCGCGTTGAAGGCATCCGAGGTGGGCAGAAGATCGGTTTCCACCAAGCGCGCCCCCAGATCCGTCAAGGCCGCCAGATCGGCGGCAGCAACGGCCGGCGTGTGGAGCACGACCCGGTCTGCCTCGGTGCCGGTCAATGCGATGGAGCGCAGCAGGGCGCGCGCACCGGTGGCGTAGTCCGCATTGGTGACCAGCGTTACATAGGCCCGGTCGCTCTGCGCCGGACTGGCGGGCCTCAGCCCCTGCATGGGCTTACGAGACCGATTTCAGCCGGTTGCGCTCCGGGTCCTTCTCGACCCGCGTCGCGATGTCCTTGGTCCAGGCGGACACCGCCGGTACGCGCTTGCGGTCGATGCGGTGGGCGAATTTCTTTGCGACATCGACGACTTCTTCCAGCAGCCCTTCGGCCAGGGTGGTCGGTTCCAGGCCGAGGGCCAGGAACTTGTCGTTCTTCACCACGAGGTCGTTTTCGGCCGCCTCCTTCCGCGGGTTCGGCAGATAGGCGACCTTGGCGCCGGTCATCTTCGCGATCAGCTCGGCCAGGTCGCGGACGCGGTGGGTTTCGGTCATCTGGTTGAAGATGCGCACCCGTTCGCCCCGTTCGGGCGCGTCGCCAAGCGCCAGTTCGATACAGCGCACGCTGTCCTGGATGTGGATGAAGGCGCGGGTCTGGCCGCCCGTGCCGTGCACGGTCAGCGGATAGTCGATCGCGGCCTGGATCAGGAAGCGGTTCAGCACCGTGCCGTAATCGCCGTCATAATCGAAACGGTTGATGAGCTGAGGATGGCGCCGGGTCTGGTCGGTATGCGTGCCCCAGACGATCCCCTGGTGCAGATCGGTAATCCGCAGCCCGTCGTTCTGGGCGTAGAACTGGAACAGGATCTGATCGAGGCTCTTGGTCATGTGGTAGATCGAGCCGGGGCGGGTGGGATAGAGAATCTCCATCGCCTTCTTCTCGCCCTCGAGATTGGTGATCTCGACGTCGAGATAGCCCTCGGGGATCGCGGCGCCGACCGAGGAATAGCCGTAGACGCCCATCGTGCCGAGATGCACCAGATGCGCGTCCAGATCGGTTTCCACCAGCGCGGTCAGCAGGTTGTGGGTCGCGTTGACGTTGTTGGTGACGGTGTAGATCTTGTGCCGGTCGGACTTCATCGAATAGGGCGCGGCGCGCTGCTCGGCGAAGTGGATGATGGCATCGGGTCGGTGCTCGACCAGCCAGTCGCGCAATAGGTAATAGTCGCGGGCGATGTCGATCAGGTGGAAGCCGAGCGTCTTGCCGGTTTCCTGCTTCCAGATCCGGCAGCGCTCCTGGATCGAATCCATCGGCGTCAGCGACTGAACGCCCAGTTCGGTGTCGATCCAGCGGCGCGAGAGATTGTCGATGATGTGCACTTCGTGCCCGAGATTGGACAGGTGCAGGACCGTAGGCCAGCCGACGAACCCGTCGCCGCCGAGAACGGCAATCTTCATGGATCTTCTCCTTCTCTCGTCCCGCTCTCCGGCGCCTGCGCCGGTTGGGGCAGCGCCATATGTGAGGGCCGGACCCGTGTCGAATGAAAGAATTGCGACATGGCTCTTGTTCCCCGGGCGCTCAGGCCGGCCGGGTGATCCGGCCCGTCACGGCATAGTCACGGTAGGGGTGGCCAATGTCCAGTCCGGCGCCGATGTCCTGGGCGACCCGGGCGAGCGCTTCGGGAAGCTCCGCCCGCGGAGCGACGTGGAAAAGCGCAAGCCAACGCCGCAATGCGCCGGTGAGCGCCGTGGGCAGGCCCGCGCCCTGGCCGAAATCGACGATGGCCAGTTGACCGCCCGGGGCGAGATGGCGTGCAGCCTCGGCGAGCGCGGCCTCCCAGTCCGGGATCATCGACAGGCTGTAGGAGATCAGGATGCGGTCGAAGGCCGGCACGCCGAACATCGCTGCGGGGTCGAAATCGGTGGCGTCGCCCTCCGCCAGCCGGATGCGGTCTGACAGGCCTGCGCGGCCGACACTGGCGCGCGCCGTGGTGAGCATCTCGGCCGAAATGTCGAAACCGCACAGCTGCGCGTCAGGGTAGCGCCGGGCGACCCGGATCAGGTTCCTCCCCGTGCCACAGGCGACCTCCAGCACGCTGCCGCCGGCGGGCACGGCTAGCCCTTCAATCATCCGGTCGCGGCCGAGCAGATAGTATTTCCGCGTGACGTCGTAGATGAAGCGCTGGTGGCGGTAGACGCCATCCATCAATGCGCCATGGCCGGCCGAGCCCATCGCCTCAGCCCCCGAAACGATAGAGGTGAACACCGCCGTAGATCGCCGAACGGTCGCGCCGCCACAAATCCTGCGACCGCTCCGCGTCGTAGTGCCAGCGGCCGAGGATCTCTGCCGGCAGCCGGCCGGGCAGGATGTCGTGTGTCCCGCCGGTGCGGAACAGGACCCTGGCGCCGGGTCCCGCTGTACGGGTGATCTGGGTCCAGAGCGCCGCAAGCTGGTCGTCGCGCATCCAGTCCTGCGCGTCGAGCAGCACGAAAGCCTGCTTCGAGTCGTCCGGTTCGTCCGCCAGCATTTCGGTGAGGGAGCGGTTGACGATCGAGGCGCGGGGGGCATTGGCGCGCACCGCGTCGAAATGCGCGGCCTCCAGATAGGGCGGCACCGGCCCTGTTCCGTCCGCTCGGTATCCGCGATTGAACGCGGCCCAGGCGAAATAGTTCTCCGTGACGGGGAAGTCGCACATCAGCTTCCGGGTCCGTTCGCGCAGAACCGGCACGATATCCCCGTCGCCGTCGCGCGCGAGCTTCTCGAACTGCGCCGGCGGAATGCCGAGTCCGAACAGCGAGGCCCGGCGCCTTGCCAGCGACTTCACCAGGCGGCGTTCGAACAGGGGCGCGATCTCGGCATCGAAGAAGGCACGCTGTTCCTCGAGGCTTTCCGCGGCGAGGAGAGGCGCGAAATCGACACCGCCGATCCGCGCGACCAGATGTGCGACGCCGATGAAGCGCCCCAAGGCCCCGAAGCGGTAGAAGCCCTTGGCAAACATGTCGATGCGCCGCCCCGAAAGGCCCATCCGCGTGTCCCACCAGGCGCGCGACTCGAGATCGAGAACCGGCGCGACGAAGCGGTCGTAGAGCGCCGGGTTGCCCGGCCGGTCGGCGTGGCCGAAGAGGTCGTAGAAGGCAGCATGATCAGGCAGCGCCTGCGCCGCGGCGAGCTTCAGCCGGACCAGCGCCACATGGGCGGGCGACAGGTCCACGGCGCGGATCGAAGCCGGCCCGGCTGCCAGATAGGACATCAGGTTGCAGCCGCCTGACGAGATGCAGACCAGATTGTCTGCCGGGCCCAGCGTCAGGCCCTCCATGTCGACCACGGGGTCTTCCCAGATCTGGGCATAGACGAGGCCGCGGAACATGCGCGAGAAGGCGCGCTCCTGCAGCCCGGTGCGGCTCAGCGGGGGCTTCTGATGGACGGCGCCGTCCAATTGACGCCGGGCGTGTCGCGTGTCGCTCATGCTGTGCCTTTCCTGCGCCCTGACGTCCTCAAAGGACCCGCTCTTCCGGGACGGGCTCGATGGTCTCGGCCGCCTGCGCGCGCGCCTTCCGCCGTCGCCGGTAGTTCTTGAGCCGCGTCGTCCGCGCCCAGTCGATCAACTGGAACGTGCCGTCTTGATGCTCGACGATCGCGGTGCAGCTTTCCACCCAGTCGCCGCAATTGAGATAGAGGATGTCGCCGGTCTGCTCCAGCGCGGCCTTGTGGATGTGACCGCAGACGATTCCGTCAAAGCCGCCCCGTGCCGCTTCGTCCGACAAGACGGCCTCGTACTCGCCGATGTAGTTGACCGCACGCTTGACCTGCTGCTTGGCCCAGTTCGACAACGACCAATACTGCCCGCCCCAGAGGCGGCGAACACGGTTGATCGTGGTGTTCAGCAGCAGGATGGTGTTGTAGGCCCAGTCGCCCAGATGTGCGAGCCACTTGGCGTTCATCACCACCACGTCGAACTGGTCGCCGTGCGTCACCAGAAGCCGCCGTCCATCCGCGGTGACATGTTCATCCGTGGCCTTGACTTCGATTCCGCCGAAATGGGTGCCGAGGTAGTTCCGCATCACCTCGTCGTGGTTGCCGGGGACGTAGATGATCGGTGTCCCGGCATGGGCCTTGGCCATCAGCGCCTCGACGACGTTGTTGTGGCTCTGCGGCCAATGCCAGCCGCGCCGCAACCGCCAGCCGTCGAAAATGTCGCCGACCAGGAAGATCGTTTCGGCGTCGTGGCGCGCCAGGAAGTCCAGCAGCATGTCGGCCTGACAGCCGCGCGTGCCGAGATGGATGTCGGACAGGAACAGCGTTCGGAAACGCTTGGGCACGATGGGCACGGCACGACTCATGGGCGAGGAGTTACGCCAAACTTCGTGACGCGGCCATGACGGATTTGCCTGGCCCGTGCCACGGATGACAAGCGCGATGTCGCAGATGATCGGATTGCGGGCGGCATGGCCGTGTCTTCCAGGCGCGGCCGCCCGCCACCCGCATCAGTTGAGTCCCATGCAGCTTGCATAGAAGCTGACCGTGGCCGGCCAGTCGCTGAACATGCCGACGACCCCAACATCCTGTGCCAGAACGTCGACCAGGTTGTACATGTCGCCATCGCCGTGCACGACGTCATTGATGCTCTGATAATACCATCCGCCGCCGGTCGTCAGCGGGCCGGAGCGCTCCAGAGACCAGGTGATGATGTTGAGCCCGGCCTCCTTCGCTTCCATGGCATAGGCGGACGGGACGATGGAGACGCCGTCGTGGCCGGCGGTCACGAGCATCCAGAGCGGCGGTGCGATGTAGCGCACGCCCATGTCGGCCAGTTCCGGCATCGTCGGCTTGAATGTCGCGGGGTCGTTCGGGTCGATTTCGCCCTCGTCCTCGTCCCAGGCCTCGTACCGGTCGTCGAGATAGATCGCCTGGGCGCCGAAGTCCGGGTCGTTCCTGATCCAGAACAGGATGTCAGAAAGGTTGAAGCTCTGCAGGAACACGTCGCTCGCCGGGATGCCGGCGGACTTGTATTCGTCGACCAGCATCTGTGCGTAGTCTTCCTGGGTCATGCCGTCGAAAGGCATCTCGACTTCGGGGGCTTTCAGTTCTGGCGTGAACTTGGCGCCAAGCGACTTGATGAGGTCGATCGATTCCTTGTGAGTCATCAGCGTGGCGGGCTGCACTGCGTAGAGCTGGGTCCGCCAATCCGGATTGCCGCCCATGAACCCTTCGACCGACGATGCGGTCTTGTCGTAGGAATCCATCTTCGGATGCAGCGACTTAAACTGGTCCAGCGTGATCTCGCTCGTGCGGCATTCGGCCGTGGCCGGAGCGTCGCCGCTGGCCGGGGTGAACGGCGTGACACAGGTGTCGGCCAGATCGGTCGCGAGAATGTTGGTGGTCGTGGCCAGATCGTTCTGGGCATGGCGGCAGACCAGTTGCTTGTCCTTGGTGAAGGTCACGTCGCATTCCATGATGCCCGCGCCCATCAGCGCCGCGGCCCGGTTGCCCTCGACAGTGTGTTCGGGGAACATCAGCGGCGCGCCGCGATGGGCGATGGAGAATTGGGTGCGGTGCGCCGGCTGCCCGATACAGGCTTCCAGCCTGTCCTTGAGTGGCCCCTCCTGCATGCGGTTGACGAGGTATTCCGGCCGCGGCCCCAGTTCGATCGCCTGGCCCGTTGCAGTGCCGGCGATGACGGCGGCAGCCGCCCCGGCATAGAGCGCGGTCATCCTGCGCATGGTCTGTCTCCCTGTCCCGGTAATTCCCCGACAGCGATGCGCGCGATTTGCGCCAAAGTTGTGACACGCAGAGGAAGCTTGCGTGAAACGGCGTTGACGCGGCGGTGAATTCTGCGTGCAGGGCGGCGAAAGCCGTGGAGGTGTCGAGGTCGCCCTGCTAGCGATGTGTGCACGCATTTGACCCGGACTTTTGGACAAGGCAGATCAGGTGACCGAATTTGCGAGACTTTACGAGCCGGTCACCGGTCCGGGGCCGCGCGGAACGGGGACGTTGCCTGTCGTCTGGCTGCATGCGGCCGGTCTTTCCGCCGAGGCCTGGTGCGGGCGGGCGGAGGGTATCTGCCCCGATCTGCCCGGCCACGGCACCGCGCCGCGGGCCGTCCTGCCTGAGGTTGCAGCCTTTGCCGATGCGCTGCTGCCGACGCTGCCCCAGCGCTTCTGTCTGGTCGGGCATTCGCTCGGAGGGATGGTGGCGATGGTCCTGGCTGCGCGCTTTCCCGAGCGGGTGGCCGCTCTGGTTCTGGCCGAGGCCGAATACAATCCGACGGCGACGCTCCGGTTGAGGGCCGCTTCGATGGCGGCGGTGTGGCTGGCCCGTCATATGGGACCGCGCAGGCTGGCCTGGTTCGCCGGCATCGGCCGCCAGAATGCCACGCGCGTCGCTCTGCGCAGGCAGATGGCCGCGGTCCGGCCGGAGGGGCTGGTCGATGCCTTCGAGGCTGCGCGTCGGTTTGACGGCACGCCTCTTCTGGCGCGGCTCAGTATGCCCACCCTGATCCTGGTCGGCCGCCGCAATCCGGTAACCCATCCGCAGGCGCGTCAGATGGCACGTCGACTCCCGCGCGCGCGGCTCATGGTGCTGGAAGCCGGACACATGCTGCATTCCGACGTGCCCGACATGTTCTTCGGCACGATCCGTGCCTTTTTCGGTCCCTATCGCTGATCGATGCAGGGTGGCGCCGGCGACCGGACAGGGTCTCGCGGCCGGCGTCCTGACATCGGCATCAATGCCCGAATGACTGCTGACCTGCCCCTGGCTGCGTTTCCCTGAGCTTGAACCGGGGACTTGCGGTTCAGCGCGTCCCGGCGAAGCGGATCTGCCATTCGGCGCGATCGTCGTCGGATATCTTGGCGAAGAGCACGTCGGGCACGCGGAACGGCTGGCCGGGTGCGAGCCGCGACAGCGCCGCTTCGGCGGAAGCCGGCCAGGCCAACCGGTCAAGCCCGAACGCTTCGCGCAGCGTTTCGGCTGCGTCCGGGATGAACGGTTCGGACAGGACGGCATAGAGCGCCGCGAGATTGAGGGCGAGCCGGGTGACGGCCGCCGCGGCCGCGGGATCGGACTTTACCACGGTCCAGGGTGCTGCCTCCTGGAGGTATTCGTTGCCCATGACCCAGATCGCCCGCAGCTCGGCGGCGGCCTTGCGGATCTCGATGGCCTCCATCTGCCGGGCATAGGCCGCGATGCGGTCCGACAGACCCGCGACCAGGGCGGCCTCCCGGTCGCCCCATGCGCCGCCCTCCGGCACCGTCTCGCCGAATTTCGACCGGCAGAACTTGGTGACGCGGCTGACGAAGTTGCCGAGCACGTCCGCCAGGTCCTTGTTCACGCTGGCCTGGAAGTTCTCCCAGGTGAATTCGCTGTCGCCGCTTTCGGGGGCGTGGGACAGGAGCCACCAGCGCCAGTAATCCGACGGCAGGATGCTGAGCGCCTGATCCATGAAGACGCCGCGGCCCTGGCTGGTGGAGAACTGCCCGCCGTCGTAATTGAGGTAGTTGAATGACTTGATGTAGTCGACGAGCTTCCAGGGCTCGCCCGATCCCATGATTGTCGACGGGAAGCTCAGGGTGTGGAACGGCACGTTGTCCTTGCCCATGAACTGGACGTAGCGCACGTCGTCGGCACCTTCATCGGTGCGCCACCAGCGCCGCCAGTCCGCCTCGGACCTGCCGTTCGCCGCCGCCCATTCGGCCGCGCAGGCGATGTATTCGATCGGCGCATCGAACCAGACGTAGAAGACCTTGCCTTCCATGCCGGGCCAGTCCGCGTCGCCCTTCTTGACCGGAATGCCCCAGTCGAGGTCGCGGGTGATGCCGCGGTCCTGCAGGCCCTCGCCGTCGTTCAGCCACTTCTTGGCGATCGACGTGGTGAGGATGGGCCAGTCGGTCTTGGAATCGATCCAGTCATTGAGCTTGCCGCGCATCGCGGACTGGCGCAGGTAGAGATGCTTGGTCTCGCGCACTTCCAGGTCGGTGGAGCCCGAGATCGCCGAGCGCGGATTGATCAAGTCGGTGGGGTCGAGCTGCTTGGTGCAGTTCTCGCACTGGTCGCCGCGGGCGCGTTCGTAGCCGCAATTGGGGCAGGTGCCCTCGATATAGCGGTCGGGGAGGAAACGGCCGTCGGCGATGGAATAGACCTGCCGTTCGGTGACCTCCTCGATCAGGCCGGCGTCGGCCAGGCGCCCGGCGAGATGCTGCGTCAGCCAGTGGTTCTGGGGCGAGGATGACCGGCCGTAATGGTCGAAGGACAGGCGGAAGCCGCGGGCCAGTTGCGCCTGGACCTCGTGCATCTCGGCGCAATAGTCGGCGACCGGCTGTCCGGCCTTGGCGGCGGCAAGTTCGGCCGGCGTGCCATGTTCGTCGGTGGCGCAGAGGAACATCACCTCGTGGCCTCGGGCCCGCATGTACCGGGCATGAAGATCGGCGGGAAGCTGGCTTCCGACCAGATTGCCTAGATGCTTGATGCCGTTGATATACGGAAGTGCCGAGGTGATCAGAATGCGTGCCATGTGCCGTCCCGTCCGGTGCCGCGACGGGACATAAGCCAGCGGGGCGAGGATTGCCAGCGACGAAGCCTCGCCCGATCGTCGGTGCGGCCTCCGCGGCGTGCATCTGGCTGGGGTCGATGGCGTCCCTCATGGTCTGATTGACCCTGCGCGGGATGGGAAGGTGCATCCCGTCAGCGGTCCTTCTGGCGCCGAGGACGTGCGTCGATGCTGTCGGCGGGTGTCAGTTCGTGGCGACCAGGCGGGCGATGATGCGCAATTCGACAGTGTCGGCAACCAGATCGGGATAGCCGGTGGCGCCGAATTGCGACCGGGCGATCTCGCCTGTCAGCATCACGGTGAGGCGGGAAATATCGCCGGCCTCGCTGCCCTGACGGCGGTAGATCTTGGCGTCGAGAACCATCGGGCGGGTGACCCCGCGGACCGTGACATTGCCTTCGATGCGCGCACCGCCGGGCCGGGAGGTGACCTGGCGGCTGACGAAGGTGATCTGGGGATAGTCCGCCGTGTCGAGCACCGAAGAACTCTTCAGCGCATCGGTGGCAAAGAAATAGCCGGTCTTCGCGCCGGCGGCGTTGAGCGTCACCTGTGCTGTCGAGGCGCTGACATTGTCGAAGTCGATCACCAGGTCGGCGCGGGTGATCGGCATCGTGCCGGTATCGTCCTTGCCGGAGAGGGTGTAGGTGAACTCGACGCGCGACTGGCTGGGGTCAAGCGCGTAGCTGCGTGGCGCAGCGGCCGCGGCGAGTGTGGTCAGGCAGAAGACGGGCAGGGCAAGCAGCAGCGGGCGCATTCGTCGTGAATAGCGCAAACCTTGTGTCAGGACAGGAAAATTCCGGTATCGTCGCGCGGACGTGACCGGTTCACCGGCGTGACGGGGCGACAGGTGTGGAAGCGGTCAGCGGCTCAAGCGTGCCGGTCTCGCCCAGATGCCAGGATTTCGGCGGTTGGGCCCGGGCGTGCAGCCGGTCGATCCGCCAGCCGGGATGGTCCGGTTCATGTGCGCCGGTGGCCTGCCAGCGGCTTTCCACTCCGACCGCGCCGCCGCCCTCCGGCGTCAGCAGCAGCCCGAGCGGCGCAATGCCGGTGGCTGCGGCCCCGGCTTCGGCCGCAAGATGCAGCCGGCGCACCGGGGTCAGGGCAGGCGGCACGGGCAGTTCGGCCACGGCAAGCGCGACCGCGCCTGCGCGCAGCGTTTCCTCGAAACACCAGAGCAGATCCTCGGTGCGCCGACAGTCGGCGAAGATCAGCCTTCCGGGGGCGATGAGATGGCAGATCCCGTCGGGGTTCAATCGCTCCACCTGCCAGGCGGGGCGGAGCCAGAGAACCGGACCGGAGCTTCTCGCCGCCACCCTCAGCGCCAAGCTGCGCCGGGCCGGACCGCAGATCTCGTGCACGCGGCCCGGCCGGAGAGCGAACTCGCCGGTCACCTTCAGAAGCGGCACCGCCCGATGCGGGCCCCGGTGAATGCGGAGATGGGGCATGCGGGCATCCTAGAATGTTCGCCTTGCGTTCTCAACATCCCCGCGATGCCCGCTTGATTCTGCGACGACCCGGCCCTATCCGCAGAGTACGAACCGGCATAATTCTGCTATGCGACGAGTGACCGGAGTGCGTGACCGATGCCGCCAAAGACCGAATTTGATCCCGCAAGGTTCGCTTTCAAGTTGACGCTCGGTGTCATCGGACTGACCTCGGCCTTCGCGATCGGCCTTTATTCCGGCTACAAGCAGAACGGTCTCTTCCAGGCCGCCGACTTCGCCAAGCGCAGCCTCATCACGACTTTCAGGGAAGCACCTGATCTGGTCCAGAGCGGCCCGCCGGTCCATTTCCTGCAGCCGTCGCGCAAACCCGGTGAAGGCGTGACCGTGAATGCGCGTCCCGATGACGGCCGGCTGATCTTGATGACCGGCTTCTTCGACGGCGGCAACGCGCTACGGCTGATCCGCCGCGACGGCACTATCGTGGCTGAATGGCCGGTCAGCTACACCACGCTCTTCCCCGATCCTGATTATCTCAACCATCCGCCGACCACCGACTGGAATGTCGACCTGCACGGCGCAGTGATCGATCCGGACGGTTCGGTCGTGTTCAACTTCGAATATTCCGGTGCGGTCAAGCTGTCGCGCTGCGGCGACGTGCTGTGGAAATTGCGCGAGCCGACGCACCATTCCGTCGAACGGGCGGAATCGGGCGGCTACTGGATCGCAGGCCAGAACTTCTTCGTCGATGACCCGGAGCGGCGCTTCGATCCGATCACGCGGCTGTCGGACGGCGAGCCCTACGGCGAGGCGCTGGCCCTGCACGTGTCCGAAGATGGCCAGGTCCTTCAACGGATCTCGATCCCCGAGATGCTGTTCAAGAACGGCCTCAAGCCACTACTGACCGCCGGCGGATTCAGCTTCGTGCACGGCGCGCATTGGGAGCACGAACTCGTACATCTCAACAAGATCGCGGAACTGCCAACCAGCTACGCCGCGGCCTTTCCCGAATTCGAACCGGGCGACCTCCTGCTGTCGATGCGGATGCAGAACCTGCTTCTGGTCTTCGATCCCGATACCCAGCGCGTCAAGTGGCACCAGACCGGGCCCTGGCAGCGCCAGCACGACCCGGAATTCAACGCCGACGGTACCATCACGGTGTTCAACAACAACACCTACAAAGTCGACATGCTGCCCGGCGGGCGGTCGGATCCGGCCCTGCCCCGTGTCAGCAACATCACCCGGGTCGATCCGCGGACAGGACAGACCGAGGTGGCTTACGGGCAGAAGCCCGGACAGGAAATGCTCAGCATCATCCGCGGCAAGCAGGAATCGATGCCCGGCGGCGGCTTCCTGATCACCGAGTTCGAGGCCGGACGGGCCTTCGAGGTCGATGCCGACGGTCGTCTCGTCTGGGAATACCTCAACCGGTACGACGCGGACCGGGTCCTGGAGATCACCGAGGCGCGAAGCTATCCGGCCGACTATTTCTCGGTTACGGACTGGAGTTGCGCGGAAGAGACCGCGTCGCGGTAAGGCCGGTCTTCAACCGGGCCAGGCCTTGAGCAGCAGATGCCGCGCCGCGGCGGGTTGCCTCGGACGCGGCATCTGGTTGCCTCGGACGCGGCATCTGATAGCAGGATCTCCGACAGAACGGAGGACACCAGATGCAGCTGAAGACGCTCGGCCGGAGCGACATCAGGGTCACCGACCTCTGCCTCGGCACGATGACCTGGGGCAGCCAGACTTCTGAAGCCGAAGCCCACGCCCAGATCGACATGGCGCTGGACCGCGGCGTCAACATGATCGACACGGCCGAGATGTACCCGGTCAATCCGGTCCGGGCCGAAACCGTCGGCCGCACCGAAACCATCCTGGGCAACTGGATTGCCAGATCGGGCCGCCGCGACGCCATAGTGCTCGCCACCAAGATCTCGGGCCCCAATCGCGGTTTCGTGCGCGACGGCGAGAAGATCAGCAGCGCCGCCATCGTCCGGGCGCTGGATGCGTCCCTGCGCCGGCTGCAGACCGACGTGATCGACCTCTACCAGTTCCACTGGCCGAACCGGGGCTCCTATGCCTTCCGCCAGAACTGGGACTACGATCCGTTCCTCCAGAACCCCGCGGAGACGCGCGCGCACATGGAAGATGCACTGGGCGAATTGCAGCGCCAGGTCGACGCCGGAAAGATCCGTCAGTTCGGCCTGTCGAACGAATCCGCCTGGGGCGCGATGGCCTGGCTTCGAACGGCGGCGGTGCTGCACGGCCCGCGGGTCGCGACGCTGCAGAACGAATATTCGCTGCTGTCGCGGATGTTCGACACCGATCTGGCCGAGGTCGCCGCCAACGAGGACGTTGGCCTGCTGGCCTTTTCGCCGCTGGCCGCGGGGCTGCTGACCGGCAAGTACCGTGGCGGGGCGGTGCCGCTGGGATCGCGGATGAGCCTGAACGGCGATCTCGGCGGCCGGGCGACGCCGCGCGCTCACCAGGCGGTCGAGGCCTATCTCGAGGTTGCACGGCGGCACGGGCTCGACCCGGTCCAGATGGCGGTGGCGTTCTGCCGGTCGCGCCCCTTCGTAACCTCGGCCATCCTGGGGGCGACCTCGGCCGCGCAACTCGAAGTCGCGTTAGGCGCAGCCGATCTGGCGCTCGGCGCGGACGTGCTGGCCGATATCTCGGCCACCCACCGGAAGCACCCGATGCCCTACTGATCGTGCTCCTGCGTCGCGCCACGGAGGCGCAGGAACAGGCTTTCCTCGTCGTCGTTGCAGAAGAACGGGACGCTCTCGGGCGGTCCCGGCCGGCGCACCAGGGCCGCGACCTCGGCCAGCACGACCTCGGTGATGAAGGGCAGGTCGAAGCTGCGGATCTCGGAGATCGGGATCCATTGCAGGCTCGATAGCTCGCCCGAGGCAGCCGAGAAATCCTCGGGGTCGCCGTGGATCGCCGCGGCATCTGCAAGGAAGAAGCGGGCGTCGAACCGCCGCGGCCGGCCGGGCGGCGTGATCGCGCGGAAGATGAACCGCAGACCGGCCCCGGAAGGCCTCAGACCGCGGGCGGCAAAGGGGTGCCACCCCTCCGGCGGGTCAGGCCAGGGAACTGGCGCGCCGAGGATCAGGCCGGTTTCCTCGCAGAGTTCGCGCAGGCCGGCGGCAATCAGGGCCGGGCCAATCCCTGGCTCCGCGTCCTGCGACAGCCGCGCCATGCAGATCGGCGACGGCAGACCGGCAAGCGGTACCGTGGCATCATCCGGATCCACCGCGCCGCCCGGGAAGACGAATTTCGACGGCATGAACGCAGCCCCGGCGCCGCGCTGGCCCATCAGCACTTCGGGCGCCTCGGAGTTGCGGCAGAGGATCAGCGTTGCCGCGTCGCGGATCGCCGGCGCGGCGGCGGTCGGGGCCAGTCGGGACGCCTCAGGCATCGGCCGGGTCGGAGCCGAACCCGTGCATTCGCCGCGACCACTGGATCGCCACGATCATGCCCTTGAGCCGCGGCAGCAGGAACGCCGCCAACGAGACGCAGAGCACTGACAGGGTCACCGCCAGCGCAAGCGGCGACGGACGCCAGACCGTGTAGGCGATCAGCAGAACCGGCGCCATGATATGGCCGACGATGAGGATGGTCAGATAGGCGGGACCGTCGTCGGCGCGATGGTGATAGAGCGCCTCGCCGCAGGAGGGGCAGGTGTCGCGCACCTTCAGATAGCCTCGCAGCATCCGGCCGCGGCCGCAATTCGGGCAGCGGCACCGCAGCCCCCGACGGATCGCCGGCCAGATCGGTCGATCGTCCAATACTGCTTCGGCCATGGTCACGCGCATCTCCGTTCGTCATCGCCCGGCAGGAATGCCGAGCCCACCTGTTGACCGACCATATGGGGCGTTCCGCCGAATTCTGGCACCAGCTGCGACGGAATTTCCGGGGGAGCCCGTTTCAATGGATGTGTCGGGCACGCGCCCGGCCGGTACGAGACAAGAGGATGCACATACGATGACGAAATCTGCAAGCATTGCGGCCCTGATTCTGGCGCTGGCTCCGGCTCTGGCCATCGCGGGTCCGGGAATGGGGCGCGACGGGCAGGCCGGCATGGACGGCGTCGGGCCGCTCCCGGATTTCGCGGTTCTCGACATGAACGGCGACGGCACCGTGACGGCCGAAGAGTTCACCGCCTGGCGCCAGAACCAGTTTGCCGCCGCGGATGCCGACGGTAACGGGACCCTCAGTGCCGAAGAGACCGCAGCCTGGATCGAAGCGCGCATGGCCGAACGCGAAGCGCGCATGGCGCAGATGATGATTGCGCGCCTCGACGCGGACAAGGACGGTGCGCTGAGCCTGTCGGAACTGCCCGGGGCCAACATGGGCAACCGGCTTGCATGGATGGACCAGAACGGCGACGGTTCGATCGATGCGCAGGAATTCGCGGATGCGTCCCGGGGCGGCCCGGACCGCGGTGACGGGCCGAGGGGTGACGGGCCCTGCGGTGGCGGCCATCATGGCGGCGGATTCAAACACTGATCCGCAGCGGGTCCGGCGCGGCGATCGCAGCCGGGCCCGCAACCGGTGCAGGGGACGTGGTGAGGCGCATGGCCTTCGACGCGGGCGGACAGGATGCCGAAGCGGCCTTGCTGGCGCGGTATGCGCAGGGCGACCGGGCAGCCGCGGCAATTCTCGTGGGGCGCTTGGCGCCTGGCGCGCTGTCGCTTGCGAGGCGGCTGCTCGGCGACGGAGCCGAGGCCGAGGACGTGACCCAGGAGGCACTGCTCCGGTTGTGGAAGATCGCACCGGACTGGGAAACGGGCCGGGCCAAGGTCTCGACCTGGCTTTACCGGGTGGTCGTCAATCTCTGCACCGACCGGCGCCGCCGGCGTCGCCCGGAACCGGTTGCCGATCTTCCCGAACAGGCCGACGGTTCACCTGCGCCGGTCGAACACCTGCAGATGCAGGCGCGTCTGAATGCCTTGGGGGAAGCGCTCGACGCCTTGCCGGAACGGCAGCGTCTGGCTGTGGTCATGCGCGATATCGAGGGACTTGCCAATCCCGAGATCGGGGCGATTCTGGGCGTCTCGGTCGAGGCGGTGGAAAGTCTTGCGGCAAGGGGACGGCGTGCGCTGAAGGCTCGGCTGGGCGGGCGTCGCAGCGAATTGGGGTTCGACGATGACTGAGCGCGACCAACCGCTTACCGACCCGATGCTGGACGAGCTTCTGGCTGCGGCGCGGACCGACCGGAGTCAGCCGGACGTGGCATTCCTGTCGGTGCTGACGGATCAGGCCATTGCGGCGATGCCTGCCGACCGCGCGGTCGCCTCGGCGTCTGCGACCCGCCGCTCGGACAGGCACCGGAGCGGATGGGGCGGCCTCCTGCGGCGGGCCGAAGCGATTGCCGGGCCATTGCTTTGGCCGACGGGTTTGGTCGTGCCGGTCCTGTGCGGCCTCTGGCTTGGGGCCTGGGCGGATGCCCGCGGCTATCTCGACGGCGGTGCACTGGCGGGCAGCGATCTTGCTCTGGGCCTGAGCTATCACCTGCCGGAGATGGCGGCACTCGTGGGAGGTTATTGAGCGATGCTGGGCAGATCCGGCGCATTCTGGCTGAAACTGGTGCTGGCGCTTTCGCTCGCGCTCAATCTCGTTGTGGCTGGGACCATCGTCGGTGCGCTACTTCATCGCGGCGACATCGTGCGGTCGATGCCGCTCGATCCGGGCCGCGGGACGTTCGCGATGATTGCGATGCTGCCGCCTGAACGGCGCGACGCCTTGCGCGAGGCGCTGGGTGGACGGCCGGGCCCGTCACCCGCCGATCTCGCAGCAGGTTGGGCGGACCTGCGTGCTGTCCTCCTGGAGCCTGAGATCACCGCGGCTACGCTTCAGGCGCAGATGTCCGACATCCGGCGCCTCCAGAACGAGGCCGGTGAGCGCCTCGATGCGGCGCTGGCCGCCGAATTGGCAGCCATGTCACCGGCGGAACGCAGCGAGTATGTCGCGCGTCTCGAACGGCTGCGGCCGGGCGACCGTCGCTTCGACGACAGGCACCATGGCGAGGGACACCGCGGTCCCCACGATGACCGGACGAAACCCGACGCGGATTGAGGGAACGCGGCGAAACCGGGTGGACGCCGCGGAACGCCGCCCATTCCGCCAGCGTCTGGAGCTCAGGCGGCGAAGCCGGCGCAGCTCACCTGGTCGCGACCGTCTGCCTTTGCGGCATACAGCGCCCGATCTGCGCGGTCGAGCACCGCTTCGAGAGTATCTGCCGCCTGCGTCGGCGTACCCGTCATCGTAACGCCGATGCTGATCGTGACCCGGATCGGTCCGTTCCGGCCCGGAAGCGCGATCGGGTTGGCGCGAATCTGTTCGCGCAGAAGTTGGGCCATCTGGTGGGCCCTGCCCAGATCCGTCTCCGGCAGTGCGATCAGAAACTCCTCGCCGCCGCTTCTTGCAACCAGATCGCGCGGGCGCGCGGCCTCGGACAGGCGGCGCGCGACCTCGACCAGAACCGCATCGCCGGCCGAGTGGCCAAGCGTGTCGTTGATCGACTTGAACCGATCGAGGTCGAGCGCCAGCACCGCAAGCGGCTGCTGGCTTGCGCAGGCGGTGCGGATCATCCGGCCGAGGCGCGGAAAGGCGAAGCGGCGATTGTAGAGCCCGGTCAGCGGGTCGAGTGTTGCCAGTTGCATGCCGGTATGGAGTGAGCGGCGCAGCAGGTCTGTCCGGTGCTTCCGGGCGAGACTTGCGTCGATTCGAAGCGCCAGCTCCTCTTCTTGAAATCCGTTGACCAGAACGTCATCGGCCCCAAGGTCGAAGGCCATCGCGGCGTCGGTCAGGTGACCCTGATCGGCACCGGCGTCGCCGCCTTCGAGGACGAGGATTACGCGCGCATGCTGGGTGGCCGACCTGCTCTTGATTTCCGAAAGCAGTCGAAGGCCGTCATGGGGGCGCCGGATCCGGGCGCCGAGAACGTAAATTTCGGGGGCAAGCGATTCATCGTTCTGGGTCAGGGCGTCGTCCGGCGTGAGGACGCTGAAGTCATGCCTGGCCCCGGCACGGCGCAGTTTCGACAGCCAGCCCGACGGGATCGTCCGCTCTGCGCCGATGACAGCCACGCGTCCTGGCCGCGCGTGATACTGGGCCTCCTCCTCGGAGAGCTCGAAGGCAAGATGCGCCGGCTCGGGGCCACGGCGATCACGGAACGGTTGCTGTTCGCGGAGGTTGCGGCGCAACGTTGCCATCAGCAGGCCGTCATGAAACGGCTTCGCCATGACCGACGACGCCCCGGCCCTGAGGGCGGCGACTCGCAGGTAGGTCGTGCAACCCGAGGCGAGGCAGATCACGGGCGGCGCGGAATCGTCCCCGGACTGGGTGATGGTCCGGCAAAGCCGAAGCCCGGACTCGGGGTCCTCGTCGAGATCGACGAGCACGATGTCGGGACGATCCTTGGCGATCTGACGAAGAACGTCGCCATAGCTGACGGCCTGAAGCACTTGGTAGCAGGCTGCAGAGAGCTTGCAGCGCAGAATGATCCGGTTCGCTGCAATCCCGTCATAGATGAGGATTCGTCCAGCCATTGCGCCTTGCCTTTTTATGCTCGCCTGTGGTCTGCAGAATTGGTCCGAACGGTTAAGAAAGGCTTTGCGGATGGCCGCCGCTGGCAGGAACTCGCCGACCGACTTCGCGGAAGCGCTGGCTTTGAAGGCGCTGGAATTCCTGTCCCGCAGGGGCGATCTCCTCAACGTCTTCCTCGGCTCGACCGGGATGTCGGCGGATGACCTGCGCGCGCGCCTGTCCGACCCCGAGGTGCTGGCTGCTGCGATGGACTTTCTGATGCTCGATGACCGCTGGGTGGTGGATTTCGCGACGGAGGCGGGAATCAATCCAGAGAAGATCCTGGCCGTGCGCCGGCAGCTTCCGGGCGGAGACTTGCCTCACTGGACGTGAGCGTCTGCAACGATCTCGAAATGAATTGTCACTGAAGGCTGTCTGCGGCATAGTGCTCCCAGGGCGGGAGAATTCATGAACGATATCGCGGCGATCCTTTTCGATAAGGACGGAACTCTCTTCGACTATCACAAGACGTGGGCGAACTGGTCCCGGCAGTTCCTGCTGGACCTTTCGGACGGCGATACTGCGCATGCCCGTGTCTTGGCCGCTGAGGTCGGCTTCGAGTTCGATTTCAACGCGTTTCATCGCGACAGCGTGCTGCTTCAGGGAAGCCCTGGAGAGATTGCAGCCGCACTTCTGCCGCATCTCCCGGGGGCGTCGGCGACAGGGATTGCGACGCGGATGTCCGCGCTGACCGCAACGGTGCCCCATGCCGAGGCGACTCCTCTGGTACCGCTATTCGATGAACTGCTGTCGCGGGGACTGGTCCTTGGCGTCGTGACCAACGACACGCTCGGTCCGACCAGAGCACATTTACGAGAAGCCGGGATCGAGCAGGCAGTGCCCCATATCTTTGCCGCGGACAGCGGCTTCGCACCGAAGCCTGAGCCCGACATGCTTCTTGCTTTCGCCGAGGCTGCCGGTGTCGATCCGGCGCGTGTGGTGATGGTTGGCGACAGCCCGAGCGACATGCGGGCAGGGAGCGCCGCGGGAATGGTCTGCGTTGCGGTTCTCACGGGTCTTGGGACTCGCGCCCAGCTGGAGTCGTGCGCGTGCGCCGTGCTTCCCACCATCGCCGGTCTGCCGAAGTGGCTGGACCGCGCGGTGAACGCACGGGACGCTGCCTGAAGTCGCGGACAGCGCCTCTCTTCGCCATTTCTTAAGTCCTCGCCGATAGCGCTTTGACTGTGGATCAAAGCGGAAAGCGGCATGCACGGACTCGTCAATCGCGCCATCCAGTGCTTCATCAGGGACACCTACGGCACACCGATCTGGGAAGAAATCGCGCGCGCCTCAGATGCCCCTGTCGCTGGCTTCGAGGCGATGTTCGTCTACGAGGATGCGGTGACGGACCGGATGCTCGACGCCGCCGAAACCGTCCTGCAACGCCCGCGCGAGACTGTGCTTGAGGATCTGGGTACCTATCTGGTGTCTCATCCCAATGTGGAAGCGCTGCGGCGCCTGCTGAGGTTCGGCGGCGAGACCTTCCTCGATTTCCTGCACACGATTGATGATCTTCCGCGGCGCGCAGCCCTGGCGGTGCCGGAACTCGTGCTTCCAGAGCTTTCGGTCGTCGACGCCGGCTGCAACCGCGTCCGCATCGGCTGCCACGGCGACCGCGTGGGGTTCGGGTACGTGCTCGTCGGTATTCTGCGCACGCTCGCGGACGATTACGGCGCTCTGGCGTTGCTCGAGTACGAGGGCGACGGTGCCAGCGAAGAATGGATCAGCGTCGATATCCTGAACGCGGAACATACCCGCGGCCGGCCGTTCCAGCTCGCGGCAAGGATCTGACGAAGATGGACGATCATCCGCCGGGCCGCGTCGATCTGGAGCCCTGTGACGTCTTCATGCCGCTCCATCTCAGACTGAAGCGAGATGGAACGATCACGCATGTCGGGCCCACGCTTCGCAAGATGCGTCCGGAAGACGACTTGCTGGGTCGCAGCCTGTTCGAGGTGTTCGACCTGAAGCGGCCATCAGGCGCGGGTACGTTGGAAGCGCTCACCGATGGACGCAGCCATCGCCTTCAGCTCCAGTTCCGGGATGCGCCCCGATCGGCCCTCAAGGGGCTACTGGTTCCCGACAACAAAGGCGGCGAGTACATCCTCAACCTGTCGTTCGGCATCTCGCTGATGGAGGCGATCCACGACTACGATCTCAGCAGCGCGGATTTCGCCCATACCGACCTCGTGATCGAGATGCTTTATGTCGTCGAAGCCAAGACGGTGATCCTTGACGAGTGGCGCGGGCTGAACGCCCGGCTGCAGAGCGCCAAGATCGAAGCCGAGACGCAGGCGTATACCGATACGCTTACTGGGTTGAGGAACCGCCGCGCGCTCGACAAGGTCCTGCAGAAATTGTGCGACCTGCGCGAGCCCTTCGGGCTCGTCCATCTCGATCTGGACTTCTTCAAGCAGGTGAACGACACGCTTGGACATGCCGCAGGAGATCATGTCCTGCAAGTGGCAGCCCAGGCGATGATCGATGCAACGCGCAGCGAGGATACACTGGTCCGCGCCGGCGGCGACGAGTTCGTTCTGATCCTGCCGGGCGTGGTCAATCCCGGAAAGCTGATGGACCTCAGCCAGCGCCTGATCCGCCGGCTGCAGCAGCCCATCCCTTTCGGTGCCGATCTGTGCCGAATCTCGGGTAGTGCGGGTATCGCGGTCAGCCTTGGCGCCGCCGATGCGTCACCTCAGGCGCTTCTGAAGCAGGCAGACCGGGCGCTCTATGCGTCGAAGGGCCGGGGACGAAGCTGCGCCACGGTCTTTTCGTCGAGCCTGCCGCCCCTTTCGGCGGAGTGATCCAGGCAATCCGGCATCGGTTCGGCGCGCCCCAATTCCGCCGTGGTAGTGGCGGCATCGAGAGGATGCCGGGGAATTCCCCCGCCTCGAAACGTCCGTTCAGGCTTTGACCGGCCCGCGGCCGACACCGCGCGCCAGTGCCGCCACACCGGTGCGGGCGATTTCAACCAGTCCGAGCGGTCGCATCAGGTCGGCGAAGGCATCGACCTTCTCCGGCGTCCCGGTGATCTCGAAGACAAAGCTGGAAAGCGAGGTATCGACGACCTTGGCGCGGAAGATGTCGGCTAGTCGCAGGGCCTCGACCCGCTTCTCGCCCTCTCCGGCAACCTTGATCAGGGCGAGTTCCCGTTCCACGGATGCACTTTCCACTGTCAGGTCGTGCACTTCGTGCACGGGCACCATGCGCTCGAGCTGGGCCTTGATCTGTTCGATCACCTGCGGCGTGCCGGTGGTGACGACGGTGATACGGGACCGGTGTCCCTGGTGGTCGATCTCGGCCACGGTCAGACTGTCGATGTTGTAGCCGCGCCCGGAAAATAGTCCGATCACCCGGGCCAGAACGCCGGCTTCGTTGTCCACGACCACCGCCAGCGTATGGCGCTCCTGCACGTCCGACAGATGGCTCCGCAGGTCATAGGCGGAGTGCTTGGACGTGCCTTTCTGAATATGCAGTGGCGACATTCTTTCATCCTCTCTGCCGGCGATCGAAGCCGGGCTTGCAGCATTCTGACCCCGAACCGGAATGTCCGGAGCCGCGTGTTACGAAATCCTCGGTATTTGCCCCGTCCTCAGCAAGCTGCCGCACGCGGAAGGTCACTTGATGGCGTACGCGACTGCCGGAGCGTCGTGCGGGGCAGGGGGCCGCAAATCGGAAGTTCCCAGGACGGAGTTTTGACATGCCGGCCATTTCCCCCGGACTTCCCTTGCAGGCTGAGGGAGTGCTCCATGGCGTCGCGCATCGGATGTTCGTGCCGCTCGTCGTCGCGCTTCCGATCAAAGAAAGCCCAGTCATTCCGGGTTTTGCCGCGATCCCATGGGGCGCTTTGGTTGGTCATGTGATCTCCGCCGAAGCGGCCACCGCCGTCGAGCAGGCTTGCGGAGTGACGCCGGTCCCCACAGCACATCTGCTGCATGGACCGGACGGCGAAGCGCGCCGGATCACACCAGAACGGCGCCCGTGGTGCCGATCGCATCCTCTGTTCCCGTCTCGCCCATCAGCATCTTGTTGTGCGGCTCGCCTGACGGAATCATTGGGAAGCAGTTCTCGTGCTTTTCCACGAGACAGTCGAACACGACCGGCCCGTCATGTTCGATCATCTCGCGGATGGCATCGTCCAGGTCGCCAGGATCGGTACAGCGAATGCCCTTCGCGCCGAAGGCTTCCGCCAGCTTGACGAAGTCGGGCAGGGCTTCCGACCACGAATGGCTGTAGCGCTCGCCGTGCAGAAGCTGCTGCCACTGGCGCACCATGCCCAGCCGCTCGTTGTTGAGGATGAATTGCTTGACCGGCAGGTCGAATTGCCGCGCCGTCCCCATCTCCTGCATGTTCATCAGCCACGATGCCTCACCCGCGACGTTGATGACGAGGGCCTCGGGATGGGCGATCTGCACGCCGATAGACGCCGGCAGTCCATAGCCCATGGTGCCGAGGCCGCCGGAGGTCATCCAGCGGTTCGGGGCTTCGAAATGCAGGAACTGCGCCGCCCACATCTGGTGNNGGTGCTGGCCAACCTCGGTGCAGATGTAACGATCGCGGTCCTTGGTCAGCGCCTCGAGCCGCTCAAGCGCGAATTGCGGCTTGATCACGGTCTTCGAGCCCTTGTACTTCAGGCAGTCGACCTTGCGCCAGGTCTCGATCTTCGCCCACCAGCCGGCCAGAGCCTCGCGGTTGACCTTGCTGCCGCGAGCCTTCCAGATCTTGAGCACATCCTCGAGAACGTGGCCGACATCGCCGACGATCGGCACGTCGACATGGATCACCTTGTTGATCGATGACGGGTCGATGTCGACATGCGCCTTGCGCGAGCGCGGACTGAAATCCTGCACCCGGCCGGTGATCCGGTCATCGAAGCGTGCGCCGATGCAGAACATCGCGTCGCAATCGTGCATCGCCAGGTTCGCCTCGTAGAGTCCGTGCATTCCGAGCATGCCAAGCCAGTTCTTGCCGGACGCCGGATAGGTGCCGAGGCCCATCAGCGTCGAGGTGATCGGAAACCCGGTTGCGGCGACCAGTTCGCGCAGCAGCTGGCAGGCGCCCGGGCCGGAATTGATCACGCCGCCGCCGGTATAGAAGATCGGCCGCTCTGCGGTCTCGATCATCTCGACCAGTTCGGTGATCCGCTCCGGGTCGCCCTTGACCTTGGGCTGATAATGTTTCGTCCGTGCCTTTCCCGGCGCGACATAGGCGGATTTGGCAAACTGCACGTCCTTCGGGATATCCACCAGAACCGGTCCGGGACGGCCGCTCTTGGCGACGTGAAAGGCCTGATGGATCACGTCGGACAGGTCGGCGGTGTCCTTGACCAGCCAGTTGTGCTTG
>JAGQRV010000008.1:64775-108989 GCA_020425125.1 Paracoccaceae bacterium | reverse complement strand
TGATGCCGACGGTATCGGCCTCCTGAAAGGCGTCGTTGCCGATCAGGAAGGTCGGAACCTGGCCCGAGAGGACGACGACGGGGATCGAATCCATGAGTGCGTCGGTCAGACCGGTGACGGCATTCGTCGCGCCGGGGCCCGACGTGACGATCGCAACGCCGACCTTGCCGGTGGAGCGGGCATAGCCTTCCGCAGCGTGGACCGCGCCCTGTTCGTGGCGGACCAGAATGTGGCGGATGTCGTTCTGCTGGAACAGTTCGTCATAGATCGGTAGTACCGCCCCGCCCGGATAGCCGAACACCACGTCGACGCCCTGGTCCCTGAGGGCTTTAACCACCATCCTGGCGCCGGTCATCTGGGTCATCGTCATGCTCCGTAGGGTCTGATGCTTGCAGGTCCGAGAAATAAAAAAGCCCCCGGTCTCGATCGGGGGCGCATGGGAAGAGAAGGGCGTCCGTTACCGGCCCATGCGCCAACTATCCACGATTACGAGAAGGGTCATCATGCCGAGGGTCCTTTTCATGAACCGGCACATTAGGAGCGCCCTCGGGCAGGGTCAACCGCAAAAGCGCTTGGATCCTGTCGCGTGGTGCCGTTCTGCAGCAAGATTCTGTCGCGCCCCGGGCGACGGCGGGGTCAGCCCTCGCCGTCGCTGTCCGCGTCTGCCTCGCCCTGGTCGGCGATCCAGGCGACCGATACGACGCGCTCTCCGTTCGACGTGTTCAGGACGCGGACACCGCCCGCTGCACGGGACCGGAACGAGATGTCGCTGACCGGGCACCTGATCGACTGGCCATTCGAGGTGGCCAGCATGATCTGGTTGTCGATCTCCACCGGGAAGCAGGCAACGACAGGTCCGCCCCGCATCGCCCGGTCCATCGCCGTCACACCCATGCCGCCGCGGCCGCGTACCGGATAATCGTGGCTGGAACTGAGCTTGCCGGATCCATTTGCAGTGATCGTCAGGATCAAATCCTCGGCCGCCGACATTTCGGCGTACCTTTCCTGGGTGAAATCCTGGGCTTCGGCGACGGCCTCCTCGTCGTCGGTCTCCGCCTCCTCGACGATGCCGGCGACAGCGCGGCGCATCTTCAGATACGCGGCACGCTCGGCCGGGCTGGCCTCGAAATGCCGGATGATCGACATGGAGACGACCCGGTCCCCGTCGGCAAGGCGGATCCCCCGCACGCCGGTCGAATCGCGCCCCTTGAAGACGCGAACCTCGGTCGTCGGGAAGCGGATGGCCCGGCCCAGGGCCGTGACAAGCATGACATCGTCGTCCTCGGTGCAGATCAGCGCCCGGACCAGCGATACCCCTTCGGGCAGCTTCATCGCGATCTTGCCGTTCCGCATCACGTTGGTGAAGTCGGACAGCGCATTGCGCCGGACATCGCCATCCGAGGTCGCGAAGACAATCTGCAGGCTTTCCCAGTCTTCCTCGGGGACGTCGACGGGCATGATCGCGGCGACGCCGACCCCCTGCGCGATCGGCAGGATGTTGACCATTGCCTTCCCGCGGGCATTGCGGCCGCCGAAGGGAAGACGCCAGGTCTTCAGCTTGTAGACCATGCCGTCGGTGGTGAAGAACAGAAGCTGGGTGTGCGTGTTGGCGACGAACAGCGTCGTGACGACGTCGTCGTCCTTCATGCTCATACCCGCCAGCCCCTTGCCGCCCCGCTTTTGGGCGCGGAATTCGGCCAGCGGCGTGCGCTTGATATAGCCGGACTGCGTGACGGTCACGACCATGTCTTCGCGCTCGATCAGGTCCTCGTCTTCCATGTCGCCGGACCATTCGGCGATCTCGGTGCGGCGCGGGACGGCGAACAGTTCCTTCACCTCGCGCAGTTCGTCCGAGATGATCGCCATGATGCGGTCGCGCGAACGCAGGATGTCGAGATAGTCGCGGATCTTGGCGGCCAAATCCTGCAGTTCGTCGGTCACTTCCTTGACGCCAAGCTGGGTCAGGCGCTGCAGGCGCAGATCCAGAATCGCGCGCGCTTGCGCTTCGGACAGATTGTAGGTGCCGTCCTCGTTCATGCGGTGCGTCGGGTCGTCGATCAGGCGGATGTATTCGGCAATGCTGGCCGCCGGCCAGCGCCGTTCCATCAGCCGTTCGCGCGCCTCGGAAGCGTCGGCCGATGCGCGGATGGTTGCGACAACCTCGTCCACGTTCGACACGGCCACGGCCAGACCGCAGAGGATATGACTGCGCTCCCGCGCCTTTCTCAGTTCATGGGCCGTGCGCCGGGCCACCACGTCTTCCCGGAACGAGATGAAATGGCTTAGGAAGGCGCGCAACGTCAGCTGTTCCGGCCGTCCGCCGTTCAAAGCCAGCATGTTGCAGCCGAACGAGGTCTGCATCGGCGTGAACCGCCACAGCTGGTTCAGTACCACATCCGGAGTCGCATCGCGTTTCAGTTCGACCACCACGCGCACGCCGATACGGTCGGATTCGTCCTGCACATGGGCGATGCCGTCGATCTTCTTCTCGCGCACGAGGTCGGCGATCTTCTCGACCATCGACGCCTTGTTCACCTGGTACGGGATCTCGTCCACGATGATGGCGAAGCGGTCCTTCCGGATCTCCTCGATATGGGTCCGGGCGCGCAGAATGACGCTGCCGCGTCCTTCCAGATAGGCCTTGCGCGCGCCCGAGCGGCCCAGCATCACGCCGCCGGTGGGAAAGTCGGGGCCGGGGACAAACTGCATCAGGTCGATCGAGTCCAGATCCGGGTTCTCGATCAGTGCCAGCGTCGCATCCACCACCTCGCCGAGGTTGTGGGGCGGGATGTTCGTGGCCATGCCCACCGCAATGCCGCCCGCCCCGTTGACGAGGATGTTCGGAAAGCGAGCCGGCAGGACCGAGGGCTCCAGATCCTTGCCGTCGTAATTGTCCTGGAAGTCGACCGTTTCCTTCTCGATATCGGCAAGAAGGAACTGCGCGGATTTCGCCATCCGCACTTCGGTGTAGCGCATGGCGGCCGGATTGTCGCCGTCCATCGAGCCGAAATTGCCCTGCCCATCCAGAAGCGGCAGCGACATCGAGAAGTCCTGCGCCATCCGTACCAGCGCGTCGTAGATCGCGCTGTCGCCATGCGGGTGGTACTTCCCCATCACGTCGCCGACGGGGCGGGCCGACTTGCGGTATGGCTTGTCGTGGGTGTTGCCGGTTTCGTGCATTGCATAAAGAATGCGCCGATGCACAGGTTTTAGGCCGTCACGCAGGTCGGGAATGGCGCGGCTCACGATCACGCTCATCGCGTAATCGAGGTAGGACGACTTCATTTCCTCGGCGATATCGACTGTGGGCCCGTGCGCAGGCTTCTTGTCGTCTTCTTCGTTTTCAGGGGGTTGTGGCGTGTCGCTCACGTTTTCCGCCCTTTCTGCTTTTGCTCTGCCCGGCTCATACGCGGATATAGCATTCCGCTTAGAGCCGCCGCAATGCGAGCGTCACCGATTTGTCACCAGCCGCCGCGGTCGAGTGCTGCCGGATTGTTCGTGTTGATCTTTAACGATTCCGTCGCATCCTCGATTCATGGGTGCAACGAAGAGGCCGCTCATGGACCACCGCGAGACCGAACTGATGCTGAAGGGCTACGGGCTCACAACGGCAGAGTTGTTCTACCGTATGCCCGATTATCGCAACGTGCTCAATACCTTCATCTGGCAGGATTACGACCTGGCCCCCGATCATCCGAAGCTGTTCCAGTTCATCGAGTTCTGGCAGCGCGAGATCGACGGGCCACTTCATTCGGTGCGCTTCTGCCACCGCAAGATGATCTCTCCTGGACAATGGCGGAACGTGACGGGCGAGTTCTTCCTGCACTAGGCCGCTTACCGCATGTTGCGGGCCTTGAGGTAGGCGGCGACCCAAAGCGCCACCAGCAGCGCCGAGAAGACGGCGTTCCAGCTTGCCATCGACAGCCCGGCGAACTGCCAGGCGACCTGATCGCACATGACCAGGCGCGGAACGTCTTTGGTGCTTAGCAGATCCGCGCCGCTCAGCCCGCCCAGATCCGGACCGCCTCCGGTGCAGCTGTCCGGTCCGGGCCACCAGCTTCGCTCGATTCCGGTGTGGTAGACACCGATGGCGCTGGTGGCGAGGGCACAGAGCGCCCCGAGCCCGATCACGAGCGGCGCCGGCTGCCAGAGCGCCAGAACGCCGATCAGGACGGCAAGCAGATGCGGCCAGCGCTGCCAGATGCAGATCGGGCAGGGCGGATACCCGCCGAGATATTGAAATCCAAGCGCGCCGAGAAGCAGCGCGGCGGATCCACCCGCCGCAAGAAGAACATACGCGCGGGCGCTCACAGGTACTTCACTGCGAAGAAGCCGCCGAACAGCAGCAACAGGAACAACGTGAACAGAATCCCCAGCCGCCGCTCTATGAAATCCCGGATCGGTGCGCCGAACTTCCAGAGCAGCGCGGCCACCAGGAAAAATCGCAGAGCCCGCGCGACGATCGAGGCGACGAAGAAGATCGGCAGTGACAGGCCAGTGGAGCCCGAAAGGATGGTGATGACCTTGAATGGAAACGGCGTGACGCCCGCAAACAGCACCGCCCAGGCACCGAATTCGTTGTAGCGCAGCGCGAATTCGTCGAAGTACCGCTCCTTGCCATAGAATTCCAGCACCGGACGGCCCACGCTCTCGAAGAGCGCATACCCGATATAGTAGCCAAAGAGGCCACCCAGAACCGAGGCGAGCGTGCAGACGCCCGCGATCAGCCAGGCGCGCCGGGGCGCCGCCAGGATCATCGGGATCATCAGGATGTCCGGCGGGATCGGGAAGACCGAGCTTTCGGCAAAGGAAACGAGGGCCAAGGCGAGCAGCGCGTAGCGCGACTCCGCAAGGCCCATGGTCCAATCGTACAACTTGCGGATCATTAAGCGACTCCTTCGTCGGAGCCTATGCCGCGCGGCCTCGCTTCGGTCAAGCGCGCTGGACGGGCATGCGTCAAGGTGCTGACCGGGTCGGTGAGAGCCGGAAACGCGTTGCCGGTTGTGCGGGCCTGTGCGGCTGCCATTCTGGCGGCGTTAACGCATCTTTCCGGTTAACACATTGATTAACCTATCATTAGGAACTCGAGTCGTGGCCGGCCTCGGGACTCTGACCGGCGACAGGTCAACCCCAATTTTCCGCAAGATTGACGAAAAATGCCGTTGACCTCACGCCCCGAGTCGCGGTTACTTGTGTGTGCAGGGCGGACATGCACAACATATTGTGGCCGCAACCAGATGCAGAAAGCGGCAACATCAAGCACGCGAAGGGCAGGGCTCTTCGCTGCCGGGAAAGTGTGCCTGCCGCGAATGGGGTGCGTCACGCCGGGACGTTCTGGCGGGCATACGGCAACAAGAAAACAAGGGACCTCGGGGCCAGTCATGAGAATCGAACGTAAATTTACCAAGGACGCGGCCGAGGCCTATGCCGGTCTGGAGTTCGCCACCACGACCTCCGAGATCCGCAATCCCGATGGCAAGATCGTGTTCCGCCTGGAGGACTTCGAAGTGCCTGCCGGATGGAGCCAGGTCGCTTGCGACGTGCTGGCCCAGAAATATTTCCGCAAGGCCGGCATCGCCCGGCGGCTGAAGAAGGTGGCCGAGAAGGGCGTGCCGGAATTCCTCTGGCGGTCGGTTCCCGACGAGAAGGCGCTGGCGGACCTGCCTCAGGGCGAGCGCTTCGGCGGCGAGACCTCGGCCCGCCAGGTCTTCGATCGCCTGGCCGGTGCCTGGGCCTATTGGGGCTGGAAGGGTGGCTACTTCACCAAGGAAGCGGACGCCCGCGCCTATTTCGACGAGATGCGGATGATGCTGGCGACACAGCGCGCTGCCCCGAACTCGCCGCAATGGTTCAATACCGGCCTCCACTGGGCCTATGGTATCGACGGGCCGAGCCAGGGTCATTTCTACGTGGATCACAAGACGGGCAAGCTGGTGAAGTCGGCGTCGGCCTATGAGCATCCCCAGCCCCATGCCTGCTTTATCCAGTCGGTGGCCGACGATCTGGTGAACGAGGGCGGGATCATGGACCTCTGGGTCCGCGAGGCTCGGCTGTTCAAGTACGGATCAGGCACAGGCACGAATTTTTCCAGCCTCCGGGCTGAAGGCGAGGCCCTTTCGGGCGGCGGGCGGTCTTCGGGACTGATGGGTTTCCTCAGGATCGGCGACCGGGCAGCGGGAGCGATCAAATCGGGGGGCACAACCCGACGCGCTGCCAAAATGGTGATCTGCGACGCGGACCATCCGGATATCGAGCAATTCGTAAACTGGAAGGTGATCGAGGAGCAGAAGGTGGCGAGCCTGGTGGCGGGCTCGAAGACTCACGAAGCGCGGCTGAACGACATCTTCGCCGCGATCCGGGGTTGGGACGGTGACCCGGACAGTGCCACGGATCCGGCCAGGAATGCGGCCCTCAAGGCCGCGATCCGGGCGGCAAAGAAGGCGGCAATCCCGGAGACCTATACCAAGCGGGTCCTGGACTATGCCCGCCAGGGGTATGCGTCGATCGAGTTCCCGACCTACGATACGGACTGGGACAGCGAGGCCTATGCGACGGTCGCCGGCCAGAATTCAAACAATTCGGTTCGCGTGACCGACGCCTTCCTGAAGGCGGTTCGTGAAGACGGCGACTGGGCCCTAGTCCGGCGCACGGACGGCAAGGTGGCGAAGACCATCAAGGCCCGCGACCTGTGGGAGCAGATCGGACATGCCGCCTGGGCCTGTGCCGATCCGGGAATCCAGTTCCACGACACGATCAACGCCTGGCATACCTGCCCCGAGAACGGCGAGATCCGCGGCTCCAACCCGTGCTCGGAATATATGTTCCTCGACGACACGGCCTGCAACCTGGCGTCGCTGAACCTGCTGACCTTCCTGAAGGCGGGCGAGTTCCGCGCCGACGAATATGTCCATGCCACCCGGCTCTGGACCGTGACGCTGGAGATCAGCGTGCTGATGGCGCAGTTCCCGTCCAAGGAAATTGCGCAGCGGTCCTATGACTTCCGCACCCTGGGGCTGGGTTACGCCAATATTGGCGGTCTGCTGATGACCATGGGACTCAGCTACGACTCGGCGGAGGGGCGCGCGCTCTGTGCTGCGCTGACCGCGGTGATGACGGGCGTGGCCTACGCGACTTCGGCCGAGATGGCGGCTGAGTTGGGCGCCTTCCCGGCCCACGCGGCGAATGCCGGTGCGATGCTCCGGGTGATCCGCAATCACCGCCGCGCGGCGCGGGGCGAAATGGACGGCTACGAAGACCTGGCGGTGAATCCAGTGCCGCTCGATCACGCCCATTGCCCGGATCCGCGGCTCTCGGCGCTGGCAGTGCAGGCCTGGGACGAAGCGCTCAGGCTGGGCGAGGCGCATGGCTTTCGCAATGCGCAGGCCACGGTGATCGCGCCGACCGGCACGATCGGTCTGGTGATGGATTGCGACACGACCGGAATCGAGCCGGATTTCGCGCTGGCGAAGTTCAAGAAGCTCGCCGGTGGCGGCTACTTCAAGATCATCAATCGGTCGGTGCCGAAGGCACTGGAGACGCTCGGGTACACGCCGGCCCAGATATCCGATATCGTGGGCTACGCGGTCGGACACGGCTCTCTCGCTTCTGCGCCCGGCATCGACCATACCGCGCTTCTGGGTCACGGCTTCGGGCAGGCCGAGATCGACAAGATCGAGGCGGCGCTCGGCTCGGCCTTCGACATCCGCTTCGTCTTCAATCAGTGGACGCTGGGAGAGGAATTCTGCACCGACATCCTCGGTATTCCGCCCGCCAAGCTCGCCGACCCGACCTTCGACATGCTGACCTCGCTGGGCTTCACGCGCCAGCAGATCGAGGCGGCCAATGACCATGTCTGCGGGACGATGACGCTGGAGGGTGCGCCGCGTCTGAAGGCCGAGCATCTGGCCGTCTTCGACTGCGCCAGCCCCTGTGGCAAGAAGGGCCGCAGGTATCTGAGCGTCGACAGCCACATTCGCATGATGGCGGCCGCGCAGAGCTTCATCTCGGGGGCGATCTCGAAGACGATCAACATGCCCAACAGCGCCACGATCGAGGATTGCCAGAAGGCGTACGAGCTTTCGTGGTCTTTGGGCGTCAAGGCCAATGCGCTCTACCGCGACGGATCCAAGCTCAGCCAGCCGCTGGCCGCGTCTCTCGTCGACGGAGACGAGGAGGCCGAAGAGGTGCTCGCTTCCGGCACCCAGCAGGAAAAAGCGGCGGTCCTGGCCGAAAAGATCGTCGAGAAGGTGATCGTCAAGGAGGTCGTTCGCCGCCATCGCGAAAAGCTGCCGGAACGGCGCAAGGGCTATACCCAGAAGGCGATCGTCGGCGGCCACAAGGTCTATCTCAGGACCGGCGAATACGGCGACGGGTCCCTGGGCGAGATCTTCATCGACATGCACAAGGAAGGCGCCGGCTTCCGGGCGATGATGAACAACTTCGCCATCGCGGTGTCGGTCGGCCTGCAATACGGTGTGCCGCTGGAGGAGTTCGTCGACGCCTTCACCTTCACCCGGTTCGAGCCCGCGGGCATGGTGCAGGGCAACGAGACAATCAAGAACGCGACATCGATCCTCGACTACATCTTCCGCGAACTTGCCGTGAGCTACCTGGACCGCACGGACCTCGCCCATGTCAAGCCGCAGGGCGCCGCCTTTGACGAGCTTGGTGCGGGCGAGGACGAGGGCAAGCGGGGCGGAAGCAACGTTGTCCCCGTGAGCGAAACGGCGGCGTCGAAGTCGCTCGAGGTGCTGAAGCAGATTTCCTCGACCGGGTATCTGCGCAAGCGGATGCCGCAGGAACTGGTGCTGCTGCAGGGCGGTGCCGCGGTTGCGGGATCGCTGTCCGCCGGCTTCGTCGCCGCGGCAACGGAAGCGCTGGAGGCGTCGGCGGCAATCGGTTCCGCCCTCGATGCCCGGGCCAAGGCCCGCATTCAGGGCTACGAAGGAGATCCCTGCGGCGAGTGCGGGAACTATACGCTCGTTCGCAACGGGACCTGCATGAAGTGCAATACCTGCGGGGCGACTTCGGGCTGCAGCTGAGGCCGATAGCTCCCCCCAAGGTCACGCGGCGCATCTCCTCCCTCCGGCGCCGCGGATCCCGCAGGATGGGGGCAGGGCGCCCTGAAGAAGCGCCCGCCCCTCCAATCCATGACTTCGCATACCGGGGCGGGTGCGCTCGTCCTTGGCGCTGGCCGGTCACAGGCAACAAACGGCAACGATCGAGCAGGCAAAATACGAACCGTGTCAGCGAGACTGCGATGGGGGCCAGTGGCCCCCATTTTCTTGCTGCGGTCGCTGTGCGGCCCGCGAACGAGGCAACCTGGTCCTGCAGGTGCGGCTCAGCTGAGCCCGGCGCAGAAGTCCTGGATCCGGGAGCAGGCTTCCTTGAGCGCAGCATCCGAGGTCGCGTAGCTCACCCGGAAACAGGGGCTGAGCCCGAAGGCGGCGCCGAATACGACGGCAACCCCCTTTTCTTCGAGCAAAGCGGTCGCGAAGGCCTCGTCATCGGTGATCTTCGTGCCACCGGCGCTGGTCTTGCCGATGCAACCGCCGATCGTCGGATAGACGTAGAAGGCGCCTTCCGGGGTCGGGCAACTGACGCCCGGCGCCTCGTTCAGCATTGATACCACCAGATCGCGGCGGCGCTTGAAGGTCTCGTTGTTGACCGGGATGAAGTCCTGCGTCCCGTTCAGCGCCTCGACCGCCGCCCACTGGCTGATCGAACACGGGTTGGAGGTCGACTGCGACTGGACCTTTCCCATCGCCTTGATCAGCGGTTCGGGACCGGCGGCATAGCCGATGCGCCAGCCGGTCATCGCATACGCCTTCGAGACCCCGTTGACCGTCAGGGTGCGGTCGTAAAGCTCGGGCTCGACCTGGGCCGGAGTGGCGAATTCGAAGCCGTCGTAGACGAGATGCTCGTACATGTCGTCGGACATGATCCAGACCTGCGGGTGGCGAAGCAGCACCTCGGTCAAGGCCTTGAGTTCGGCGAACGTATACGCCGCGCCGGTCGGATTCGACGGCGAATTGAAGATCAGCCACTTGGTCTTGGGCGTGATTGCCGCTTCGAGCTGGTCCGGCGTCAGCTTGTAGGCGGTCTGCGACGAGGCTTCGGCAAAGACCGGCTCGCCGCCGGCCAGCAGCACCATGTCGGGATAGCTGACCCAGTACGGCGCCGGGATCACCACCTCGTCGCCGGGGTTGAGCGTCGCCACGAGCGCATTGTAGAGAACCTGCTTGCCGCCGGTCCCCACCGTGACCTGCGCCGGCGTGTAGTCGAGCCCGTTGTCGCGCTTGAACTTGGCGCAGATCGCCTGCTTCAGTTCCGGGATGCCGTCGACGGCGGTGTATTTCGTCTTGCCCTCGGCAATCGCGCGCACCGCGGCATCCTTGATGTTCTGCGGCGTGTCGAAATCGGGTTCCCCCGCGCCGAGGCCGATCACGTCCTTCCCGGCGGCCTTCAGTTCGCGCGCTTTCGTGGTGACCGCGATCGTCGGTGACGGTTTCACGCGGGCGAGTGTCGCGGACAGGAAGCTCATCGGTCTCTCCGGTTGTCATGGTGGCAGCGCATGCTTAGGGTGGGCGCCATGATCGATCAAGATATTCTCGAGGCAAATGCCGGTGCCGCCGGCAACGAACCATGGTTTTCTCCGGATAACAGCACGCTCGGCGACCGTTTGGCCGGAGCGCGGGAAGCTGCCGGAATGTCGCGTGCCGACCTGGCGCGCCGTCTGGGCGTGAAGGTGTCGACCGTTGCCAAGTGGGAAGACGACACGGCGGAGCCGCGGGCCAACCGGCTGCAGATGCTCTCGGGCATACTCGGCGTGTCGCTGGTCTGGATTCTGACCGCGCAGGGCGAGGCGCCGGACATGACGCCGCAGGACGACACGCTGAGTACGGATCTGCGGTCCGTTCTGGCCGAGCTGCGGCAGGTCCATTCCGAGCTGCGTCAGGGCGTCGAGCGCGTTTCGGTTCTGGAGAAGCGTCTCAAGCGCATTCTGGAGCAGGCTGCATGAGCGGAGAGACGCGGGACGTGCGGCTCAAGCGGCTGAAGATGCGCTCCATGCGGCGGGGCATCCTGGAAATGGACCTGATCCTCGGCGCATTTTCCGAAACCGAGCTTGTGGCAAAGTCCGGAGCGGAGCTCGATCTCTACGACGCACTCCTCTCGGAGAACGACCACGACCTTTATCAGTGGGTCACCGGACAGGCCGACAGTCCGCCGCGCTTTGCCGGTCTTGTCGCGGAGATTGCCGCACATCAGGCGGCCCGTACCGGGAACTGATCCGCAAATGGCTGCGACTTAACGCAATTTTTGGGAAATGCCCGGATTTTCACCGACAGTGTTCCTGTTGGAGATTGTCCATGAGTGTCCACCCAAAACTGCCGGACGGGTCCGGCGATACGTTGATGACCGGCTACCTCGAGGCGCTGGCGCTGGTCGAGCGTCTGCACCGCTTGCTGCTTGACGTGATCAAGGACGAATTCGAACGCGTCGGCATCATCGAGATCAACCCGGTTCAGGCGCTTCTTCTGTTCAATATCGGCGACAACGAAGTGACTGCCGGAGAGCTGAAGACACGCGGCTACTATCAGGGCTCGAACGTGTCCTACAATCTGAAGAAGCTCGTCGAGATGGGCTTCATGGATCATCAGCGCTGCCAGGTCGACCGCCGGTCGGTGCGGGTGAAGCTGACCGAACGCGGCCGGGAAATCCGCGAAGTCATGTCCGCGCTCTTCGCCCGCCATGCAGACGGGCTGGAAAGCCGCGGCGTGCTTGGTGCGTCGGGGATCCAGGACATCAATACCGCGCTGCGCCGCGTGGAGCGCTACTGGACCGACCAGATCCGCTACATCTACTGACCTGTGGCATCCGGGCCGGGCAGGCCCGTGTGCTGCGACGCCGGCCAGAACGGCCAGCGTCGACCGGAAGCCGAGCGCCCTACCAGTGGCCGGTGCTTTCCATGCTCGCCCAAGGCTCCTTCTTCGGCAGCGCATCCCCGATCTGCAGCAACTCGACCGAAATGTTGTCCGGCGACCGGACGAACGCCATGCGACCGTCGCGCGGCGGGCGGTTGATCGTCACGCCGTTGTCCTGCAGGGACTGGCACATCTCGTAGATATTCTCGACGCCATAGGCGAGGTGACCGAAATGGCGGCTGTCGGACGGCAGGCCATCGTCGCCGTCCCAGTTGTAGGTCAACTCGACCGGGCATTCCGGCTGTCCCGGCGGGGCCATGAAAACCAGCGTGAAGCGTCCGGACTCGTTGTCCACGCGCCGCGTCTCCTCGAGTCCGAGCAGCCTGTAGAACGCCATGGACTTCTCCAGATCGGCGACCCGAACCATGGTGTGCAGGTATTTGACCTTCATCGTGACCTCCGTGTTGTATTTGGCCCAGACATATGGGGCGCAGGAGAATGGGCAAATGATTTCCGCGGAGATTTGCCCGCATGGAGTGCGGCGTTTCGATATCTGGTTGTTGGCGATCATGAGCGGGCAAGATATGGTTTCTCAAAGACTCACAGACCGGAAGACCAGCTGCCATGCCGATTTCCCAGGACCAGCAAGACGAGATTGACGCGCTGCGCGCGCGGCCGCAGCCCACGCTGCGCGCAGTGAGCGAGGGAATGGAGGCGCATCTCTACCGCGCAAATCCGGTTCTCGACCATGGTTTCGTCCGTGTCGTCGACTACATGGGCGACGATGCCGCGATCGTGCAGGCGGCGCGGGTCAGCTATGGCGCGGGCACCCGGCATTCGCGGGACGACGAAGGCCTGATCCGTTACCTGATGCGTCATTGGCACTCGACCCCGTTCGAGATGTGCGAGATCAAGCTGCACGTGAAGCTGCCGGTCTTCGTCGCCCGCCAATGGATCCGCCACCGGACCGCCAACGTGAACGAATACTCCGCGCGTTACTCGATCCTCGACCGCGAATTCTACATTCCGGCGCCCGAACATCTGGCGGCGCAATCCACGGTCAACAACCAGGGCCGCGGCGCGGTTCTGGAAGGGGACGAGGCCGCCCGGGTGCTTGAAATCCTGAAGTCGGATTCGACACGGGCCTACGATCACTACGAGGCGATGCTGAACCAGGACGGCCAGCAGGGCCTGGCGCGGGAACTGGCGCGGATGAACCTGCCGGCCAACATCTACACCCAGTGGTACTGGAAGGTCGACCTCCACAATCTCTTTCATTTCCTGCGCTTGCGGGCCGATGCGCATGCGCAGTACGAGATCAGGGTCTATGCCGAAACGATCTGCCGGATCGTGGCCGATTGGGTGCCGGCTGCCTGGCGCGCATTCGAGGATTATCGCCTTGGCGGCGCCACGCTGTCGGCGAAGGCGCTGGAGGCTGTCCGACGCATGCTTGCCGGCGAGGAGGTCAGCCAGGAAAACTCCGGCATGTCGAAGGGCGAGTGGCGGGAATTCGCCCGTGTCCTCGGACGCGACGAGTCCTGACGCCGCGGGCGGCCGCCCTCCGGGCCCGGCCGAACCGCAATCGGAAGTATCGCAGGCAATTGGGGCGCCGGCGGGAAGCAGGCGCCGGGGAAGATCAGCCGATTGTCTTGAGGTCGGTCGCCGATGACCGCCCGTCGCGTCCCTCCCGCAACTCGTATGAAACCTTCTGGTTGTCGGCCAGCCCGGTCATGCCGGCGCGTTCGACCGCCGAGATGTGCACGAATACGTCCTTGCCGCCGTCGTCGGGCGCAATGAAGCCGTAGCCCTTGGTTGCGTTGAACCACTTCACGGTGCCGGTAGGCATCCCGTCTCTCCTTGTCTTGCGCCCGGACAACCTTTCCGGACGTCCTTCCTCTAGTCCGCTTCCGTGAGACTGCCACCGCAAACCCGTTTAGCGCTGGCATCTTCTGAAGACGCTTCTAGAACAAGCATGAAACGGAAAAAAGACAAGGCTGGTGGTGGCGGAAACGCTGCCGGGCCGGAAGAATCGGGAGATCGCGCTGGTGGATGCCGTCAACTTGATCGGACTGAAGACCTGCGACACCTGCCGTAAGGCACGGACGGCACTGGAAACGGCGGGTGCGACCGTGATTTTCCGGGACGTGCGGGCCGACCCGCCGCGTCGCGACGAGCTGGAAGACTGGCTGCACGGTTTCGGCGAGGCGCTGGTGAACCGGCGGTCGACGACCTGGCGGGGACTCGCGCCGGCCGAACGGGAGGCGTCTCCGCTCGACCTGCTGCTGACGCATCCGACCCTGATGAAACGGCCGCTGCTGATCCGAGGCACGCGGCGCCATCTCGGCTGGGACCGGGAGGCAATGGCGGCGCTCGGCCTCGGCTGACTTCCCCGGCAGGGCCGGGGACCTCCCGTCACGCGTCGAGTGGCTGCTGTTCGTTCACGGCCGAAGCCGGGGCTGCGGACGGACCACCCAGATCGGGGGGCAGGGCTTCGCGGGCGAGCAACGCGACCACGTCGTCGTGCGGCAGGGCCGCGGTCCGGGTGTCGCCAAGGCGGCGCAGCGTGACGGTGCGCTCCGTCACCTCGCGGGCGCCGCAGGCCAGGATGACCGGGACCTTGCTGACGGAATGTTCGCGGATCTTGTAGTTGATCTTCTCGTTGCGCGTATCGGCCTCTGCCCGGACGCCCGCCGCATTCAGCGCCTCCGTCACCTCGGTCACATAGGCATCGGCATCCGACACGATGGAGGCAACGACGACCTGCCGGGGCGCCAGCCAGAATGGCAGCCGACCGGCATAGTGTTCGATCAGCAGACCGATGAAGCGCTCGAAGGTGCCGAAGACGGCGCGGTGCAGCATGACCGGGCGGTGCTTTTCGCCGTCGGTCCCGACATAGGTCGCGTCAAGCCGCTCGGGCAGCACATAGTCGAGCTGGAAGGTGCCTGCCTGCCAGGTCCGCCCGATCGCATCGGTCAGGTGAAACTCGAGCTTCGGCCCATAGAAGGCGCCTTCGCCTTCCGCGATGTCGAAGTCGATTCCGGCTGCGGTCAGTGCTTCGGCCAGGGCGGCCTCGGCCCGGTCCCAGGTCGCATCGTCACCGGCGCGCAATTCGGGGCGTGTCGCCAGCTTGTAGGCGATATCGGTCAGGCCCATGTGCCCGTAGACCGTGGAGAACAGGTCGAGAAAGCGCTTGGTCTCGCTGGCGACCTGATCTTCGCGGCAGAAGATGTGGGCGTCGTCCTGGGTCATCTGCCGCACCCGCATCAGCCCATGCAGCGCACCATGGGCTTCGTTGCGGTGGCAGCAGCCGAACTCCGCCATCCGCAGCGGCAGGTCGCGGTAGGACTTGGTGCCCTGCTTGAAGATCTGGACATGAGCCGGGCAGTTCATCGGCTTGAGCGCCAGCAGATCTGCCTTGCCCGACAGGACCGGATCCGCGTCCTCGTCGTCGGTCGACGGAATCTCGTCAGGGACGACGAACATGTTCTCGCGGAACTTGCCCCAGTGCCCCGAGGCGCGCCAGAGCTTCGAGTCGAGGAGCTGCGGCGTCTTCACCTCGACATAGCCGGTCTCGTCGAGGCGGCGGCGGATATAGGCCTCGAGCTGGCGCCAGACCAGATAGCCGTTGGGATGCCAGAAGACGGACCCCTGGGCCTCGGGCTGGAAATGGTAGAGCCCCATCTCGCGGCCGAGCCGGCGATGATCCCTTTTTTCTGCTTCTTCAAGGAAGTGCAGGTATTTCTTCAACTCGTCGCGAGTCTTGAAGGCGACGCCGTAGATCCGCTGGAGCATGGGCCTGTTCGAGTCGCCGCGCCAGTAGGCGCCGGCCACCGACATCAGCTTGAAGGCATCCGCCGGGACCTGACCCGTATGCTGGAGGTGCGGGCCGCGGCAGAGATCCTGCCAGCCGCCGTGCCAGTACATGCGGATCGGCTGTCCTTCGGGGATCATGCCGACCAGCTCGACCTTGTAGGGCTCGCCGGTGGCCTCGTAATGGGCCACCGCGCGGGCGCGGTCCCAGACCTCCGTGCGCACGGGATCCCGGGCCGCGATGATGTCGCGCATCTTTTTCTCAATGAGACCAAGATCTTCCGGGGTGAAAGGCTCGGCGCGGTCGAAGTCGTAGTACCAGCCGTTCTCGATCACCGGGCCGATCGTGACCCTGACGCCCGGATAAAGCTCCTGCACCGCGCGGGCCATGATATGGGCGAGGTCGTGGCGGATCAGTTCCAGCGCCGGGCCGTCATCCTTCATGGTGTTGATGGCGATCGGCGCGTCGGCGGTGATCGGCCATTGCAGGTCCCAGTGCGCGCCATCGACCTGCGCGGAAATCGCCTGCTTTGCCAAGGACTTGGAAATGTCGGCGGCGACATCGGCGGCGGTCACCCCAGATGCGTAGGACCGCTGAGAGCCATCGGGAAGGGTGAGGGTGACGTCTGCCATGACTGGCCTCCTCGTCGGTTTGGCGCCCACGGAACGCCCGGTTGCGGGTAGGGTTGTGGCGGCTATGTGCGGCGGGTCGGCGGCGCTGTCAAGCGGGCAGGAGGGGATCGGAAACGCATCGGAATTGCATCGGACTTTCATCGGACCCGGTGCGGTCGAGCCGGACAGTCCGGAAGAGCCTCGGTGCCGCGTCCCGCTTGCCCGATCCCGCCGATGTGCAAGAATGCCGGCAGGGCGCGCAGGGGAGGTACGGCGATGGGATGCGAATCCGGGGTTCGTGCAGGCTTCGGTGGCGGGCTCGCCGCGATGCTTGTTTCCGCCCTGCCGGTGGCGGCACAGGACGCGCCGGCGTCCGTTGCGGACCGGATATGGGTCGGCGGCCCGGTCCTGACGATGGAGGACTCGGCTCCGGTCGCCGAAGCGATTGCGGTCAAGGACGGCCTCATTCTCGCGGTCGGGTCCGAGGACGAGATCCTCGGGCTCGGCGGCGAGGGAACCACGGTGACCGACCTGCACGGGCGCGCGCTGCTGCCCGGCTTCGTGGACAGCCACGGCCACGTGATGATGGGGGGCCTGCAGGCGCTCGCGGCAAACCTGCTCGCCCCGCCGGACGGTGCGGTGACCGACATCGCGTCACTGCAGCAGGAGTTGCGGCAATGGGCAGCCGACAATGCCGCGGCAGTCGAGGAGGCCGACCTGATCGTGGGCTTCGGCTATGACAATTCGCAGCTGGCCGAGCTGCGTCACCCGACACGCGCGGATCTGGATGCCGTGTCGGCCGACAGGCCGATCATCATCGTGCATCAGTCCGGGCACATCGCAGCGGTGAATTCGCTTGCTCTGGAGCGGGCAGGAATGACCGCTGACACGCCGGAGCCCAGTGGCGGCGTGATCCGCCGGGAGGCCGACGGGACCACCCCCAACGGTGTCCTCGAAGAGATGGCGTTCTTCGGCGCGCTGCCCCGGGTCTTTGCGACATTGGGCCCCGAAAGCCTGTCCGTCTTCGCCCGGGCCGGGGCAGAGATGTGGGCGCGCTATGGCTACACCACGGGTCAGGAGGGGCGCGCGACACCGGGCACCGTCCAGGTGTTCCGGCAGGTGGCAGAGGCTGGCAGTCTTCCCATCGATGTCGTGGCGTACGTGGACGTGCTGACCGACCGCGACTTCATCAAGGACAGCGCGTCGCGCGACTACGCGGACCATTTTCGCGTCGGCGGGGCCAAGCTGACCATCGACGGATCGCCGCAAGGCTTCACCGCCTGGCGCGACCGCCCCTATTACGACCCGGTCGGCGACTACCCGCCCGGCTATTCCGGCTATCCTGCGTTGACCGATCCAGAGATCCTCGAGTCCGTCGACTGGGCGTTCGCCAATGACGTCCAGATCCTGACCCATGCAAATGGCGAACGCGCCACCGACATGCTGGTTGCCGCGGTCAACGCGGCCGAGGACAAATACGGACCGGGGGATCGCCGGCCGGTTCTTGTCCACGGCCAGTTCATGCGCCCCGACCAGGTGGAGAGCCTCGACAGACTGGATATCTTCCCGTCGCTGTTTCCGATGCACACGTTCTATTGGGGCGACTGGCACCGCGACCATACGGTGGGGCCGGTCAATGGCGACAACATCTCGCCCACCGGCTGGGTGCGGGCCCGCGGCATGGCCTTCGGCACCCATCATGACGCGCCGGTGGCCCTGCCCGACAGCATGAGGGTCCTGGACGCGACGGTGACGCGCCGGTCGCGGTCGGGGGACATCATCGGCCCGGACCAGCGGGTCGACGTGACGACGGCGCTGAAGGCAATGACGATCTGGCCCGCATGGCAGCATTTCGAGGAGGACCGGAAGGGCAGTCTGGTGCCGGGCAAGCGCGCCGACCTGGTGATCCTGTCCGGCGATCCGACCGCCATCGATCCCGAGATGCTCGACACGCTCGAGGTGGTCGAAACGATCAAGGACGGAGAGACCATCTACCGCGCCGATCCGTGACCCGGCCAGACGTGCCCTGACCTTCGTGGTGTTTCGGTTCGGGGTGGCGGTGCGGTGCCGGGCATCCGCACTGCCGGCGGGTTGGGTGCGTCGGGGCGGGTCAGCCGCCGAGCTGGTGCGACATGGCCAGGTCGCGAAGCGTGCCGCGTTCAAGCTCGAATTCCTCGAACCGGGCCTTCACGAGGTCGCCGATCGAGATGATGCCGGTCACCTTGTCGTTGGCGATGACCGGCACATGACGGGCGCGGCGTTCGGTCATCAGGCGCGCGACGCGGGCCACGGTGTCGTCGGGCGTGCAGGTGAGAACGTCGGTCTCCATCACCTGCGCGACCGGCAGGGACAGGGCGCGGGCGCCGGAATCGGCGATCGCCCAGACGACATGCTGCTCGGAGAGCAGGCCCTTGAGGCGGCCGATCTCGTCGCGCACCACGAGCGCGCCGACCCGCTCGGTCCGCATCACCGCCGCGGCGACCTCGAGCGCGTCGATGCCTTCCACCGATTTCACCTCGCGCCCCTTCTGGGCGAGGATTTCCCTGACGAACATGTGCCTTCCTCCCTCTGCAGACTGCGAGCGGGGACAAGGCGTGGGGCGGTGCATCCGCCGCCGCGCCGCGCGGCCGCAGCGTTCCGGGATCCTAGCAGAAGCGCCGCGACGGCGACAATCGCAATGCGCCAAGCGGGTTACCGTCCAAGGAAACGCATTGTTGACCGGCACTTGGCGGGTTTGTGTGATAGAATGCACAGACCATCCATCGGGAGGCGAACATGGCAGTGCGATCCGAGGCCGCCGTGATGGCGGAGGATACCGAGTTCGTCCGGTTCTGGAACGACGTGCTGGGTCCCAAGTTCATCCGTTTCAAGCATGTCCTCGTCGACGGCCTGTCCCGCCACAGCGCGGCATGCCTGCCGAAGCTGCCGGTCCGGCGCGGGGATGCGGCGCTCGATGTTGGCTGCGGGTTCGGCGACACCGCGATCGAGCTGGCACGGATGGTCGGCCCGGAGGGGCATGTGCTGGGCATGGACTGCGTCGATGCCTTCATGGAGTTCGGCCGTGCCGATGCGCGGTGCGACGGGCTGACCAATCTGGAATTCCGCCGCGGCGACGCCGAGATCGCCCTGCCGAGGGGCGAGTTCGATTTCGTCTTCTCGCGCTTCGGCACGATGTTCTTCACCCATACCGTGCCCGCCCTGCGCAACATGCGGCTGGCGCTGAAGCCCGGCGGGCGGATGGCGCATATCGTCTGGCGACAGCGGGAGGACAATCCGGCCTGGATGAAGGCCAAGGAGGTGATGCTGCGCTTTCTTCCCGAGCCTGGCGAGGACGCCGCGACCTGCGGGCCTGGGCCGTTCTCGATGGCCGATCCGGAAAAGGTGACGGCGCAGATGCGCGCGGCGGGCTACGGCGAAATCGCCTTCGAGCGGGTCGATACGCGGATCAACATGGGCCGCGACGTCCGCGACGCGATCGACTTCCAGCTGGCCCTGGGTCCCGCGGGCGAGGTGTTCCGCGTCGCCGGCGCGCTGGCGGAGCAGCGCCGCCCCGAGATCGAGGCGGCGCTGGCCGAGATGTACGCGGCGGAGGAGCAGGCCGAAGACGGGATATGGATGAACTCCTCGTCCTGGGTGATCACCGCGCGCAATCCCGGCTGAGGATCGGCCGCGTTCAGGCGCCGACGGGCGCCTGCCGGCGCGCGAAATGGGCGTCCTGGCCGGTTTCCAGCCAGGTCTTCAGCCCGGCCGACCAGCGCGCCCAGCCGTCCGCCACGCCGGACGCTTCGGGCCCGAGGTCGTAGTGCTCGATGGTCAGCTTGCAGTGCGCGCCCTCTTCCTCGATCAGGTAGACCACGCGGGAGGTGCCGGCCTCGGGGTGCCATTTCGGCTCGAAGGTGGTCACGATGCGGGATTTCGGCTCCGCCTCGATCATCCGGCAGATCAGCATTTCCGAGCCGTCGGGGAAATAATGGGTCATCGTGTCGCCGCTCAGTTCGCTGCGGGCCGACATGAAGTGGTAATGCGGCGCGGCGTCGGGATTGGACAGCGCGTCCCACAGCGCATCGCGGGAGCAGCGGATGAAGGTGGTCATCACGTAGCCGGGTTTGGTGCCGGGTTCGGTCAGGGTGGTCTGGTCCATGGTGCGTCCTTCCAGTCGTGCCTTGAGGCCGATCACGGCCCGGGCGGTGGGTTTTGCGATCAGGGGTTCGATCCAGCGGTCGATGACCTCCTGGAGCGGGATGGCGTTCAGGTAGTGGTCCTTGAACCGCCCGCGCTTGCGGGTGGTGATCAGCCCCGCGTCCTCCAGCACGCGGAGATGCTTCATCACGCCGAAGCGCGACATCGCGAAGCGCGCTTCGAGGTCGGTCAGGGTCTGGCCGTCCCGTTCGCGCAGGGCGTCGAGGATCGCGCGCCGGGCCGGGTCGTTCAGGGCCTTGAAGATGGCGTCCATGCGGCCTTTATACGTGATTCTATAGTCACGTGACAATAGAGTCACGTAAATGACGGCCGACGCACCGATTGCGGGTTGCGCTGGCGCCGCCGCAGGGCAAGTCTGGCGCCGCGGGCCATCGGGAGGGAACCATGTCCGAGCCGGAATTTCTCGACACCGCCGCGGGCAGGCGGATCGCCTATCGCCGGACCGAAGGAAGCGGGCCGGGTGTCGTCTTCCTGGGCGGGTTCGTGTCGGACATGGAAGGCACCAAGGCGGTGCATCTGGAAGCCTGGGCAAGCGAGCGGGGGCGGGCCTTTCTGCGCTTCGACTATTCCGGCCATGGCGCCTCGTCCGGCGAATTCGCGGAGGGCGCCATCGGTGACTGGGCGGCGGATGCGATGGCGGTGATCGAGGCGGTGGCCGACGGTCCCCAGATCCTCGTCGGCTCGTCCATGGGGGGATGGATTTCGCTTCTGGTGGCCAGGGCGCTGCCCGCGAAGGTCGCAGGGATGGTGACCGTGGCGGCGGCGCCCGATTTCACCGAAGACGGCTTCTGGGCCAGCTTCGGCGACGCCGAGCGGAGCGCGATCATGGAGGAGGGCGGCCTGCAGATCCCGTCCGACTATGGCGCGCCCTACGTCATCACCGAACGGCTGATCCTCGACGGACGGGAGAACCTGGTGCTGCGCACGCCGCTCGTCCTGCCGTTTCCGGTGCGGATGCTGCAGGGCACGGCGGACAGGGAAGTGCCGATGGACACGGCGTTGCGGCTTCTCGGTCATGCCACGGCCGACGACCTGCGATTGACTCTGGTCAAGGGGGCGGATCACCGCTTTTCGACGCCGGACTGCCTGGCGATGATCGAACGGGCGGTGGACGAGGTGACCGAAGTGCTTGGAGGCCGGACATGATCGGGCTTCTCGTGACGGTGCTGAAATGGCTGGTTGCGCTCGGGATCGCGGCCTGGCTGGCGATGCTGCTGCTCGACTGGATCGGACCGACGGAGCCGGTCTCGCTGGTGCCGCGCTTCGATGCGACCACGATCGGCGACGATCCCGACGCCTGGCTGGCGGAGCGCGAATCCCAGGTGCTGAACCTGCGCGACAACGCGGCGAAGGAGATCGTCTGGGCCGGCGAAAAGGGTGCGCGGACGGACTGGGCGATCGTCTACCTGCATGGCTTCTCGGCCTCCAAGGGCGAGTTGCGGCCGGTGCCGGATCAGGTCGCGCAGGCGCTGGGCGCCAACCTCTTCCTGACCCGGCTGTCGGGGCATGGCCGCGACGGGGCGGCGATGGCCGAGCCCACGGTGCAGGACTGGGTCGACGACGTCGCCGAAGCGGTGGCGATCGGCAAGCGCCTGGGCGACAAGGTGGTGCTCATCGGCACGTCGACCGGGGCCACGCTGGCGACGATCGCGGCGGCGCGGCCCGAGCTGAACGATGCGCTGGCAGGCGTCGTGCTGATCTCGCCCAACTACCGGCCGGCGGGCTGGGCCGGGCGGTTCATCGAATGGCCGTGGTTCCGCAGCTGGGGGCCGCTTGTCCTGGGACGGGAGCGGTCCTGGGAGCCGCTCAACCCCGAGCACGGGGCAAACTGGACCCACACCTATCCGATGCAGTCGGTGGCGCCGCTCGGCGCGTTGACCCGGACGGTGCGCGGCCTCGATTTCGGCGCGATCCGGGTGCCGGCGCTGTTCCTCGTCTCGACGACCGACACGACCATCGACACGCGGATCGCCCGGCGGATCGCGGCCGAATGGGGGGCGCCGAGCGAACTGGTGCCGGTGATCCTCGGCCCGAACGACGATCCGAACGGTCATGTGCTCGCCGGCGACATCCTGAGCGCGAGCCGCACCGCGCCGGTGGTGGAGCGAATCGTCGCCTGGATCCGGGGGTTGTGATCGAAGACCGGGATTGGCCTGCGGCAGAGCTGGCACGGCTGCATGCGGCGGTCCCGGCCACCTATCAGGCCAAGGCGGCAGCCTGGGACGCGCGCAGGTCGCGCTCCTTCCGGGAGCAACCCTGGATCGACCGCACCGTCGCTGGTCTGCGTCGGCGCGAGTCTGTCCTGGATCTGGGCTGCGGCGCCGGCCGTCCGATCGCCGGCTACCTGATCGGCCGGGGGTTCCGGGTCACGGGGCTCGACATTGCACCGGCGATGCTCGACATCGCCCGGTCTCGGTACCCGGATGCGGCCTGGGTGGAGGGCGACATGCGGGTCGCGCCGCTGCCTGCCGGCCTGGGCGCGATCATCGGCTGGGACTCGGCCTTTCACCTGAGCGGAGCCGAGCAGGCGGTGCTGATCCCGCGACTGGTGGCGCATCTGCGTCCGGGTGGCCGGTTGTTCCTGACGGTGGGGCCGGCGGCGGGCGAGGCTGTGGGAGAGGTGGACGGCGCGGCGCTCTACCATGCCAGCCTCGATCCCCACGCCTACACCCGGCTCTGCCGGGAGGCCGGATGTGCCGAAGCAAAGGTCACGGTGGAGGACCGCGCCGCGGACCGCCGGACGGTCCTGCTGGCGCGGCGGTCGGGCGCGGCGGTCAGACCGATTGCAGGTGCGGCTTGCTGACGACCGGCTGGTCGCCGCTGTTGGCATCGAAGAAATTCAGCACCAGCGGGCGGATGTTGTTGCGCCAGCTCTTGCCGGCGAAGATGCCGTAATGCCCGGCGCCGGGTTCCAGGTGCTGCGCCTTCTTCGAATCCGGCAGGCCGGTCAGGAGGTCGAGCGCGGCGAGGCACTGGCCGGGGCCGCTGATGTCGTCCTTCTCGCCCTCGACCACCTTCACGGCGACATTGGTGATCTTGCCGATATCTACCTTGTGGCCGTCGACGACGAACTTGTTGTCGGCGATCTCGCGGCCCTTGAAGACCCGCTCCACCGTCGAGAGATAGAACTCGGCGGTCATGTCCATCACCGCGAGATATTCGTCGTAGAAGCGGTTGTGGTGGTCATGGTCCGACGCCTCGCCCTTGGCGACGCGGAGGATCTGGTTGAAGAACGCCTCGCCATGGCGGTCGGCGTTCATGGCGATGAACGAGGCGAGCTGGAGCAGGCCGGGATAGACCAGCCGCCCGGCACCGGCGTAGTTGAATCCGACCCGCTGGATCGCGATTTCCTCGAGCTGGCCCATGGTGATGCGGCGGCCGAAATCGGTCACATCGGTGGCGGCGGCGTCCGGGTCAATCGGGCCGCCGATCAGGATCAGCGTGCGGGGCTGTGCCGCGGGCTTCTTCTCGGCGAGATAGGCGGTGGCGGCGAGGGTCAGCGGCGCCGGCTGGCAGACTGCGATCACATGGGTGTCGGGTCCCAGATGTTCGATGAAGTCGGCGAGGTAGAGCGTGTAGTCCTCGATGTCGAACTTGCCCTTCGAGACCGGAATGTCGCGGGCATTGTGCCAGTCGGTCACGTAGACGTCGCAGTCCGGCAGTAGGCTCGACACGGTCGAGCGGACCAGCGTCGCGTAGTGCCCCGACATCGGCGCCACCAGCAGCACCTTGCGGCGCATTGGCGCACGCCCCTGCACGTCGAACTTCACGAGGTTGCCGAAGGGCCGTTCCACCACGCTGCGCACATGCACGACATGATCGCGCCCGTCCATTCCGACCACCGTGGTGATATTCCAGTCGGGTTTGGTGATCATGCGGGCGAAACTCCGCTCCATCACCACACCCCAGGCGGCGAGGACGCGGAAGACCGGGCTGGGGACGAGGCCGATGGCGGGATACGATCCGAATGCGCGGGCCGTCGCCCCAAGCCATTGATTCGTATTGCGAACCGTCTCCATGAGGTCGTAGGTGGCCATATTCCGCATCTTGATCTCCTGATGCATACGGGTAGGTTCGCCCGTAACACTTCGCCGCTTTGGCCCCCCTCCATGGCGACGCTAGAACTATCGCGCATGAACCTACGGGGGAAAATGGGACATGACAACTGACGAAAAGATTGCCGGTGCCGAGCTGGAGCGTCTGAACCACAACATTGCGCGGATCGAGGAACTGTCTCAGCGTCTGGTTGCAGCCATCGCGAACAGACGTCAGGTCGACCCGAGCCTTCAGGTCCCCTCCAATGAGGTCTTCGTCAAGGCTGCCACCGCCTACATGCATGAAATGATGCAGAATCCTGCCAAGATTCTGGAACATCAGGTGACCTACTGGGGCAAGATGCTGAGCCACTACGTCGAGGCGCAGCGCGCGCTGAGTTCCGGCCGGCTTATGGCCCCCAGTGACGGAACGCCGAAGGACCGCCGCTTTTCCAACGCGCTGTGGGAGACGCATCCCTACTTCAACTTCATCAAGCAGAATTACCTGATGACCAGCCAGGCGATCGAGCAGGCGGTCCGGGATCTGGAGGGGCTGGACGAGCGCGACAAGCAGAAGGTGCAGTATTTCACCCAGCAGATCGTCGACATGTTCGCGCCGACGAATTTTCTGGCGACCAACCCCGAGGCGCTGGAACGCGCGGTCGAGACCCAGGGGCAGTCGCTGGTCGACGGGCTTGAGAACCTCGTCCGCGACATCGAGAACAACAACGGCGAGCTGCTGGTCACGCTGTCGGACCCCAAGGCGTTCCATGTCGGCAGAAACCTGGCGACGACGCCCGGCAAGGTGGTCTTCCGAAACCGCCTGATCGAGCTGATCCAGTACGCGCCGACCACCGATACGGTCTGCGCCACGCCGCTGCTGATCTTCCCGCCGTGGATCAACAAGTTCTACATTCTCGACCTCAAGGAGAAGAACAGCCTGATCAAGTGGATCGTCGACCAGGGCTTTACCCTGTTCGTGGTCAGCTGGATCAATCCCGATCCGAGCTACGCCGGAGTCGGCATGGACGACTATGTCTCGGAGGGGTTCCTGACCGCCATCGATCAGGTCAAGGAGATCACCGGCGAGAAGCAGATCAACGCGATCGGCTACTGCATCGCCGGCACCACGCTGAGCCTCACGCTTGCGCTGCAGAATGTCCGGGGCGAGAAGTCGGTGAAGTCGGCGACGTTCTTCACCACGCTCACGGACTTTTCGGATCCGGGCGAGATCAGCGTCTTTCTCGATGACAGCTTCATCGACGGGATCGAGCGCGAGACCACCGGCACCGGTATCCTCGACCGCTTCTTCATGGCGCGGACATTCTCGTTCCTGCGCTCGAACGACCTGATCTACACCCCGGCGGTGAAGAGCTACATGATGGGCGAGGCGCCACCGGCATTCGACCTGCTGCACTGGAACGGCGACGGCACCAACCTGCCGGCCAGGATGGCCATGGAATATCTCCGCGGGCTCTGCCAGCAGGACCGGTTCGCCACCACCGGCTACAAGGTCTGCGGCGAGACCGTGACCCTGGCGGACATGAAGACGACGCTGTGCGCCGTCGCCTGCGAGACCGACCACATTGCACCGTGGAAGGCGTCCTATTCCGGCGTGCAGAAGATGGGGGCCAGGTCGAAGACCTTCATCCTGTCCCAATCGGGACATATCGCCGGCATCGTCAATCCGCCGGGCAAGAAGAAGTACGGCCATTACACCAATGACGACGTGAAGCTCGACGCCAATGCCTGGCGGACCGGAGCCGAGTTCCACGAAGGTTCGTGGTGGCCGCGTTGGGAGGAATGGTTGCGCAAGCGATCGGGCCGTCAGGTGCCGGCGCGGACCCCCGGTGATTCGAAGCATCCGGCGCTCTGCGATGCCCCGGGAACCTACGTGGTGGCGAAACCCAAGCTCTGACCATACGGCAACCTGCGGTTTTGCCGGCATTTTGCTGCAGTGCAGAATTTTCTCTTGAACTGCTGCGTCGCAGCAGGCATATGGATAACAGCAAGGGGGCGGCGCTTCGAGGGTAGCCAGTGGACGCCGCCGAGTTCAGGAGAAGACCCAATGGCTGTGACGAAGAGCAACGACGTGACCAAGATGCTGCAGGATGTCCTGGGCGCATTTCCGGTCGACACCAAGGCGATGCAGGACGCCTTCAAGACCTCCGCGACTCTGAGCGAAAAGATGTCGAAAGTGGTTCTTGAAGCGGCCGACAAGTCGACGGAAATCTCGTCCAAATGGACGAAGGACACGCTCGCCAAGCTCGCTGACGTGACCAAAGTCAAGGACGAGCCGGCCGATTACGGCAAGGCCGTGACCGATTACGCCTCGGCCCAGGCCGAGCTGACCTCGGAAGCCCTGGCCGCCTTTGCCGAAGTGGCGAAGAAGGTTCAGATGGAAACCGTCGAACTGATGCTGGCCGCCGGCAAGGACATCAGCGAAGACGCCACCGCTGCCGTCAAGAAGGCGACCGCCGACCTGACCACCGCGGCGAAGAAGGCCAGCGCGACCGCTGCCAGCTGAGATATCGTGGCCTGAGGCCGCGAGACAGATTGGTCGGCGATCGACTCCTCCCCCAAAGACGCCGACCATCCTGAGCGGGCTTCATGCCCGCTCTTTTCTTTTTTTCTGCACTGCCCTACTCTGCAACGCAGCAGGTCAGCCGGAGGACAAGCGGTGGCAGAGAGTGAAAAACCCCTACTGATCAAGCGGTACGCTAGCCGCCGGCTCTACAATACCGAGACCAGCGATTACGTCACTCTCGAGGATATCGCCGGCTTCATCCGCAAGGGGCGGGAGGTCAAGATCGTCGATCTGAAAAGCGGCGACGACCTCACGCGCCAGTACCTACTGCAGATCGTGGCCGAGCACGAAAGCCGTGGCGAAAGCGTGCTGCCGATTGCGGTGCTGACCGATCTGGTGCGCAGCTATACGACCCATGCGCAGTCGGTGGTGCCCCAGTTCCTGGCGATGTCCTTCGAGATGCTGCGGGACAGCCAGTCGAAGATGATGGAGAACTTCGCCTCGATGTCGAACCCGATGTCCGGGATCGACGCGATGTCGCGGCAGCAGAAGGCGTTCATGGCGTCGCTGATGCCGAACTGGCGCAAGCTGGCGGAAGAAGCCAAGGCAGCCGAGGCCGGGAACGCGGCGGGAGCCCAGATGCCCGATGCCGCACCGGCACCGGCAGCGGCGGCAAAGGAGTTGAGCGCCGACGAGAAGCAGGAGCTTGACGAGATCCGCCAGCAGCTCGCCGAGCTGAAGGAAAAGATGGCAAAGCTGGGCGAATAGACCGCCCGCCATCTCCACCGCCCCTCGGGGCGCGCGGATGCGGAGACCTGCGCGGATGTCCGGGAGCGAAGGGCGGGTGACGCTCTGGATGATCGAGATCTTTGCGGCGATCGCCGAGGATCTGTCGATTTCCACTGCCGCACGCCGGATCGGCACCAGCCCGTCCACCGTCAGTCAACAGCTTTCGAAGCTGGAAGCCATCGTCAACGTGCCGCTCGTGGACCGCGCCGCGCGTCCGCTGCGCCTCACGCCGCAGGGCGAGATCTTCCGGCGGCGGGCCTTGTCGATCCTCGACGAAGCGGCCCTGGCGCGGGCCGAACTGGCGGACCGCGGTCTCGCCTCGCTGGCGCGTTTCCGGCTGGGCATGATCGAGGATTTCGACGCCGACGTAACGCCGCGGCTGCTGGGCGAGATGGGCGATGTACTGCGCGATTGCCAGTTCCTGCTGGAGACCGGGCCGAGCCACCGTCTGTTGTCGCAGCTCGAGGATCGTGCGCTCGATATGGTGGTTGCGGCGGATACCGCGGCAGCCGCCGACTGGATGGAGGTGCACCCGCTTCTCGAAGAGCCGTTCGTCGCTGCGGTCCCGCTGCGTGACGGCCGTCCGGCGGCCGAGACCCTGGCCGAACTCGCCCGCCGGCCGCTGATCCAGTACACTCAGCGTCACCATATGGGCCGGCAGATCGCGGCGCATCTGACGCGCCAGAACCTCGTCCTGGCGCACCGCTACGAGATGGACAGCTACCACGCGATCCTTGCCATGGTGGCGGAGGGCGCGGGCTGGACCATCCTGACACCCCTCGGACTTCTGCGGGCGCAGCGGTTCCTGGGCCGCGTGGCGGTCGTGTCTCTGCCGGGGGCGCCGCTGTCGCGACAGATCGCGCTCTGGTCGCGGCGCGGCGCCCTGGGGACGATGCCCGCCGACATCGCGCGCCGCCTCAGGGGGATACTGGGGGATCTGATCGTCGCCCCGGCGCGCGCGCGGATGCCGTGGCTGGAAGCGACGCTCCGCATCCTGCCCGAGGCGCCGGTTTACGTGCCGTAGGCGCGGGGGGCCTTCACCTCTTCGGCGGCCAGGACCAGTGCGCCGGCGATATGGTCAAGCTCGGCACGGTTCAGTCGGACCGGCAGCCGCACGTCGCAGGCACGCATCAGCAGGGACCGGGTCCGCGGCAGGTCCGGCACCAGGCCGAGGAACTGCCAGTTCCAGAATGCGCGGGCATTGTCCGTGCTCATCCCGAAAATCTGTGCCGGGACGCCGCGTGCCGCGGCGGCGTCGATGAAGGCCGTGGCTTCGCCGTCGGAGAAACCGCGAAGCGAGAACTGGATCGAGTCCGGCGCCCGGCGTTCTGCGGCGAGGGGGGTGGGGACGTGAAACCACGGGACTGCGCTCAGCTGGGCCGCGACGTGGTCGTGATTGGCACGGCCGTCCCGGACCCGCCGGGGAAGCTCGGCCAGCTGCGGCCGGATCACCGCTGCGGCGAGGTTCGACATCCGCATGTTGTAGAGCGGCAGCCGGTTCTGCCAGCGCGCAGCATGGGCGGCGGCGATGTCATGTTTCTTCCAGTTGTGCTCGTAGGCGCCGGACATGATGACGGCCCTGGCGATCACGGCGGGATCGTCGGTCACCAGCATGCCGCCTTCGCCCGCATTGACGAGCTTGTAGGACTGGAACGAAAAGCAGCCGATCTGCCCCAGCGTGCCGATGTTGCGGTCGCGCCAGGTGGTACCCAGCGAATGCGCGGCATCCTCGATCACCGGAAGGCCGTGCGCTTCGGCCAGCGCAAGGAGGGCGTTCATGTCCGACGTATGCCCGCGCATGTGACTGATCATCACCGCGTCGGCCGCGTCGAGCTTCGCCCGGAAATCGGCAAGATCGAGACGGAAGTCTTCCCCCACCTCGACCAGAACAGGCGTGCAGTCTGCGTGCAGCACGGCCGAAGGAACAGCGGCGAAGGTGAAGGCGGGGATCAGGACCCGTGCGCCGCGGGGCAGGTCGAGCGCCTTGAGAGACAGGAAGAGCGCGGCCGAGCACGACGAGACGGCGAGCGCATAGCGGCTTCCGATTACGGCGGCGAATTCCCGTTCCAGCAGTGCGGCCGGAGCGTCCGGGCTGGTGTAGCGGAACAGCTCGCCGGTTTCGAGAAGACGTGCCACGTCGGCATGGGCCGCTTCGGGAATGGGTTCGGCCTCGTGGACGTTGGGCGCGGCGATCGGCGTCATCGTTCGGCTTTCCTGAAACTCCATTTTCGGAAATCTGTATAACACGACTGGTGACGGGCACGTGACAAATCGCACCACGCTCCGGGGCGCCGTTCCAGGGCTCAGAGACCCAGCCGGTCCCGCAGCGAATACCAGGTCATGGCGAGGACGAGGAGCGGGCTTCGCAGATGCGCCCCGCCCGGAAAGGGCGGCACCGGAAGGTTGTCCATCAGATCGAAGCGCTCGGGCCGTCCGGCGATCGCCTGAGCCAGGATCTCGCCCGCGAGCGTGGAGAGCGCGACGCCGTGGCCGGAATAGCCCGAGGCGGTCCAGACGCCTTCGGCGGGGCGGCCGAAGAACGGCAGGCGCGAACGGGTGATCGCCAGCGTGCCGCCCCAGGCATGGGTGATTCCGATATCGGCGAGTTGCGGATAGATCCGCGTCAGGGGCTTGCGGACGATGGCAGCGATGTCGTCGGGGAAGCGGTAGCCGTAGGTTTCGCCGCCGCCGAACAGCAATCGTCCGTCGGGGGATTTCCGCCAGTAGTTCACCACGAAGCGCGAATCCGCGACGGCAATATCGCGCGGAAGAATCTCGGGCGCGATGCGGTCCAGCGGTTCGGTCGCGACGATGAAATTGTTGATCGGCATGACCCGGCGCGCGATCTTGCGGTCGAGCCCGATGAGATAGCCGTTGCAGGCGACGATGACGTGATGCGCGGTCACGCTGCCGCGGGAGGTCTCGACCACCGGGCGGGCGCCGGGCGAGATGCCGACCACTTCCGTGCCTTCATGCAGCACCGCGCCGGACCACAGCGCGGCGCGCGCCAGCCCGAGCGCGAAGGCGAGCGGGTTCATGTGCCCGGCGCCCCAGTCGATCACCCCGCCGGCGAAGGCGTCCGATCCCGTCTCGCGCGCGATGCCCTGGCGGTCGAGCATCTCCAGCCTGTCGTAGCCGTAGGCCTTGGCCAGATGCCGCGCCTCGGCCAGGTTCCGGGCGGCGTCGCGGGCGGTCACGTCGGCATTGGCGACGCCGTCGCGCCAGTCGCAGTCGATGCCGTATTCGGCGATCAGCGCTTTTACCTTCGCCTTGGCGGCCTCACCCAGATCCCACAGCCGGCGGGCATACCGCTTGCCCAGCATGCCTTCCAGCGCCGACTGCCCGATGCGCTGACCGGACCCGACCTGTCCGCCGTTTCGTCCCGAAGCGCCGAAGCCCACCCGGTGCGCTTCGAGAAGTCGCACCGAAAATCCCATCCGCGCGAGGTGCAGCGCGGCCGAAAGACCGGTGTAGCCGCCGCCGATGACGCAGATATCCGCGGTAACGTCACCGTCGAGTGCGGCGCAGCGCGGCAGTTTCGGCGTGGCCTCCGCGTACCAGCTTTCGGGATATTGGCCAGGCTCGTCGTTGGCGTGCAGAAGGCTCATACGTTCAGAAGCAGGTGCTCACGCTCCCACGGCGAAATGACCTGGAGGAACTCGGCGTATTCGGTGCGCTTCACCACTTCGTAGACCCGGCAGAAGTCGTTGCCGAGGATCTCGCGCAGGCCGTTCGCCTCCTCGAAGATGTCGAGAGCCGAGAACAGGTCCCATGGCATTTCGGGATCGGCCTCGTAGGCATTGCCCGCCACCATGGGACGCGGCTCCTTGGCCTCGTTCAGACCGAGCAGCCCGCAGGCCAGCGACGCGGCCAGTCCGAGATATGGGTTGCAGTCCATCCCGATCAGACGGTTCTCGATCCGCCGTGATTCCGGATCCGAGATCGGGATGCGGATGCCCGTCGTGCGGTTGTCGAAACCCCATTCGAGGTTGATGGGCGCGGAATGGTCCGGGACGTAGCGGCGGTAGGAATTCACATAGGGCGCCAGGATCGGCATGGCGCTGGGCAGGTGGTTCTGCAGCCCGGCAATGAAATGGCGGAATTCGGGCGCCTCGCTGCCGTCGGGATTCGAGAAGATGTTCCGGCCGGTGGCGATGTGCAGGACCGAATGATGGATGTGCATGGCCGAGCCGGGCTCGTCCTCCATGGGCTTGGCCATGAAGGTGGCGAAGCAGTCGTGCCGAAGTGCCGCCTCGCGGATCAGCCGCTTGAAGAAGAAGACCTCGTCGGCCAGCAGTACCGGGTCGCCATGGCGCAGGTTGATCTCCACCTGCCCGGTGCCGCCCTCCTGCGTGATGCCGTCGATTTCGAAGCCCTGCGCCTCGGCGAAGTCGTAGATGTCGTCGATGACCGGGCCGTATTCGTCCACGGCTGACAGCGAATAGGCCTGCCGCGCGGCGGCCGGGCGGCCGGTGCGGCCCAGCATGGGCTCGATGCTGCGGGCCGGGTCGGTGTTGCGGGCGACGAAGAAGAATTCCATCTCGGGTGCGACCACCGGCCTGAGTCCGATCGCCTCGTAGGCCGCGACCACGCGCTTCAAGACGTTGCGCGGTGCGAACGGCACCGGGGTGCCATCCGGGCGGAAGGCGTCGTGGACAACCTGAAGCGTCCAGTCGGCGGTCCAGGGTGCCGCCGTCGCTGTGGCGAAGTCGGGCCTCAGGACCATGTCGGGCTCGGTGACCCCGGACTGCCCGGCCGGTTCGCCCCAGCCGCCGGCAATGGTCTGGAAGAAGATCGTCTCGGGCAGGTAGAAATGGCTTTGCAGGGCGAATTTCGCCGCTGGCATTGCCTTGCCGCGGGCGATGCCGGGAAGGTCCGACACGATGCATTCCACCTCGTCGAGGCGGCGACCGGAGAGATAGCGCTGCGCGGCCTCGGGCGTTTGGCTCAACCAGTCAGGCATGATGGCGGCTCCGACGGTCTTGGGCATCGCCGACCGAGGCTTCGAGGAACCCGGCAAGCCAGTCGACGACCGGAGCGGTGTCGAGCGGGCGGTCGAGGGTCCGGCGCGCGGCGTCGAGCCGGTCGGCAGGATAGATTGAGGGATCGAGCGGGATGTCGAGGAAGGTCGCGGTCACGTCGCGGCCGAATTCGGGGTGGGCCTGGACCGTGAGGCCCCAGTTGCCGAACCGCATCGCTGCGACCGGGCAGGTCTCTCCCCGTCCGACGACATCTGCACCGTCGGGAACCCGGGCCACCTGGTCCTGGTGCCACGCCGTCAGGGCCACCGGGCCGAGCCCGTCGATCTCATAAGTCTGTCGGCCGATCTCCCATCCCGACCGGGCCTTTTCGACCCGCCCACCCATCGCCTGCGCGATGATCTGGTGCCCGAAACAGATGCCGAGCATCGGACGGCCCCGGTCGTGCGCGTCGCGGATGAACGCTTCGAGGCGAGGGATGAAGGCATGGTCTTCGTAGGCGCCGTAGCGCGAACCGGTCAGGATCCAGGCGTCGGCCGCCAAAGGGCTTTCGGGGAAGTCCATGTCCTTGACCGCCCAGGATGCAAAGGACCAGCCGCGGCCCGAGAACAGCCGGACGAACATCTCGGGGTAGGTGCCGTGGCGCGCGGCGACCTCGGGGCGGGTCGGACCGCATTCCAGAATGCCGATCTGCATCATAGCCTCAGTGGTTTTGATCCAAGGCTAGTCCCGTGCCGGGGCGGCGTCCAGTGTCACACCGCCTGCGATGTCTCGAGCGCCAGCCGCGCGGCATCGAGCGCATCGGATTTCTTCAGTTCCTGCCGCTTGACGCGGGCCAGCATGTCGATCAGCAGGCCGGGGAAAATCCGGGCCATTTTCGGCGACCCCTCGAAACGGGTGATCGCCTCGACCCAGTCGGCGGGCACCTTCAAGATGCGCTGGCCGTAGGCGTTGCCCATGATCGGCTCGGGGGGCGCGACGGCATCCTCGATCCCCATCAGGGCCGCGCCGAGAATGGCGGCCATGACGAGATAGGGATTGGTGTCGCCGCCGGCAAAGCGGTGTTCGATCCGCCGCGCCGCGGGGTCGCCGCCGGGAATGCGGATCGCGCAGGTCCGGTTCTCGTAGCCCCAGGAGGCGCCGATGGGCGCGTGGCTCAGCGGCGTGATCCGGGCATAGCTCCCGGCGTGGGGGGCGAAGATCAGTGTCGCACCGGGCATTCCCGAGATGCACCCGCCGATGGCGTGCTTCATCAGTTCCGACCCCGACATCATCCCGTTGTCGAAGATGTTTTGCTTGTGCTGGTCGATGACCGAGAAATGCAGGTGGAGACCGTTGCCCGAGTCGGCCTCGAACGGCTTGGCAAGGAAGGTCGCCGCCATGCCGTGCTTGCGGGCCATGCCCCGGACGAGCGCCTTGAAGAGCCAGGTATCGTCAGCGACCCGCATCGCGGGACCGTGCATCAGGTTGACTTCGAACTGGCCGATCCCGCTTTCGGAGACGGCCGCCTGGGCGCGTATGCCCATCGCCTCGGCGCCGGCATAGAGATCGTCGAAGAACGGGGCGAAGAGGTCGAGTTCGACGAGGTCGTTGATGCCACCCACATGAAGCGGGCGTCCCGTCACGGGCGAGCGAGCGCGGCCGAGCGCGGCGCCGCTGTCGTCGACCAGGGTGAATTCCAGCTCGGTTGCCGCGATGACCCGCCAGCCGCGCCGCGAAAAGCGCGCGAGGATCCGGGCGAGCGCGTGGCGGGGATCGCCGTCGAACGGCGTGCCGCTTTCGGAGAACATCCACATCGGCATCAGGGTGGCGGGCTCGGGCAGCCAGGGCATGGCCACCGGTCCGCGGTCGGTGCAGCGCAGCTGGCCGTCGGCATCGCCCGACTGGAAGACAAGCGGGCTGTCCTCGATGTCGGTGCCCCAGAGGTCGAGCGAGAGCGCCGAAAGCGGCATCCGCTGGCCGGAGAATTCCAGCTTGGCCGCTTCGCTGGCGGGCAGGCGCTTGCCGCGCATCATACCGTTCAGGTCGGCGCAGGCTGTGCGGAGACTGGGTGTGTCGATATCCATTCGGGTTCTTCTAGCGAACGAGCGGCAGGCGGATCTTCAGGCGCGACCGCTCTGACGGCGCAAGATGGCGGTTCAGTCTGCGGTTTATGCGGCCGAAGACCGTGATGACCGTCAGCGTGAGCAGGATGAAGTAGAAGGCGAAGATCGGGTAGGGAATGAACGGGTTGAAGGTCTTGTCGGCGAAGTAGTTGGCATAGTAAAGCGCGTCGCCTTCCTGGCGCCAGGCAGGGAAGCCGGTAAAGAAGACCAGCGCGGTGGCGTGGAACAGGAAGATCGCCTCGTTGGTGTAGGCGGGCCAGGCCAGCCGGAGCAGGGTGGGCCAGGTGATCCGGCGGAACTTCTGCCAGCCGGCCAGCCCGTAGGCGTCGGCCGCCTCCAGTTCGCCTCGCGGCACTGCACGCAGCGCGCCATAGAAGATCTCGCCCGAATAGGCGGCGGTATTGAGGAAGAGAACGATCACCGCGCCCAGCCAGGCCTTGGTCAGCCAGCTGGTCTGGACCGAGATCGTGGCGACGCCGAGCGGAATGTCGACCCCGACCCGCGGCAGCAGCACGAAGGCCTGGTAGGCGAGGAAGAACTGGATGAAGAGCGGCGAGCCGCGGAACAGGAAGATGAACCATTCCGACGCCTTGCGGACGGGCCAGCTCTGCGAGCTGCGCCCCAGCGCGACGGCGGTGGCGAGGAAGAATCCCATGGCGAGCGCGGCGATGCCGAAATAGAGGTTCCAGAGCATGCCCGAGCCGATCAGCACGAACTGGTCGCAGAGCGTGAAATCGGTCCGGGGCAGAAGCCGCTCGCCCAGCCCGATGGACCGCAGCGCGTAATCGTGGAAGGTCTGCGCGCAACTCATGCCTGCGCCTTCCTGAGCGCGTCGCCCGCAAGCGTCGCCTGGCCATGGGACAGGCGACGGGTCAGACGGCTGAAGACCATCTCGGAGACATGGGTGAGGAGCAGGTAGAAGACGAGGAGTGCGAGGAAGTAATAGAGCCGCCAGTCCGGATGCGGATAGGAAAAGGCCGAGGTCTTGGACCCGCCCAGTTCGCGCGCCCAGTAGACGATGTCCTCGACGCCGAGGAGGAACAGGAGCGGTGTCGCCTTGATCAGGATCTGCCACAGGTTCGACAGGCCGGGCAGGGCAAAGACCCACATCTGCGGCACCAGGATGCGCCAGAAGACCTGACGACCGCTCATGCCGTAGGCTTCACCGGTCTCGATCTGGGCGCGGGGAACCGCGCGCATGGCACCGAAGAGCACGTTGGCGGCGAAGGCGCCGAAGACGACGGCGAAGGCCAGCACGGCCAGGGCGAAGCCGTAGCCTTCGTGCACCCATTGCGGCGCCGAGGAGAGCGGCATCTTCGCGGCGGGACAGACCACGAAATCGCTGCCCTGGCGGACCGGAAGGTCCCAGTCCGGACACTTCACCTGGTGCCTGAGCCACTCGATCCCCTGGTCGAGGGCGATCGGCACGAAGAGGAAGAAGGCGATATCGGGAATGCCCCGGACCATGGCGATATAGGCCCGGCCGAACCAGCGCAGCGGCAGGATGTCCGAACGTGCCGCCACCGCACCGGCAAAGCCGCAGGCCAGCGCCACCGGGGCCGTCACGAGCAGCAGCACCAAGACGGTCCCGAACGAGGCGTAGAACGCCATGTGCTTGCCCGACGTGAGGTAGCAGGCCAGCCACATGGCGCCGTCGAGGCTGCCCGGATCGGCGCAGGACGCAAACACCGGCTAGCCTCGTCCGGCCGCGGCGGAATGCGCCACTGACCGGTTGCGGCGGCCGTGATGTCGTGGTCTGGCCCCTGACACGGGCGCCCGCCGGATCAGAAATGTTCGCTGTTCGGCATCCATTTGTCGATCAGCGCGTTCAGGCTGCCATCCTTTTTCATTTCTGCCAGGGCCGCGTCGAGCTTGTCGCGAAGGTCGGTGTCGCTTTGGCGGACGCCGATCCCCAACCCGTTGCCGAGGAAGACGTCTTCCCCAACGAACGCGAGGTCCGGATCCTCGTTCACATAGTCTACGAGGTACGACTTGTCGGCCAGGACCGCGTCGGCCTCGCCGTTGCGCACTGCGGCCACCGTCTCCTCGGGGGTGGCGAATTCCACCAGCGTGGCCCCCGATTCCTGGACGAAGGCAGCCTGGATCGTGCCGGTCTGCGCGGCGATCACGCCGTGCTTCACGTCAACGTCGCTACTGGCCGCGACATAGCTCGAGGGTTCCGGCTTCAGGTAGTTCTGGGTGAAGTCAATGACCTTTTCGCGTTCTTCGGTCATCGACATCCCGGCAAGGATCGCGTCGTAATTTCCGGAAACCAGATTGGGGATGATGCTGTCCCAGTCGTTCGTGACCCATTCGCAGGTCAGATGTGCGTGTGCGCAGACGGCGTCGCCCACGTCGACATCGTACCCGGCAACCTTGCCGCTGTCGTCGATCAGGTTGTACGGCGGATAGGCACCTTCCGTGGCGAGACGGATGACGGATTGCGCCGAGGCGGCGCCGGCAGCGACGGTCAGGATTGTGGCAGCAACAATGGCCGGTTTCATGGTGTCTCCCCTGTTGTGGTTATTTGTGGTCTCGAATGTCTGATCTCGGTTTGCGGGACGTTGCCGTCAGGCCGGCGCGGCATGGGACAGGAACTGCTGCAGCCGCGTGGACCGCGGCGCGTCGAACAACGGGCCGGGAGGACCCTCCTCCTCGATCCGTCCCTGGTGCAGGAAGACCACATGGCTGGAAATGTCGTGCGCCATGCGCATGTCGTGCGTCACGAGGATCATCGTGCGTCCCTCCGCAGCGAGATCCTTGATCACCCGCACGACCTCCTGCTCCAGTTCCGGGTCGAGCGCCGAGGTCGGCTCATCGAAAAGAAGCGCCTGCGGCTCCATCGCGAGGGCGCGGGCAATCGCCGCCCGCTGCTGCTGGCCACCCGAAAGTTGGGCAGGATAGCTGGCGCATTTGTCGCCGATGCCGACCTTGTCCAGAAGTCCGCGCGCCCGCGCCTCGACGCTGCGCCTGTCCTGGCGCAGCACCGTGACCGGCGCTTCCATCACGTTTTCGAGCACCGTCAGATGGGACCAGAGATTGAACTGCTGGAACACCATGGACAGATTGGTCCGTACCCGCAGAACCTGCTTCGGGTCGGCAGGCCGCCGGTCGTGGCCGCTGCCCTTCCAGCGGATCGGCTCGCCGTCGAACAGGATCTCGCCCGCCTGGCTGTCTTCCAGCAGGTTGGCGCAGCGCAGGAGCGTCGACTTTCCAGACCCCGAGGATCCGATCAGCGAGACCACGTCGCCGCCATGTGCCGCGATCGAGACTCCCTTGAGAACTTCCAGCCCGCCATAGGCCTTGTGCAGATCCCTGATCTCGATGACCGGTGTCGCTGTCAACGGCCCCATCCTTCCGCGTTGCCTGGAAAGCTTCGGGCGATTTCGCGCAGGATTGCAACCTGCGCTGCGCACCTGGGCGCAATTTATTCCGCCGCATGCCTAATTCTCCGGCATGCGGATGATCGGCCGGGGGCCGGGCAAGCTACTGCTCGGACTGGACTTTCAGGCGGGCGAGGTTGCTGTCGCGGTCATTGATGCCGAGCAGCGGGGCAATCAGGCGCAGCATCGCGTCCTCATCGTCGTCGCGCTTGCCGTCCGCCAGGACCACCGCCCACAGTGCCTCGATCACCCCGATGCGGTGTTCAAGCGGCACTGCTTCCTTGATCGCGCGGGTGAAGCGCACCGTGTCCGGAGCCTGCTCCTCCAGCGTTTCGGCCTGCGCGCGCAGTGCCGCGGCCTCGAACGGGCCGAGATCGTAGCGCGTGGCGAGGATCCGCGTGATCCGGGTCATTTCGACTTCGGAATAGCTCCGGTCGGACCGCGCGACCCGGACGAGCAGGGCTGCCAGCGCCAGCCGCGCATCGCCCTCGGGCAGCGGCTGCGGCTCGGGCGCGAGAAGATTGGAGAGGAACTGACCGAACATGTGGAGAACTTAGGCTGCGTGTCCGTGCCCGCCAAGCCCGAAAAATCCGAGAATGCCGGGCAAGTGATGCGAATTCGGAGGCCAGACCCGTTGAGTGCATTCCGCCGCCGGGCACAGGCGTTTCGTGATAGGATCAGGTTGTCGACATTGCGGGAGGAGAAGATGGCGACATTCATCATGACCGCGAAGCTTACGCAGAAGGCACTTGCCGGAATGCTGGCCAAGCCCGAGGATCGGGGCGCGGCCCTCGCGAAGCTCGTGGAGGCGGCGGGTGGGAAGATGACGGCCTACTATTTCACCACCGGCCCGACCGACCTGCTGATGATCATCGAAGCGGACGGGCCCGAGGTCGTCGCGACGGCGGCCATGGTTGCAGGGGCCGCGGGCACCGGAAGCGGTTTTTGCACCGTTCAGGCTTTCACCACGGCGGAGTTCAAGGCAGTGATGGAGAAGGCGGGCGGTATCACCGGGTCGTATCGGCATCCCGGCAGCTGAGCCCGCGGCGCAAGCGCATGGGGTCGGGCGGCGCGTCCGGTGCAGGATGCGCGGCCGGTTTCCGCAGCACGGCGAAGCACGCGTCGTGTCGAGTTCCGCAACGCAGGCGGACGGCTCCTTGCGCCAGAGTTCCAGAGGTGCACCGCCCGCAGGCCCGAGCGCTTGGCGTCGGAGCGCACCCGTCTGTGTCGTCGCGATATTGCTCCGGCCGAGACGGCAGGCAGCCGGAATCGTCAGATACCTGTCAGTCCCAGCCTTCGACATTGCGGCGGGGCGGGACCCAGTCCTCGGGGCGGGGCGGCTCCATCTCGGCGACCCAGTCTTGCGCGGCCCGGCTGAAGCGGTAGAAATGCGACCTGATCCGGCGCCGTTCCCGATAGACGCCTTCCTTCTGTGCCGGGCTCATCGCCTTCCAGATTTTCGGCAACCGGTAGGTGGCGCGGTAAAGGCGCCAATAGGCTTCGCCCAGGCGTTCGAAATCGACGTCCTGGCCTTCGGCGGCCTCACGGACAATCCGCTCGTCATCATCCCCGGCGTCGAAAATCCGCGTTAGCTGCTTGAATATCTCCATGACGACCCACCTGCGTGTCACACCGCTCAGAATCCCCGATTAGACCGGGAAGGTTGACGGCAGGTTGCGGGGTATTCGCCCATTTCCTTGCATTTGAGCGATCTGGTGCCGCTTCGAGCGGGGTGCCGCCTTTGGGCGTAGCGAGACCGTGGAGGTCAGGAGCCGCCGACGGATTCGTCGTCCAGCGCCTGCATCCAGCCGTTTTCCCACGACTGATGGTCGACGGTATTGAGCGTATAGGGGTTGGCCGTGAAGTTCTGGCCGCTCCGCCGTGCGGCATAGCCTTCGTCATAGCTCGACCCGCGCGGGTCCATGCCCGCCGGTGCGCTCTCGGTCCTGCGGACATGCGCAGCATATTCGGGATAGGCGACCAGGTCCGACCCGTCGACGCCGTTCGGATGCCGGAACAGCGCGTCCTGGCCGCGGTCGGTCAGGCGGAGCCCGTCCTCGCCCTGACGGAGCAGCCCGGCGACGGCGAGTTCGGCCAACTGATTGTCCAGAAGCGCACGGCGCTCGTCCAGGGAGGCGGCCGGCGCGACGTTCGCGGTGTCGAAGAGCGCGTCGAGCGCCGCGCTGAGGCTGTCGAGGGTGACCGGACCCGCCGCAGCCTGATGCAGGATCAGCGCCGTCAGGCTGGGAGTGGAAAGGAGAGGAACGTCGTCTTCGTTCATGCGCATGCACCCCTGCGGACCCGGACCCAGCCTAGGCGGGTGCCACGAGGGCGTAAAGGGGCGTCACGTCCGGATCTGCAGCGCCGAAACGCATCGGGCGCGCGGGGTTCCGCGCGCCCGGATCGACCTGTAGGTCGGGTTCAGGCGAGCGCCAGCTTGCCTGCGCTCTGGCGGCCGTCGCGGCCGCTTTCGATCTCGAAGCTCACCTTCTGGTTGTCGGCGAGGCCGGTGAGGCCGGCGCGCTCGACCGCCGAGATGTGGACGAAGACGTCCTTGCCGCCGTTATCGGGCGCAATGAAGCCGAAGCCTTTGGTGGTGTTGAACCATTTGACGGTGCCGGTGGGCATGTCCGTGTCTCCAGTTCTGTTTGCCAGTCGCGGGATGCACTGGCCCGGCGTGGTCGGTCCGTATCGATAGACTGAGCGCCGTAGAGGAGACAGCAGTTCGAAAGGATAACGTAGCCCGCACCGCATGACAGGTCGCGGCCCCGCTGGCAAGGGAAATCCGCGTATCGGACCGGCGTCGGACTTTCATCGGACTTTCATCGGACCGCCGGGGCCGCAGCATGGGCGGTGCCGCAGCGGCGCGCTCGCCGCTATTCCACATCCCGCAGGTCTGGTAACCTCGGCGCGGCGAAAGGCGCGCGATGCTGGAACAATGGATCGGAAGCTTTCTCGGGATCTGGCCGCGCTATGCGTCCGGCCTCGGCGCTGTGCTGGGCGCCCCCATCGCCGAGACCGAGGTCCGCGCGCACTCGGGCCTTTTTGCCGACGCGGTGACGTTCTGGGCGATCTCGACCTTCTTCCACCTCGTCACCCGCTACATCGCCTGGTCTCACAGCGCGCCCGGAACGCTCTGGTTCGTCGCGCAGTTCGTGACTTGGGCGGTGTCGCTGGTGGGCGTGGCGCTGGCCTTCACCGCCGCCGGGCGGCTGGCCGGCGGGCGCGCCGGGACGGGGCAGGTGCTGTCGGCAACGGCCTATCTCTGGGCGGCGGTGATCCCGGTGCAGGCGGTACTGATGCTTGTCGGCTTCGGGCTGATGGAGGTGATCGACCCACGCGTCTACGCCATGGGCGTGGCCTCGGCGACGGGTTGCCTGCAGCTTGCCGACCCGTGGGCGGCGATCGACTGGCTGACCGAGTCCGCCCGCACCCGGCCGGTCGCCTATGTCGCGGGTTACGGCCTGCTGGCGGTGATCTTCCTGGCCATCGCCATCATCGATCTGGTCTACGGCATCGCCTATCTGCGCGTGCTGCGCCGGCTCCAGGGGCTCGGCCGCGGACGCTTCGCGGTCATGGTGGCGGCGGGCGTGGTCCTGTCGCTCCTGGCGCTCAGTCTCGCGGAATTCTTCGGCTGGGTGCTGTGGAAGGCGCAGGCGGAGTGCGGGGCGGTGTCGGGTATGCCGCCGCGATAGCCGAGAAATGGGCGCAGAGGCGGTCGAGGTCGAAACGATCGTGGCCGATCATCGAGGAACGGCCTGCACCACGTCGATCAGGCGGCCGGGATCGTAGCCGTTGGCGGCGAGCGCCTGTTCCGCGCGGGCACGCCGGGCATCCGTGATCTCGGGCGAGCGGGCGAGGATCCAGCCGGCGCGGCCGGAGGGGACGCCGACGACGGCCGCGCGATAGTCCGCGTCGACCCACAGCACCCAGTAGTCGGCGGAAACGAAGGGGACGCTGTCGAAGCTGACCTTGAGCTGGCCGGGCCCGACGATCCGGGCGCTGCTGGCGATCCGTTCTGCCGGGCCGTCGGGGCTGCCCTTGCGGCAGGTGTTGACGACGCTGATGGTCGTGGCGTCGATCCGGCCGTATTCCGCGGTCGTGGCCGTGCAGCCCTCCTCGAAACGGACCGGGTAGCGGGCGATCTCGTACCAGAGACCGAGGTAGCGAGCGGGCTCGAAATCGGCCTGCGCGGCGATCGGGACGTCCCGGTCGCGGTAGGTGGCGCAGCCGGCGAGCAGGACGCAGGCGAGGAGGCAAAGGCGGCGCATCGGTCGCTCCCCAGTTGGAGTCCGTCGGGAAGCCTGGACCGGTCAGCGTGCGAGCGCCACGCCGGGAGTCGAGGGGCATCGCGCCGGACGACGTCTTCGGTATGGCTGGGGCAACCCGGTCAGGCACGGCTTGGCGGTGCGCCCGGCCGACTGGCCGTCTTCGTCGATCCACCGCGACATCGGGTCGGGAGGGGGCGATCCGGACTGGGCGGCGACGGCCAAGGCGGGGCGTTTCGGAGAGTAGAGAGTAGCAGGGGCGAACCCCGCCGGCGGCGCGCGGCCGGCAGGGGGGCGGTGGGTTGGCACCTACCCTGCGGCTGCTGATTTTCGCCGCGCCGGCACTGTCGCTGAGAGAGTTCTTCGGCCGCGAACTGGCGAAGACGCAGGCGGAGTGCGGGGTCGTGACGTCCAAGTGGCGCAAATTGGCCGGCGGGAGCTGCCTTTGGAGTCGTGCGAGGCGATGGATTACCATCCAACATGACGTTGCCGAGACCCGCGAATTACAGGCAAGGCGCATATTCTTGTCGCGACTAAAGTGTGGTAAAATGTCAGCGCGATTCTAAATGATCTTCCGCCATGGCCGACGCGGTTACCGTAAAAGATTTCGAGCCCCTTCTGGATAAGCTTCTCACCGATACGCAGGTGGAGGCACACAGGATGAGCAGGGTTGCCAACCGCAATCGTCTGTTCGACATCATGTTCCGGGGAATCAGTGTTGTTCTCGCAGTGGCGGCGCCGGCTCTCGTGACTTACTCATCGGTCGTTACGTCGCTGCAGCCAAAAGTTAGCGTCGATGGTGCGGGAGTTTCCCTTCATCTCGGTATCGAATTATACAAGATCGGGATCATTCTCATTGTGGCACTCGCGGGGGCGAGCGTTACGTTGACCTCCGTTTTTTCGTTCGGGCGGAAGTACGCGAACGCAGCCATCGCCTATGCTCGCTTGACTGCTTTGCAGCAAAAAATTGAGTTCGAGAAGCTGTTCTTCTTCGGCGCTGACGCACATGAGATATATAGTCGTAACAAACAGGTCCTCATAAATCTGACGAATGAGAAGTTGCAGATTATTTTTGATTACATGCAGGGCGATATCCAAGTGATTGCGGGGGCGGAGGCGGCAAAGATCCCAAACTGGGAGGAAATCGGCAAAGCTTCGACAACTCCAAACACACCGACAAGCGTTACCGCGCAGCCACCAAAATTACCCTCGGACAACAGCTAGGAAGGGCGTCGGGTGCGCTCAAATCAATGAGCCCGCAACCTACCTCGCAAACTTCTTGTACTTGATCCGCTTCGGTTCCACCGCGTCCGGGCCCAGGCGGCGTTTCTTGTCTTCCTCGTAATCCTCGAAATTGCCCTCGAACCATTCCACATGCGCCTCGCCTTCGAAGGCGAGGATGTGGGTGCAGAGCCGGTCGAGGAAGAAGCGGTCGTGGCTGATGATCACGGCGCAGCCGGCAAAGTCGGTCAGCGCGTCCTCCAGCGCCCGCAGCGTCTCCACGTCGAGGTCGTTGGTGGGCTCGTCCAGGAGCAGGACGTTGCCGCCCGAGCGCAGCAGCTTGGCCATGTGGACGCGGTTGC
>JAGQRV010000008.1:64141-64741 GCA_020425125.1 Paracoccaceae bacterium | reverse complement strand
GCCGCCCTTGAAGTTGAAGGCGCCGCAATAGGCGCGGGAGTTCATTTCGGCATCGCCGAGCGGAATCACGTCAAGCCCGTCCGAGATCTCCTCCCACACCGTCTTCGAGCCGTCGAGCGCGTCGCGGGACTGGTCGACATAGGCAAGCTTGACGGTGTCGCCATAGCTGATCTCGCCCGAATCGGGCTTTTCCTGCCCGGTCAGCATGCGGAAGAGCGTGGTCTTGCCGGCGCCGTTCGGGCCGATCACCCCGACGATGCCGCCGGGGGGGAGCGAGAAGCTGAGCCCCTCGATCAGGAGCTTGTCGCCCATGTGCTTCTTCAGCCCCTCGACCTCGATCACCTTGGCGCCGAGGCGGGGGCCGTTCGGGATGATGATCTGGGCGGTGGTGATCTTCTCGCGCTCGGACTTGTTGGCAAGCTCGTTATAGGCGTTGATCCGCGCCTTCTGCTTGGCCTGGCGCGCCTTGGCGCCCTGGCGGATCCAGTCGAGCTCGCGTTCCAGCGTCTTCTGGCGCGACTTGTCCTCGCGCGCCTCCTGCGACAGCCGCTTGGCCTTCTGTTCAAGCCACGCCGAATAGTTGCCCTCGTAGGGGATGCC
>JAGQRV010000008.1:0-64122 GCA_020425125.1 Paracoccaceae bacterium | reverse complement strand
TCCAGCCGGTGATGTCGTCGAGGAAATAGCGGTCGTGGGTGACGATCAGGATGGTGCCCTTGTAGGCGATCAGGTGGGTCTGCAGCCAGGCGATGGTCTCGGCGTCGAGATGGTTGGTGGGCTCGTCCAGCAGCAGCATGTCGGGGGCTTCGAGCAGCAGCTTGCAGAGCGCGACGCGGCGCTTTTCGCCGCCCGAGAGGGTGGCGACGTCGGCCTCGTCGGGCGGGCAGCGCAGCGCCTCCATCGCGACGTCGATCTGGGCGTCGAGATCCCACAGGTTCTCGCTGTCGATCTGGTCCTGCAGCGCGGCCATCTCGTCGGCGGTCTCGTCGGAATAGTTCATCGCCAGTTCGTTGAACCGGTCGAGCTTGGCCTGTTTCGCGGCGACGCCAAGCATGACGTTGCCGCGCACGTCGAGCGCGGGGTCAAGCTCGGGCTCCTGCGGCAGGTAGCCGACGCGGGCCCCCTCCGCCGCCCAGGCCTCGCCGGTGAAATCCTTGTCCAGTCCGGCCATGATCCGGAGCAGGGTGGACTTTCCGGCGCCGTTGACGCCGACGACGCCGATCTTGACGCCGGGCAGGAAGGAAAGGCGGATGTTCTCGAAGCACTTCTTGCCGCCGGGATAGGTCTTCGACACCCCGTCCATGTGATAGACGTACTGATACGCTGCCATCGTGCCCTCCATGCTCTGCCACGGGCGTCATCTATGGGCAGGGCGCGGCGGCGGCAATGGGCGCCCGTTCGCTGCGAAACCGCTGAGCGTGATCGCGAATCACCGCCGGATCTTTTGACCGCAAGCGTAATGCGGCGGCTTCGGAGCGCGAATCGGGCGGCGGCGGATGCCGGATCGGCGCGCCGGGGCCGGGGCCGGACCAGGATCACGTGACGTCCGGATGGAAGATTCCCGCCTCAGTTGAGGTGGCCGGGGGCATGCGACCAGGAATTGAGCAAGGAACCGCGCGCGTCGTGTCAAATACCCTTCACGGTGGGATTTTTTGTTTGAAATGTGCCCGATCGCACACGGGGCTGGACCTCTCATGCGGCATACAGCCCCGAATGTGAAATTCGTCCGGTGGAGGGGCCGCCGGCGCGAAGGGGACAGCTGCCATGACGGAGTCTTCGCCGACTCGCGCACCGGGCCCGGACCGGCGCCTGATGGAATTGAATGCCGCGTGGAGAGCGGCCCTGATCCGCACGCTGGATGTCTGCGCCGACACCTTCCAGCTTCTCTTCGGCACAACCGGCGCCGACGATGCCCCCCATCTTCTGGAGCAGATCGCCGACATGGTTCCGGAAGACGCCGCGGTCTCGGTCGCGCCGCCGCAGGGGTCCTTGCGCCGGTCAACGGAATACGGCCGGCTTCTGAACGCATTGGCCCCCGAAACCGAAAACGGCCTGTGCGGCGTGCTGGGCGCGGCCTATCCGGGCTGGATTCGCTATCGGAATGCCGCGTTGCCGGGATCGACACAACAGAGCCTGTTCGATGCGTGGTCGCAGCGGCATCTGCCGGCCGGACGCGCGCAACTCGCCCGGCAGCATTTCGCCGCCGACACGGACGCCCTGATCCGGCTCAGGGATGCCTACTGGGCGTCCCAGAACCGCTTCCCCGTGGTCATGCCGGGGATCGGGCTGTCGTTGGTGCCGGAATATGTCGGCCCGCGCGAGGCCTGCACGGCCCCCATGTTTGCCTTGCGGGACGGCCGGATCGCGTTCGACAGCGAGGCGCCCGACCGCATGGCGCGCACGGCAACGTGGTTCCGCGACACGGGCCGAGCGGCGGCAAGGATGCTTCCCGGTTTCGTGGCGCCGGCGGCACGCCTGCTGGAAAGCCGCATCATCGCCGAGCGGATCACCGTGACAGGGCGCATCGGCTCGCGCGCCGTCGTGCCGGTCACTCCCGGGAACTGGTATGACGACCAGGTGGTTGCGCGCGCCGCGGCGGCCGAGCGGGACGAAGCCGTCTGGGACGCCTGGTCGTCGGCCGGAAGCTGGACAAGCTTCTTCGGCCCTGCGGGCAAGCTTGCGCGGCACGTCTCTCATCTGGTGATGGTGGGAGATATCGAGCTCGACGTGGTCGTCCATGCCAGGTTCGATGCAACCGAGATCGCGGCCGTTTCGCAGCTCCTGCCGAAGGGCGTCTGGCCGTTCATGGCGAGCCGGGGCCGTTCTGTCGGTCCGGATCTCCGGATGGTGCCGCATCCGGAGGGCAAGCTGCAGTTCCGGCTCACCACCACGGCGCCGCAATGTTGGGGAGTTCTGGTCGAATTCGCGGCGTAGCCGCCAGCGGCGCCGGCTGGGCCGGGTCCGCGCGGCCTCGCTATTTCTGGCGAGTACACGGCCCACTCGCATTCGCGTAACCATTTCTTAACGTTTTTGACCCGTACGGCCCGGTCGGACCCAGCTGATTACTGGCGGCGCCGGACCATTTCGAGCGGTAAAGCAATGTTGATTGAGACGCTTCGTCTGGCCCCCTTCACCCGGGGTATTGAGGGTGGAGCCCTGCTTCGGCTCGCGCGGAACATGACGGTGGGACAGTTCGGCCGCGACGATGTCGTCTGCGAGCGGGGCAGTCGCGGTTGCGACGTCTTTCTGGTGCTTTCGGGCGAACTGGCGGGGATCGTGACGTCCCTTGGCGGCAAGGAGGTCATGACCGACTGGTTCCGGCGAGGCGACCTTTTTGGCGAACTCGCCGCTCTGGATGGCGGCGGCCGCGTCCGGTCGGTGCGGGCGCTCTGCACCACGGAAGTCGGCCGCCTTCCGGAAAGTGCCTTCAATGCATGGCTGGCAGAGAACCCCCAGGCGATGCGCAATCTCCTGGCCGACGTTGCCGGTCGGGTCCGCGGGATGACGGACCGGCTGTTCGAACTGTCGGTGCATGATGTCGAGACGCGGGTGCGGCTGTTTCTGGTCCGGGCCTTGATCGAGGCCGGGCAACTGGAAGACGGCGGCGCCCTCGACCCCGCACCGAGTCACAACATGATCGCTGCCATGGTCGGTGCCAACCGCGAGGCGGTCAGCCGCGCTGTGTCGCGGTTCCACCGCGCGGGGCTGATCGAAAGCGGGCGGCTCAGGATCGTCGTCAGGGACGTGCGCGGGCTTGAAGCCGGAATCTGACCGCCCGGACGATTGACAGCCCGGGTTCAGCGGGGAACATGCGCGCCAAACCATCCGGGAGCGCCAACATGACCTATGAGCCAGCCGAGGACCGTTACGAGACCATGGTCTACCGCCGCTGCGGCCGGTCGGGGCTCCGGCTTCCGGCGGTGTCCCTCGGGCTGTGGCACAATTTCGGCCGCGACCGGCCGATGAAGCTGAAACGCAAGATCTGCCGGACCGCCTTCGATGCCGGCATCACGCATTTCGATCTGGCCAACAATTACGGGCCGCCGCCCGGCCGCGCCGAGGAAGTGTTCGGCGAGATCCTGCAGACGGACTTCAAGGGCTATCGCGACGAGCTGATCGTCAGTTCCAAGGCCGGATACGACATGTGGCCGGGGCCGTACGGCGAATGGGGCAGCCGCAAGTATCTGATCGCCTCGTGTGACCAGTCGCTGAGGCGCCTCGGCCTCGACTACGTGGATATCTTCTATTCGCATCGCTTCGACCCCGACACGCCGCTGGAAGAAACGATGGGGGCGCTCGACACCATCGTACGGTCGGGCCGGGCGCTGTATGTCGGCATCTCGTCCTACAACAGCCAGCGCACCCGCGAGGCTGTGGCGATCCTGAACGACCTCGGGACGCCGTGCGTGATCCATCAGCCATCCTACAGCATCCTGAACCGCTGGGTCGAACGCGACGGGCTGAAGACGACGCTGGACGACCTCGGCGTGGGCTCGATCGCCTTCACGCCGCTGGCGCAGGGAATGCTGACCAACAAGTATCTGGGCGCCGTTCCGGAAGACAGCCGGATCACCCAGGGCAAGTCGCTGTCGCCGTCGATGCTGACCGAATCCGCGTTGCAGTCGATCCGCAAGCTCAACGAGATCGCCGAAGCGCGCGGCCAGACACTGGCGCAGATGGCCATTGCCTGGGTCTTGCGCGATGGCGGGATCACGTCGGCGTTGATCGGCGCGTCGCGGCCTTCGCAGGTGACCGACTGCGCGGCGGCGGTGCGGAATCTCTCCTTCACCGCGGAGGAACTGGCGGCGATCGACGCCGCCAGCCAGGAGGAAGAGATCAATCTCTGGGCGCGTTCCTCGGAAGACGTCTGAGCTGACGGCCGCGCGCCGTCAGGACGGGATCTCGGGCCGGCCGTAGCTGCCGCGCCCCATGGCCGGTGCTTCGTTGGCGGCTTCGGTCGTCGGCATGTCGCGGGACGCGGGAGACCGCACGCCACGATGCAGCAGAACCGGGACCGGCGCGTCCGGCGCCCCGAGGATAGCGGGGCGGCTGCGATGGGCCGCCGCCGGCACCGAAGCTTCGGTCGCCGGCCGGACGGCCGAATGCGTATCGCCGGTCCGTGCCGCCGGGATCATGGCGAGCAGAAGCAGGCTGCCGGCGGCAGCAAGGATCAGTGTGTGATTGGTCGTGGCGGTCATGGCGGCCTCCCTGCATCAGGTCTTCTTGGTTGATGCAGCGGAGGTGCCACGGAGCAGGTTTGCGGGACAGTCAGTGAAACCGGACCCGCGGGACCGGGCGGGTCAGGGATTGCCGACTTGCCGAGGATCGGCGACGGCCAATGCCACGGGGCCGCGGGACCGCCCCCTTGCGTCAGCGACCGAGCGCGATTCCTTCCCGGCGCGGATCGGCGCCGCCCGACAGGCCGACCGGTGTCACGGCGATTGCCTGAAGCCCCGAAGTCATCTCGCGCGGCTTGACCTCGTAGCCCAGTTCGGAGAGCGCGGGCGCCAGCTCCTCGGCGGGGGTCCCGGCTTCCACTTCGAACGGACCGCCCCGGTTCAGCAGATGCGGCATCGACACCGCCTGCTGCACGTCCATGCCCCAATCGAGATGGGCGATGATCGCCTGCGCCACGTAGCCGATGATCTGCGATCCCCCGGGCGAGCCGATCACGAGCCGGGGCGCGCCATCAAGCATCACGATCGTGGGCGACATCGATGAACGCGGCCGCTTCCCGGGCGCAACGGCGTTGGCGACGGGCACGCCGTTGGTCTGACTCGCGAAGCTGAAATCGGTGAGCTCGTTGTTGAGCAGGAACCCGCCCGGCGCCATCAGCCGCGAGCCGAATGCGCTCTCGACGGTGGTCGTCATCGACAGGGCATTGCCATAGCCGTCGACGATGGAGATCTGCGACGTCGACGGCATCGAGATATCGACATTGTCGGCCCAGTTCAGGGCGTGGCTGAAGGCAGGCTCTCCCGGAGTGACCTCGGGAAGCGCATCGTCGCCGGCGAGCAGCTTGGCCCGTTCGCCCAGATAGGTGCGGTCGACAAGTCCTTCCGTGGGCATCGGCACGAAGTCGCTGTCGGCCATGTAGCGGTCGCGGTCGGCGAAGGCGAGGCGGGACGCGTCACCGATCAGCCGCCAGGATTGCGGGTTGTCGGGCCCCAGGGCCGCAAGGTCGTAATGGTCGAGCATCCCGAGGATTTCGCCGACCGTCAGCGCGCCCGACGAGGGCGGACCCATCCCGCAGACGTCGTGGCCGCGATACTCGGCGCAGATCGCCTTTCGCTGGATCACGCGGTAGAGCGACAGGTCGACCAGCGACAGGAGCCCCGGCGGAGTGGCAGCATGCACGGTATCGACCATGCCCGCGGCGATCTCGCCGGTATAGAAGGCGCGCGATCCGTCCGACGCGATCATCCGCAATGTCCGGGCATAGGCGGGATTGGTCAGTACCGTGCCTGCCGCCACCGGCTTGTCGTCCGGCAGGAAATACGTCGCGGCGCGCGCCTGGCGCGCCAGCGAGTCGGCGTTCTCCTCGACCGATTTTGCGAGCCGCGGCGACACCTCGAACCCGCCTTCGGCCAGTGCGATCGCGTCAGCGAAGAGCGACGGCCAGTTGGACTTTCCCCAGCGGCGCTGTGCGGCCTCCATCAGCGCGGGCGTGCCGGGCGTGCCGACCGAAAGGCCGCTGATCACGGCGTCCCAGAACCCCATCGGGGCGCCATCGGCGGTCTGGAACAGGGTCGGCGTTGCCTCCAGCGGCGCGGTTTCACGCCCGTCGAGCGTGCTCAGGGTGCCGGTTGCGGCGTCGTACCAGACAAGGAAGGCGCCGCCGCCCAGGCCGGAAGATTGCGGCTCGACAAGGCCCAGCACGGCCTGCACCGCAACCATCGCGTCCGCCGCGGTGCCGCCCTGAGCAAGGATCTTCGCGCCGGCCTCGGCAGCGCGCGGATCGGCGACCGAAACCATCCAGTCCGCAGCTTCGACCGGCTTGCCGGCCTTCTTGGCATCGAGCGCCGTCTGCTTGGTGTCGGCGAGCGGCGTGACGCGGTCCACGGAAGGGACCTCGGGGGCGATGACTTCGGAGACCTGCTGTGCAGGCGCTTGCGACACGGCCAGCGCCACAAGTGTGGCCGCCAGCAAGCTCAGGTATTTCATCGTCCGCCTCGTCACTAATGTTGCGCGGGAACCAGCGGCCTCAAGATGGAAGGTCGCGACAGGGATGTCCAAGGCTTTCTCGGCAGATTTCCGCTCAGTCAAGACGGGTTGCAGTTTGACTCCCGCCGTGGTCGAAGATCGCACGATGCGACCGGTGCCGGATGACGCGATGACGGACGTCACGGCACATCTGGGAGAGGCGGCGCGCGTGTGAAGGCGGAATTTCCTCCGGCCCGGGCCGGGCAACGAATCGGATTGCTCGGCGGGTCGTTCGATCCGCCGCATCGCGGTCATGTCCATCTGACCCTTACGGCACTGAAGAGCTTCGGTCTCGACGCCGTCTGGTGGCTGGTCTCTCCCGGTAATCCGCTGAAGTCCGCCGGTCCGGCGCCGCTTCCGGTGCGGCTCGCGGCGGCTCGTGCTGTGATGTGCCATCCGCGGGTCGTCGTGACCGATGCCGAGGCCCGGCTTGGCACACGGGTGACCGCCGAGACCCTCGAAGCGCTGATCGCGCTTTATCCGGGCGTGCGGTTCACCTGGCTGATGGGGGCGGACAATCTTGCCACCATTCACCGCTGGGAACGCTGGCCGTCGATCTTCGCCAACGTGCCCGTGGGGGTGATCGCCCGGCCCGGCGATCCCATCTGGGCCCGCACCTCGCGCGCATCGCGGCTGTTCCGCAGCGACCGGCTGAAGGATGCCGAGGCGCCGCTTCTGGGCGGTGCGGTGCCGCCGGCCTGGTGCTATCTGCGCGGTCCGCAGGTGGCGATCTCGTCGACCGCGATCCGCGAGCGCGGAGAATGGGTTCGCTGAGCCGCGAACGGAAATCTCACCGGCGGCTGCTGCGAAACCGCCACAGGCCGCGACAATGTGACCTGTTTCAGGCTTGAGAAATTGCCCGGTGCGTGGCTTTCATGGCCCATGAACTCAGGGCTCCACGGGATTTCTCGCCGCTCCGTCCTGGCCGGACTGGCCGGCCTCGGGATTGCGCCGGCGCTTGGAGATGTCATCGAGTCGCCGCGGCCGGTGGCGCGCGGCGCGCCGCCCGAAGCCCGCCCGAAGCCCGATCCCGTCAAGGAGACGGCGGAACTGATCGCTGCCGCGCATCTCTCCGGCAGCGTCACCTGTGCGCTGGCTGATGCGCGGTCGGGCAAGCCGGTCACGTCGGTCATCCCCGATCTCGCCCTGCCGCCTGCCAGCGTGCTGAAGACGGTGACCGCGGCCTATGCCTTCGACACGCTCGGACCGGGATTCCGTTTCGCGACGCGGGTGATCGGCACCGGGCCGGTCCGCAACGGCCGCCTCGAGGGCGATCTGGTCCTCGCAGGCGGCGGCGCGCCGGATCTCGACACCCAGGCACTGTCGGCGCTGGCCGACGAACTGGCGCGGATCGGGCTGACCGAGGTTACCGGAGACTTTCTCGTCTGGGACGGCGCGCTTCCGCAGATCGCCATGATCGATCCGGGCCAGCCGGCCCATCTGGGCTACAACGCCTCGGTCTCGGGGTTGAACCTGAACTACAACCGGGTCCATTTCGGATGGCGCCTGAAGGGGGCGGATTACGACCTGCGGATGGAGGCGGGCGAGGATTCGGCCGCGCCGCTGGTCACTCATTCGGCAATGCAGCTCGTCAGCCGGGCGGCGCCCGTCTACACGTTCGAGACCGATCCCGCGACCGGGCAGGAGCTCTGGACGGTGGCGCGCGGGGCGCTCGGCGGCGGCGGAACGCGATGGCTGCCCGTGCGCGACAGCGCGGTCTACGCCGCCGAGGTGTTCCAGAGTCTGTCCCGGTCCCGGGGCCTCGTCCTGCCGCAGGCCCGGCGACCCGACGCCATTCCACAGGGGGCGGTGCTGGCGAGTGTGGAAAGCCCGCCTCTCTTCGAGATCGCGCGGGACATGCTCAAGTATTCCAACAACCTGACCGCCGAAGTCCTGGGCCTGACGGCGACGACGGCTCGGCTGGGGATGGCGCCTGCTTCGCTGGCAGACAGTGCGGCGCCGATGACCGCCTGGGCTCGGGATGCGCTGGGAATGACGTCGAGCCATTTCGTCGACCATTCCGGTCTGGGTGAGGAGTCGCGGGTGACGGCGCACGATCTCTGCACCGCGCTGGTCCGGCTCGGCCCCGACGGCACGCTGCGCCGCGCGCTCAAGTCGATCCAGCTATTTGACGACAGCGGCAAGCCGGTACCGCTTCAGGTGGATGCCAAGACCGGGACGCTCAATTTCGTCAGCGCTCTGGCCGGCTATGTCGAACCGTTCGACGGCACCCCGATGGTATTCGCGATCCTGACCGCCGACATGGCGGCGCGCGCCCGGATCGCGCCGGGCGACGAAGACCGCCCGCCCGGAACCGTGGGCTGGACAGGGCGGTCACGCAAGCTCCAGTTCGATCTGGTCCGGATGTGGGGCGAGTCGGCAGCCTGACCCGTGCGGGTCAGAGCACCATGTGCCGCGCCCTTGCGCCCCGTTCGATCGCCGCCGCATGCAGGCGGTCGATGTTCAGTTCATCGCGGATCTCTTCCAGAAGCCGCAACTCCTCGCCGCTGAGCTTGCCGTCGGCCGCCGCCACATCGCAGGCCAGGGCATAGGCGGTTTCGTTCAGCCGCGGGGGCAGGTTGTCCCGCACCAGACCGAACAGCGCTTCGAGCCCTTCCTCGTTCTCGAACAGCTCGAATACCATCCTGGTGACCCGCGACAGCCGGTCGATATCGTATTCGGCAAAGATCGGCAGATGGTTCAGCATCGACTGGATCTTGACCAGTTCGGACGTGCGGATGTTGGAATCCGACGCCGAGGCGGCGACCATGATGGCCACGAGGGCGTCTTGCGGGGTCAGGGGGTGCGGGGCGTCGGTCACACGGGCATCCTTGGCAGTCGGGTTGGCGACGTAGGTAGCCGGGCCGTGCGCGCCGGGCAAGCCGCTGTAGCGGTCGATTGACCTTGGCAGGGCGGACCAATAGGGAAAGCCGCGCAAGCATGGAGGCAGCGATGTCCGATCTCAGAGACGCCGCGATGCGGTCCAAGGCATGGCCTTTCGAGGAGGCCCGCCGGGTGCTCCAGCGGTACGAAAAGGCACCGCCGGAAAAGGGCCATGTGCTGTTCCAGACCGGCTATGGCCCCTCGGGCCTGCCTCATATCGGCACGTTCGGCGAGGTCGCCCGCACCACGATGGTGCGCCGGGCGTTCGAGGTCCTGTCGGACATTCCCACCAGGCTGATCTGTTTCTCGGACGACATGGACGGGTTTCGCAAGGTTCCCGGCAACGTTCCGATGCAGGAGCAGCTGCGCGAGGACCTGAACCTGCCGCTGACCCGGGTCCGCGATCCGTTCGGCTGCCACGACGGGTTTGCGCAGCACAACAATGCGATGCTGAAGGCCTTTCTCGACGGGTTCGGCTTCGACTACGAGTTCGCCTCGGCCACCGACTACTACACTTCCGGCCGGTTCGACGAGACGCTGCTGGTTGCACTTGAGCGGTTCGAGAAGATTCAGGAGATCATGCTTCCGACACTCGGCCCCGAACGTCGCGAGACCTATTCCTGCTTCCTGCCGGTGAGTCCGAAGACCGGCCACGTCCTGCAGGTTCCGACGCTGGAACGGAACGTCGCGAAGGGCACGATCGTCTATCGGGAGCCCGACGGCGAAAAGGTCGAGATTCCGGTCACCGGAGGCCATGTCAAGATGCAGTGGAAGCCCGACTGGGCACTGCGCTGGGCGGCGCTTGGCGTCGACTACGAGATGTCCGGCAAGGACCTGATCGACAGCGTCACCCAGTCGTCGAAGATCTGCAGGGCACTCGGAAAGGCGCCGCCGGTTTCGCTGAGCTACGAGCTTTTCAATGACGAGAACGGCCAGAAGATCTCGAAGTCCAAGGGCAACGGACTGAGCATGGAGGACTGGCTGCGCTATGCCGCACCGGAATCGCTGAGCTACTTCATGTATCTCAAGCCGAAGACCGCGAAGCGGCTGTATTTCGACGTGATCCCGAAGGCGGTCGACGAATACCACCAGCAGCTTCGCGCCTACCCGGCGCAGGACGCGAAGGCGCGCCTCGACAACCCGGTCTATCACGTCCATGGCGCCGATGTGCCGGCCTCCGACATGGTGGTGCCGTTCTCGATGCTGCTGAACCTTGCCTCGGCGGCCTCCGCCCACGACAAGGCGACGATGTGGGGGTTCATCGCCCGCTACGCGCCGGAGGCGAGCCCCGAGACCCATCCCGGCCTCGACGCCGCGGCGGGTTATGCGGTGCAGTATTACGAAGATTTCGTCCGGCCGGCGAAGACCTTCCGGGCGCCCGATGCGCGCGAACGCGCGGCGCTCGAAGACTTGGCTGCGCAGCTGTCTGCGTGGGACGGTCCGGCCGATCCCGAGGCACTGCAATCGGCGGTCTTCGCAGTCGGCAAGGCACACGGTTTCGAGCCCCTGAGGGACTGGTTCACCGCGATCTACGAGGTGCTTCTGGGGGCGAGCCAGGGTCCCCGCTTCGGCGGCTTCATTGCGCTTTACGGGGTGTCTGAAACCGTCGCGCTGATCGAGAAGGCGCTGGCCGGCGAAGTGGTCTGACGCCCCCGGCTGTCGGCCATCGGCAAGCTCGGCCGCGACGTACGATTTCGTAATCGTGGTGTCAGGTGCGGGCTCAGAGCCCCAGATCGCCAGTGGTGAGGCGAAACGCCTTGCCGAAGCCGCCGTTCAGCGCTGCGGCCTCGATACGGAGCGTCGCGAAGCTGAAATCGCTGAAATCGATGTAAAGCTGCGCCTTCGGGTGCGACGCCAGATAATGGGTGCGGAGCCGCGCATGATCGGGGCTGGCGCGGTCGGTGAACATGGCGCGGCAGGCGAGCGTGATCCGGGGATGGGTGAGCGGATCGCCGCGATCCCCGGGCTCGCCCAGGAGGAGCGAACAGCGCGGATCCGCCCGCAGTGCCGTGGTATGGGCGGCGAGGGCGGAAACCAGCGTCAGGGGCTGGCCATCGGGCGTGGTGCCCACGGCGATGCGCGTCACCACGGGCGCGCCGCTGGCCGGGTCAAGGACGCCGAGCGCGCCGAACCTTGCATCTCGGATCAGGCGCAGCGCAAGCGCGCGGGCGTCGTCATCGGTCAGGCGGATCGGGTCGGTCGCGGCCATGGCGCGACCCTACCGGTTCCGGGTGCGGGCGCAAGGCCGGGGATTGCGGTCAGAACTCCACCCAGAGCCCGATCCGGGCGCCGACCGTCCTGTCGCCGGCCACGCCCCAGATCAGCGAAGATTCGACAGACAGGTTGCGCCAGACCCGGACGACGACGCCCGGCAGAAGCTTCGCGTAGGGATCCGAGCCGGGAAAATCGCCGGATTGCAGAGCCAGGAGATAGGCGAGGCGCGAGGCCTCTCCCAGGCGCAGGCCAAGAATGGCATCGAGCTTCTTCGGCTCGCCCGACGTGTGCTCGCGAAACTCGACGCTGGCCTCGAGCCCGGCCCAGCCCGACACACGTGCGCCGCCGAAACCGTAGCCATAGGCGACCGCCGGGCGCAGGATGGTTTCGGTCTTCATCTCCTCCAGCCCGTAATAGAGGCCCTTCTGTTCGTAGTGGCGCTGCCCGAAGCCGAGCTGGACGGCGAAACGGTGGCGCGCATCGAGCGGGCCGATGGCGGCACGAAGGAAGGCGATCCCCGACCAGGTCGCGATCACCGGCTGGTCGGTGGCGTCGAGCGCGGCGAGCTGCTCGGACGTGTAGCCCTGCTGCTTGGCGAGCCGCTCCATCTCGTCATTGACGATGCCGGTGATGTTGGTCTCGATCCCGCCGTAATCGAGACCGACCGTCAGCCGCGGCGTCAGCCCGTATTCGAAATAGACCGTGCGGTAGCCCTCGAATTCCGGAGCGGGGTCGTCGGCATCGGCACGCAGCTCGTCCCGCGGCACCGCGACCTCGTAGCCGAGCGACAGGAAGGCGTGCCCGTCCTGTTGCGGCCAGGCGCTTGCGGCGGCCTCTCCGTGAAGGAAGATCAGAGCGCAGGTGATCGCTTTGGCCCGCATGACGCCCCCGTTTCGGATGCGGTAGCGGCGCGGCGGTTAAGGCGCCGTTAACCGTGAAGCCGGGGCGATGCGAGGCCCCTTTACCCCGGCCCGCGCCTTGTTAGGCTGGACCGAGGAGGACGCATTCATGGACATCACCGCGCACGGCCCGCACCAGACCGTCATCACCACGTTCGAGATGACGCCCGGAACCTGTCACGACCTGCTCGACGCGCTGAAGGACGCCTACGACACCTTCATCTCGAAGCAGCCCGGGTTCATTTCCGCGGCGCTGCACGTCAACGACGCCCAGACCCGGATCGCCAATTACAGCCAGTGGAAGCGGCGCGAGGACTTTCAGGCGATGCTGCGGACCGACGAAATGCGGCAGCGGAACCGCAAGATCAACGAGCTGTGCCGGAGCTTCGAGCCGGTGATGTACGAAGTGTCCCACGTCCTCGATTGAGCGACGGAGTTGCGGGGACGACAGGCAACGGTCGCGCAGCGGCAGCGCGCCGGCTGACAACGACCGCACGGTCCGTTCGCGTCCTTGCGGCTGGGCGGCGGCTACCAGTTCTTCAGGAAGGACCGCGCCATGCCGCGGAGATCGTCGCGGCCGAGCACGGCGGGGTAGAGCGTCCCGAGAAGCTGCAGCTTCGTGGCGATCCGGCGGTTCGGCAGCGGACGCACCCATTGCAGGGTCTTGCGGTTCGCCAGCCGCTTCAGGAGCGGCGTGAGCGACGGATCGGCGCCTTCGGCGATCAGCCGCGCCACCGTCCGGCGCACCGGATGCTGGGCCCCGACCGTCGAGATCTTGCTCAGAACGCCGGAATACTGGCTGTGATAGGAACTGGTCACGGCGGCGCCGAGGAAGGCACCGCCATTGGCCACGATCAGCCGCAGCCAGAAATCGGAATCGCCGCCGCGTCCGAAGCCCTTCGCTTCGGGGAAGCCGCCCGCACGCGCGTAGAGATCCCGGTCGATCACGGCACCGTTGGTGTGGAAGATGTCCCGTTCCGCGAAAAGGGCAAGACAGGCGCGCAGGTCGAGCCAGCGATCCGTGTCAACTTCGCGCCGCACCGATACGCCACGGGGGCCGGTCTTTTCATAACTCATGAAGACGACACCGGCATCGGGATGGGCCGACAGGATCGCGGATACCGCTTCCAGATGTCCGGGCTTCCAGGTGTCGTCGGCGTCGAGAAAGGCAATCCATCGCGCTTTTGCCGCACCTGCGCCGACGTTGCGCGCGGCATACCCGCCCGGTCCCGGAACCTCGCGCCGGAGCATCCGCAGATTCGGCAGGCCCGACGCACGCGCGATCTCGGGGCCTGCGTCGCACGAGGCGTCGTCGACCACTATGGTCTCGGCCGGGGCGACGGTCTGCGCCCGGACCGAGTCCAGCGCCTGCGAGATGTGGGCCGCCTTGTCGTGCAGCGGGATGACGACCGAGATGTCTGCCGATCCCGGTGAGGCTGTCATCCCAGGGTCGCCTCGGCCAGCGCAGCGCGCATCTTGGCGCATTTCCCTTCGAAATCCTCGTTCCAGGCGCGCTCGAGCTTGCGGCGGAAGCGCCGCCGGTAGAGCGCCGTGCGGATCTCGTCCAGAATCCGGATACCGTATTTCGGGTTCTCGAGCCGCCAGTCTGCGGTGTCGAGCGCCGTCTTCGGCGCATAGCCCGGCACTTCGCGGGTCAGGAACTTCAGGTATTCCGGCGCAAAGGTCGCGATATAGGGATCGTCCTGCTTGTTCCACGGCTTTCCGCGACCGGCGAAATGCAAGATGTAGGGCTTGAATTCCTCGACCAGCGGCGGATTGAGCCAAGCGCGCGAGGCCCAGTTGTAGAGCGGGTTGAGCGGGATGACGTCGTCGGCGAAGGCGAGGTTCATCGCGCCCTGATCCTGATCGCGGTGGATCGGCAGGTATTTCACGTTCTCCACCGCCGCCGCGAAGAAGCGTTTGGTGCCGTCCATGGCAAGGAAATGCTCGGGCTGCATGAGCAGAACGCCCGCATTGTAGTATTCGCCGTTCTTTCCGCCGAGATCGCGCAGCTTGGCCTCGACCTTCTGCTTGCGCTTCTCGTCGAGGAAGACGTAGCGCTGAAAATCCTGCACGGCCGCCAGCGGCACCGGCCGGTCGACGGAATCGAACAGCCGCTGGATCCCGGCTCGCGCGAGGTAGGTGTCGGTGTCGAGGTAGAAGAGCGACCGGTACTGCCCGTCGAACGCGGCCGGAAGCACCCAGCGGAAATAGGTGGCGTTCGAAATCCAGGCCTTCACCATCGGCACTTCGGGCAGCGCCGCGAAGTCGACCTGGCAGAACCGCACGGGTCCCGCGAGATGCCGTTGGGGCACGTTCGAGATGTCGGGCATGCAGATCATCACGTCGAACCGCCCATCGGGTTCGGTTCTGAGGATCCGGTCCGCAGCAAAAAGCGCGAAAGGCAGGTGGCCGTCGTCGCAGGCGAAAACCACCGCATCCGGATGGCCGGGGCCGCGTGTCTGGTTCAGTACCCGTGTCACTCTGGCCCCTCCGTCGCTGGTCGTGCCGCGGTGGCCTTCCATCCCCTGACCGTCAAGTCAAGTCCGGCGTGTCGGGCGGACGTCTGAACCGGCACGTGCGGCCAAGGTGAATGGGCCCCGCAGATCGGGCGGAGCCGCAACAAGGGCGCGCGATCGCGCGGCGCCGGGAGGGCAGAGGTACTAGCCGAAGCGCAGGAACAGCTTGGAATAGGCCGGTTTGAGTTTCGCCACGGCGGCGCGGCAGGCTGCGGCGTCTCCGGTACGCACGGCCGCCTGAAGGGTGGCGACGCTCGTCGTCAGTCCTTCGACGAGACCCTGATATGCCGGATCTGCGGAGCCGGGCGCGGGATTCGCGGCGATCTCGGCCGCCAGATATGCCAGCACAGCCGCGCCGTCCGACAAGGACTGCAGCTGCTGGGCATCGGGATTGCGCAGGTCGAGACCGATCACACGTTCCATTTCGGTGTGGTAGGCATTCATTCGATCCGAGAAGCCGATCAGGCCGTTGCGCTCGTGCAGGGCGCCGATCTCGTCGCGGACCTTTTCCAGCGTGGCATGTACCGCAGGCAGATTGTCGGCCTTCACGTCTTTCGTGGCTCGTGTGATGGTGTCTCCCACCTCTTTCAGAGTCTGCCCGAAAGCCGGGTCGTCGGCATATTGCGGCGGCGGGGTCATGCCCCAGGTGGCGGATATCGCCCCCCAACGCCCGGCAAACAGATCGAGCGCCTGCGAGGTCGCGGCGGCGTTGCCCATGTTGCTTTGAAACAGGGCCGTCCGGTAGGCGGCATAGGCGTCGAGCAAGTCGGTCTCGAATGCGGTGAACGGACCGGCACCCGAGGCCCCCGGCAGGGCAAGGACCGCAAGCCAGACGGCGACGAGGGCAGATCGGATCATCGTGAACTCCGGCTCGACAGGATGGATGCGAATGCCTTGATGTAACGGCCGATCAGGAGGCCATGCAAGCGACCGCGCGGCCACTTCGACATCACGTGTTCGCGGGGTTCTCACCGGAATGGTGCGTCTGCAACCGGCCTGTGCGTATCGCGCCCGTTCGTCAGTCCACCGCCCGAAGCGCAGACCAGAAGGCAGAGACCGCCGGACTGAAATGCGACTGGTCCCGGCGCATCTTGCGCAATTGCCGCCGCGTCTGTGGGTCCTTCGGCGCATGGAAGGCCAGACCCTCGGGCTGGTCCAGGATGGCGCTCGACGGTAGGATCGTGGCACCGAGCCCGTTGCGGACAAAGGACATCAGCGCGGTCGTATTGCGCGCTTCGAGATTGCAGGCCGCCAGAAGCGCCGCAATGCAGGGATTGTCCACGAGCTGGCAGAGCGGGTTGGCGATCAGCGGCTCCAGCCGGAGAAGGTCCCACTGACACTCCATGCCTTCGGCGAGCCGGGCGTCTATGGGACCCGCGCTGCGGCAGAGGATGCCCAGATCATCCTCGAGGATAACCTCGCCGTCCGCGGGCTCGCCCACGGCTGCCGAGAGGATGCCGATATCCGCCTCGTCCAGCATCACCCGCCGACGGACCGCGGCACTGTCCACGTCGCTGATCTCCAGCCGCACTTCGGGACGCAACCGGCGATAGGCGGTGATGATCCCGGGGAGCAGGGTGACTGTCGCCGATGGCACGGCGGCAATCCGCACCGTTCCGGCGGTCGACATCGCGTGGCGGCCAATTGCGTCGACGCTGCGGGCGAAGGCGTCCGTCGCGCGGCTGCTTTCCTCGAGCACAAGCTGGCCGAGCGGGGTGAGGCGGTTCTTGCGATCGGTTTCGAAAAGCGGCGCGCCGATATGATCTTCGAGTTGTGCCAGCATCATCGACACGGCGGACGGCGTGCGGCCCAAGACCGATGCGGCGCCGGTCAGATGCCCTTGTTCGGCCACGACGCGGAAGACGCGCAGCATTTCCAGTTTGACCGCCACTTAAGAAATCCTGAAATAAGGTTCAGAAGTTCCAGATTGAATGAAATCGGTGCCAGCGTCTAGATCCGCGCATGCAATGCGAGGACCCGATGCTGGACATGAATGGACTTTACATCGATGGCCGCTGGGAGAACGGCGCCACGGCGATCGAGAACCGGAACCCGTCGGATGTCTCCGATCTGATCGGACTCTGCCCGCAGGCGACGACGGCTCAACTCGACGAGGTGATCGAGGCCGCGCGCCGGGCGCAACCGCGCTGGTGGGCCGCCGGGGTGCAGAAGCGCCACGACGTGCTCATGGCGATCGGGACCGAGCTGATGGCGCGGGCGGACGAGATCGGCCGGCTGGTGTCGCGCGAGGAAGGCAAGCCGCTGGCCGAGGGGCGCGGCGAGGTCTACCGCGCCGGTCAGTTCTTCACCTACTTCGCCGCTGAGGCGCTGCGTGGCCATGGCGATCTGGCCGAAAGCGTCCGGAAGGGGGTCGAGATCGACGTCCGCCGCGAGCCGGTCGGCGTCGTCGCGATCATCAGCCCGTGGAACTTTCCCGTCGCCACCCCGGCATGGAAGATCGCCCCGGCGCTGGCCTTCGGCAACGCCGTGGTGTGGAAGCCGGCCAACCTGACCCCGGCCAGTGCCGTCGCACTGACCGAGATCATCGCGCGGCAGGACATTCCCGCCGGCCTCTTCAATCTGGTCACCGGCTCGGGACGTGAGATCGGACAGCGCCTGGTAGAAAGCCCGGCGATCCATGCCATCAGCTTTACCGGATCGGTGCCGGTCGGGCGCGGCATCGCCGCCGCCGCCATTGCCAACATGACCAAGCTACAGCTGGAGATGGGCTCGAAGAACCCGATGCTCGTCATGGACGATGCTGATCTCGACCTTTCCGTGGCTCATGCGGCGAATGCGGCTTTCGGCGGCACCGGCCAGAAGTGCACCGCGGCCAGCCGGCTGATCGTGCATGAGAAGCTCCACGACGCCTTCGTAGAGAAGCTGGTCGCCGCGGCGCAGGCGCTGAAGGTCGGACACGCGTTGGAAGAAGGGACCCAGATCGGCCCGGTGGTCAGCGCGGGCCAGCTTGCCCAGAACCTCGACTATATCGCTGCCGGAAAGGCCGAGGGGGCGGAGTTGCTGTGCGGCGGCACCCGGCTCGAACGTCCCACCGACGGCTACTTCATGGCCCCGGCTGTCTTCGCGGGCACCCGCAACGACATGCGGATCAACCGCGAAGAGATGTTTGCGCCGATCACCAGCGTGATCAGGGCCGGCAGCTATGACGAGGCGCTGGCGATCGCCAATGACAGCGCCTTCGGCCTGACTGCCGGAATCATGACCCGCTCGCTCGCTCGGGCGGCGCATTTCCGCGCCAACGCACGGGCAGGTTGCGTGATGGTGAACCTGCCGACGGCGGGCACCGATTATCACGTGCCGTTCGGCGGTCGCGGGGCTTCGTCCTACGGCCCGCGCGAGCAGGGGCGCTACGCCGCTGAATTCTACACCGCCGTGAAGACCGCCTATGTCGCGGCAGGAGAGCCGGAATGACGCCGCTGATCGACGGGCTGCAATACGCCAACTGGTCCGAGAAGATCTTCCGCGAGATGCGCGCGGGCGGCGTCGATGCGGTCCACGTCACCATCACCTATCACGAGACCTTCCGTGAGACGGTGTTGAACATCGAGCGCTGGAACCGCTGGTTCGAGCGCTTTCCCGACCTGATCTTTCAGGGCCTCAGCGCGTCGGACGTCGCGCGGGCGCGGCAGACCGGACGCACGGCGATCTTCTTCGGTGCGCAGAACCCGTCCTGCATGGAAGATGACATCGGGCTGGTCGAGGTGCTGCACACGCTCGGTCTCCGGTTCATGCAGCTGACCTACAACAATCAGTCGCTGCTGGCCTCGGGCTGCTACGAGGCCGAGGATACCGGCCTGACCCGGATGGGCCGCGAGGTGGTGGCCGAGATGAACCGCGTCGGGCTGGTGATCGACATGAGCCATTCCGGCGAACGCTCGACGCTCGATGCCATTGCCCAGTCCAGCCGGCCGGTCGCGATCACCCATGCGAACCCGTCCGGCTGGCACCCGGCGTTGCGCAACAAGTCGGACACCGTGCTGCGCGCGTTGGGCGAGACCGGCGGAATGCTGGGCTTTTCGGTCTATCCGCATCATCTGAAGGGCGGCAGCGCCTGCACGTTGCAGGACTATTGCGACATGGTCGCCCGCACCGCCGACCTGATGGGGATCGGCAATGTCGGCATCGGCACCGATCTCTGCCAGGACCAGCCCGACAGCGTCGTCGAATGGATGCGGGTCGGCCGCTGGACCAAGTCGATCGACTACGGCGAAGGCAGCGCCGCGGCACCCGGGTTCCCGGCCATGCCGGACTGGTTCGGTGGCAACCGCGATTTCGGCCGGATCGCCGACGGGCTGCGCGCCACAGGCATGGATGCGGACGACGTGGCGGCCGTGATGGGCTGCAACTGGCTGCGCTTCTTCGAGACGAGCTTCGGTCCGGCAGAGACGGCGGGAACGCGTCTGCCGCGCGCCGCGGAATGAGACCCCGGACTTACGGGACGACACGACATTCGGGAGGAGATCCGATGACCGACACGACGCATACCGGCAGCCTCGACGCTGCGCTTGGACGGGTGGACAAACCCCTGTTCGCGATCACCGGCGGGTTCATCCTGCTGTTCTGCGCGCTGGCCCTGTTCGATATCGATGCCCTCGGCGCGATGGTGGACTGGGGCTTCAATTTCGCCGCCACCTATTTCGGCCTCTACTGGCAGGCGCTTCTGCTGGCGACCTTCGTGATCGGGCTGGGGCTTTGCGTGCTTCCGGGAGCACGGGTGCGGCTGGGTCAGCTCGACCGGCCGGAGTTTACCCTGTTCCAGTGGGGGTCCATGATCATGTGCACGCTGCTTGCGGGCGGCGGCGTGTTCTGGGCCGCGGGCGAGCCGATTGCGCATTATCTCTCGACCCCGCCGCTCTTCGGCGACCTCGCGGGCGATCCGGCGGCGCGTGCCCATACTGCGCTGGCGCAGAGCTTCCTGCACTGGGGCTTTCTTGCCTGGGCGATCCTGGGCGCGCTGACCACGGTGATGTTCATGCATTACCACTACGACAGGGGTCTGCCGCTGGCGCCGCGCACATTGCTCTATCCGGTCTTCGGGGATCGCGCGCTGACGGGTCCGATCGGCCTGATCGCGGATGCGACCTGCATCATCGCGGTCGTGGCCGGGACGGTGGGTCCGATCGGTTTCCTCGGCCTGCAGATGTCCTACGGACTCAACGCGCTCTTCGGCATCCCCGACAGCTTTGTCACCCAGACCGCGGTGATCCTGGCGCTTGCGAGCCTCTACACGGTCTCGGCCATTTCGGGTCTGTCGAAGGGGATCCAGCTTCTCTCGAAGCTCAACGTCATCCTCGCTTTCGTCCTGCTCGCCTTCATGCTCGTCGCTGGACCGACCTTCTATATCTTCGACGGCTTTTCCGGCGGTCTGAAGGTCTATCTGTCGAACTTCGTCGACATGTCGATGTATCGTGGCGATGCGGGAATTTTCGGCGTGCCGGGCTGGCTCGGCTGGTGGACGGTCTTCTTCTGGGGCTGGTTCCTGGGCTACGGGCCGCTGATGGCGATCTTCATCGCCCGGGTCAGCCGCGGCCGCTCCGTCCGCTCGATCATTCTGATGCTGTCGATCATCGCGCCGCTGGTCACCAATTTCTGGTTCTCGATCATCGGCGGCACCGGCATCGCGCTGGAACAGATGACGCCGGGGATCATCTCCGGCCCGTTCGAGGGCTTCAACCTGCCGGCCGGACTGCTGGCGATCACTCAGGCAATGCCGCTCGGCTTCATCCTGTCTCTCCTGTTCCTGGTCCTGACGATGATCTTCGTGGCGACGACCAGCGACTCGATGAGCTACGTCATCGCGACGTCGATGTCGGACGACAATCCCTCGCCGGCGCTGCGCGCCTTCTGGGGAATCGCGATGGGCGTCATGGCACTGATCCTGATCTCGACCGGGGCAGGGGGCATCGGCAAACTGCAGAGCTTCATCGTCGTCACCGCCGTCCCGGTCTCGCTGGTGTTGCTGCCCTCGCTCTGGGATGCTCCCCGGATCGTGCTCGCCCTCGGCCGGAAGGCCTGATCGCTGCCTGGGAGGGGGAGGCTCCGGCAGCCCCTTCCGCCCGGCCGAAATCTCTTGCGAGGATCCCATGGACTGCGCCACCCTCACTCCCGATCTCAAACCTGCGGATCTCCACCGGTCCCCGTCCGTGGTGATGCGACTCGACCGGATGGGAAGCGCCCACCCGACACGCCTTTCGTTCTTGCGCGGGCTGCTTCGCCGCGTCGCGCGCGATGGCTGGCGGTTCGACCGTCCGGTCTGGGACATCGACGCAACCGGTGTCGGCCGCGCCGTCTACCGTGCGGCCGGACCGGATCGCACCTATTGCCTTGTCGCCTTCGCCCACGACCTGCCCGACGAGATGCGCTCGGACCGCGTCATCGCCACTGCCTGGGACGCGACGTTCACCCTCTTCGACGGCGAACCCACCACGGCGGATCTCGACCGGCTCCAGGCCAACGTGCCCTTGCAGGAGGCCGGCCGCATCAGCACACGCGAACTGTCTCTCAGCCGGGCGAACCGCTCGGTGCGGCTCTTCGACCATGTCGTCGCGCGGCTGGCGTCCGGTCGCCAGCCGGACCTGGCCGAGGTCGAGAGCGTCGGCTACCTGATGCGCACCACCGCGGTTTACGGGTCCGGCAAGTTCGGTGCCGCTGACCGGGAGACGATCGCCGATCGGCCCGAGTTGCAGGCGCCGTTCCAGGCCGAGATGCTGTCGGTCTGGCTGACGCGGCAATTCACCGTGGACATCGTCGAACACCTCGCTGCCGTTCGTGGGGGCGCAGACGCCGTACGGCTCGATCCCGCAATCCGGCGCGGCCTCGGTGTCGGCAACTCGACGGGTCTCGGCATGGCGCCGTTCCTGATCCGCCATCCGGTGCTGCTGCACAACTGGATGAACGCGCGCGAGGAGGCTTTGGCGCGGGTCCGCGCTCAGAGCGCCGCCGCGCCGGGGACGGTCGACGCCTTCGTGCGTGCCCTCGACGCAGCTCGGGAGAATGCCGCGCTATGGCATTCCGCCCATCCGGTTCAGGTCGCCCGGCTTTCAGATCTGCGCCGGGATCTGGACCGGCTTGCCGATCGTGTCGCGGACGGGCGGGTGCTGTCTGCGCCTTACCCCTGGGATGCGCTCTGGCGCTGGGCAGAACGGGACCTGTCGCTGGAAGGGCAGGAGGCACTCCTCGCGCTGATGCTGGAACCGCATGGCGCCCTTGTCGACGATCTGAGCGACGGCATGAGTGCAGACGAGGCGGGCAGCTTCCGTATCGACGGGGCGATGACGGTAGCGCGGCTAAGGGCCATCCTCGCGCGGCACTACGACTGGGCGCTGGCAACGGATTTCAGCGATCCCCGCAATGCAGCCCGGTTCTGGTATGTCTCGGAAGAGAAACTCGAACCGCGGCTCGGCAACCGCTTCGACGAAGACGGTGCCGAGCGGGAACAGCCGCTTTGCATCGCGCGGCTGGCGCGGGAGCTTGAAGCCGCGCTCGCCGCCCGGTCCGGCGACGAGCGTCTTGCCGCGTTCCTGCTGGATCACCCCGAACACCGATACATGGTGCGGCGGGCGCAGATCACAGCCGGCCATCCCTTCGCCGAGGTGCGGGACAACCTGACCGCGGAAGACATGCTGCCAATCGATCTGATGCGCTGCAAGCTGGCCTTCTTCGGCGCCAGCCGTTTCGATCCGCGATCCGACAAGTGGGTGCGGATCAGCCTGTTCCAGGGCGAGCCCTATCCGTCCGACATGACTTCCGGAGATCGGCCATGACCATTGAGCCCAACGATCCCACCCGCTCGGGCCCGCCGCTGCCGGCAGGCGGCGCGGCCAGCCTGTCGCAAAACGAGATCCGGGCGCTGTGCCTGAAGGCTGCGCGCGGCGCCGGCATGGATTGGGGAATTGCGGAGGAGGCGGGAAGCGCTGCGGCCTGGCTGTCGGAGCGCGGGCTCGACGGGCCGGGCGCGCTTCTGGACTGGCTGAGCGCGTCCGACAGAATACCCGCCGCTTCGCGCCGCCCGGAGATGACGTCCGGAAGCTGGCGGCCATCGGACGACGGGCCGATGTGCCCGATCACGCTCGGGGCCGCGCTCTGCGATTTTGCGGACCTGCCCGAAGCCGCCCTCTCCCGCGGTCTGCTGCGTCTGGGGCCGGTCGGACGGCCGGTGCTGCTTCTGCCGTTTCTCTCCGGCCTGGGCGCCGCTCAAGGCAGCGCCGTCCGGATCGACTGGCCGGGCGGAACGGTTGCGGTGGACGGACGCGGAGCCCTGTCCGGCGACGCCGAGGCGCTGCGCCTGGAGCCGGAGGCGGTACTGACGATCGCCGGTTTCCGCGCTGAAGGCCTTGACCGCACCGCCTGCTGCCTTAGGCCAGCCGTGGGGCCGGACACACTGCGCGGCCTCGACGACCTTGCCATGCGCACCACCGTGCCGCCTTCCGAGGCTTCGCGCGCCGGGGCCGGGGCGGCGACAAGCGACAACGACTGACCGAAGAGGACTCCATGAGCATCCAAAGACTGAACCCGGGACCCCGGATGAGCCAGGCCGTACGCCTCGGCGAAATCGCCTTTCTGGCCGGGCAGGTTCCCGACGATCTTGCCGCCGATATCGGGGTTCAGACCGAACAGGTGCTGGCCAAGATCGAGGCGGTGCTGGCCGAACTTGGCAGCGGGAAGGCAGACATCCTGTCGGTCCAGGTGTGGCTTGCAGACATGGCGGATTTCCAGGGCATGAACGCTGTCTGGGACGCCTGGGTCGACCCGGCCAACCCGCCTGCGCGCGCCACCGGCGAAGTGGCGCTCGCCCGTCCGGGCATGCGTGTCGAAATGATCGCCGTCGCCCGCGCGGCGGGGTGAGGCCGGCGACCTCAATCGGGAAAGTGTCGGGGCTTTCCCGGTTGCAACCGTTCGGTCGCGTCACTACAAGCCCCCAATGATTTTGGGCGGCGGTCGGCGTGGGCCGGGCCGCCGTGCACGAATGGGGAAGAGAGATGCAGGTCACCGAGACCCTCCGGGACGGGCTCAAGCGCGGCTACGAGATCAAGCTGAGCGCGGCCGAGCTCGAGGCCAAGGTCAACGAAAAGCTGGCCGAGGCGCAGCCCGAGATCCAGATGAAGGGCTTCCGCAAGGGCAAGGTGCCGATGGCGCTTCTGAAGAAGCAGTTCGGGCCGCGCATTCTCGGCGAGGCGATGCAGGAAAGCATCGACGGCGCGATGAACAAGCACTTTGAAGAAAGCGGCGACCGCCCCGCCTTCCAGCCCGAGGTCAAGATGACCAACGATGACTGGAAGGAAGGCGACGACGTACACGTGGCCCTCAACTACGAAGCGCTGCCCGACATCCCCGAAACCGACCTGACTGCAATCGCGCTGGAGCGGATGGTGGTGAAGGCCGACGAGGCCGCGGTGGACGAGGCGCTCGGCAAACTTGCCGACAGTGCGCGCGACTTCGCCGACCGGCCCGAGGGCCAGTACGCGGAATCGGGCGATCAGGTGGTCCTCGATTTCGTGGGCAAGATCGACGGCGAGCCGTTCGAGGGCGGCGCGGCCGAGGAGTATCCGCTCGTTCTGGGGTCGAACTCCTTCATCCCCGGTTTCGAGGATCAGCTTGCCGGTGTTCACGTTGGCGACGTGCGCACGGTCACGGTGAGCTTCCCCGAGGATTACCAGGCGCCTAACCTGGCCGGGAAGGAAGCCACTTTCGACTGCACCATCAAGGCGATCAAGTCGCCGGTCGCCGCTCAGATCGACGACGACCTGGCAAAGAAGTTCGGGGCCGAGGATCTGGCTTCGCTGCGCAGCCAGATCGCGGAACGGATCGAGGCGGAGTTTGCCGGAGCTGCCCGGACGGTCCTGAAGCGCCAGCTGCTCGACCGGCTTGACGATCTGGTGGCGTTCGAGCTGCCGCCGAGCCTTGTCGAGGCCGAGGCGAAGCAGATCGCCCACCAGCTGTGGCACGAGGAGCACCCGGAGGTGCACGGCCACGAGCACGGCGAGGTCGAGCCCAGCGATGCGCACCAGAAACTGGCCGAACGGCGGGTCCGGCTGGGTCTGTTCCTGGCCGATCTCGGCCAGAAGACCGATGTCGAGGTGTCCGATGCCGAGATGACGCGGGCGGTGATGCAGCAGGCACGACAGTACCCCGGGCAGGAACGGCAGTTCTTCGAATTCGTCCAGTCGAATCCGCAGATGCAGCAGCAGCTTCGCGCGCCGATCTTCGAGGACAAGGTGGTCGATCACATCTTCGCGCAGGCGCAGGTGGCGGAACGCGAAGTCAGTAAGGACGACCTGCAGAAGGCGGTCGAAGCGCTGGAAGACGCGGTCGAGTGATCCGGCTGGCATCCGGCGGACCGGCCGGATGCAAGGTCCGCCCGCCGTGCCGGCAATCCGCGCCGTCGCCAGGCGCAACCGTTTGGCGGTGAGAGCATGCTTCGGGAAGACGAGGTCGACGACCCGAACGACATGGAGCGTGCGGCGAGTGGCCTGATCCGGCTGACCTGTCTTGCGATCCTTGCCGGTGCTGCCACGGGATTTGTTGCGGCGATCTTTCGGATCGTTCTCGGTCTCGGGGATCGCTGGGTCGCCGAAGCCGCGGCGCGGGCGCGCGACCTCGACCATGGCCTTGCCATCCTGATGGCCGTCGTCGCGGCAATGCTCGGCCTTGCGGTTTGGGCGGTCGTCCGGTTCTCGCCCGAAACCGCCGGCAGCGGAATTCCCCATGTCGAGAAGGTCATCGAGGGCACGGCGATCGCAGGCGGGCTGCGCCTGCTGGTCGTCAAGTTCGTCGGCGGCGCGCTGGCGATGTCGGGTGGACTTGCACTCGGGCGCGAGGGTCCAAGCGTGCAGATGGGCGCGAGCCTTGCACATCTGACCGCACGGACATTCCGAATCTCCTGGGCGGACCAGCGCATCCTGATCGCGGCCTGTGCCGGTGCGGGCCTGACCGCCGCGTTCAGCGCGCCGATCGCGGGCGCGGTCTTCGTACTTGAAGAACTGGTGCGCCGCTTCGAAACTCGCCTCGCGATCTGCGCCCTGATGGCCTCGGCTGCGGCCATCACCGTGACGGGACAGATCATCGGAGCAGGTCCCGAACTTCCCGCCGACCTCGTGGCGCAGACCGCCTCGTTCGCGCATCCCTTCTTCGTGCTGTTCGGGCTCGTCGCCGGAATCTTCGCGCTCGTCTACAATCGACTGTTGATCTTTGCCATGGACGCCATGGAGCGAATCCCGCTGTCACCCGTGCTTCGCGCCGCAGCCATCGGTCTGGGCGTCGGGGCGCTGATCTGGTCCGCGCCACACATCGTGGGACCGGGCGACAACCTGGTGCGCAGCGCGATGCACGGGGACGAGGCGCTGCACTGGTTGCCGCTGCTTCTGGTGTTCCGCCTCGGTTTCAGCGTTCTGTCCTACGCGGTCGGCACGCCGGGCGGGATCTTTGCGCCGCTTCTTGTGCTGGGGGCGGAACTGGGGCTCCTGTTCGGACTCGGGCTGGCGCAGGTGATGCCTGAAGAGATGCACGATCCGCGGACCTTCGCCGTGGCCGGAATGGCGGCAGTCTTCACCGGTGTCGTGCGGGCGCCGCTGACCGGCATCGTCATCGTGACCGAAATGACGGGAACGACGGCGCTGCTGCTGCCGATCATGGTGTCCTGTGCCTGTGCGATGCTCGTCGCCACGATCGCACGCAACCGTCCGATCTATGATGTCCTGCGTGAGCGCAGCGGGTCCCGCGTGCAGGAACGCGGCGCAGCTGCACCGCGGAACTGACCGGCTTCGTCGTCTCAGGGCACATGCGCGCCTGCCAGATTCCGGCCGCGTCACACGCCGTAGGCCAGGACGAGCGGTAGGACGACGACGGTCAGGATGGTCGAGACCAGGATCAGGCTTGCGACTTCCGGCGCCCGGTCGGGAGCGTAGAGCTCGACGAAAAGATAGGTCGCGACCGAAACCGGCATCACCGACATCAGGATGAAGACACCGCGCTCGGTGCCGGTGAAATGGAAGGCGGTGGAAAGGCCGAAGCCGATGCCGAGCGCCATGACGAGATGCAGGATTGCCAGCAGTGCGCCGCGGGCGAATGCACCCACCTGGAGGGTCGCAAGCGAGTGCCCGAGGGTCAGCAGCATCAGCGGGATGGCGAGCCCGGCAAGGATCCCCAGCGCGTCGCCGACCGGTGTTGGCAGCGCAGTGCCGCACGCCAGAAGCGCGAGGGCAATCACGATCGCATAGATCACGGGCGAGGTCGCCACCTCGCGGAAGGAGACGCTGCCCTTCGGGATCCAGCTGCCATAGGTAAAGATGCCTAGCAGCACGGCGACGACGAACGCGAGGGAATAGGACAGACCGGCGGCTCCAAACGCAAGCGAAGCCACCGGAAGCCCGACATTTCCCACGTTGTTGAGCGACATCGGTGACAGAAAGACCCTGAGCGGCAGCCCGAGAAGTGTCAGCAGCAGCGCCGAGATCAAAAGGAACGCGGCCACCATCGCGAAGGCCGCGCCCAGCATGGCGAGAAAGGCCGGAAGATCGACATGTCCTGCGGACAGGTGCGAGACGATGAGCGTGGGGTAGCCTACGGTCTGCACCAGCTTGCCGACCATCTTCCGGTCGAACGGAATCTCAAGGCGTGCCAGGCTGAAGCCGACGAGAACGCAGATCGCGATTGGCACGACCACGCCGAGCAGGTGGTGGAGGACGGCGTCCATTGCGCGCTCCTGTCATGTGCCGGTCAGGGGGGCGGCACCTGCGTCGGCATCAGCGTTTCGACAAGGCCCTGTTTGCCAGCCGCAACCTCGAGAATGGTGACGGATTTCCTGGGGATCCGCGTGCCCGTGGGATAGGAGATCGTGCCGGTCAGTCCGTGATAGGCACCGATCGCATGCAAGCCCGGGCCGATGCGGTCGGGGTCGGCGGAGCCTTCCGCCGTCATCGCTGCGGCGAGCAGCCCGACCGCATCATAGGCCAGTGCGGCGAAGCCGTTGGGGACCTCGCCGGTCTCTGTGGTGTAGGCCGCGACGAACTCGGCAATCGCCGGATCGGGATTGTCCGGGCCCAGATAGACATGGGTGGTGAAGAAGACATCCGAAATCTCGGGATGCGCGGCCCAGATCGCCTCGGCGTCGTAGCCGTCTCCACCGAGGATCGGACCTGCATAGCCGGCCGCACGGATCGCGCCGATGACGGGTGCCGCATCCTCGGCGGTTGTGACACTGAGAAAGATGGCATCGGGATGGCCGATCTCGGGCAGGCCAATCTCGGCGCCGCGCGGTGTGATCGGGAGAGCCGCCTGAATCGTGCCGCCAAGTTCGCCGAACCGGGTGACGAAATAGTCCTTCAGAAGCTTCGGGTAGGTCTTGTCGTCTTCGAACAGGACCAGGACGGTCCGGAAGCCTTTCCTGCCATACGCCCATTCGGCCGCGGCCGCGGCCTGCACGTTGTCCCCGAAGCAGGCCAGGAACAGGAAGCCAGGCACTTCTGCAGGCAGCTTCGGCGAGGTGGCGCCGCTGGTCAGGAAGACGCGGCCCGCCTCCGCCGCGGCGCCCGCTGCGGACAGCGCAAGATCGGTGTCGGCGAGGCCGAACAGGGCGGCGAGATCGCCAGTCTCTCCAAGGCGCGCACGCACGAGCGCACCCAGATCCTCGGGCGAGCTGTTCCCGTCGATATGCGAAAGTTGGAGAGGGAGCCCAAGCACGCCGCCTGCCGCGTTGATCTTCGCTGCCGCGAGATCGGCAGCCGCACGCGACGGTACGCCGAACACGGCCTGCGTGCCGGTGATGTTGAAGACGGCGCCGAGGTCGATGCTGTCTCCGGTCGGGTCGGCGCGTATGCCGGAGGCTGCCGCGATCAGGCCCACGGCGACGACCGCCGCCGCGACCGGGCGCAATGCTTTCATGTTCGTCCCTCCTCGTGGCGCGTCCACCAACGTCCCAGTTGGCGGAGACGGAGCGTGGCCCTGGCGCTGCGGGCCCCCGTCTGGCGGCGGACCGTGGCCGGGCGTCACCTGCCCATCTTGGCAGGTTGGTGCCGCGCCGACAAATGCCCCACGCGGAGAAGTTGCGGATCCAGCCCGGATCCCGGTCTCGGACGGCAGTCCCGCCCAGAAACCGCCAAGCCGTGTCCGCCAAAAGGAAACAGGCCGCCCCCTTAGGGACGGCCCGTACGTCAAAGTTGCGGCGATTGCCGGGATCAGGGTTGCGGGGTGCTGACGCCGCTTTCGTCATCCAGCACGGCGCCCCCGAGATCGTCGAAGAGTTCGGCAATCGCGAATTCGGCGGCGGCCTCTTCTTCGGCGGCCAGTTCCTGAATCGACTTGCCGGATGCCTGCAGGGTTGCCTCTTCCTGCGAGCGGGCGACGTTCAGCGTGATCGTCACCTCGACCTCGGGATGCAGGCTCACATGCACCTCGTGCAGGCCGAGTTCCTTGATCGGGCGCGCGAGCCGGATCTGCTTGCGATCGAGCGAGAAGCCCTCTTCGGTCGCAGCATCGGCGGCATCGCGCGGACTGACCGAGCCATAGAGGGCGCCAGCCTCGGAGGCGGAGCGAATCACCACGAAGGATTGGCCGTCGAGTTTCGTGCCCAGCGACTCGGCTTCCTGCCGGGACTCCAGGTTGCGCGCTTCGAGCTGCGCCTTCTGGGTTTCGAAACGGGCAATGTTCTCGGCGCTGGCGCGCATCGCCTTGCCTTGCGGCAGAAGATAGTTCCGGGCGTAGCCGTCCCGGACCGAGACCACCTCGCCCATCTGTCCCAGCTTGGCGACGCGTTCGAGAAGAATGATGTCCATCGTCGCGCTCCTTACTTCACGGCATAGGGCAGCAGCGCGAGAAACCGGGCGCGCTTGATCGCGCGGGCCAGTTCACGCTGCTTCTTGGCCGAAACAGCGGTGATCCGCGACGGCACGATCTTGCCGCGCTCCGAGATGTAGCGCTGCAGCAGACGGGTGTCCTTGTAGTCGATCGCAGGCGCGTTCTCGCCGGAGAACGGGCAGACCTTGCGGCGACGGAAAAACGGTTTGGTTGCCATGGTTCAATGTCCTTCCTGCGCTAGGATCAACGACGGCGGTCGAAACGGTCGCCGCGGTCACCCCGGTCGCCGCGATCCCCGCGGTCGCCCCGGTCGCGGTCGTCCCGCTTCTGCATCTGCACGGACGGTCCTTCGTTGTGGGCGTCGACCTTCACGGTCAGAACCCGCATCACGTCCTCGTGGAGACGCATCAGACGCTCCATCTCCTGCACCGCAGGCGCGGGTGCGTCGGTGCGCAGATAGGCATAGTGCCCCTTGCGGTTCTTGTTGATCTTGTAGGCCATTGTCTTGACGCCCCAGTACTCGCTGTCGACGACCTTGCCGCCGTTGTCGGAGAGAACCGTGGAGAAATGTTCGACGAGGCCTTCGGCCTGTGCGTTCGACAGGTCCTGGCGCGCGATAAAGACATGCTCGTAGAGCGGCATATCCATGTCCTTCTTTCACGGGCGCATTTCATAGGGCGGGCATGTGACCTTCCGCGCCCGTCCACGAGAGGCTGCGCCGATTTGCGGATTGCGGAAGATGCGGCCTTATAGCGGGAATGCCGGCCGATGCAAGTCTGCTCCGAATGCTTCGTCCGGCTTTGGGCAGCCCGCCTACATCTGTTCGGAAATGCAGGTGAAATGTGGAAGCGGGCGGGATTGCCTGACGATGCTGCGCTGCAACATGGTGGCGGAGGCGCGTGACGCGCACGCGCTTGCAGGTGACGACAGGAGAGTGAAGATCATGACGTACGTATCCCTTGCCGCCCTCGGCTTCGGCGCGGTCGTCGGGGCGCTGGCATCCGTGGCCACGGCCGAGCCGATCGCTTACAGCATCGATCCGGGCCACAGCGCCGCGGCCTTCCGCTATAATCACGCGGGCTTCTCGACGACCTACGGAATGATCCAGGGCGTCGAGGGCGAGATCTTGTTCGACCGGGACATCCCGGCCAACTCGTCGGTCGAGGTAACCCTGGATCTGGCCAATTTCGACACTGGCTGGGCAGCCAGAGATTCGCATCTTCTCGATACTGGCGACTTCTTCGATCCGAAGGTCCGTCAGATCAGCTTCCGGTCGACCGGGATCGACGTCACCGGGCCGGAGACCGCGAAAATATCCGGTGACCTGACGCTGAACGGCGTGACCAAGCCGATCACCCTGGATGCCAGCCTGACCACGGCAGGTGAGTATCCGTTCCCGCCGAACCAGGGAAAGCCGGCGGCCGGGTTCACGGCAACGACCACGCTGACCCGCAGCGAATATGGTTTGGGCATGTTCGCCCCCTTCATCTCTGATGAAGTCGAGGTTGAGATTTCGATCGAGGCGATTTCCGGGCGGGAGCCTGCCTGACGCCTCAGGTTACAAGCTCCCCGGCCGCCGCGCGCCGGCGGCCGTCATGCTCGCGGCGCGCGCGCGTTCGACGCATCCCGACGGTCGACGTCCGATGAGAGGCCTTCATCAGCACATCCAGGTGGGCGCGACCAATCTATGACCGACGTCCGTATGCGCAGTTCGGCCGGTCACCCGTCCTGCGGCAGACTGCCCGGCACGCTCCCATTGCGAGCCTTGGCGCGGGTCTCCCCGCTGCCGGGAAGTTTATTTCGTACGGGATGCCGTCAGTGCGATATCCACCTCAACTTCGAAGGCGACGGTCTTTTCGTCGCCATAGCTCTTCGTCCCGATCCCGAAGTCGCGCCTGTTGATCGACGCGATGCCGTTCATCGCTGCCGTATCTCCGTCGAGGCCCAGGGTGAAGGGCAGGGTGACCGGCTTCTCGACACCTTTCAGCGTGAGCATGCCCTCGGCCAGATAGGTGTTCTCGGTTTCGCCGGCCCGGATCGCCGCCACGTACCGGGCGGTGGGATAGGTATCGGCGTCGAAGAATTCCGGCTTCAGTGCGTCGGCGGTCACCGATCCCAGCGTAAGGGACGGGATCGCGATGTCGACGGTGACGCTGCCCATATCCGGGCCCGGTGCGTCCGGGTCGAACGCGATGCTGGCGGTCCAGTCGGCAAAGCTGCCCTTCACCGGGGCGCCGAACAGGTTCACGGCAAGGCCCAGCGTGCCGTCCTGCACCGTCCAGTCCGATGGCTGGGCGGCCAGCTGCGGAGCGGGGTCGGCCGGGCTGCCCCCGTCCGGCGCCGATGCGAAGCCGAATGCCACGGCTGCCGCAAAGATCGCAAACGCCGCCAGGACGGGGGTGTAGCTGTGCGGCGTCTCCGTCATCGCGACCGCAGCCGTTCCGGGCAGCATCCGCTTCAAGGTCATATCGCGGTCGATGACTTGGTGCTTCACCGCGCCGGCCACGTGCAGCACGAAGGCGCCGAGCAGCAGGTTGGTGAACAGATTATGGAGACCGCCGAACAGATGCGCGACAGCCTCGCTTTTCGGGACGAACGGCAGATCCTGTCCTAAAGGCCACCAGATCGGCGCGAAGCCGGTCGTGGCCGCATGATCGATCCAGCCGGTCAGGGGCACCAGGACAATGGAGATATAGAGCAGCCAGTGCACCAGTTCCGCAAGCCAGGTCTCGACCTTGCGGTCGGCGTGAAGCGGGCCAGGCTTGGGCTGGCTAAGGGCCCAGAGGATACGCAAAAGCGCAACGAAGAACACGGTGATCCCGAGCGTCTTGTGAATCGAGAACAGCGTGGCCTTGGCGGCCAGTTGCGCCGAAGTGTCGTAAGGCCAGTCATTGGCGACCAGTCCGAGCGGGTAGATGGTGACGATCAGCAGCGCCGTCAGCCAGTGGAACAGCTTGGCGACCGCGCCGTAGGTTGTGACCGAATTGCCGAGCTTCGCCTCGAGGATGGGCATGGAGATCTCCGGGTTTCTCTGCCTCGGCCTTAGCTAGCCCACTGCAGGCCGTTCGCCCATGGCATTCCCTGCACGACGACTGTGCATCGCCGCGCGCGAGTGGCCCGAGATTGCGCCTGCCCCGTCAGTGGGCTATGCCGCCCGGCAATCAGGCAGAGCCGGAGATCCGGCTAGGCGAGGGAGGTGAGACATGAGCCGCGCATACGTGTTTCCGGGACAGGGCGCCCAGACCGTCGGCATGGGCCGCGACGTGGCCGAGGCCTATCCGGCTGCCCAAGCGGTCTTCGACGAGGTCGACGAGGCACTGGGGGAGAGGCTTTCGGCACTGATCTGGGACGGTGACGCCGAGACGCTGACCCTGACCCGGAACGCCCAGCCCGCGCTGATGGCCTGTTCCCTCGCCGTCGTGCGGGCGCTCGAGTCGGAAGGCGTGCAGATCGCGGACGGTGCCTTCGTGGCAGGCCATTCCCTGGGTGAATACTCGGCGCTCGCGGCGGCCGGTGCGTTGGCGCTGGACGATACCGCGCGACTGCTGCGCCTGCGGGGGGAGGCGATGCAGGCCGCGGTTCCGGTGGGCATGGGTGCGATGGCCGCGATCCTCGGACTCGACTTCGCCACGGTCAGCGAGATTGCCGAGGCTGCAGCGGAAGTCGGGGTCTGCCAGGCGGCCAACGACAACGATCCGGCGCAGGTCGTCATTTCGGGCCACAAGGAGGCGGTGGAAACGGCGGTCGGAATTGCCAAGGACAAGGGGGCGAAGCGGTCGGTGATGCTGCCGGTATCCGCTCCATTCCATTGTGCGCTGATGGCCCCGGCGGCCGAAGCGATGCGCGCTGCTCTGGCCGATGTAGCCATCGCCGCACCGGTCGTGCCGCTGGTCGCCAATGTGACTGCCGAGGCGACTTCGGATCCCGAGATCATCCGTGCCCAGCTCGTCGCGCAGGTGACGGGCTCGGTCCGTTGGCGCGAAAGTGTCGCCTTCATGGCGGCGAACGGCGTCACCGAGATCTGGGAGCTGGGCGCGGGCAAGGCCCTTTCGGGCATGGTGCGGCGCATCGACCGCAATCTGGCGACGCTCGCCATCTCGACGCCGGCGGAAATCGCGGCGACGCGCACGACCGCGTGAGCGGATCAGACGAAGGAGACGGGAAATGTTCGACCTGACGGACAAGACGGCGCTGGTGACCGGGGCTTCGGGTGGGATCGGCGCCGAGATCGCGCGGGCGTTGCATGCGGCCGGGGCCACCGTGGCGATCTCGGGCACGCGGCTTGAACCGCTTGAGGCCCTCGCAGCGGACCTCGGCGACCGGGTTCATGTCCTGCCCTGCGACCTCTCCGATCCCGAGTCCGTCGAGGCCCTGCCCAAGCGGGCCGTGGAGGCGATGGGCGGCGTCGACATCCTCGTCAACAATGCCGGCATCACCCGGGACAACCTGTTCATGCGGATGTCCGACGACGAATGGGCGAGCGTGATCGCGGTGAACCTGACCTCGGCGATGCGGCTTTGCCGAGCGGTGCTGCGCGGGATGATGAAGAAGCGCTGGGGCCGGATCATCAACATCAGTTCGGTGGTCGGCACGACCGGCAATCCCGGTCAGGGCAATTACGCTGCATCGAAGGCGGGCCTTGTCGGCATGACCAAGTCGCTGGCCTACGAAGTGGCGAGCCGCGGGATCACCGCGAACGCCATCGCCCCGGGCTTCATCACGACGGCGATGACGGCCAAGCTGACCGACGATCAGAAGACCGCGATCCTGTCGCAGGTGCCGGCCGGGCGGATGGGAGAAGCCGCGGAAATCGCGGCAGCGGTGCTGTATCTTGCTTCTCCCGAAGCGGGTTACACCACCGGAACCGTCTTGCACGTCAATGGCGGACTGGCCATGATCTGACGCAAAGACGGGGCACAAGGGGAGGGGCCGAAAGCGTTTGCCATCATTTTTCCTTGTGCTATAGGCCTCGCAGATTTGCCGGGGGGCTAGGGAGAGACCCAGCTGCGAGGCAGACAGCAAGGCTTGCGGGCCGGACAGTGGCTCATGTAAGGCGAGCCGGACGTGAACACGGGCAAGACCCCGGAGACTTAGTAGAGGGAATGACATGAGCGACATCGCAGATCGCGTGAAGAAGATCGTGGTCGAGCATCTGGGCGTTGACGAGGACAAGGTCACCGAAAGCGCTTCTTTCATCGACGATCTGGGTGCAGACAGTCTCGACACGGTCGAGCTTGTGATGGCCTTCGAGGAAGAGTTCGGGATCGAGATCCCCGATGATGCGGCGGAAACCATCCAGACCTTCGGCGACGCCGTGAAGTTCATCTCGGACGCCACCTGACGCAGACCGGATTTCGGAACGAGATGGCGGCCCCAGGGTCGCCATTTTTCGTTTCCGGGCACTGCGGTTGACGGGCGAGAGGAGCGGTTGCTAGCGTGCCGGCACTGAACAGCGGAATTAGGAGGTTCGGTGTGCGACGTCTGTTGATTGGTGTCCTGGGTGTGGCGGCGATGTCTGCGGCAGCGAGTGCCGGGGGGATCGTCGAACTGAAATACAAGGATCTGAGGCCCGGGAATCACGTCCTGATGTATTGGTGCCTGGCGCCAGATGAGGTGCCGGAAGAATACAAGGATCCGCGCGCTTACACGGTGATGCCGATGGCCTCGTCGAAGGCGGATGCCGGAGCGCTGATGACTGTCTATCTGGACTCGCAGGTCTATCTGACGACGAGCGAATGCCTGGACGAGACGCTGACTGCCTTTGCCGATGCCGGGGGCAATCCTGACGACCTGATCATCACCGAAAAGTAGCGGGCCGGGGCGGGCTTGGGAAACGGTCGGCGCCCGGTTGCCGGGGACCCGCGCGTCGCCGCTCCGGTGACCGAATTCGGATGGTCGTTGGGCCGGTCGTGCAGTTGGGGTCATCGCAGGAGGACGAGAGATGCTGAAACGAGCAGGTGAAGCAGCGCCCGTTGCGTTCTTTGCGCTACTGGTGGCGTCCGTTGCGTGGGGAGACGGGATCGTCGAGATCCGGCACAAGGATCTGAAGCCGCAGAAGATCTATACTGTCCTTTACTGGTGCGTCGACCCCGCTGATCTTCCCGCCGAATACACCAACTCCAAGACCTATGTTCCGAATTTCGCCAAGCATGCCAAGAAGATGGCCGGAACGATCCTGATGTCGGAGTACCAGGTTGACGTCTTTCTGACGCGGGAAAGCTGCCTGGAGCAGACTTTCGCGGATTACAGGCGTCTGGGCGGAAATCCTGACGATCTGGTCATCGTTCCGAAATAGCCGGAGCTGCGGCGGGCCGCATCCGGGATCGGCCTCCCGCACCGTCGACATCCCCGATCCGGCTTTGTGGATGCGGAGCGTCTTTGCCCCTGCAAGAGTCCGGGCGGGCACTGTCGCGGTCCCGGCGTGGGCCGGACGCACCGCCGTGAGCGTGCAGCGGCGGGGCTACGCTATTCGTTCCGAAAATGCTTCGACAGTTTCAATCTCTGCCCCTGGTAGTTCGACGCGATCCCCGTGCCGTAGAGCCGGGCCGGTCTCTCGGCCATCCTCTCATAGACCAGGCGCCCGACCCGCTGTCCGTGCTCAAGCAGAAAGGGTGCTTCGTGGCAGCGAACCTCCAGCACGCCGCGCGCACCCGCGCCCCCCGCCTCGGCCGCGCCGAAACCCGGATCAAAGAACCCAGCGTAATGCACCCGGAACTCGCCCACCAGCGCCATGTAGGGCGCCATCTCGGCGGCATAGTCGGACGGGATGTGGACCGCCTCGCGGCTGACCAGGATATAGAAGGCGCCGGGATCGAGGATCAGCCCGCCATCCTCTCCGGCGACCGGATCCCAGAAGTCCCGGACCGCGTAGCTGGCGATCCGGTCCAGGTCGATCACCCCGGCATGGGGCTTGGCGCGGTAGCCGACCACGCCATCCGCGCGCGGATGCAGGTCGACCGAAAATCCAAGGCCGCCGTCGATATGAGGCGGTCCGTCCACCAGCGGCGTCGTGGCATGAAGCGCACCGAGCGCTGCGTCATCTAGGGTCGCCTGTCCGCGCCGAAAGCGGATCTGATTCAGCGTCATGCCCTTGCGCACCAGGACCGAGAAGCTTCGTGGGCAGATCTCGGCATAGAGCGGTCCGGAATAGCCGGGCGGAATGCGGTCGAACTCGCTGCCGCCATCGGTGATCGTCCGGGTCAGAAGGTCGAGGCGCCCGGTGGAACTCTTGGCGTTCGCGACCGCTTGCAGGTCTGTGGGCAGTGACAGGCATTCCAGAAGCGGCACCAGATAGACGCAGCCCTTTTCCAGCACCGCGCCGCCGCTGAGGTCCATCTCGTGCATGGCGAACCGGTCCAGCCGGTTGGCCACTGTCGCGCCCTTTCCGGTCAGGAACGAGGCCCTGACGCGGTAGGCTTTGGCGCCGAGACGCAGATCGAGCGAGGCAGGCTGGAACTGCCCGGTCTTGAAGGGCTCGGTGGCCGAGATCGCTCCGTCCGCGACCAGCTTTTCGATCGCCTGGATCGGCAGCACGCCGGCCCGTCCCTCCGTCGGCTCTGACATCCGTCTGCCTCCCGCCTCGCGTCCCGTTCAAGACCGAAAAGGCCCGCCTCCCTGACCGGGCGCGAGCCTCTTGATTGGTCGGGCCAGCAGGATTCGAACCTACGACCTCCCGTCCCCCAGACGGACGCGCTACCAGACTGCGCTATGGCCCGACAGGCCGCGTGTCTAGCATGTCTGCCGGTCAGGGCAAGGCGCAAACGTCAGAAATCCGTCTCGGTGCGGAGCGGTCAGTCGACCCCTTCGAGCAGGCGTTCGAGGCGGGCGACAATCCCCGGCAGACGCGCCCGCCAGCCCGGCGGAAGATCCCGCCGCGTCAGGCTGCGCAGGTCCGCCGCCGGTGACAGCGGGGCAATGACGGAGCCGTCGCAGTCGTCCGGGTCCTCTTCGCGCATGGGGTCGGGCTCCGCAGCTTCCTGCGCTGGTGCTGCCAATTCCGCCAGTTCGGCGGCGCCCGAGGTATCCGGAGCCGGTTCCGCCAGACCGTCGCCGCCTCGGACGTCCGGAACCGGTTCCGCGAGGTCTTCCGCGCCCCGGATGTCGGAAACGGGTGCCGCGGCAATATCGGTGCGGTCCGCGATGTCGGACCGCTCTTGTGACGGCTGCGCGAAGTCCGGGCTGGCCTCGCTCGCAGGCCCGGCCACGATGTCCGGCGCGCCAATCACCGGCGTCTCGCGCTGATCGGGATCGGGCCCGGCGGTTTCAGCTTCATCCGCGGGCGCTGCAGACTCGGCTTCCGGTGTGGAGGTGGCGTTGGTCGCCTCTTCGGTCACCTGACGGTCCACCGGCTCCGGCGCCGGAGCGGCGAAGGTTCCGGTCTGGTCTTCCGCCGGAGCCGCGTCGTCGCTGTCGTCAAAGAAGAATCCGATCGGCGGTACGTCCGCTTCCGGTTCCGTCAACACGTCGTCTGTGCCGATGGCAATATCGGCGTCGTCAGAGCCTTGGTGACGCGCGGCGACAGTTCCGCCGACAGCTGCAATGTCGGCCTGCAGGACCTCGCCATCCCAGGCGGCCTCGGTTTGGGCGCCAGTTTCATCGGGCGCCTCGTCCCCGCCTCCATGGCCGTCAACCGCGAGGGGCGGACTGAAGGCCGAGATCGCAGAGGTACCGTCGGATTTCAGCCTCTCCTGCACAGACTTGATGGTGTGTCCTTCAGTGTGCAGCAGATGCTTGATGCCGCCCAGCAGCCGCATGTCATCGGGACGGTAATACCGGCGTCCACCGGCACGCTTGACCGGCGAGACCTCGGGAAAGCGGCTTTCCCAGAACCGCAGCACATGAGCAGGCGTATCCAGCCATTCGGCGACTTCGCTGATCGTCCGGAATGCCTCGGGGGATTTCGCCATCGGTCTGGGCCGCTACCGCCTCTTCTTCGTTCGTCTCAGCGCCGGTTTCCCTGCGCGACCCGCTCCTTCATCAGATGCGAGGGGCGAAAGGTCAGAACCCGCCGGGGATGGATGGGGACTTCCTCGCCGGTCTTCGGGTTGCGGCCGACCCGCGCCGCCTTTTCGCGAACGTTGAAGGTTCCGAACGAGGAGATCTTGACCGATTCTCCGCTTGCCAGCGCGTCGCTGAGATGACCCAGAACCGTTTCCACAAGCTGTGCGGATTCGTTGCGCGACAGGCCAACCTCGCGGAACACGGCTTCGCTCAGGTCCATGCGCGTCAAGGTCTTGCCGGTCATGTCATTTCTCCCATCGACATCAGTAGGATAGTGACAGACGTTAAGATCTGTCAATGCCGCCTGCGCGCCACATGGCCCAAGACGGCCAATGGCTATCGGCGGAACACGACCGATCCCCAGGCCAGGCCGCCACCGATGGCCTCGACCACCACCAGATCACCGGACTTGATCTGGCCGCGCGCCGAAGCCACTGACAGTGCGAGAGGGATCGAGGCTGCGGACGTGTTGCCGTGATCCTGAACGGTCACCACGACATGATCCATGTCTACGTCCATCTTCTGCGCGGTTGCCTTGATGATGCGCAAGTTCGCCTGGTGCGGGACGACCCATGTCACGTCGTCCGGCGTCAGCCCGGCCTTGTCGAGTGATCTGTGGGCGGTTTCCGCCAGCTTCTCGACGGCGTGGCGGAAGACCTCCTTGCCCTGCATCCGCAAATGCCCGGTGGTCTGCGTGGAGACGCCGCCATCCACGTAAAGAATGTCGCGGAAACGGCCGTCAGAGTTGAGGTCCGAGGAAAGGATTCCGCGATCCGCCGTCGTTCCGCCGCCCTCTCCGCGTTCGAGCACAATCGCGCCCGCCCCGTCGCCGAAAAGCACGCAGGTGCCGCGATCCGTCCAGTCCATGATCCGGCTGAACGTTTCGGCGCCGATCACCAGGATCCGGTCGGCCTGGCCCGACAATATCAGCCCGTTCGCGTTGGCAAGGGCGAAGACGAAGCCGGCGCAGACTGCCTGCATGTCGAAGGCGAAGCCTCGGGTCATCCCCAACTGCGCCTGAACCATCGTGGCGGCGGAAGGGAAAGTGAGGTCGGCGGTCGAGGTCGCGACGATCACGGCGTCGATATCGTCCGGCGTCAGGCCCGCATCGGAGAGCGCCGCCCGTGCGGCATGCGCCGCAAGGTCGGACGTGGTTTCATCCTCGGCCGCGAAATGGCGCCGCTCGATGCCCGACCGCGAGCGAATCCATTCGTCGCTGGTATCGAGGGTCGCCGTGAATTCGTCGTTCTCGACGACGCGCTGCGGGAGATAGTGACCGACACCGCGAATCACGGCACGTGTTGTCATTCGATTTAACCGTCGTCCTGCCCGGTGGTCAGGTCACCTTGGACCGGCGCAGAGAGGGATGCAACCCGGGCCGCGACGCGACCGGGAAAGTCGGCCTGACCCATCTGGAAGGCGAGCTTGATCGCCGCCGAGACACCGGTTGCGTCGGCGGATCCATGGGACTTCACCACCGACCCGTTGAGTCCGAGAAAGACGCCGCCATTGACCCGACGCGGATCGATCCGCTTCTTCAGACGGCTCAGCGAGGTCAGGGCCAGAAGCGCGGCGATGCGCGACAGGATCGAATATTTGAAGGCCTCGCGCAGGAATTCCTGGATCAGCTTGGCAGTGCCTTCGCCAGTCTTCAACGCGACGTTTCCGGTGAATCCATCCGTGACGATCACGTCGACGCGATCGGAAGGCAGGTCGCCGCCCTCGACGTAGCCGACGAACTTGAACGGTGCGCGCGCCGAGGCGGCCTCGATCAGTTCGTAGGCCTGCTTCAATTCGGCGCGGCCCTTGTGTTCTTCTGTGCCGACATTCAAGAGCCCGACCCGCGGCCGGTCCAGCCCCATGCCGACACGGGCGTAGGACGTGCCCATGAGGGCGTATTGCAGCAAATCCTCGGCGTCGGCGCGGATGTCCGCGCCGGCATCGAGCATGACGTTGAAACCGCCGGGATTGCGCGAAGGCCACAGGCAGGCAATGGCCGGACGGTTCACACCGGGGATCTTCCTGAGCCTGACCATCGACATGGCCATCAGGGCGCCGGTATTGCCGCAGGACACACAGACCTGCGCCTCGCCGTTGCGCACCGCATCGATGCTTTCCCACATCGAGGTGCCCTTGCCATTGCGCATCGCATGGCTCGGCTTGGCGTCCATCGTCACCACGCCCTCGGCGTGGCGCACCTCGCAGCAGGCCGCGAGCGTGGACCGTCGGGCCACCAGTGGTTCGATCTGCGCCTTGTTACCGAACACGATGAAGCGGATGTCCGGGTTCTTCGCCGCGGACTGGTCCATTCCGGCGATCACCGCTGCCGGACCGCGGTCGCCGCCCATCGCGTCGACCGCAATCGTCACGGGGCGTCTTGGGACGCGGTCGGTGGCAGAGCCTTTATCCCGCGCCATCATGTGCCGTCGAACGTCTTGCGCGCGTCAGGCCGCGTCTTCGTCGATTTCGACCTCGTCGACCATCGCGACGACTTCGCGGTCAGCATAATGACCGCAGGACGGGCACACGTGATGCGGGCGCTTGAGCTCGCCGCAATTGGTGCACTCATTCGGATTGGCCGCCGACAGGGCGTCGTGCGACCGACGCATGTTCCGGCGCGACCGGGTAACCTTGTTCTGCTGGACAGCCATGTCTCAACCTCGGGTCGTGAAGCGACGGCCGCATGGCGCGCATGCTGCGGCACGGTCGCGTGGAAACGAGCCCGGACTTCTAAGGATTTCGCGGTTCGGTGCAAGGCCTTTTTTCGGCCTCCTCAGCCATCGTTGCCATCGAGCCGCCGCCGAAGCGCGGCGAGCCCGGAGAAGGGTTTGACCTCGGCGTCGCGGATCGGCGTGGCGCCGGGTTCGGTGACGGCCAGGTCGACCGGCGCAGCCGCGTCGGCGCGCGGATAAAGCGGCAGTGCGAGGGAGAGCGCCTCGCGGAACACCTCGACGAGATCGATCACCGCCGGCAGCGGCTCGATGCTGTCATCCTCCGGCATTTCGGTTTCGCCATCCGGCTGTTCGATCCCCGCGTCGGCGCGATAGCGCCGCGCCACCGCCTCGTCGAGCCGCGTGCGCACCGGGGCCAGAGTAGCGACGCAGGGTTGCGTCACGGTCGCGCCGAGGTCGGCGTCCAGGTCCCAGTCGGCTTTTCCGACAGGGACCAGACGTCCGGCCAGCCGGGCCTTCCTGATCTCGATCAGATCAAGATCCCGGGCGATCCGTGCCAGGGTATCCCGGTCCGGGACGACGGCAAACTCGTGGTTGCGCCGCTGTCTCAGGTCGGCGAGGCGAAGCCGGGTCGCCGTCGGCTCGGGCTCCGAAGATCGGCGGAAATCATCATCGTCGCCATCGGTCATGCGCGGCGCCTTTCCGGCATCCATTCTTGAAGTGTAGGTTCTGCTTCGATATTGGCGTGCCAGAACAGCGGGCAGCAGGCAAGCGCAAGATGGGCGGGACAATGGCGAGATTCACGGGGCGCGTCCGCCGCGCAGCGGGCGTTGCTGTCTGCCTTGCAGTGGTAGGAACGGTTTCGGCCGGCTGTTCGCCGATCATGAGGAACCACGGCTACACCCCCGCCGACGACCAGCTGGCCGAGATCACCGTCGGCAAGGATACCCGCGACACCGTGGCCGAGAAGATCGGGCAGCCGTTCAATATCGGCGTCGGCGACGGCCATGCCTGGTATTACATCTCATCGACCGACCGGACCTTTGGCGTATTTCGCCCCAAGACGGTCCGCCGCGACATCGTTGCGATCCGCTTCACCAAGTCGGACACCGTCGAGAACATCGAGCGGTTCGACGTCAGCGACGGGCGCGTCGTGCGCCTGACCGCGCGCGTCACCAACAGCGCCGTCTCCGAGGTCGGCATCCTGCGCCAGATCTTCGGCAGCGTGGGCACGCCGAACCTGTCCGAGATGCCGGGAGCCGGCGGCGGTTAGTCACCGCTTTCCTTCTTGGGCACGAAATCCAGCGCCACGCCGTTGATGCAGTAGCGCAGGCCCGTCGGTGCCGGCCCGTCGGGAAAGACATGGCCCAGATGTGCGGCGCAGCGGGTGCAGTGGACCTCGGTGCGGCGCATGAACAGGCTCAGATCCGTCTCTTCGCCGATCCGGTCCGGGTCCGCCGGCCGAGTGAAGCTGGGCCATCCGCAGCCGCTGTCGAACTTGTCGGCCTGATCGAACAGGGGCGCGCCGCAGCAGACGCAGGCAAATGTCCCCGGCTGCTTCGGAAAATCGTCATGGGTGAAGGCGCGTTCGGTGCCATGGCGGCGCGTGACCTTGTAGGCAAGGGGCGAGAGCTGTGCCTGCCATTCCGCATCCGTCTTCTCCACCTTGTCCACGTTCTCCACGCTGCCAGGTTTCGTCTTCGCCATCGTGTCCTCCGGGCTCCGCGTCCGCATGACGGTGCAAAAACTGTCGCACGCCTGTCACCTTCTCGCAGTAACGCGCTCTCGTTCCTATCTATGCAGGCGGGCCGGGACCGCCAAGGCGAGGGTGGCATGGGCATCTTCACGAGCCGGCGATACGAGGCGCGCTACGCGTCCGACGTGCGCGACCTGGAGGCCGCGCAGCGGTTGCGCCACCAGGCCTTTCGCGGGACGGGGGAGGGCCGCGACGCCGATGCGTTCGACGATCATTGCCGCCACGTCCTGATCGAGGATCGCAGCAGCGGCGCTCTCGTCGGTTGTTTCCGGCTGATGTCGCTGGCCGACGGCCGGGTGGTTGGGCAGAGCTATTCGGCCCAGTTCTATGACCTGTCCGCCTTGTCCGGGTACGGTCGACCGATGGCCGAATTGGGGCGGTTCTGCGTCGATCCGCGGATTCACGACGCGGACGTGCTGCGCGTCGCCTGGGCGGCGCTGACCCGCGTGGTCGATGCGGAAGGCGTGTCGATGCTGTTCGGCTGCACCTCGTTCAGGGGCACGCATGCCGAGATCTACCTGGATGTCTTCGCGCTCCTGAAGGAGCGTCACCTGGCGCCGAAGCGCTGGCTTCCGCGGGTCAAGGCGCCGGCCGTGTTCCGCTTCGGACAGAAGCTGGCGTCGCGCAGGCCCGATGCGGGGGCCGCACTCAAGGCCATGCCGCCGCTTTTGCGCAGCTATCTCGCGATGGGCGGTTGGGTGTCGGATCATGCCGTGGTGGATCGCGATCTCGACACGCTGCATGTCTTCACCGGTCTCGAGATCGGCGCGATACCTCCGGCGCGGGCGCGGCTTCTGCGGGGCGCAGCCGGATAAGCGGGGCGGAACGGCCTTTCGGGGCTTCGCGCCTCGTTCGGCGCAGCTTGACCGTCTGTTGCGGGCCGGTTAGCTCCCGCGCATGGCCCAACCCCCCCTGCTTCAGCTGTCCGGCATCTCGCTCACCTTCGGCGGTGCGCCGCTTTTCGACCGGCTCGATCTCGTCGTCCAGCCGCGCGACCGGGTCGCCCTCGTGGGCCGGAACGGCTCGGGCAAGTCGACGCTGATGAAGGTGATGGCCGGGCTTGTGGAGGCCGATACCGGAACCCGGACCGTCGCGCCGGGAATGGGGGTCGGCTATATGGAGCAGGAGCCGGACCTCTCGCATTTCGCCACGCTCGGCGACTATGCCGCGAGCGGTCTGGCCGCGTCCGAGGCCTACCGTGTCGCGATGGTGGCCGAGGGGCTGAAGTTCGCACCGGGAACCGCGGTCGCGGCAGCATCAGGCGGGGAGCGGCGGCGGGCTGCGCTGGCCAAGATTCTTGCCGAAGACCCGGATCTGATGCTTCTCGACGAGCCGACCAACCACCTCGACATCGCGGCGATTTCCTGGCTTGAGGCCCAGCTTGCCGAGACCCGCAAGGCCTTCGTGGTCATCTCGCACGACCGGGCGTTCCTGTCCGCTCTGACCAGGGCGACGCTGTGGATCGACCGGGGCGAGGTCCGCCGGCAGGAGCAGGGCTTTGCGGCCTTCGAGGTCTGGCGCGACAAGGTCTGGTCCGACGAGGACGAAGCGCGCCACAAGCTTGATCGCAAGATCAAGGCCGAGGCGCGTTGGGCGGTCGAAGGCATATCGGCACGGCGCAAACGCAATCAGGGCCGCCTTCGTGCGCTGGCCGCAATGCGTGCGGACAGGGCTGCGCAGATCCGACGCCAGGGCACGGCCGACCTGGCGCTGGAGTCGGGTGCGAAATCCGGCAAACGGGTGATCGAGGCGACTGGGATCTCCAAGCGCTTCGGCGACCGGGTCATCCTGGCGCCGTTCGATCTGCGCGTTCTGCGCGGTGACCGGGTGGCCCTCGTCGGTCCGAACGGCGCCGGCAAGACGACACTCCTCAAGCTGCTGATTGGTGAGCTTACCCCGGACAGCGGCGAAGTGACCCTCGGCACCAATCTCCAGCTCGCCGTGTTCGACCAGAACCGTGCCGCGCTCGACCCCGAGCGGACGCTTTGGGAAACGCTGACCGGCGATCCCGCGATGCGCGTTTCGGGCCAGGCCGATCAGGTCATGGTGCGGGGTACGCCGCGGCATGTGGTCGGCTATCTGAAGGATTTCCTGTTCGACGAGCGTCAGGCCCGTGCACCTGTGTCGTCCCTCTCGGGAGGCGAAAAGGCGCGGCTGCTTCTGGCCCGGCTGATGGCCAAGGACAGCAACCTGCTGGTGCTGGACGAGCCCACCAACGATCTCGATGTCGAAACGCTCGACCTCATGCAGGAGGTTCTGGGCGATTACGACGGCACCGTGCTGCTGGTCAGCCACGACCGCGATTTCCTCGACCGTGTAGCGACGACCACGGTGGCAATGGAAGGGGACGGGCGCGCCACCGTCTATGCCGGCGGCTGGAGTGACTATCAGGCGCAGCGCGCTGCCGCGCCCATGCGCCCAACGCTCAGGCCCGCAGCGAAACCAGCGCCGGAGAAGACGATATCCGCGCCCCGTCCGGCGCCGGAGAAATCCGCGCCTGCCGGTCTCAGCTTTACCGAACGCCACCGACTGGAGCGGCTGCCGGCCGAAATCGCGCGGCTGGAGGCCGAGATCGCGAAGCTGAACGCACTGCTTGCCGATCCCGACCTTTATTCCTTGGAGCCGGTCAAGTTCCGAAAGGCAACCGAGGCGCTGGCGGAGCGTCAGACCGCCTTGTCGGCCGCCGAAGATGACTGGCTTTCGCTTGAGGAGCGCGCGGCAAATAGCTGATTTTCAAACGATCGCACGCGGCCCCCGATACGATCGTTCGACATGGGCGACGTGCAGGGAATAGGCGCTGTACCAGGCCGTCGCACCGAGGATTTGCGCCGCAAGATGGCGGGCATCGGATTTCCAGCTGCGAATCGACTCCTCGTCCCGCCAGTAGCTGACAGTGATGCCGAGACCATCCGCCCCCCGCGCGCTGTCGAGTCCCAGACAGCCCGGATGTTCCCGTGCCAGAACCTCCATCTTTTCGGCTGTCCGGGCATAGGCGGGATTGTCGCCGGATCGGAGCGAGACGAAGACCACGGCATAATAGGGCGGATCGGGTGGGGCAAAGGGCTGCGTCATGGATCAGGCAAAACCGAGCCGGGTCACGTCGATCTGCCGGTCGGGGCTCATCTCTGCGCCGATCACCTCGGGCCGGGCATGGCGGTAGAGCGACTGCCAGAACGGCTGTATGATCGCCCCGTCATCGCGCAGGAGTGCTTCGAGCCTGGCCATCACTTCGCGCCGCTCTTCGTCCCTGGCGATGGCGACGGCCTGGTCGAGCAGCGCGTCGAATTCCGCGTTCGCAAATCCGGTCTCGTTCCAGGGCGCGCCCGAGCGGTAGGCGAGAGAGAGGATCTGTATGCCCAACGGGCGATGGTTCCAGTTCGTGGTGCTGAACGGAAATCGGGCCCAGTCCCGGTCGAACTCGTCGACGGTAACGATGCGCCGGCGGACCTTGAAGCCGGCATCCTGAAGCTGCGCAGCGACCACATCGGCGGTGTTTCGCCGCCAGCTGTCGTCGACCGAAATCAGTTCGTGCTCGAAATCGAGCATCCCCGCCGCCTCCATTTGCCGGTGCGCCTCGGCCGGATCGGAGGTTGCTGCGGGCACCGGCGCGTAGTCCGGCTGGATCGGGCAGACATGCACATTCGCGCCGAGCGTGCCGAGGCCGCTGATCGCCAGTTCGAGGCAGACGGCATTGTCCACCGCCAGCGCCAACGCCCGGCGTACCCGCAGGTCTGCATAAGGTCGGATGCCGCCGATCTCGATGGTGCGGTTGCCGCGGGCGAGAACGGTCGTCGCGGTCCTGGCCGAATGCCGGGTCCAGCCGAGCGCATCGAAGGCGTCGATCCAGTCGGGTTCGGTCTGGTAGACAAGGTCGATCTGGCCGTCTTGCGCCGCATTCAGCCAGGCCACAGGATCGGGACCGAGATCGTGGAACTCGACGCGGTCCAGACGGGTTTCGCCCCAATAGTGCTGGACCAGATTGCGCTCCAGGATGGCGCGCTGGCCGGGAACGTATTCCAGGATCCGGTAGGGCCCGGTGCCGACGCCGTGATCGAGCGGGTCCGATCCGATCAGGTCGCGGTACTGCACTGCGGCCGGGTACTCGGCGAGGCTCGGGATCAGCGTGACATCGGGCCGGTCGAGGCGGATCCGCACTGTCAGCGCATCCATCGCCGTGATGGCTCCTGCGCGCGCGCGCCCGGTCGACGGGTCGACAAGCGCGGCCAGCCGCGTTGCCATGGAATTGCCCGGAACTGAGGTGTCGGCCCATCCTTCGAAATTGGCGACCACGTCGTCTGCGGTGAATGCGGCACCACTGTTCCAGATGACGCCGGGACGCAGGTGAAGCAGGTATTCGGTGGCGTCGTCGTTTGCTTCCCAATCGCTCAGCAGTCGGCCAGAGAAGCTGCCGTCGGCTTCATAGGCGACCAGGTATTGCAGCAGTCCCCGTGCCACATTGGCCGATTCGGCGAGGGAGAACGTACGCGGGTCCGACAGCCGGCGCACCGTCATCTGGATGCGCAGAGACTGCGATGATGCGGAAGGTGCCTGTGCGGGGGCAGGGTACGGGAGCCCGACCCCGATCAGGGCGCCTGCGGCAGCACGTGAGAGGCCGAGGGCGGTGGCGCGCGTCAGGAATTCGCGCCGCCCGATGCGGCCAGAGCGGCATTCGTCTGCCAGCAGCCGGGCGAACGGGTGGGGAGTGGTGCGCGACCTGACCATGAAACCTTCGGCATCCGACGCTCGGCGGGAAAGCGCGTTGGCCAAGGATGCCGGGTCGGTTCCGGGCTTGCAAGCGGGACGGTGCGCACCGCCCACCCACAATTTCGTCAGATGTCGGACTCGGGCGCGTCGTGCGGAGCCGCCGCTTCGGCCCGCCCGTCCATGTCAGGCGCGGCGATCAGATTCGGCGTGCGCTGGCTGAGGCTCTGGCGGAGCAACCAAAGCGTGATCAGCGCGGCACGGTGATGGAGGATCTCGTCGATCAACGGACCGCCTTCGGCCGAATCGCGCCGGAAGCCTTCGACCAGCAGGTTGATCTCGGAATGATCCTGAAGTGCGGTCAGCCGCAGATGCATCGGCCCGTCCGGTGCCGGCAGATCGTGGTCGCTACCGAGGAACAGAGCTGTGCCCTGAGTGCGGCCGCAGATCTCGCACGCATGCAGGGTATTGGCGGGCAGATAGATCGCGTTGTGCGCCGTGTATCCGCACAGCGCGTCGCCGACGCCAAGCCGCCCCTGTCCGGCAGTGAACCACAACAGGACCGGAACGAGATAACTGCGCGGCGAGTCGAGCGACCACCGGCCCTCGCGCGCGAGATGGGCAATGGGCACCGCCTTGAGAAGTCTCAGAGCGCCGTTCTGAGTCTGGCTGTCAAACATCATCAGTCCCCGCTGTTCGACCATCATACGTCTGCCGTCGGGATTCGTCCAAGGTCCCTCTTGCGCCGATCTCGTTAACAAATCCGATATGCTCCTGCGGATCGCGCAGCATTGCGCTTATCGCCACGGCATCCAGCGTTGTCCATGACGCCATCCGGCGCCGGAACCAGGTACGCTGGCGCTTGGCATATTGTCGGGTCGAAACAGCGGTCCGGGCGAGGGCGTCCGCTTCGGTGATCTCACCGCGCGCGAGCGCCACGAATTCGGCCGCCCCGATCGCCTTGGCCGAAGCGAGACGCGGATGCCAGGAGGGGGCGATGGCGCGGGCTTCGTCGAGGACGCCATCGGCGAGCATTGCGTCGAGGCGCCGAACGATCCGGGAGGCGAGCCAGTCCTTCGGCGCCACGAGGTGCAGCAGATGCGCGCGTTCGGGCGGAAGTATCGGGGCGCCGGTGGCCGCGTGCCAATCCGCCATGCCGCGGCCAGTCTGCCGCGCGACTTCCCAGGCGCGGCGCACCCGGACCGGGTTGGCCAGATCGATGCGCGCGCGCGTGACCGGATCGAGTTCGGCGATCAGTGCTTCCGGACCGCCCTCGGCCAGCTTCAACCTCGCGGCGGAGCGAACCGACGTGTCGATCGGCGGAATCTCGGCCAGACCTTCGGTCAGCGCAGAGAAATAGAGTCCGGTTCCGCCGACCACGACCGGCGCAGGTTGCCGCGTCAGGAGCGGGGCAACTTCGCGCAGCCACGCGCCGACCGAATAGTCGGCGTCGACGGGCCGGTGTCCGTAAAGAAGGTGTTCGGCCCGGTCGAGCTCTTCCGGGCCCGGCCTGGCGGTAAGGATCCGCCAGCCGTCGAAGACCTGGAGCGCATCGGCATTGACCACGCTGCGCCCTTGCGCCTCGGCGATCGCGAGCGCGAGAGAGGACTTTCCCGATGCGGTCGGCCCGGCCAGGAGGACGGGCCGGTCGGGCGTCAGTCGCGCGAGAAGTGCGGTGAGCATGGCGTGCAACTATTGCGAGAATCCCTCCTGCACGGCGGCCGTCGGGACGCCGGCGTGTTGGATCGGCACCAATCGGGCGGAGGATTTCTGCCGCACATGCGAATGCGAATTGAAAACCGGCTGCCTCTGCGACATTTTCCGCCTCGACGCTGGGTTGCACGGGGTAGCGGGTGATGAACGAGGTGACGGCAACAGGCCATGCGGCAGGTCCCGCGACGAGTCCCGTGAAATATCGGCGCGTACTGCTGAAGATCTCGGGTGAGGCGCTGATGGGCGACCAAGGATACGGTCTGCATCCGCCCACCGTCGAGCGCATCGCATCCGAGGTCAAGTCGGTACACGAGTTGGGCGTCGAGGTCTGCATGGTCATCGGCGGCGGCAACATCTTCCGCGGGCTCCAGGGGTCCGCGCAGGGGATGGAGCGGACGACCGCGGACTACATGGGAATGCTCGCGACGGTCATGAACGCGCTGGCCATGCAGTCGTCCCTAGAGACGATGGGTGTCCACACCAGGGTCATCTCGGCGATCCGCATGGACGAGGTCTGCGAGCCCTACATTCGCCGCCGTGCGGTCCGGCACCTGGAAAAGGGACGGGTCTGCATTTTTGCTGCGGGGACGGGAAACCCCTATTTCACCACCGACACGGCCGCAACTTTGCGCGCAAATGAAATGGGTTGCGAGGCGATCTTCAAGGGAACGAAGGTTGACGGCGTCTACGACAAGGACCCGGTCAAGCACGCCGATGCCAAGCGCTATGACCGCGTGACTTACGACGAAGTGCTGCAGAAGCATCTGGGTGTCATGGACGCATCGGCGATCGCGCTGGCGCGCGACAATGACCTGCCGATCATCGTCTTCTCGCTGTCGGAGCTGGGCGGGTTTCGTGGCATTCTGCGGGGCGAGGGCACCTATACAAGCGTGCACTCTTGACGCTATAGGCAGGGGAACCGCCGCACGGCCGGTGACCTGCCGTAAAGTGGCCCGGTCGCGGCCGTCGGGAGGGCGACGAAAGGAATGCAGATGGCGGACGAAGCGCTGGAGATCGATACGGACGACCTTGAGCGGCGGATGGAGGGGGCGATGACCGCGCTGCGGCACGAGTTCCTCACGTTGCGGACGGGACGGGCGGCGGCGACAATGCTCGATCCGGTCTCGGTCGAGGCGTACGGCAACGTGACACCGGTGAACCAGTTGGGCACGATCAACGTCCCCGAACCGCGGATGCTGACGGTCAATGTCTGGGACCGGAGCCTCGTGAGCAAGGTGGAGCGGGCGATCCGGGACAGCGGCCTCGGCATCAACCCGGTGGTCGACGGCACCATCATCCGGCTGCCGATCCCCGAACTGAACGAGGAGCGCCGGCGCGAACTCAGCCGCGTCGCAGCGCAATACGCGGAACACGCCCGCGTTGCGGTTCGCAACGTCCGGCGCGACGGGATGGACCAACTCAAGAAGGCGAAGGCTGCCGGCATGAGCGAAGACGACAACAAGGTCTGGTCAGAAGAAATTCAGGAACTGACCGATAAGTATATCGCTCATATCGACGAGGCGCTCGAGTCCAAGCAGTCCGAGATCATGCAGGTCTGAGCGGAGGGCCGAGCCGAGTAAGTGGTGACGCGCGCGCGACGAGGATAGTGAATGGCGGCGAAAGACAACCGACAAGTGGTGCCGGAGCATGTCGCCATCATCATGGATGGCAATGGCCGCTGGGCAACCCGGCGAGGGCTGGCACGTCTGCGCGGGCATCAGGCCGGTGCGACCCGCGTGCGGGAGATCGTCCGCGCCTGTCCGGATCAGGGGGTGCGCTACCTGACGCTGTTCGCCTTCTCGACGGAAAACTGGCGCCGCGCGCGGTCCGAAGTGGCGGGCCTGATGGCGCTATTACGCCGTTATCTCAAGAGCGAGGCCGCGGAACTGATCACGTCCGGGGTCCGGGTGCGGTTCATCGGCGACCGCCGACCGCTCAACCCAGGTCTCGTCCGGCTGATGACGGATCTGGAAAGCCGGACCACGCAGAATGACCGGCTACATCTGACCGTGGCGCTGAACTACGGCGCCCGTGACGAGATCACCCAGGCGGCCGTGGCGCTGGCCGAAGCGATCCGCCGGGGAGAAATCGCACCCGACGCGGTGACGGCCACGGATCTGGAAGGCTTCCTTTACACGCGCGCGATCCCCGATCCGGATCTGGTGATCCGGACATCGGGTGAAAAGCGCGTCTCCAACTTCCTGCTCTGGCAATCCGCGTATTCCGAGTACGAATTCACCAAGGTTCTCTGGCCGGACTTCTCGGCAAACCACTTTGCCGACATCCTGTTGAATTACGGCGCCCGGGAACGGCGGTTCGGTGCCGTGCTCCCATGACCGGCGGTGTCGCTCCGGGCTCCGGCCGCTGGGGCGATCTGGGCGCACGAGTCCTGAGTTCCCTGGCGCTGGGGCTGATCGGCATCGTCACGGTCTGGCTCGGCGGCGTCGTCTTCGCGCTCTTCGTCGCTGCGGTCGTCGGCATTATCGTCTGGGAACTGACCGTGATGGCGGAAACGCCCGGTCCGATCCTCATCGGCGGCGTGGCGGGAATGTGCTGTCTTGGCGTCGCGCTGCTTCCACCCGGCTGGGGATTGCCGCTGGTCATGCTTCCGGCGCTCCTCGGGTTCGGGCGCACTCGCCGGATCCGGCTTCCTCACGCAATCCTCTCGATCCTGCTCGTCCTGGCCGGATACGGCATGGTCGATCTGCGGATTGCGTTCGGCGCCCAATGGCTGGTCTGGCTGGTCCTCGTGGTGGTCGCGACCGATGTCGCGGGGTATTTCGTCGGGCGTCAGATCGGCGGCCCGAAATTCTGGCCCCGGATCAGTCCCAAGAAGACCTGGTCGGGAACGATCGGCGGCTGGGTTGCGGCGGCCCTTGTCGGGGCAGCGGCGGCCGCGTTCGGGCTCGCGGGGCCCGAGATCGTGCCGGTAAGCATCGCGCTGTCGATGGCGGCGCAGATGGGGGATATCGTCGAGAGTGCGGTCAAGCGGCGGGTCGGGGTCAAGGACAGTTCTGCCTTGCTGCCGGGGCATGGCGGATTCTTCGACCGCTTCGACGGGGTTCTGGGCGCCGCCATCTTTTTGCTCCTGGTCGAACAGTTGATCGCCTTTCCACCCATTCAGGGATGATTTCATGCGGCGGGTGACGATCTTCGGCTCCACTGGCTCCATCGGGCGAAATACGATCGACCTGATCGAGCGAGCGCCGGACGAGTTTCAGGTCGTCGCCCTGACCGGCGGGCGCAATGTCGCGCTTCTGGCCGATCAGGCCCGTCGGCTCGGCGCGGGGATCGCCGTTGTTGCCGACGCCGATTGCTACGGGGCGCTCAAGACGGCGCTGGCGGGAAGCGGCATCGAGGCTGCAGCCGGACCAGACGCCCTGATCGACGCCGCGGAGCGTCCGGCGGATTGGGTGATGTCGGCCATCGTCGGCGCTGCGGGACTGCTTCCTGGGCTTCGGGCGCTTCGCCATGGCACGACGCTGGCGCTCGCCAACAAGGAAAGCCTGGTCTGTGCCGGCCAGCTCCTGATGGACGAAGCACGCCGCCACGGCGCGCGGATCCTGCCGGTCGACAGCGAGCATTCGGCCGTATTCCAGGCGCTGGTCGGCGAGGATATCGACGCTGTCGAGCGGATCGTGATCACCGCGTCGGGCGGCGCCTTCCGTGACTGGCCGCTTGCGGATCTGCCGCGCGCCACCCCTGCCGAAGCCGCCTGCCACCCGAACTGGTCGATGGGTCAGCGCATCACCATCGACAGCGCATCGATGTTCAACAAGGCACTGGAACTGATTGAAACACGAGAGTTCTTCGGGGTGGAGCCGGAGCAGATCGAAACCGTGATCCACCCCGAAAGCCTGATCCACGCGCTGGTCGGCTTTCGCGACGGGGCGATGATGGCGCATGTGGGCGCGCCCGACATGCGGCATGCGATCGGCTATGCGCTTCACTGGCCGGATCGCCGCGATCTGCCGGTTGCGCGGCTCGACCTCGCGGCGGTCGGCGCGATGACCTTCCGCGCCCCCTGCGAAACGCGCTACCCGGCACTGCGTCTGGCCCGGAGCGTCATGGCGGCGCGCGGGCAGTCCGGCGCAGTCTTCAACGCGGCGAAGGAGCGCGCGCTCGATCATTTCATTGCGGGCCGGATCGGTTTCTGCGACATGGCCGGACTGGTGGAAGACGTTCTCGAGCGGATGGCGGGCGATGCCGGACTTGGGACCGAGGCGAGCCTTGATAACGTGCTGGCGGCCGACCAAATGGCACGGACAGAGGCAGATCGTGTGCTGAAGGCGGGCGCCTTTCGCCACTGACGCGACGGCCGGCGCGACGGCGGCATGACAGCAGAAGGATCGACGGCGTTTTGGACCTTTTCGGACTGATCCCGCATTTCGGCAACCTCGCCTACACTCTCGGTGCCTTTGTCGTCGCCCTGTCGATCATCGTCACGGTCCATGAATTCGGCCATTACATCGTCGCGCGCTGGTGCGGGATCCATGCCGAGGTGTTCTCGCTGGGCTTCGGGCCCCAGCTGTTCAGCCGGCGCGACCGTCGCGGCACCCTGTGGCAGATCGCGGCGTTGCCGCTTGGCGGCTACGTCAAGTTCCTCGGCGACAGCGACGCGGCGAGTGGCCCCGATGCGGCGGCGCTTGGGCAGATGGATCCGGCAACGCTGCGAAAGACCATGCACGCGGCGCCACTCTGGGCGCGCTCGGCGACCGTGGCGGCTGGGCCTCTCTTCAATTTCGCGCTGTCGATCCTGGTCTTCGCCGGTGTCGCCATGGTGCAGGGACAGGCGGTTGTTCCGCTGACGGTGCACGAATTGCGCCCCATGCCGGGTTCCGAACAGACGCTGAAGTCGGGCGACGAGATCCTCGCGATCGACGGCAAGTCCGTACCGTCGTTCGACCGTTTCGACGAGTTCCTGAGCGAGTTGCCGCAGACTGCCAGGCTGGATTACCGGGTGCGCCGGGATGGCCGCGAGATCGACGTGCAGGCGCCCTATCCCTATCCGCCGCTGGTCGCAGGCGTTACGCCGCAATCTCCGGCGATCGCGGCCGGGCTGGAGCGCAATGACGTGATCCTTGCGGCGAACGGACATGAACTCGCCACGTTCGAGGACTTGCGCACGGCTGTGCACGATGCCAATGGCGCGCCGCTCGACCTGGCGGTCTGGCGCCATGGCGAGACGTTCGAGCGCAGTCTCACGCCGCGCGAGATGGACATTCCGGACGGCAATGGCGGATTCGAGAAGAGGTACCTGATCGGCGTGACCGGCGGGCTGTTCTTCATCCCGGCGACCTCGACTCTGGGTCCGGCGGACGCACTCGGCTTCGGTGCGGGGCAAACCGTCCTGATCATCCGCGAAAGCCTTTCGGGGCTTTATCACATGGTCACAGGGGCGATCAGCAGCTGCAACCTGAGCGGCCCGATCGGCATTGCCGAGACCTCGGGCGAGGCGGCAAGCCAGGGGGCCGTGAGTTTCCTGTGGTTCATTGCGGTGCTGTCGGCTGCCGTCGGCCTGCTGAACCTCTTTCCGGTTCCGGTGCTCGATGGCGGACATCTGGTCTTCCACGCCTGGGAGGCGATGACGGGCGCGCCGCCCAGCGACGGTGCGTTGCGTGCGCTGATGACCGGCGGTCTCGCAATGATCGCCGCGTTGATGGTCTTCGCGCTCAGTAACGACCTTTTCTGTCCATGACCTGATGCCGACCTGACGCCGCCGCGCCTCAGAGCGGCGAAAACTGCAACGGCCCGGCAGAGGATTTTTGACAAGCCCCGCCGGGATCACTAACCCCTTGCCTCAAGAACGAAGCAGGCAAGGGGCAGGCGAATGGACGGGAGCGGTCTTCGGGGCAGTCGGCGACGCCTGCGGTTGGCGCTGGGAGCGGCTCTGTTTGTCGCTGCAGGGCCTGGCTCGGTTCTGGCACAGGCCGCATTTACCGTGATCGAAGTGCGCGGCAATCAGCGGATCGAAAGCGCCACGGTCCTGAGCTATGCCGGCCTCACGACCGGCCAGGCGGTCACGGCTGGCGAGGTGAACGCCGCGAAGCAGCGCATCCTCGCCTCGGGCCTGTTCGAGACCGTCGAGGTCACCCCGTCGGGAAGCAAGCTGATCATCGACGTGCACGAATTCCCGACGATCAACCAGATCAGCATCGAGGGCAACCGGCGCATCAACGACGACGTGCTAACGAAGCTGCTGACCTCGCAGCCGCGCAAGGTCTACAGCCCCACGGCAGCCGATGCGGACGCACGTGCGATCACCAACGCCTATTTCCAGTCCGGGCGGCTGGCGGCGACGGTGACGCCGAAGATCATTCCGCGCAGCCAGAACCGGGTCGATCTCGTCTTCGAGGTGACCGAGGGCGCCGTGATCGAGGTCGAACGGATCGGCTTTGTCGGCAACCGCAGCTATTCCGACCGGCGGCTGCGCCAGGTGCTCGCGACCAAGCAGGCGGGGCTTCTGCGCCAGTTCATCCGCAGCGACGTCTTCCTCGAAGACCGCATCCAGTTCGACACCCAGCTTCTGACCGACTTCTACCGCTCCCGCGGCTTCATCGACTTCCAGGTGCTGTCGGTGACGCCGGAATTCTCGCGCGAGCGGGATGCCTTCTTCCTCACGTTCAACGTCCAGGAGGGGCAACGCTTCAAGCTGGGGAAGATCTCGGTGACCACGGACGTGCCGGGGCTCGACATCGCACAGTTCCAGAACATCGTGCGTGCCAGAACCGGACAGACCTATTCGCCGACGCGGATCGACGACGGTGTGGCGCGGCTGGAGCGTGCGGCCATCGAGAAAGGCTACGATTTCATTCGCGCCGATCCGGTGATCACCCGCAACGAGCGGGCGCAGACGCTGGACGTGGACTTCAAGCTTGAACGCGGCCCCCGCATTCTGGTGGAGCGGATCGACATCGAAGGCAACTCGACCACGCTCGACCAGGTCATCCGGCGCCAGTTCACGGTGATCGAGGGCGACCCGTTCAACCCCCGCGAAATCCGTGCCAGTGCCGAACGGATCCGTGCCCTGGGGTATTTCTCGAAGGCGGACGTGCAGACCAAAGAGGGAACCTCTCCCGACCGGGTGATCGTCGATGTCAATGTCGAGGAAAAGCCGACCGGGTCGATCACGCTCGGCGCGAACTATTCGATCGAGGCCGGCTTCGGGCTGCTGTTCGGTCTGAAGGAGTCCAACTTCCTCGGCCGCGGCCAGACGCTGAACTTCCAGATCGCCGCCGGTGTGGACAATGCGAACTCGAACATCACCTTCATCGAACCGGCGCTGTTCGGCCGTGACGTCACCGGCATCTTCGACGTCTACTACAACACGACCGCAGACTATAACGCCTACTACGACACCACCGAATTCGGCTTCAATCCGTCGGTCTCGTTCCCGGTCAGCGACAATGGGCGCTTGCAGCTGAGCTATCTCGCGGCGCGCAACGACCTGAGCAATGTCAGCCCCAACAGTTCGATCATCCTACAGAACGAGGAGGGGACGCTCGACACGTCGGGACTTGGCTACACGTATAGCTACAACACCAAGCGCAGCGGGCTCGACCCCGTATCGGCGTACATGTTCCAGTTCGGGCAGGTCTTCGCCGGCATCGGCGGCGATACCGAATATGTCGAGACCACGGCGACGGCGGCCTACGAGACCAAGGTCCTCAACGAAGAGATCGGCCTGACGGCGCGGGTGCGTGGCGGGGCGCTCAATTTCATCGACAGCTCCAGCCGGGTGATCAACCGGTTCGGCGGCGGCTATGTCCGCGGCTTCAAGCGCAACGGGATCGGACCCCGCGACCTCGCGGCGAAGAACCAGGATGCGCTTCTCGGCAACTATGCGCTGGGTGTGTCGCTCGAAGCGAACTTTCCGCTCGGTCTGCCCGAAGAATACGGCATTCGCGGTGGCGTCTTCTACGACACGGGCTCGGTCTGGGGGCTGGACATCACCAAGGGGACCAATGGCGTCCCGGTGGATGACGACTTCCACCTTCGGCAGGTGATCGGCGCCTCGATCTTCTGGACAACGCCCATCGGGCCCCTCCGGTTCGACTTCACACGGGCGATCCAGAAGGAATCCTACGATGAGACGCAGAACTTCAACTTCACGATCTCGACGAGCTTCTGATCCGATCCGCCGCGCGGCCGGCGCCGCGGTGGTGGCCGCGGCACTGGCGGGCGTTGCACCGGCCGTCGCGCAGGAGGCCAGACTGCCGTCGGCGTCCGTGTCGGTCGCGACGCTGAACCAGGACGCGCTTTTCCTGCAATCGGCCTTCGGTCAACGCCTTCAGCACGAGCTTGAGGCGGAAAGGGATGCCATCGCGGCCGAGAACCGCACGATCGAGGCGCAACTCGTTGCCGAAGAAAAGGCGCTGACCGAACAGCGCAAGACCCTGTCGCCGGCCGAGTTCGCGCCCCGCGCACAGGCGTTCGATCAAAAGGTCGAGGCGCTGCGGAAGGAGCAGGATGCAAAGGCGCGGGCGCTGCAACAGAAGCTCGACCGGGAGCGGCAGCGGTTCCTGAAGGTCGTCGGGCCGGTGCTGGCCGACCTCTTGCGCAGCCGCAGTGCTCAGGTGCTTCTGGACAGCAATGCGGTTCTGATCGCCATCGAGGGCGTCGACATCACCCAGGCGGCGATCGCTGCAATCGACGCGCGAATTGGCGACGGCAGCAATCTCGATACCGGTGATGCAGCCGACGGCGTGGCGCCGTCCTCGCCGGATGCCGCTGACGGTCAGGGTGCGGGTTCGCAAGCGGGAACGGCCGGCGAACTGTCCCCCGATCTCGGCAAGATGCCCGGCGAGGCCGCACCGGGGCTGCCCGCGCCGCAATAGCAGGCACGCTTGTCTGTCGCGGGCCCAGTTGCTAAGCCGTGGCAACACCGGAGAGAGCGGGGCCGAGCATGACCGACACCTTCCCCACGAGCGTTGACATCGACGTCATCCAGCGCGCGATCCCGCATCGCTATCCGTTCCTTCTGGTCGACCGGGTGAAGGACATCGTGCCGTCGAAAAGCGCGATCGGGATCAAGAACGTGACCATGAACGAGCCGCAGTTCAACGGTCATTTTCCGGGCCTGCCGATCTTTCCGGGCGTGCTGATCGTCGAGGCGCTGGCGCAGACTTCGGCGGTTCTGGTCTCGCTCTCGCTCGATCTCGTGGGAACCGGCGCGGTCGTCTACTTCATGGGCATCGACAAGTGCAAGTTCCGCCGCAAGGTCGTTCCCGGCGACACGCTCGAGCTCCGGGTCGACGCCATCAGGGGCGGCGGCAAGGTGTGGAAGTTCGCGGGAAATGCGTCGGTCGCAGGCGATGCGGCGGCGGAATGCGAGTTCACCGCGATGATCGACCGGCGGCAGGGCTGAGGCGGTGACGATCGCCCCGACCGCGCGCATTCATGCCTCTTCGGTCGTCGAACCCGGTGCGGTGATCGGCGACCGGGTTGAGATCGGCCCGTTCTGCGTTGTCGGTCCCGAGGTCGCATTGGGGCCGGACGTGGTGCTTAGAAGTCATGCCGTGGTCACCGGGCGGACAGATGTTGGCGAGGGCTCGGTCGTGTTTCCGGGCGCCGTGGTCGGCGAGATCCCGCAGGATCTGAAATACCGGGGCGAGGCGACGCGGCTGAGCGTGGGCAAGCGCAACCGCATCCGCGAAGGTGCAACGCTGAATATCGGCACCGAAGGCGGCGGCGGGATGACGCGGGTGGGCGACGACTGCCTGTTCATGACCGGTGCCCATGTGGGCCATGACGTTCTGGTGGGCGACCGCGTGATCCTCGCCAACCAGGCTGCCTTGGCCGGTCACTGCATCATCGAGGATGACGTGATCATCGGCGGTCTGTCCGGCATTCATCAGTTCGTCAGGATCGGCCGCGGTGCAATGATCGGCGCGGTCACGATGGTGACGGCGGATGTGATCCCGTTCGGGCTGGTGCAGGGGCCCCGGGGCACTCTCGACGGGCTGAATCTCGTGGGACTGAAGCGCCGGGGCATTCCCCGCGGCGACATCACGGCACTCCGCGCGGCGTTCCGCAGTCTCGCCGATAGCGAGGGGGCGTTTCTGGATCGTGCGCGGCGGCTCGCTGCGGAAAGCGACAGCGTCTATGTCCGTGAGATCGTCGATTTCGTGCAGGCGCGGTCCGACCGCCAGTTCCTGACCCCGCGCTGAGGCGCCGGTCGTGGCCGGGACAGGCAAGATCGGTGTCATCGCAGGGCGGGGTACGCTGCCGGCCCATCTGGCGCGCACGCTTGCCGAGCGGGGCGGCGAAGTCGTTCTTGCCGCGATGGACGGCTACGCGGTGGAAAACCCGGACGGGCGGCCACTGATCCGGTTCCGAGTCGAAAAGCTGGGCGCGCTCTTCAAGGCGTTGAGGGCCGAGGGCGTGCGCGATCTCGTCTTCGCGGGCGCGGTGCAGCGCCCGCGGCTCGATCCGGTCCAGTTCGATTTCAAGACGATGACGCTCGCGGCGAAATTCGTGCCGGCGCTCAAGGGCGGGGACGACGCGCTGTTGCGGACGGTGATCCAGATCTTCGAGACCGAAGGCTTCGCTGTCCGCGCGGCTCACGAGCTTGCGCCAGAGCTTCTGCCCCTATCCGGAGTTCTGACGCGGGCCCAGCCCGGCGACCGCGACCGCAAGGATGCAGCGCGTGCCGCGCGGATCGTGTCGGCGCTGGCGGCGGCCGATGTGGGGCAGGGGGCCATTGTGGCCCAAGGCGTCGCGCTCGCCGTCGAAGCGGCGCCGGGGACGGATGCGATGCTGGCCTGGGTGGCCGGCCCGGCAGGTGCGAGCCGGCCCGACCCCTCCGGCGCGCGCGGCGTTCTCTTCAAGGGGCCGAAACCGGGCCAGGACCGGCGGATCGACCTGCCGGCAATCGGACCCGCGACAATTGCCGGTGCGGCAGCGGCCGGACTTTCGGGCGTCGCCATCGAGGCGGGGGGCGTGATGGTCCTGGATCGCGCCGAAGTCGTCGCGGCGGCGGATGCGGCCGGGCTCTTCCTCTGGGTCCGGCCCGCGGATCCGGGCTCAGGGTCGAGCGGATGACGCGAGTCTTCCTGATCGCAGGCGAAGCATCGGGCGATGCGCTCGGTGCGGCCCTGATGACGGGGCTGAAGGCGCTGTCCCCGGAGGTCCGCTTTTCGGGCATTGCCGGGCCGCTGATGCAAGCGGAAGGGATGACGAGCCTGTTTCCCATGGACGACCTGTCGGTCATGGGGCTGGCCGAGATCGTGCCGAAATATCCGCATCTGCGGCGGCGCCTGCACGAAACGGTCCGCGCGGTCCTGGACCGGGCGCCGGACGTTCTCGTGACTATCGACAGTCCGGACTTCTGCCTGCGGGTGGCGAAGCTGGTTCGGGCCGCCAATCCGGCGATTCGCACCGTCCACTACGTCGCCCCCTCGGTCTGGGCGTGGCGGCCGGGACGGGCCGCAAAGATGGCACCCTTCATCGACCAGGTACTGGCGCTGCTGCCGTTCGAACCGCCCTACATGGAAGCCGCCGGGATGCGCTGCGATTTCGTCGGGCATCCGGTCGTCGCGCAGCCGCAAGCCAGCGCGGCCGAGGCGGCCGCCTTTCGCGCCGCGACCCTGGGCGGTATGGACGGGCCTCTGATCCTCGTCCTGCCGGGCTCGCGGAAAGGCGAGGTAAGCAGACTGGCTTCGGTCTTCGGTGCGGCGATGGGCCGGGTCGTTGCGCGCCACCCAGGCGCCAGGGCGGTGCTTCCTGCCGCACCTGCCGTGCCAGGGCTGGTCCGGGATCTCGTCGCCGGATGGCCGGTTCCAGTCGATGTGCTCGATCCGACTGGGCTTCCCGGTCCGGACGTCGCCGCCCGCAAGCGCGCCGCATTCCGTGCCGCAGACGTGGCGCTGGCAGCGTCCGGCACCGTGTCGCTGGAGCTCGCGGCTGCAGGGACACCGATGGTCGTGGGCTACCGGATGGCGTGGCTCACCATGCAGATCATGCGGCGGATGGCACTCGTGGACACGGTGACGCTGGTGAACCTCGTGAGCGAGACGCGCGTCGTGCCCGAACTTCTGGGTGCGGATTGCGAACCCGAGGCCCTGGCCGATGCCCTGGACCGGACGCTCGCCGATCCGGGGCCGCAACTGGCCGCGGAGCGCCTGACCATGGAGCGCCTCGGCCTGAACGGGGAACCGCCGGGGCTGCGCGCTGCGCGCGCAGTGCTCGACGGCCTGGCGCAGATCTGAGCGGCCGGCTCAGGCCGCCGCCCTGTCAGCGCCCCGCCAGATCCAGCCGCCCCCCAGAACCCGGCTGCCTTCGGCTGCATAGAACACGCAGGCCTGTCCCGGGCTGACCCCTTCTTCGGGGGTCAGCAGCTCCACCTCGGCGCTCTGCGGTCCGGTGGGACGGAGGATCGCCGGTCGGGGCGGGCGGGTCGACCGGACCCGGACGCGGATTTCCCGAGCGCCGGCCTGTTGGAATGGCGCGTCGCCGAGCCAGTTGACCTCGCGAACCGGAACGATCCGGGTCGTCAACGCCTCCTTCGGTCCTACCACGACTTCTCGCGCCTCGGGGTCGAGGCGGACGACATAAAGCGGCGCGGCCAGCCCGCCGATCCCGAGCCCCCGCCGCTGCCCGACCGTGTAGTGGATGACGCCATCATGTGTGCCGAGGACGCGGCCGGCCATGTCGACGATCCGGCCCGGATCGGCAGCACCGGGACGCAGCTTGCGGATTACCTCGGCGTAGTTCCCGTTCGGCACGAAGCAGATGTCCTGGCTGTCCGGCTTGTCCGCGACCGGCAGCCCGTAACGGGCCGCCAGCGCCCGCGTCTCGGCCTTCGACGCGAGATGGCCGAGCGGAAACCGCAGGAAGGCAAGCTGTTCGGGCGTGGTCGAGAACAGGAAATAGCTCTGGTCGCGGGCCGGGTCGGCGGCCGCATGGAGCTCCGGACCCGCCGCACCCAGCTTGCGCCGGATATAATGGCCCGTCGCCATGCAGTCGGCGTCGAGATCCTTCGCTGTCTCCAGCAGGTCGCGGAACTTCACCCGTTCGTTGCAGCGGATGCAGGGGACCGGCGTCGCACCCGCGAGATAGCTGTCGGCGAATTCGTCGATCACCGCCTCGCGGAATGTGTTCTCGTAGTCGAGCACGTAATGGGGAAATCCCATGGTCTCGGCCACACGCCGGGCGTCGTGAATGTCGCGACCGGCGCAGCAGGCGCCCTGCTTGGCCAGCGCCGCGCCGTGGTCGTAAAGTTGTAACGTGACACCGACCACGTCGTAGCCATCCTCGGCCAGTTGTGCGGCCACGACCGAGCTGTCGACGCCGCCGGACATGGCGACGACGACGCGCGTGGCGGCGGGAGGCTTCGGAAAGCCGAGCGAATTCAGGGTCTCAGCCATGGCTGGTTACGTCCGAATCTCTGGAAATTCGGCGGAATATATAAGAAAATCCGCAGCATAAACAAGGGTGCGTTTCAACCGGCATTAAGCGTGAATCGGCCATCCCTGCTACCAGTGGTAGTGAGGGAATGTGTCATGTATCTCAAGAAAGTCGATGGTCCGCGCATCGTTACGTTGCCGGATGGAACCATCCTGTCGCGGGCAGATCTGCCCCCCGAAAAGACCGTCCGGTGGGTGGCAAGCCGAAAGGCCAAGGTTGTTTTTGCCGTGAAGTATGGACTTCTGAGCCGAGATGAGGCAATGCGCCGGTATGGACTGTCCGGGGATGAACTGGACAGCTGGGCGAGCGCCGTGGAACGCTTCGGTGAAGAAGCGCTCAAAACGACCAGTCTGCAGAAGTTTCGACAACTATAGATTGTTTTCTCGCGATATCGTGTCATGGTAACGTAAGGTTAATACCTGCCGCTCACGTTAAGCGTGAACGTCGGTACCCTGCACGGAGAACGAGAAAATGCGAGTACTGCTGGTCGAGGACGATCCTACGATCTCGAAGAGCATTGAGTTGATGCTGACGCATGCCAACTTGAACGTGTATTGCACGGATCTGGGTGAGGAAGGCGTCGATCTGGCCAAGCTCTACGACTACGATCTGATCCTCCTCGACCTCAATCTCCCCGACATGCACGGGCACGAGGTGCTCCGACAGCTCAGGGTGGCCAAGGTCGAGACGCCGATCCTGATCCTGACCGGCGAAGACGATACCGAAGCGAAGATCAAGGGGTTCGGCTTCGGGGCCGACGACTACCTGACGAAACCCTTCCACCGCGAAGAGCTGATCGCGCGCATCCATGCGATCATCCGGCGGTCCAAGGGGCATTCGCAGTCGCTGATCCGGACCGGCAAGATCGCGGTCAATCTCGACGCCAAGACGGTGTCGGCGGGGGACCAGCCGGTGCATCTGACCGGCAAGGAATACCAGATGCTCGAGCTACTGTCGCTTCGGAAGGGCACGACGCTGACCAAGGAGATGTTCCTGAACCA
>JAGQRV010000071.1 GCA_020425125.1 Paracoccaceae bacterium | reverse complement strand
GGAAATCAATGGGTCCTGACCCTAGTCCGCCGCGAAGCAGTAGAACAGGCCGTCGCCGCCCGTGCCGCGCAGGGCTTCGAGCCCGCATCCACGCGAGGGATGCGACGAGTTCCAGGACTTCGCGGCATCCGAGTCGTCGAGACCGCGGCGGTCGTGGTGCCCGACCATCGCCGAGCCTTCGCCGCCATTCGTCCAGTCGTTGCAGGTCTGCTCTGCCACCGTTCCGTCGGGCAGAGAGCCCGTCAGCATGTCATGGCGATTGGGTGAATCGCCGCGTCCGTTGACGACGTTGCCGCTTTCGTCGAGCGCAGTGTCCTTGCTGATATTGTTACCAGCGCCGTGGAGCGACGCGACGTCCTCGGCAATCGTTACTCCCTTTGCGTTGACCCAGGGCCCCGCGCCGATGCGGTCGCGGGCGCTTTCTGACGCCGTCGACAGATAGGCGCGCCAGGTCTTCCCCTGGATGCCCGCGGCGGTCGCCAGCGTGTCGCAATAGGCGTCCGCGCCTTCGAGCCCGCCCAGATCGCCGCCACTGCCCGGATTCACGCTGGTCACGAAGAAGCTCATCGTCTCGTCCTGCGCCTCGGCGCCGAAAGCGAAAAAGCCCGCGGCGGACGCCGCCAGAAATGCTGTCGTTCTCATATCTTTCCTCCCAATCGATCGCTCCGAAAGGAAGGATAGCATCCCGATACCGCGTGGCGAGCAACATGCCACCTCCCGCGCGACGGTCTCCCGTCCCGATCTGGTGGGTCTCCCCGTTATCTCGATGATATCCGACGCCACCTTGCGCCTGGACGGGCAATCCGGTCACGCAGTTTTGATGATGATCCAGGACCTCCCGAACCGACGCTTCCGGGACGTTCGACGGGCAGCGGAGCCGCCTTGAGACGACCTGACGGGACATTGCCATGCAGGGATTTGGCGCGTGCTGCACGGTGCATCGCCGCCATGGGCCCGCAGATGCCGGCCTGCCGCGCCGGGCATGCATGTGATAGGTGCTGACCGAGACAGGAGGACACACGATCATGACCGAACCCATCCCGCTCGCCGCCCCGCAGGTCGAGGGCCACTGGCTGTCCGACCCTGTCCACCGCGCCTGGTTATGGGAGGACGTGCAAAGCCAGTTGCGGTTCTTTCACCGGAGCCTGCGTGCCGAAGGCGGCTTCGACGTGCTGGACTGGGACGGCGTACCGATCCCCGGCCCCCAGGAACTGCATACGACCACCCGGCTCGTCCATTCCTATGCGCTCGGTCACGCGCTCGGCGACGACAAGGCGTCCAGAATCGTCGATGCCGGGATGGAGGTCCTGTGGCGCAAGCATCGTGATCCCGACCAGGGCGGATACTTCTGGTCGGTGGAAGGCGGAAACGTCGCCGACGGCACCAAGCTCGCCTACGGCCATGTCTTCGTCCTGCTGGCGGCGTCGAGCGCGCGGATGATCGGCCACCCCGAGTCCGACCGCCTGCTGGACGACATCACCGCGGTCATCGAGCGTCACTTCTGGGACGACGACCGCGGCCTGCTGCGCGATGAATTCGCACAGGACTGGTCGGCGTTTTCCAGCTATCGCGGCATGAACGCCAACATGCATGGCGTCGAGGCGTTGCTGGCCGCCCATGAGGCGACCGGGGACGCGATCCACCTGGAACGGGCGGGACGGATCCTCGATTTCTTCGTGGGCCGGATGGCACCCGCACATGACTGGCGCCTGCCCGAGCACTATACCGAGGATTGGGAGGTCGATCCCACCTATCAGGGCAATCCGATGTTCCGGCCGGCAGGCACAACGCCGGGGCATTCCCTCGAATTCGCCCGGCTCCTGTTGCAGCACTGGGATCTCGCGGGACGGCCCGACACGGGCGCGGTGGCCCAGGCGCAGCATCTGATGGACCGAGCGCTATCGGATGCCTGGCTGGAGGATGGCGGCCTGGCCTACACGCTCGACCGGGACGGAAATGTCGCCATCGAGGATCGCTATTGGTGGCCGGTCGCCGAGGCCATCGGCGCCGTTGCTACGCTGATCAAGGTCGCGCCGCGCCCCGAGGACGAGACCTGGTACCGCCGGCTGTGGTCCTTTGCCGACCGCCACTTCATCGATAACGCCCGGGGCGGATGGTATCCCGAGATCGGCCCGGACGGCGCACCCGTCGCGCGCCAGTTCCGCGGCAAGCCCGACATCTATCATTCGCTGCAGGCGTCGCTTCTGCCGACCCTCTCCGGAATTTCCCGTCCGATAGAGGAACTGAAGAACAAGCCTGCGCCAGCGAAACCCTGAAAGGGCAGGCTCCTGCGCGGGTTCCGCCCCAGACCGGTCCGACGTCAGTATTTGACAGTGACTGTCTTGAGGTGGGAATAGTGATGGATCGCCTCGATCCCCTTCTCGCGCCCGTAGCCGCTGTGCTTGAAGCCGCCGAACGGCGTCTGGACCGACATCGTGTTCCAGACATTGATGAAGACCTGGCCCGCATCGATCTGATCGGCAACCCGAAGGGCACGCGAGATATCGCGGCTCCAGACAGTGCCGATCAGGCCATAGGGAGAGTCGTTGGCGATCTCGACCGCCTCGTCTTCGCTGTCGAACGGGATTGCCACCAGAACCGGACCGAAAATCTCCTCCTGCGCGATGCGCATCTTGTTGTCGACATCCGCATAGACGGTGGGCTGGACGTAGAAGCCGCCTTCGCTTCCCGCAACTGTCGCAACCTCGCCGCCGACCAGCACGCGGGCGCCATCTTCGCGCGCAACGCCGAAATAGTTCTGCACACGCCTGAACTGAGCCGGGGTGATCAGCGGGCCCAGCGTGTCGCCCGGAACGACGGCTTTCGTCGCTTCCGCCACCTTGGAAAGGAAGGCGGCGTAGATCGACCGCTGCACCAGAAGCCGGGTGCCCGCCGAACAGACCTGGCCGCTGTTCAGGGTGAAGCCGCGCACCGCGTCCTTCGCGGCGGTGTCGAGGTCGGCATCCTCGAACACGATATTCGCCGACTTGCCACCCAGCTCCAGCGTCAGCGGGATGATGCGGTCGGCGGCAATCCGGCCGATCGCCTGTCCTACGGCCACCGACCCGGTGAACGCCACCTTGCGCACGTCGTCGTGGCCGACGATCGCGGCACCGACATCGGCCCCGGTCCCGAGGACGACATTGATCACGCCCTGCGGGAAACCGACCTCGTCAGCCAGGCGCGCCATTTCGATCGTGGTCTGCGACGTGATCTCGGACGGCTTCGCCACGATGACGTTGCCCGCAACCAGCGCCGGAGCGATGGCGCGTGCCGCCTGGTTCAGCGGCAGGTTCCACGGCGTGATCACGCCGACGACGCCGAAGGGCTCGCGCCGGGTGAAGACATGCTGGTCCGGCGCCACGTCGAGGACATCGCCGGTCGGAAGATAGACCAGACTGCCGTAGAACTCGAAATACTGGGCGCTGCCCTCGATCTCGGCCAGCGCAAGGGGCATCGGCTTGCCGGTATCGGCGCGTTCGAGATCGGCCAGGCGCTGGCTGTTCGCGCGGATCGCCTGGGCCATCGCCAGCATCAGCCGGCCGCGCTCTGCCGCGACGAAGCGCTTCCAGCCGCCAGCCGCGCGCCGCGCGGCCTGGACCGCGGCATCGACGTCCTCGGCCGTCCCCGACGCGACGTCCAGCGCCGGCTGGCCGGTCATGGGGCTGACGGTCTGGAGATACCTGCCGCTGCCAGGCGCCCTCGGCGCACCGTCGATCCAGTGGTCCAGCCGGCGCAGGCCAGCAGGGCGGTCCTTCGGCAATGTCTCGGTGTTCATCTCGACCCTCGCTTCCTCGCGCTGCGGTTGGCGGCTTGTCGGCTCATCTCACCTTGAGGGTGATCCCGCCATCGACCACAAGCTCGATACCCGTGATGTACCTGGCCTCGTCCGAGGCCAGGAAGACCGCCGCATGCGCCACGTCCCAGGCATCGCCCATATGGCCGATCGGCACCAGCGCATCGCGCTGCTTCACCATCGCCTCGGTGGAGCCGTAGACCTCGGTCACATTGCCCTTGTGGATGAGTGGCGTGTTCATGAGGCCCGGCAGGATCGTGTTGCACCGGATGCCCTTCGGCCCGTAGTTCAGCGCGATGTCGCGGGTAAAGGCGTTTACCGCCCCCTTCGATGCCGAATAGCTGATGCAGGAATAGCCCAGCGAATGGGTCGAGGCGATCGAGCTGATGTTGACGATCGCGCCCTTGCCCTGCGCCACCATGATCGGCAGCACGTTGCGGCAGGTCAGGTAGAGGCTCTTGACGTTGATCGCCATCAGCCGGTCCCACTGGGCTTCGGTCAGCTCCTCCGGCGTGCCGGGGTCGATGATGCCGACGTTGTTGTGCAGCACGTCGATGCGGCCGAACGCCTCCATCGCAGCCTTCACCGCGGCCTCGACCGATGCGGCCTGGGCCGCATCGCACACTGCGGTCTCGACGGCGCCGCCCTCCGACCGGATGATCCCGGCCGTCTCTTCGACAGCCGCGGTGTTGATGTCGAGCGCGAAGACCTTCGCGCCTTCACGGGCAAACTGCACTGCCGCAGCCTTCCCGTTGCCCCAGCCCGGCCCGATCGAACCGGCCCCGGTGACGAATACAACCTTGTCTTTAAGTCTGTCGCCCATGAGTCCTCGCCTTCACGCCGGTCCGAGAAAGATGAGCGAAAATCTCAGGCCGGAGCCCTTGGCGCAAATACGATTGACTTCTGAGCCATATAGGACGCCGCTATACCGCTCGAACCCGGCCATGTCAGGGCGCCGCAAGCGGCTGCCCCGCCGTCTGCCAGATACCGCGCCGGACCAGATCCTGCACGACCTCGACCGTGATCCGCTCGAGCTCCTGGCTGGCGCGGGTCGTCGGCTTGGCAGGGTTACGGACGAAATAGACCGGCCGGACCATGCGCGGCTCGACGATCGGCGCCATCAGCAATTCGCCGCGCTCGACGAAGTCGATCGCGGCCGCGGGCGCCAGGATCGTGTAACCGCTGCCGCGCGAGACCATGGTCTTGATCTGGCTCAGCGCGTCCATTTCGGTTGCGATGGTCAGCCGAATGGCGCGGCTGCGCGTATAGCGGTCGATCATCGTCCGCAGGCCGTGATGCCGTGACGGCAGAACCAGATCGAGCGGCGCCAGGTCGGCCAGGCGCACGGCACTCCCGGGCGGGTCCTGGAACGGCCAGGCATCGGGTGCGGAAAAGAAGCAGAGCTCTTCGGTCATCAGCTGGCGGTGGGAGAGGTGTCGCACCGAACTTACGTCATAGAGGAACCCCATATCGATCGACTGGTCCTCCAGCCAGGTCTGGATGAACCCGCTCATCGCCTCGATGGCGCGCAGGCGCACTTTCGGCAATTCGATCCGGACGGTCTCGGCAAGCGGTACAGAGAGCACCATGGACACAGAACTGGGAAGACCGAACGTGACGTCTCCCACCGGCTCGGCGCCGGACTGGCGCACGGCCTCGACGGCTGCATCGAGGGCGCGGGTGATTTCTGCGGCATGGGACAGAAGGATCCGGCCCGATTGGGTCAGCGCAACGCCGCGGGTAGAGCGTTCCAAGAGCTTGACCCCCAGTTCGTTCTCCAGCGACAGCACGTGCTGCGACAGCGAAGGCTGCGCGACGTTCACCCGCTGGGCCGCAGCGGACAGCGATCCCTCCTCGGCGATCGCGATGAAATAGCGGAGCTGCTTGATATCCAACGTCTCCTCCCCAGGACCGCAGCTTAGGGACTTCCGCGTGCCGGCGGAAGCCGGTCTTGATCTGCAACCGTCCAGGTTCGGACGGGGTCATAAGATTTGCCTATCTCGTCCGGACGGAAACGGTCTTACCTCCGGCCGGCAGGCCGATGGTAGATTGCGCTCGGCTCGTAGGGAGGAGAAAGCCGCGATGACCGAGATCATCCTGCATCATTACGACCTGTCGCCGTTCTCCGAGAAAATCCGGCTTGCCCTCGGCTACAAGGGGTTGGCATGGCGGTCGGTCAAGGTCGACCCCGTACCGCCGCGGCCGCTTCTTAGTGCGCTTACCGGCGGCTACCGGCGGTTGCCGGTGCTCCAGATCGGCGCAGACATTTACTGCGATACCCAGGTGATCTTTCGCGCGCTCGAGCGCCTGCAGCCGGAGCCCACCCTCTATCCCGACGGCGAAGGCATCGCCAGGGCGCTGTCGCACTGGTGGGATCAGGCGACATGGAAGCCCGCGATCGGCATCCTCGTGCATTACATCGGCGAGCATCTTCCCGACGCGTTCCTGTCCGACCGGAAGGAGAACTATCTGGGCTATGACATCTCGAAGGGGGCAATGGCGCCGATGCTGCCGGCCTACATCCAGGAGATGACCGCCTTCTCCGAATGGCTGGCGTCGATGCTTGGCAGGACCGGCGCCTATCTGACCGGCGACCGGCTGAGCGCCGCAGACCTGACCTGCTATCATTCGCTCTGGCTGTTGCGGGCGAATTGCGGCGCCGAAACCATCGACGCTCAGCTTCACCTCCGCCCCGAAGTTGTCTCGTGGATGGAACGCATCGCCGCAATCGGCCATGGCAGCGTCTCGGAGATGACGCCGGAAGCCGCCGTGGCCACGGCACGGGACGCCACCCCGTCCGAGCCCGCGTTTCCGCCCGACGGCGATCCGACGGGCATCGCGCCCGGTGACCGTGTGACGGTGACTCCGGTCGACAACGCCCGCGTTCCCGTCGACGGGATTCTCGTCGCTGCGGACACGCAGGAGATCGTGATCCGCCGCGACAGCGCCGAGACCGGGACGCTCCACATCCATTTCCCCCGCGCCGGGTTCGCCGCCCTTCCGGTTGCGGACGGCTCGAGCCGCACCGCGGCCTGACGAAAGGACCCGCCATGACCGATACGATCAGCGCGAACAAGCAGCGCGCCCGCGACTATTTCACGGCCTTCGCCGCGAAGGATCGCGCCTGGCTGGAAGCCAACGTCGCACCGACCTATGTGCGCCGCGATACCACCCTGCCCTTCGATGTCGTCGGCCCCGAAGGCGTGCTGGCGCTGGGCGACGTGCTGGTCGGCGCGTTCTCCGAGATCGAGCTCGACATCCAGGACGTCGTCGCCGAAGATGACAAGGTGCTGATCCGCCTGCAGTTCCGCGGCGTTCATACCGGGCCGTTCGGGGATTACCCGGCGTCCGGGAAGCGGTTCGACGTGATGGTGCTGGACCTCTTCCGCATGGAAGACGGGAAAATCGCCGAGCAATGGCCGGCAATTGACAACCTGGGCCTGCAGCAGCAGATTGGCCTGCTTTCCTCGTGACCGCGACCATAGATCTTCCCGCGACCTTTCTGTTCGTTCCGGGTGACCGTCCGAAACGGTCTTCCTAGGCGCTCGCGTCGGGCGCCGACCGTGTCATCCTCGATCTGGAGGACGCGGTCCGGCCCGAGGCAAGACAGAGGGCGCGCGATGCGATCCACGCTGCCGATCTCGACTGGTCGCGCATCGTTATCCGCATCAAGGACGGCGCCTCGCCACATTTCGCCGCCGACAGCGCCCTGCTCGCAGATCTGCGCGCAGGCGCGGTCCTGCTTTCGAAGGCCGAAAGTGCCGCTACGCTCGAGACCGTGAGGCGCGCGGCGGGGCGGGACCTGGAGCTGATCCCGCAGGTCGAGACGGCACGCGGCCGCGCCTTCCTCGCGAAACTGCTAGCGGTCGACGGGGGCCGACGGACCGCATTCGGCCACCTCGATATCGCCGTCGATCTGCGACGTGCCCCGGACTGGGACGCCCTCGCCCTTGCACGGTCCATGCTGGTCCTGCACTCGCGGTTGGCCGACGCGGCGGCGCCGATCGACAGCGTGACACCGGATATCCGCGACATCGATCGGCTCTGGACCGAAGCCGACGCCGCCTGCCGCTTCGGCTTCGGCGGCAAGCAGCTGATTCATCCATCCCAGGTCGCTGCGGTGGCCGCAGCCTTTGCGCCATCGGACGCGGATCTGGATCGGGTGGAACGGGTGATCGCCGCATGTTCCCAGGGCGGGACGGGCGCCATCGCGCTTGACGGCAAGATGATCGACAAGCCGGTGGAGGAAGACGCCGCCCGGCGCATTCTGGCACGGGCGGCACAGCGCCGCGGCTGACTGTCCGGCGCGGGCAGGGCGCCGATACGGTGGCGTCAGCCCGCCCGGCGCCAGGCCTTTGGCCCGCTTTCGTGGATCGAATTGCCGCACGTGTCGACTGCCACGGTCACCGGCATGTCCTCGACCCGCAGGCGATAGATCGCCTCCATGCCCAGATCCTGCCAGGCCACCGGCTCCGCCTCGCGGATCGCCTTCGAGACCAGGAAGGCGGCGCCGCCCACCGCGATCATGTAGACCGCACCGTGATCCGCGATGGCCTTCACTGCCTCGGGACCGCGCTCGGCCTTGCCGATCATCACCTTGAGCCCGGTCTCGGCCAGGACCTGCCGCGTGAAACGGTCCATGCGGGTTGCGGTGGTGGGACCGGCCGGGCCGATCACCTCGTCGCCGACCGGGTCGACCGGCCCGACATAGTAGATCGCCCGGTTCCTCAGATCGACCGGCAAGGCCTCGCCGCGGTCGAGTGCGTCGACCATGCGCTTGTGCGCGGCATCGCGGCCAGTAAAGAGCGTGCCCGACAGAAGCAGCGTCTCGCCCGGCGTCAGCGACGCCAGCGTCGCGTCGTCAAGTGCATCGAGGTCAAGCCGCCGCGCCGCGGCCGATGCGGCATCGAGCGTGACTTCGGGCCAGAGCGCGAAGTCGGGTGGCTCGAACTCCGCCGGCCCCGACCCGTCCAGCGTGAAATGGACATGGCGCGTCGCCGCGCAATTGGGGATCAGCGCCACCGGCAGCGACGCGGCATGGGTCGGGAAATGGCGGATCTTGACGTCAAGCACCGTGATCAGCCCGCCCAGCCCCTGAGCCCCGATGCCCAGCGCATTGACGCGGTCAAAGATCTCCAGCCGCAATTCCTCGGCCCGGTTGCCGGGACCGCGGGCCCGCAGCGCGTCAATGTCGACCGGATCGTTCAGTGACATCTTGGCCATGACCATGGCCTTGTCGACGCTACCGCCGATGCCAATTCCCAGCATCCCCGGCGGACACCATCCCGCCCCCAGGGTCTCGACCGTCTGCACGACCCAGTCCGCGACCGAGGACGACGGGTTGAGCACGGTGAATTTCGTCTTGTTCTCGGACCCACCCCCCTTGGCCGAAACGGTGATGCCGACCTTGTCGCCGGCAACCATGTCGACCTGAACCATGGCCGGCGTGTTGTCGCCGGTATTCTTCCGCGGTCCGAACGGATCGCGCACCACCGAGGCGCGGAGCGGATTGGCGTCCAGGCGATAGGCGCGGCGCACCGCTTCGTCGACGATCTCCTGCAAGGGGCGCGTCCAGGCCAGATCGGCCTCCACGCCGATCTCGAAGAACACGTTCGCGACGCCGGTATCCTGACAGATCGGGCGATGACCCAGCGCGCACATCCGCGAATTGGTCAGGATCTGGCCGATGGCATTCCGCGCGCCGGGGCTTTCCTCGCGCTCGTAGGCGTCCGCCATCGCACGGATGAAATCCACCGGATGATAGCAGGCGACGAATTGCAGCGCGTCGGCAATGCTGTCGATGACGTGGTCCTCGGTGATCCTGGGCATGGGGCTCTCTTCGCTGGCAGGTTCGACGTGGTGGGTCAGACCCGGCGGATCAGGTCCGTCACGGTGCCGTCACGATACTCCGAAACCGCCACGACGTCGCCCTCTCGGACATGGACCGGCCGGCGTTCGGCCTGCGCCAGCGCCCGACGGTGAAGATCGGCGATCGGGACGGGAGCCAGGCCCGCGAAAGCCAGTCGATCCGCCAGATCGGCGCGGGCGGGGTTCACGGCAATGCCGGCATCGGTCACCACGACATCGACGGACCGTCCCGGCGTCGTCAGCGTGCCGAGCCGCTCGACCAGTTTCGGGAAGCCCGCCGCGGTGAGCTTCGTGGTGACGATGGCAAGCTTCGCACCGGCGGCGGTGTCGGCGTGTCCGCCTGACCCGCCGGCGATGATCCCGTCGGCGCGCGTGGTGACGTTCACATTGAAGTCGAGGTCGATCTCGGTTGCCCCGAGCACCACGGCGTCCAGCCGGTCGACGACCGCGCCGCGTTCGTGCGGGTTCGCATACATCGACGCCGACATGCTCTGGTGCCGCGGATCCGCGCGCAGCGACTCGATCGCGCGAAGGTCGAAGCACTGGACATCAAGCAGGCTGCGGAACAGACCAGCCTCCAGCATGTCGACGTGAAATCCGGTGATGCCGCCGCTGGCGAAGCTGCCGGTGACGCCCAGGTCCGTCATCCGGCGCCCCACGGCGGCCGCCGTCGCCAACGATGCACCGCCGGCGCCGTTCTGAAGCGAAAAGCCGTCAACCAGCAGTCCGGCGGCTTCGATCACGCGCGCGGCATTCCGTGCGATCTCGAGATCGGCAGGCTTCTCGCTGGGCCGGGTCGTGCCCGACAGGATGCCCGACACATCGCCCAGCGACGGGACGAGCGCGACCAGATCGACATGCTCCTGTCCGATCTGGATCCGCTGCGCAGGGAAGTCGACCAGCGTGTCGGTCACCGCGACGACCTTGTCCGCGAATCGCACATCGCATTGCGGATACCCCAGGACCCCGCAGGCGCGCGGGCCTTCGGTCCCACTGATATTGCCCATCGGATCGGCACTCGGTGCCGCGACGAAGGCAGCGTCGATCTTCAGGTCGCCTGCACGGATCGCCCGGGCCCGCCCGCCATGGGTTCTAAGCACGACCGGCCGGTCCAGGACCCCGCGCGAGACCGCCTCGGCGACCGGACCCGAGAGATAGTTGGTGCACAGGCCGGTGACGACGCCGGATTCCATGTGCGACACCAGAGGTGCGTGTACCGGGAAGATCGACGAGGCCGCGATGTGAAGATTGCGCAGCCCCGCCCGCGCGGCGGCGTCGACGACCGCATTGAGCACCGCGTCGCCGTTTCTCAGATGGTGATGGAACGAGAGAACCGCGCCATCCTTCAGCCCGAGCGCCCGGATTGCGGCATCGAGGTCGGGCAAGACAAGCTCGCGGCCGCGCCGCATCGTCTTGGCGACAGCGGGCAGAGCCGTCGGGCGCAGGGGGCCGAATCCGTCCACGACGTCCGGCAAGCGGGGATGGTTCGACATCGGATCACCCGGTTTCGTAACGTTGTGACTCCGGATACCCGCAGGCCGCTGACAGGTCGAATAGAGAAAATCTCGATGGGCCATAGGCCTTCCTTCTATTGGACGCTGCAACTGCGCACGATCCGCTCCCTGCACCGGCCATGAACGCAGACGCGGATATCGGTCCCGACCGGTCATTTTCAAACAGGGGCGCATCCAGGGCTGCCGGGAGGGCATACGGTTTTCTTATGGCCTCAAGCGCAGTTTCGTATTTCGCCGCAGCCCGGCTTCTTTGGCATCAGGACCACAGGTGCTGACGGCCGCCACAAGGCAGAGCGGGCCGCAGGACCGGCGAGCGCTGACACGGAGGAGACTGCCAGTGCAAACGACAATGACCACCTCGCCACCGCAGCGGCGCTGGCGGCACGTGCGATTGGCGCCGCCGCCGGCGACAGCCCGGTGCGGCTGCTGGTTCTGGACGACATGACCGGCATCTATTCCGGCATTGGCGGGCCGAACACGTTCCGCGCCGTCGGGATGGCCGTGGCCGATTTCGGCGGCACCGTCCTGGGCCGGCCGATCGAGGTCGTGACGGCAAACCACCAGAACAAGCCTGACGTGGGATCGGCGATCGCCCGCGAGGAGATCGACGAGAAGGGTGTCGCCGCCATCACGCTTGGCGGTGCGCCTTCGGTCGGCCTCGTTGCCCAGACCCTTGCCGGAGAGGCCGGGGCCGTGGTCGAACAGGGCGGCGACACGAGGTACCGGATCGCCCCCGACCATGTCTTCGGACATGCCCTTGCGACGGATTCGACCGCCGCCGTCGAGGAAGCCGACGGCAAGGTGCTGGGCGAAACCGTCTATCCGCTCGACACGCCGGACATGACCTCGGCGCTGCTGTCGGCGCAGGGCTTCGGCGACAAGGTCTTCGGCCTTGCCAACACCGAAACCGATCTCGAGACGACGATCAAGCAGGCGCGCGAGTTCGGGCCGCCCGATCCTCTTGCGGCCATGCTGGTCCATGTAAGCAATGTCGAGGCGCTCGGGCTCGACACCGCGCAGAACATCCGTACGGCGACGTCCTTTTACTGGGGTCTGAACGACCAGACCCGCGCTTTCGGCGAGCGCATGACGGCCTCCAATGGCGGGCATGTGCCGACGATGGGCCATGCCGGTGCCTATTCCGCGATCACGCATTACCTTGAGGCGGTTGCGGCGGCCGGCACGACGGATGCCGCCACCGTCACGACCAAGATGAAAGACCTGCCGATCACGGACGGCTTCTTCGAGAACGCCTCGATCCACGAGAATGGCCGTATTGTCTACGACATGCTGCTCGCCGAGGTGGTTGCGCCCGAGCAATCGACCGGGCCCGCCGACCTTTGCGACATTGTCGCACGTGTTCCCGGCAAGGACCTGTTCCTGCCGGCCGAGGAAAGCGGTTGCCCCCTGACCGCCGCAAAGTCCAACTGATGACGACGACACGTGGCCGGCCGTCGACCGGCCCAGTATCACATCGAAGACATGAACCGGAGCGGCCCATGCACCTGATGAAAAGCACCACCTCGCCGTTCGGACGCCTTGCCCATGCGATGCTGATCGAGGCCGGCGCCGAATTCGATGTCGAGCTTCTGAACCCCTGGGCCGATCCTCCGCAGCTGGTCGAACTGAACCCGGCAAAACGGGTGCCGACCCTCAGGCTGGACGACGGCACCGTGCTGACCGAGGCGATGGTGATCGCCATGTATGCCGCGGACATCGCGCCGGACGGCTCGCATCTGAAGGCGAACACGCCGGCCCAGTACGAGATCATGGGCCTTGCCTTCGGGGCGACGGAAGCTGCGGTCTACATGATGGCCGGACGCAAGATCACCTCGGACGACCTGTCCAATACGGCCTTCGATACCCATCCGGTCGCCGAGCGGCGACGGCAGACGATGCAGGTGGCACTGACCCGTCTGGACGGCATGACCGGCCTGTTGCGTGAGGACCGGCTCGGACTGGCCGAACTCCTGGTGGTCGATACCGTCCAGTACATGGATTTCCGCTTCCCTGGCGCCGACTGGCGCCCGTCAATCCCGAATCTCGACGCCTGGATTGCGCGCGTCGCGCACCACAAATCGGTGCAGGACACCCTGCCCTCCTGACGCGCAAAAGCGCATCCCCTTCGCCGCCGTCCCGGTCGCACCGGCAGCGCGACCGGGGGTACGCGCTGCCGGTCGTTCGCCGGTTCTCAGCCGCGCCGAACCGCATCGGCCTGCACGTCCGCGAAACCGAATTCCTTCCGGATGGCCGCGCCCTGTTCGTCGAGGTCCGGAACCGATCCAGGGTTGAGGGGGGAGGCTCGCCCGCAACGGTCACGGCCGGGCTCAGAAGCTCGAGCGGGCCGCGTGACGTCTGCGCCGTGACGAACCGGCTCTGCGGGTGGCGTGCCAGTTTTCCATGTCGGAAAAGCGCCCATAGGCGATCCGTCCCGTTTCCAGGAGGCCAATGTTCTCTTCGTGGGTTCGGCGGCCCAGTTGGTCCTGTACGCACTGATCCACTTCGGGACAGTTGGCGACACGGTCGTTGATGGTACGGAACTTCTCGGACTGCGCCAGTCGTCGGTCGTCGAACGCGGGCACACAGAGCGCGCCATTCCCGGTCATTCTGGATCGAGATCAGCAGGTTCTTCCCGGCGTCGCAACTGACGAGACCGTAGGGGGCGATGCCCGGATGGCTCAACCCCTGCCGCCGGGGCGCCTTGCCGCCATGGCGGTACTGGAGGTAGGGCACGTTCAGCCAGTCGGCCATCAACGGGAACATCGAGATCTCGATATGGCGGACCCTGCCGGTCCGCGTCCGCCCGATCAGTGCCTCGAGGGTCGCCTGGCAGGCGGTGATCCCGGCGGCAATATCGCAGACCGAGACGCCGACCCGGACCGGGGTGTCCGGCGTGCCAGTGATCGATGCCAGCCCGCTTTCGGCCTGGATCAGCAGATCTTACGCCATCTGCTTGGCGCGGGACCCGGAACTGCCGCAACCCGAGATCGAGCGGACGATCAGCGCCGGGTGGCGCTCCAGCATGGTCTCCGCCCCGAAGCCCGGCCGCTCCACCACACCGGGACCGAGATTCTGGATCAGGAAGTCCACCTGCGCGAGGATGTTCGCCAGAACAGTCTTGTCCGCCCCAATTACCTTGCTGAGAGCCCGACGATAGATCCATCTCATGTCTCCGGCGGATGGGGGAACGTCGTGGATTCACGCCAGATCGAATGCTTTCGAGAGGTCATCGACAGCGGGTCGATGAGTGGCGCGGCCCGCCCGCTGAACTTCGCCCAGCCCTCGCAGTCGCAGCTTGTCCGGATTCTCGAAGACTCGCTGGGGGTCGAGCTGCTGATCCGGTCTGCCCGCAGCATCACCGCCGCCGAGGCCGGGGAACGCCTCTACAAGCATGCCTGCAAGATCAAGAACATGCTGGAGGCCGCATGCTGCGATGTCGTCAGCGTCGGATCCGAACCGACGGGACGCGGTGTCTTCGGGATGCCGCCATCGATCTCCATGGCCTGCCGATCCCGATGGCCGAAACCGTCCGGCTGGAAATGCCCGAGGTCCAGCTCAGCACCACCGAAGCGATGACCGGACATCTGCGCGAATGGATCATGAAGGGCGAAGTCGACCTCGCCCTGCTTTGCGACAACGCCAGTTTTGGCGACTGCGCCTCGTCGCTTCTGGTCACCGAGGATCTGCGGTTCTATTCCACGGACGAGGACCGGCCGCTCAGTACGCCTCCGGAAGAGCCCGCCGATCTGACGGATGTCGCGGCCACCGATCTCGTGCTTCCGTCCGAGAAGGACGGTTTGTGCATCTTCATCGAACGCGCCGCGCGCGCGGAACTGATCGGCCTGAATATTTCCATCGCCATCGGATCGATGACCCAGATCAAGGCTCTGATGGCACCGGGCAGCTGCTATACGGTTCTGTCCCCCGCTGCCGTCCACGCCATGGCCCCGGCCGGCACACTGGTCGGTGCACCAATCCGCTGCCGCGAGGTCGTGGCCGATCTCGTCAAGCGCAAGTTCTGGCTCGCAGAGCTTCTGCCGCGGGAACAGCCTGTCCCTATATGCTCCCTTCCGACTGACTACTGGCCGTGCTCGCGCGAGGCGCCATAGGCTCGTGCGACCGCCCGTCTCAGTGGGCCGCGCGACGGCAGACCTCGTGGGAGCTGCGCCTTGCCATGCCTACCGGAATCGCCCTTTCCGACGACACGCGGCGCGGCCGAAAGCTACGTCGGCTGCCTGCGCGAGATCGGGGACAGCCTGCCACCTGAGCCGGCCGAGAAGCTGGCGATCCTTCTAAGTCTGGAAGTGCCCGGGGGAACTGCTGCCGCCGACCTGGCACTGGGCCTGTTTCAACCGGGGCGTCCCGTTCGCGTCGCAGGACCCGGATCTTCATGAGCGGCCCGGCCTCGTCCTGCCGGCCGCGCCCTTCCACCGGCGGATGTGGGCGGCGGGCGAGGTGACGCTGGTTCAGCCCCTGCGGATCGGCGAGCCCGCACGGCGGGTCTCGACGGTGGAGAAGGTCGCCTTCAAGGACGGGACATCCTGCGGGCTCTGTTTCGTGACGGTCCGGCACCAGATCGAACAGCACAGCATGCCCTGCATCGACGAAACGCAGATCATCGTCTTCCGTGACCGCGGCGCTCCCGAAGCCGCGCTGCGCGGGCCAGGTGACCCGGTGCCCAAGGGATACTTCACCCATCCCGACGGCCAGCTCTTCTTCTCTTCCTGCGTCACCGATAACGGCCACCGCATCCATTGGGATCGCGAATTCTGCAGCTAGGTGGAAGGCTACCCGGATCTCGTCGTGCATGGCCCACTCATGGCGACCGCACTCGGCGATGCTATGCGCGACGGGATCAGGCCGATCCGCTACGCCTATCGCGCCCAAGCGCCTGTCTTCACGACGACGCCGGTCCGCATTCAACTCGGTGGGCCCGGGCGGGAGCGGGAGGGCTCGACCGAGCGCTCGGACGGCGAGATCTCGATGAGCGCCACGATGCCGCATCTCTGAATCGCGCTGTCGCTTTCGGCACGATCAGGGCGGGGGAAATGCCCGCCCCGAGCCGGCCCACACGCCGGACTCGCGCGACGGGCCGTCGCAGGTTTGGAGCCAAAGTCCGCCCGACACCTCCCTGCATCCGGGTTCAGGCCTGTCCCGTCATCAAGCGCCTCGGCGCAACATGTCACCCAGCGAGGCGGCACTCTGCCCGTCGATCTGCCCGAAGCGCTCCCACAACGCCGCGCCGTGAGCGCCCAGCAAGGTTTCGGCCTTGGCACGCAGTTTGGCGGCCAGCACGTCGTCGTCCAGCGGCGCGTCGAGGTCGTGCGCCACTTCGACAACCGTCCCTTCGCCCAGCATGACCCGTCCTTCGGCCTGCATGTCGCCGACCCCAGAATCGCCGAACACTTCGACCCGCTGCGCGAACGCCGCGAGTTCCGAGTCGCCGGCCAATGCGTCGGTATAGGCCCGGTCGTCCCCGGTGCGGTCGCCGCGCAGAGTCATGCCCGCCAGCCAGGCGTAGCTGAATTTCACCTCGAGACCGGTGCGCGGCGCCTTCAGGTCGCACACGCGCAGCCAACGGGGATTGGTGCGGAGCATGAAACCGCGGACCGCATCCAGCCCCAGTCCGTTCAGCGCACCGGCACCGAGCAGCGCCTCGATCATCGCATGCGTGCCGTGGCAGCAGGCATGCAGCTTGTACTTGTTGTCCTCGAACAGGAACCTCTCGTCGGGCGACGGGCTCCATCCCGCCGCTTCGTCTGGCTCGGGCGTATGAGTCGGCACAAATCCCTGCAGCCCCATCAGCCCGTCATCCGCCGATGTCATCCCGAGTTTCGCGAGTTTCGCGCATTCGATCCCGTTAGATGCCGCGATACCGGCATTGTAGGGCTTTCCCATCGTCCCGAACTGGGATTTCAGGCCCGACGCACGGGTGGCGCACAGCCCGAGCGCCGCCTGCATCTCGCCGGCGTCCAGCCCGTAGAGGCGACCGGCTGCCACCGTCGCACCGAAGGCGCCTGCCGTTGCAGTCTGGTGGAAGCCCAGATTGTAATGCGCAGCGCCCAGAACCCGGCCGACGCGGATCGCGGTTTCGGCCCCGACGAGAAACGCGGCGACGACCTCGGCCGCGGTCGTGCCGGTCTCCTCGCCCGCAGCCAGAGCCGCCGGATAGATGCCGACCGAGAGGTGACCGATATGCGCGAAGTGAGTGTCGTCGTAATCGAGCGCATGACTGGTGGACCCGTTGACCAAAGCCGCCGCCCGTGCCGGCGCGCGCGCCCCGCCCATCACCGACGCAGCACTGCGTCCGCCCTCCTCCGCGACAAGGGCGCGGAGCTTTCCCGCCAGAGGTTCGCCGATGCCGGCGAGTCCGCAGGCCATCCAGTCGAGCAGCGAGAACTCGGCCAGACGCCGGGCCCGGTCCGGAAGCCGGTCGGCAGGTCGCTGGGCCAGGTCGACAAGCATCTCGATCAGCGCCATCTCGGTATTGTCCTTCATGTCTTGCTTCCTGTTTCCGGCCGGCCCGAAACCCCTGCGCGTGCACAGCCCAAATTGCAATCCGCAGGGGGCCACAGCCCAGCCCGTTGGCCCCGCCGAATGTCCGTGTCCCGCGCCCGCATCTGCGCCAGTATCGCGTGACCGTCCCAACCCGGAGCGCCGCCGATGCCTGCCCTGCCCGACCAGTCCCTGCTGCCGCCGTTTCCCCGCGACATGGGCGTGAGGCTGGTGGCGGCCGATCCCGACCTCGTCGTCGGCGCCATGAAACGGCGTTGTTGCAGAACTCGGACGGTGAAGGATTCACATCGTGAATCCATGCGGTTTGACGGCAGGCATGAGCAAATCATCACCCGCCCGCTACCACACCGCGAACTGGTCCGGCCACACTGCGTCGCTGCGCAAGCGCAGGTTGCTGCTGATCTGGTTGGACAAGGAGATGACCTGGCTCGCGCCGCATGACGGCAGCCCCGATCACCCTGCGGCGTTCCCGGATGCAGCGATCCGGTTCTGTCTGTCGATCAAGGTCCTGTTCAAGCTGCCGCTCATGCAGACTGCCGGAATGGTCGCCAGCCTGCTGTGTCTGGCCGGCCTTGACTGGCCCGCCCCAGACTTTGCCACCCTGTGCCGCCGCCAGAAGACCCTGGCTGTCCAAAACCGGTATCGCCGCGCCGACGGGCCGCTGACCCTGCGCGTCGACATCGAGCCGGCAAGCGCCACTGATGGAATGGATGTCACGCCCGCAACCGGATCGAAGCGAAGATGCGTTGCCTCAAGTCCTTCGGAGAGCGGATCGCCGCCAGGGACCCCGACCGACAAACCGCCGAAATCCGCATCCGCATCGCACTGATGAACCGCGTCAACGCCCTCGGCGCCGCCGAGATCGTCCGCAGCTTCGCTGCGTTCATGACGGTTTCCTCCTCTTCGGCAAAGCCGACTGCAGTTGGCTGGTTGTTCCAATGACAAGCACACATTGCCGGCGGTTCGGAAGAAGCAATCCGACATACACGCCCCCTCGGGAAACATACCCTAGTCGGGGCTTGCGAACGGACGGCCGCGGCCTCAACTGGGTCTGTTCGGAGCGGTTTGGTCGAGCCCGCCCGGCTACGTTGCGGAGCAACCAAGCCGCGCGAGTGCACGCAAATGCGGTGCGGGACGTCCCTGCGCGCCGGAAGCCACCGCATCCCCACCCATGGTGGCGGACCCAGTCTTCTGGAGAGCCTCAGTCATGCATCAGGACGGAAACCGGATCGGTCGACAAGGGCAGACGATGATGTCAGGTCATCTGCCCCCCAGATTGCCGGATACCGCCACGGCCGCCTGTCCCAGGGAGAGCCCACCATCGTTACTGGGGACGGCCTTGTGCAGAAGCACCTCAAGGCCATGCCTGCGCAGCGTCTTGGCCAAGCCCTCGCGCACATGCCGGTTCTGCATGACGCCGCCGGAAAGCGCGACGCGGCGTGCCGACGCCTCCTCGGCAATGCGCAAGGCCATCTCCGCAACGGACGCGACAATGGTGCGGTGGAATCGCGCCGCGATCAGGCCGGGCTCGGCAGAACTTCGGAGATCACTCAGAAGCGCACGCCACATTGCCGCCCACAAGGGAACGTACCTGCCATCGAACCGAGATATCTCGAACGGATAGGGGCCGGCGTCCGCCATGTACGGATCCGCCAAGGCTTCAAGTTCCATCGCAGCCTGACCTTCGTAAAGCACCGAACCGCGAAACCCCACGGCAGCGGCTGCGGCATCGAAAAGTCGGCCGGCGGAGGAAGAGAGCGGAGAATTGACGCGCTTGGCGATCATGTCTTCGATCAACCGCACTGGCGCGTCGGCGAAGCGCGCGGCAAGTTCGGTACTATGGAGTTGCTTGCGCCACTCCGGTCCGAAGGCGGCAGCCAAGTGCGCGACCGTGTTGCGCCAAGGCTCGCGTGCCGCCCTGTCACCGCCTGGAAGGGGAACCGCCGGGAAATGGGATCTGCGAACGACGTCCCGATAGCCACCGAGCAGGATTTCACCGCCCCAGATCGTCCCGTCGAGCCCCGCTCCGGCACCGTCGAGGATGATGCCGACGCAGCGATCGTCACCGGGCGGCACCCCGTTCTCGGCAAGACAGGCAGCAAAATGCGCATGATGGTGCTGAACGGATACCAGCCGCGCGCCTGTCTCTGATGCCACGACACGCCCCCAACGGGCAGACAGGTAGTCCGAATGAAGGTCGATCGCGACGACCGCGGGGGCGAGACCGTACAAGCGAAGGAAACGGGAAACCTGGCGACGATAGTCGGCGAACACGTCGGCGTCGTCGAGGTCACCGACATGCGGCGACGGCGTCGCGTGCCCGTCGCGGAGAAGGCAGAAGGCCGCCTTCAGATCGCCCCCCATTGCCAGCACCGTGGGCGCCCTTGCGAAAGCCGTGGCAAGGGCGATCGAGTCAGGCGCCAGACCCCGCGCACGGCGCAGAATCGACGGACCCGCAGGGTCGATCCGCACGACCGAGTCATCGAGCCGGGTGACGATTTCTCGGTCATGCATCAGCCAGCCATCGGCGACCGCGGCAAGTTTGGTACGCGCCGCGTCATTCCCGGTCGCCTGGGGCGCCGACGAGACATTGCCGGATGTCAGCACGATCGGGCGGTCCATCCCGGCCAGCAACAGGTGATGCAGGGGCGTGTTCGGCAGCATCACGCCAAGCCGGACAAGGCCCGGTGCGACGCCCTCAAGCGTGTCGCCGCGAGCCTCGAGAATGACGATCGGCGCGGCCGGAGAGCACAGCGCGTCGACCTCCTGATCCGAAACTGCGCAATAGCGCCGGATCACGGCGAGGTCGCGTGCCATCAGGGCAAGGGGTTTGGCCCCGCGCAGTTTGCGCCTGCGCAGTTCGGCGACGGCCTCAGGCGACGTGGCGTCGCAAGCAAGCTGAAAGCCTCCGATCCCCTTTATCGCCGCAATCTCGCCGGCCTTCAGACGCCGCGCGACCTCGGTAATCGGGTCGTCGCACGGCACCAGGCCCTGGCGGTTTTCCAGCCAGAGCTTCGGGCCACATGTCGGGCAGGCAATCGGCTGGGCGTGAAAGCGCCGGTTGTCCGGATCGTCATAGTCAGCCTGGCAGGCGGCGCACATCGCGAAGCCTGCCATCGACGTGAGCGGACGATCATACGGAATGCCGCGGATGATAGACAGGCGCGGGCCGCAATTGGTGCAATTCGTGAAGGCATATCGATAGCGCCTGTCACGCGGGTTCAGGACGTCGGCCAGACACTCCGAACAGGTGGCCACGTCCGGCGCGACCTCCGCCAGGATCGGTCCTTGGTCGCTTGGCAGGATGCTGAAACCTTCCGGGATGGGTCCCTCGATCTCGGTCCAGGCCTCTGCATCAATCCGTGCAAGCGGCGGCGCTTCCGACTTCAGACGGCCCAAGAAATCGTCGAGAACCGGATTCGGGCCCCAGGCTTCGACGATCACACCCGATCCGTCATTCCTGACGCTGCCGGTAACGGCCAGTGCTCGGGCAAGGCGCCAGACGAACGGTCGGAATCCGACCCCGTGCACCCTCCCGCCGATCCGAATGCGCCGTCCGGCCCCCGTCACGACACTAGCCGCGACAGCGCGCGGACACGAAGGCACCGCATGAGCCACAATGGAAACTGCTCAAGCGCGTGCCAACAGTCGCCGCAAGGCGTGTGCGTCGAATACTCCAGCGGTCGTGCGGCGCGACCTACGGCCGACATGAGCTAGCAGATCCGGGGAAGTTGTTCCCCCGACATCCAGTCGACGACCCGGGCGCCGCCGAATGACGTCTCCATCTGCACGATCGTTGCCGGGTCTTCAGTCACGGTACCGATGATCGCTGCCGCACGTCCAAGCGGATGAGACCGCATCGCCTCGAGCAGCCGCCCGGAACGTTCGGCCGGGCAGATTGCGATCAGCTTGCCCTCGTTCGCGGTGTTGAGCGGATCAAGTCCGAGCAATTCACAGGCGGCCGCGACGTCGGGCCGGATCGGGATCGCCGCCTCGTCCAGAACCATGCCGACCCTGGACGCGGCAGCAATTTCGTTCAGGGCGGCAGCCAACCCGCCGCGCGTCGGGTCGCGCAACACGGCGATGTCGGGCACCGCCGCGACCATCGCGGCCACGAGGCCATGCAAAGCTGCCGTGTCCGAAAGAATGTCTGTCTCGAACCCGAGGTTCTCTCTTTTCGAGAGAATGGCCACCCCGTGATCACCGATCGTTCCGGAAAGCAGGATTGCGTGACCCGGTCTGGCATGTGCGGCCGAGATCGCGACACCGTCGGGTACGGCCCCGAGCCCGGTCGTCGTGATGAAGACCCCGTCGCCCTTTCCCTTTTCGACGACCTTCGTGTCGCCGCTCACCACCTGGACGCCTGCGGCACGGGCAGCCTTGCCCATCGACCCGACAATTCGGTCGAGGTCAGCAAGGGGAAAGCCCTCTTCGAGAACGAACCCGGCGGTCATATAGACCGGCCGCGCGCCCATCATGGCCAGATCATTGATCGTCCCATGCACCGAGAGGACGCCGATATCGCCGCCAGGGAAGAACAGCGGCGCGACCACGTGGCCGTCCGTCGACAGGACAAGACGGGCGCCGGGCGTGTCGACCACCGCACCGTCGTCGCCGCGCGCGAGGATCGGATTGCCCAGATGACGGATGAAGAGGTCGCTGATCAGATCTGCCATGGCACGCCCGCCGCCGCCATGGGTCATGTCGACGGCTACCTGGTCGATCATCGGGCATCGCTCGCCGGTGCCTGCCGGTTGCGGCGATAACTCCAGTAGGCTGCGCAGGCGCCTTCGGACGAGACCATACAGGCGCCCATCGGATTGTCGGGCGTGCAGACCGTGCCGAAGAGCTTGCATTCGGTCGGTTTCTTCACACCACGCAGCACCGCCGGGCACTCGCAGGACTTGACCTCGCGCGACTGCTTCTCGGTCAATGCAAATCTGTTCTCCGCGTCGAAGGCGCGATGCCGGTCGTTGATGCGCAGGGCGCTTTTCGGCACGTCGCCCAGGCCGCGCCATTCGAAGCTTTCGCGCACGTCCAGCACTTCGGCCATCAGCGCTTGCGCCTTTCGATTGCCGTCGCGCCTGACGACGCGGGTATATTCGTTCTCCACCTCGGCGCGATCCTCGTTCACCTGCCGGACAAGCATCAGGACCGACTGCATGACGTCCAGCGGCTCGAACCCCGCGATGACCACAGGCTTGCGATACGCGCAGGACGTCGATTCATAGGGTTTCGATCCGATTACCGTGCTCACATGCGAGGGTCCGAGGAACCCGTCGACGCGCGCCGGGCCGCCCGACTCGAAATCCGGCGAGTCGAGAATGTGCGCGATTGCCGGCGGGGTCAGAACATGATTGCAGAAGACCGAGAAGTTGCCGAGATCCTCTGCCTCAGCCTGCTTGATCGCCACGGCGGTGGGCGGCGTCGTCGTCTCGAAACCGATGGCGAAGAAGACGATCTCCCGGTCGGGGTTTTCGCGGGCGATCTTTAGCGCGTCGAGCGTGGAATAGACCATGCGGATGTCTGCGCCCTCTGCCTTGGCGCGGATGAGGGACTGCCGTCCTGTGCCCGGCACTCTCATCATGTCGCCGTAGGTGCACAGGATCACGTCCTGACATTCGGCCAGTTCGATCGCGTCGTCCAGTCGGCGCACCGGCAGCACACAGACCGGGCAGCCAGGCCCGTGGACGAACTGCACGTTCTGCGGCATCAAATCCTGCACACCGTATCGGAAGATCGCGTGTGTGTGACCGCCGCAGAATTCCATGAAGTGGTACTCCCGGTCGGCCCGGGCCTCGGCCGCAATTGCCTTGGCAAGCCGATGTGCCAGCGCGGCATCCCGGAACTCGCTGATATAGCGCATCAGGTTGCCCCGTCGATCTCGCCAAGAAGTTCGTCGGCCTCTCCTTCGGCCATCAGCGCCAGCGTGCGCGCGGCTTCTTCCTCGCTCAGCCGGTGCAGCGCAAAGCCGACATGCACGAGGACGTATTCGCCGACAGATACGCGGTCGAGCAGTGCCACGGAGATGCGCTTGCGTACCCCTTCGATGGACACGACCGCCATTTGGTCCGGCTCCACCACGATCACTTTCGCCGGTATCGCGAGGCACATGGGGAGCCTCCCTATTCCGCTGCGGTGTCAATCGGTCGCCCGAGGGCGACACGGGACCGCGCGGCACGGATCCAGTCGATCCATCCGTCCATCCCTGCGCCCGAGCGGGCGGAGACCGGCAGGATGTCGAGCGCCGGGTTGATCCGCAGCGCATTGGCAACGACCGCATCCATATCGACGTCGAGATGGGGCAAGAGGTCGGTCTTGCTGATCAGCGCCAGATCGGCGGCTGCGAACATGTCCGGATATTTCAGCGGCTTGTCTTCGCCCTCTGTCACGGAAAGTACGACCACCTTGTGCGCCTCACCAAGATCGAACCCGGCCGGGCAGACGAGATTACCGACGTTTTCGATGAACACCACGCTGTCCCTATCGGGTGCAAGGTCCCGCAGGGCATGACCCACAATATGCGCGTCAAGATGGCAGCCCTTGCCGGTATTGATCTGCACCGCGCGCGCGCCGGTTGCTCTGATCCGGTCGGCGTCGCGGCGGGTCTGCTGGTCGCCTTCGATCACCGATGCTGCCGAGGGCCCCAAAGCTGCGATCGTCTCCACCAGCAGCGTGGTCTTTCCCGAGCCGGGGCTCGAGACCATGTTCAGCGCGAGAACGCCGATTTCTTCGAGATGGAGACGGTTCGCGGCGGCGTAGCGATCGTTCTTCGCCATGATGTCGAGATGCACCTCGATCATGCGGGACGTTCCTTCGCCCTGCGCCCGCGCGTCGATCCGCTGCTCGCCCTCGGTGCACCCACAGGTCCCGCACATCAGACCACCTCCAGCTTGCAGATCCTCAATTCGTCCCCGGCGGTCACCTGCAAGGCCGCGTGACCGCATTGCGGGCAAAGCGCGAAGCGATCCGCAACGCGGACGGTCGCGCCGCAATTCAAGCATTTGGCGGCGCCCGGCGCCGACACGATTTCCAGATCGGCACCCTCGGCCAGCGACCCGCGCATCACCGCGTCGAAGCCGAACCGCAGGGCATCGGGTTCGACGCAGGAGAACGGGCCGATCTCGAGCCAGATCCGCCTGACCCTCTCGAACCGCTGTTCGATCGCCTGATCCTCCAGCATCTCCCTGATGCTCTCACACAACGAAATTTCGTGCACTGCGCTAGCCCTCGACGGTGGCGCGGACGCGGCATCCGGCCACCCAACGTGTGAAGAACGCGACCGCGCGGTCCAGATTCTGCGCTGCCTGTGGACTCAGACCTTCCGCGACATCGCCGAACGCGACGCCCGATATGGCCATGACGTGGGCATCGGGCACGACGCCGAACACTGTCCTGCAAAGCGAGAGCAGACCGGCCGGAGACAGGCTGTGGCTCGACAGATCGCCGTCTTCTGCCGGCTGCAGTGGCCCGAACTCGAAAGGCGCCGACGCCCCGATCGCCGCATCCGCGAACACCACCACGTCGGTCCCCGCCAGTGCCAGGGCATGCTCCACCGTCAACTGGTAGTCCTGCGACGCCTCGATGCCCGGCAACTGCGCGGCCGCGATCCGCGCAGCGAAGGCGGGCCCAAGTCCGTCATCCATTCGTCCAGGGTTGCCGTAACCGATGACCAGCATCACGTCGCGCTCGACCGCCGGTCGAGAAGCCCCCCAGCCGCGTCGAACAGTTCCACCTGAAGCGGCATCTGGCCGAGGGCGTGGGTTGCGCAGGACAGACACGGGTCGTACGCGCGGATCGCCACCTCGACATGATTCAGCATGCCTTCGGTGATCTGAGCTTGTCCGGAGAGGTGCTGCACGGCCACGTCCTTGACCGCCTTGTTCATCCCTTCGTTGTTGTGCGTGGTGGACACGATCAGGTTGCAATAGGTGACCTGATCGCGTTCATCGACGCAGTAATGGTGGATCAGGTTGCCGCGCGGCGCTTCGATCACACCGACGCCTTCCTCCCGCCGCTCGCCCGTCGCGCGCAGCTCAGTCCCCTGCAAGTCCGGGTCGTGCAGGAGGTCGCGGATCATCTCGATGCAATGCAGCACCTCGATCATGCGCGCCCAGTGGTTGACCAGAATCGAATTGTTCGGCGCGCCCTTGGTCACTGCCATCAGCTCGTTGCGGGCGGCGTTGGCCTTGGGGGTGCCGATGAAGTCGACGGTGTCCATCCGGGCGAGCGGACCGACCCGGTACCATCCGGAAGCGGGGCCAAGATCCTTGATGAAGGGGAACTTCATGTAGGACCAGGAGCGCACGTCCTCGACCAGCACGTCATGATACCGCGAATAGTCGAGCCGGTCGAAGATCGGCATTCCGGCGGCAGTCACCGCGCGCAGGTCCCCGTGATAAAGATCGAGCGCGCCATCGGTCTTGCGCACGAGCGACATGTAGTTGGAGGGAAAAGACGCAAATCCCTCGACCAGCATCGCATGTTGGAGCGTGTAGTCGCGTGCAAGCGCCAGGGCGGCGTCGGCCCATTCCTCCATTTCGTCGATAACGCCGAGGAAGGCATCGCGCCTTTCGATCGGCAGGTTGCGGTTGATGCCGCCGGGCACGGCGCCGGTACCGTGGATCTTCTTGCCGGCGGTCGCCTCGATGATGTCCTGCCCGAACTTGCGCATCAGGATCGCGCGCCGGCCAAGCTCGGGCTGCTCCTTCAATACTTCGAAAATGTTGCGCTGTTCGGCCGGAGCACCGAAGCCGAACAGGAGATCCGGTGCGGCCAGATGGAAGAAGTGGAGCACGTGGCTTTGCATGACCTGGCCGTAGTGCATCAGGCGCCGCATCTTCTCGGCCGTGGGCGGCAATTCGTCGACCCCGATGATGACGTCCATGGCCTTGGCCGCGGCCAGGTGATGACTGACCGGGCATATTCCGCAAAGCCGCTGGACGATGACGGGAACCTCCCAAAGGAGGCGACCGCGGATGAAGCGTTCGAAACCGCGGAATTCGACAATGTGTAGCCGCGCCTCGTCGACCTCGTTGTTGCCGTTGAGGTGGATTGTGACCTTGCCGTGGCCTTCGACCCTGGTCACCGGGGAGATTTCGATCAGTCTCGGTTCGCCCATGTCTCAGATCTCCCGGCGTCAGTCGAACTTTATACGTTCACGCTCGAACCCGCGAAACCTGCCCGCCAACAGCTGGCTGAGCGTGTCGAAGATGATGTCGCCCTCCGGGGCGCAGCCAGGTATCTGGTAGTCGATCTCGACAACCTCCGAACAAGGATAGACCTCGTCCAGCAGCAGCGGCAGCGCCGGGTCGTTGGGGATGCCATGGGTGGTGTTCCGAATGTACCGACCATTGATGTAGGCCTCTTCAAGGCATTCGCGCAGCGGCTCGTCGGAATGCATGATGGCGTTCCTCATTGCCGGCAGACCGCCCATGATTGCACACTGGCCCATGGCAATCAGAACGTCGCAATGGCGGCGAAAATCGCGCAGGACCTCGACGTTTTCCTCGTTGCAGCAGCCGCCTTCGATGATGCCGATATCGCACCGGCCGCGGAAGCGCTTGATGTCCGTCAAGGGGGACCGGTCGATTTCCACCAGCTTCATCAACTCGATCAGGCGCTCGTCGATATCAAGGATCGCCATGTGGCAGCCAAAGCAGCCCGCCAGAGACGTAGTGGCGATACGGGCCTTGGGCAGTTCGTCAACCACGGCGCTTCTCCTCGATCTTGCGGCCGATCAGACCATGATCGAACTCGCGTTCGCCGATGGGCGTGGTGAACCCTGTGCGCTTCCGGATGATGCAGCCGACAGGGCAGACATCCGCGGAGACGGCGTGATCCGTGATCGCGGCATCGGTATGGGCGAGGTCGGAGCCGTTCACCGCGACCCGGCGATGAATTCCGCGGCCGACATATCCGAAGACGCTCTTGCCGTCCACGTCGAGGGAGGCGCGGATGCAGCGGCCGCAGGAGATGCAGCGGTTGGTATCGAGCGCGATATCGGGATGCGAGGCATCGACGGCGCGGCAGGGTTCGAGATAGGGGAACTTGGTTGGCGCCGTCATGTTGAGCCGATAGGCCATCGCCTGGAGTTCGCAGTTTCCGCTGGCCTCGCAAATCGGGCAGAGGTGGTTGCCCTCGTGAAACAGCATCTCCACGAGGTCGCGGCGAAGCTTCGTGATATGCGGCGTTTCGCTTTCGACCGTCTGGCCGGGCGCCGCGGGCTGGGTGCAGGCGGCGACGCTGCGCCCGCCAGCTTTCACGGTGCAGACCCGGCAGCCGCCCTGATGGCGCAGGCCCTCGTGATCGCAAAGCCGCGGAATGTAGACGCCGGCAGCGTCTGCCGCCTCCATGATCGTCTGGCCGTCCTCGGCGGCGATCTCGGTTCCGTCGATGGTAAATGTGAACCCGCTCATTGGCCGAAATCCCTGTCAAAGATGTAGGAACGCCGCTTGGCGAGCTTGCGCGCCCCATCGATCGCGGACTGGATGTCAAAGGTGTCCCGAATCCGGTCCTTTGTCGGCTTCACCACCGCCGAATAGACCAGCGGGAAGTTCTCCAGCGTCGAGAGGATCGGGTTCGGCGATGTCGTGCCCAGGCCGCAGCGGCTGGTTTCGATGATGGTTGCCGACAGATCCCTGAGATAGTCGACATCCTCGGGGTTCGCGAGGCCGTTGCGGAACTTGCCGATCGCCTTCTGCAAGAAGACGTTACCCACCCGGCAGGGGGTGCAGTAGCCGCAGCTTTCGTGGACGAAGAACGACATGTAGTACTCGACAATCTCAAGGATGTTCCGCTCGCCGTTGAAGATGACGATGGCACCGCCGGTGGCCAGATCGTCGAAGGTCAGTTGCCGGTCGAACGTATCCCGGGCGATCATCGTTCCGCTCGGGCCGCCGACGAGGACGGCTTCGGCGTCTTCGCCGCCGGCCATTTCCAGAAGCTCCCGCACTCTCACGCCGTAGGGCAATTCGTAGATGCCCGGATTCAAGCAGTCGCCGGACACGCTGAAAAGCTTGGTGCCGTGGCTGCCCTCCGCGCCGAGGTGGAAGAACCACTCGGCGCCGCGATCCAGAATGCGTGCCACGTGGCACAGGGTCTCGACATTGTTCACCACCGTCGGATACCCCAGATAGCCGCGGGTCACCGGGAATGGCGGGCGTGTCTTTGGTTCTCCGGGCAGGCCTTCGCAGGACGAAATAAGTGCGCCTTCCTCGCCACAAATATAGGCGCCGGCACCCAGCTGCAGCCGGATGTCGAAATCGAACCCTTCCACGCCCATGATGCGGTCGCCGAGGAGACCCCGCGCGCGGCGGTCGGACAACGCCTGCTCGATGTGGTCGCGAAGATAAACGTACTCGCCGCGCAGATAGACGATGCCCTCGCGCGCACCGATGGCGCGCGCGGCAATCGACATGCCCTCGATCAGCAGCTGAGCGCGCTCCGTCAGGAGCACCCTGTCCTTGAAGGTGCCGGGCTCGCCCTCGTCGGCATTGCACAGGA
>JAGQRV010000070.1 GCA_020425125.1 Paracoccaceae bacterium | reverse complement strand
CGCGCCGCGGTCTCGTATTCCACATGCGCGGTCGAGATGGTGATGCCGCGCGCCTTCTCTTCCGGCGCCGCGTCGATCTGGTCATACGACTTGAAGTCGCCGAAATACTTGGTGATCGTCGCCGTCAGCGTCGTCTTGCCGTGGTCAACGTGCCCGATCGTCCCGATGTTCACGTGCGGCTTCGTCCGTTCGAATTTTGCCTTTGCCATCCTAGGCGTCTCTCCTTGGGGCATTGGATTGCCCGGGTCCTACAACGCGGGCTCGTTACAGAGGGTACGGGGGAAAATCAAGTTCCCGAATGCCGTCCGGGGATCGCCGGCGCCGGGGCCGGCTTCGCAGCGTCGGCCGACGGCGCGGTCGGGATCGCGGCAGGCAGCGGCAGGGGCGCGGCGCCGCGGGCGCGGCGGCCGCCGAACCAGGCTTCGTTCTTCCTCAGCCAGCGCTCGATCTCGATCGCGGCATTCTCGGCCAGCTCTGCAAGTTGTTCCTCGGCAGTCTGGGAATAGCCCGACCCCACCACGGCGTCGCCTCCCGCCCGCTCGTTGACGACAAGCTGCAACGGCTCGGGGTTCAGCCGGGCCGGGGTCGCATCATAGGCGAAGACGTTGAGGAAAAGCTGCGATTTCGGGGTCAGGAGCGGGACCCCGCGCGGCGCCAGAACGTAGCCCGCAACCTTGATTCCGATGGAATATTCGCCCGTTCCCCGAAACCGTCGGAGCCGGCTGTCGACTGCCTTGGTCAGCGCCGCCTTCAACTCGGCATCCGAGACGCGGCGCGACACCGGTCCGGAAATCGGATCGTCGGCGATCACCACCAGCCGGTCGAGCCTGAAATCGCCGATCGCGGATGCCGTCGTGGCGCTGTCCATTTCCTGGGTGCAGCCCGCAAGACCCGACGCCAGGACGGTGGCAACGGCAAGGGTGCGAAGCGACGTGCGGGACGAGCGGACGGGCGGACGGATACCCACGGGCGACGGATCCTCAACGGAACAGGTCCCCGCGGACTAACGCAATCGCCGCGCCGGTTCAATCGCCTGCGCCCGTTCGAACGGCTAGGCCTCGGCACGGGACTGGCGGAAATTGGTGGCGGCGGCACCAGGGAGGAGGAGGGTACCGCCGCCGATCACGCAGCGCCAGGGAGGAGGAGGGCGCTGGTGAATTCTGATTCAGCCGCGAACGGCCAGCCGGGCCGCGTCCTGCGCGACATCTTGGATGTTTGCGCGGTGCAGGCCGATATCAGCCAGTTCCCGGTCGGTTATCGCGGACAATTCCCGGACCGTGGCACGGTAGGCATCGGCACGCTTACGCCAGATTGCGATGCGTTCGCGGAGTCCGACCTGCCGGGCGGGCAGGAAGTCCGCAATGGACATGACGTTGGTATAGCTCATGAATACGACTTTCGGTTGCTCGAGTATGCCGCCTCATCTGTGGGCCGTGCGGCTTGTCTGAATAGGAATCTAGACGAATGCTGCACGTGCACAATGGAGAATGCTGCATCGCAGCTATCCCCGGAATGCATACGCCGGTTGCGCATTTTCCAGGCAAGGACAGATTTTTCTAATCACCATCCAATGGTTAGATCGCAAGCCCTGCATTGGTCGGAGTCGAAGCGCTAACCCTGCGTCATTCCGAAATAATTCGGCGCGGACCCGGAAGCGGCCACCGGGCACGGCCAGATTGACGCGATTTCGCGCCGATCTTGCGTAGATCATGAGGATGCGGCGCACCGGTTTCGGGGCAGTGCCGCCAACTGGGCATGACCGTTACACGGGCCCCACGGCGGCCTGTGGGGCAATCGCGGACCGGAACGTCGTCCGCCTCCGGCCGCGCCCGGAACATCGGTACAATCTAAAGACAGGGATTGCCGGAAGGAAGGCGCTGCGTCGGACTACCGACACGCGTCCACGGATTCATGCGCCTTCGGCGCAGGAAGGCAGCCGCGCGGCCCCACGGGCCGCACGGCGCAGGGATTACAGCTTCTTCGCGAGTTCCGGGACGGCGTCGAAGAGGTCTGCGACGAGGCCGAAATCGGCGACCTGGAAGATCGGGGC
>JAGQRV010000069.1:4477-4781 GCA_020425125.1 Paracoccaceae bacterium | reverse complement strand
CGCGAGCACATCCTGCTGGCGCGCCAGGTCGGGGTTCCGGCGCTGGTGGTGTTCCTGAACAAGGTCGACCAGGTCGATGACGAGGAGCTTCTGGAGCTCGTCGAGATGGAGGTGCGCGAGCTTCTGAGCTCGTACGAGTTCCCCGGCGACGACATCCCGATCATCGCCGGCTCGGCGCTGGCCGCGCTCGAGGGCCGCGACCCGGAGATCGGCGAGAACAAGGTGCGCGAGCTTCTGGCGGCGGTGGACGAGTACATCCCGACCCCGGACCGCCCGATCGACCAGCCGTTCCTGATGCCGATCG
>JAGQRV010000069.1:4021-4457 GCA_020425125.1 Paracoccaceae bacterium | reverse complement strand
GGCCGCGGCACCGTGGTGACCGGCCGGGTCGAGCGGGGCGTGATCAACGTGGGCGACGAGGTCGAGATCGTCGGCATCCGCGACACCAAGAAGACCACCTGCACCGGCGTCGAGATGTTCCGCAAGCTTCTGGACCGCGGCGAGGCGGGCGACAATATCGGCGCGCTGCTGCGCGGCGTCGACCGGGAAGGTGTGGAGCGCGGCCAGGTGCTGTGCAAGCCCGGCTCGGTGAAGCCGCACAAGAAGTTCGAGGCCGAGGCCTACATCCTGACCAAGGAGGAAGGCGGCCGCCACACGCCGTTCTTCGCCAATTACCGGCCGCAATTCTACTTCCGGACCACGGATGTGACCGGCACGGTGAGCCTGGCCGAGGGCACCGAGATGGTGATGCCGGGGGACAACGTGAACTTCCAGGTCGAGCTGATCGCGCCGATCG
>JAGQRV010000069.1:0-3994 GCA_020425125.1 Paracoccaceae bacterium | reverse complement strand
GAAGGCGGCCGCACCGTCGGCGCCGGAGTGGTCTCAAAAATCCTCGATTGAGGATTCTCGCGATCTGAGGCTGATCCCGGTCCGGTGCCTCAAGCGCCGGACCGGAAAGACCGACGAGCGGATCCCGACCGGGGTCCGCTCGTCTCGTAAGACCGGGGGATCAGGGCGAGGTGCCTCTGCGCCGGTATCCCCGGCACGCGACGCGATCGACGCGGCTGCGGGGTCTTGGACGCGTCGCCGAACCGCATTACCGTCCGGCCATGGCGATCCTCTCCGCACTCGTTCTGAACGGTCCGCACAAGGCACGGTCGCTGACCGACGAGGCCGAGATCGTGGCGGCGCTGCGCGAACCCCAGCTGGCTTGGCTCCACATGCAGGCTGACGATCCCGGCACGCGGCCTTGGATCGAGGCCAATCTCGGCTTTCTCGACGCGGTTTCCCTGACCGCGCTGCTTCAGGGCGAGACCCGGCCTCGGGCCGAGACCCTGGACGCCGGGGCGCTGGTCATCCTGCGTGGCGTCAACACCAATCCGGGCGCCGATCCCGAGGACATGGTGTCGATCCGGATGTGGATCGACGAGCATCGCATCGTCACCCTGTCGCGCCGGCCGCTTGCGTCTATCGCGGCGCTCCGGGCCGAGATTCTTGCCGCGCGCGGGCCCGAGAGAGCGGGGGCCTTCCTGTGCCGCCTGATCGAACTGATCAACATGCGCCTCGAAACCGTCCTGCGTGACCTCGAGGACCGGGTGGATGCGCTAGAATCCGATGTCTTGGGAGAGCCGAACCAGGTGCTGCGGCAAGGGATCACGGATGCGCGCCAGGACGTGATCCTGTTCCGCCGGTTCGTCGCCCCGCAGCGCGACGCGCTGACCTATCTGCACCGGAGACAGGTTCCCCCCTTCCTGACGAAGGGCGACATGCGGCGTCTGGGCGAGGGGCTGAACCGCACCGTCCGCGTGGTCGAGGAGCTTGACGAGTTTCGCGACCGGCTCGCGGTGATCCGCGACGAGCTGACCCACCTGCTGTCCGACCGGGTCAGCCGCAACCTCTATCTACTTTCGGTGATTTCCCTGATCTTCCTGCCCCTGGGCTTCCTGACCGGGTTGCTTGGCATCAATGTGGGCGGCATCCCCGGCGGCAGCGACCCGGTGGGATTCTGGGTTGTCTGCGTCGTTTGCGCTGCGGTGGTGGGGCTGGTGCTGGCGCTCTTGCGGCGGATCCGCTGGATCTGACATTGGCCTTGCGCTCGGACCTCAAAATCCGTAACTGCCTCGCACCGGCCTAGGGGTATAGCTCAGTTGGTAGAGCATCGGTCTCCAAAACCGAGGGTCGGGGGTTCGAGTCCCTCTGCCCCTGCCAGGTCCGCGTCGACCCCACGACAGTCTCCGGGTCCTCGGGCTTGTGCAGATCATCGCAATGCGGGTGCGCCGGTTGCAGGATGCACAAGGGCAGGTCGGTACGGCCTTGAAAGCCGCGCCGCGACGGCATATTTGGCGCCTAGTCTGCGAGGAAGTGACCATGGCCACCACCAACCCGTTCCAGTTCATCCAGCAGGTCCGCGGCGAGGTCGCCAAGATCAGCTGGCCGACCCAGCGCGAGGTTCTGCTGACCACGGCGATGGTGTTCCTGATGGCGTCCCTCGCGGCGGCGTTCTTCTTTCTTGTCGATCTTCTGATCCGGACGGGGCTGACCACGACGCTCAACGTGCTTGGGCACTGACGCGATGGTGAGCCTGGGGTAAGGCATTTCGGCCTTGTCAATGCCTTCGTGAAGGTCTAGCAGAAGCCGGTGTTCGGTCCGGGGGGCGTGCAACGATTCGTCTTGCGCGCCGCTTTTGTCTTCCGGACACAAAGAAAAATCAATGGATAACAGGGCCTTCATGGTCCGGGTGTGTAGGCGGAAGGCGACGGGCACGATGGCGAAACGGTGGTATTCGGTTAGCGTCCTCTCGAACTTCGAGAAGAAGATCGCCGAGCAGATCCGTGCCGAGGCGGTCGAGAAGGGCCTCCAGGACCAGATCGAGGAAGTGCTCGTCCCCGAGGAAGAGGTGATCGAGATTCGCCGCGGCAAGAAGGTCACGGTGCCGCGCCGCTTCATGCCGGGCTACGTCCTCGTGCGGATGGAGATGACGGACGAGGCGTACCACCTGATCAACTCGATCAACCGGGTGACCGGATTCCTCGGGCGCCAAGGCAAGCCGATGCCGATGCGCGACGACGAGGTCAACCAGATCCTCAACCGGGTCGAAGAGGGCGAGTCGCAGCCGCGCCAGCTGATCCATTTCGAGATCGGCGAGAGGGTCAAGGTCAACGACGGGCCGTTCGAGGATTTCGACGGCATGGTCGAGGAAGTGGACGAGGACAACCAGCGCCTGAAGGTGATGGTGTCGATCTTCGGCCGGGAAACTCCGGTCGAACTGGAATTCACGCAGGTCACCAAGCAGGTCTGACGTGAGCCTTGCGTGGGAGGTTGCCCGGGCGCGCCCGGGGCCGCACCACGCCAACCGCAAGCCTGCCCGACGCGTCGGCGCAGGTGTTGACAAGAGGAGACCGGCCAGATGGCCAAGAAACTGATGGGGATGCTGAAGCTCCAGGTGAAGGCCGGGCAGGCGAACCCGAGCCCGCCGGTGGGGCCTGCGCTGGGTCAGCGCGGCCTGAACATCATGGAGTTCTGCAAGGCGTTCAACGCCAAGACCGCGGACATGGAGCCCGGTGCGCCGTGCCCGACGGTGATCAGCTACTACCAGGACAAGTCGTTCACCATCGACATCAAGACGCCGCCCGCGTCCTACTTCCTCAAGAAGGCGGCCGGGCTGAAGCCGGTCGGCAAGCGCAACCGTCCCAAGGGCGGGGCCAAGCCCGGGCGCGAGACCATCGCCACGGTGACGGCGGCGCAGGTGCGCGAGATCGCCGAGGCGAAGATGGCCGACCTCAGCGCGACCGATGTCGACGCGGCGATGAAGATCATCCTGGGCTCGGCCCGGTCGATGGGTATCGAGGTGAAGGGGTAAGGCGATGGCAAAGGTTGGAAAACGCACCCGTGCCGCGCGCGAGGCCTTCGCCGGCAAGGAAGACGTCACCGTCGAGGAAGCCATCGGCCTGGTGAAGGGCGCCGCCTCGGCGAAATTCGACGAGACCGTTGAGATCGCGATGAACCTGGGCGTCGATCCGCGCCACGCCGACCAGATGGTCCGCGGCAAGGTCACGCTGCCGAACGGCACCGGCAAGACCGTGCGCGTCGCTGTCTTCGCCCGCGGGCCGAAGGCCGACGAGGCCAAGGCGGCGGGGGCCGACATCGTCGGCGCCGAGGATCTGATGGAAACGATTCAGGGCGGCACGATCGAGTTCGACCGCTGCATCGCGACCCCGGACATGATGCCGATCGTCGGCCGGCTGGGGAAGATCCTCGGTCCGCGCAACCTGATGCCGAACCCCAAGGTCGGCACGGTGACGATGGACGTCGCCGACGCCGTGTCCGCGGCGAAGGGCGGCGAGGTGCAGTTCCGCGTCGAGAAGGCCGGGATCATCCATGCCGGCATCGGCAAGGTGTCGTTTGACGCCGGCAAGCTGGCCGAGAACCTGCGCGCCTTCGTCGACGCAGTGGCCAAGGCAAAGCCGTCGGGCGCCAAGGGCACCTATCTGAAGAAGATCGCCGTCAGCTCCAGCATGGGGCCGGGCGTGTCGGTCAGCGTCGACTCTGCGGCCGGCGGCCGCTGAAGAATTTGGCGGGGAGACCCGCCAGATGGCCGGGCAAGGGGCGACCCGAACCCGGTCCTGTCCGAGACGGAGGGTGCGGGGGCGACCCCGCTTAATTTCCTTCCCGAGACGGGGATCGAGACATTTCTCTGGGGTGTCCGCTGCCTGCGGCCCTCGGGCGATCTGTGAAGGACCCCGCGTTGAGGACCGGAACGCCCCGGATCCGTCCGGGGTTGAAGTGAGCCGAGGGGGCGACCCCTCAAACTTGGAGTGGAACTGTGGATAGAGCCCAGAAAGAG
>JAGQRV010000068.1:1588-2557 GCA_020425125.1 Paracoccaceae bacterium | reverse complement strand
GCATCACCGTGTCGATCTCGACCGACGACATCCGCTCCTTGATCGCGCGCTCCATCCGCAGCAGGCCGACGCGGTACTGGTTCTCCATCAGTTCGCCGACCGAGCGCACCCGGCGGTTGCCGAGGTGATCGATGTCGTCGATCTCGCCCTTGCCGTCGCGCAGTTCGACCAGCGCCTTGACGCAGGCAACGATGTCCTCGCGGCGCAGCGTGCGCTGGGTATCTGGCACGTCGAGGTTGAGCCGCATGTTCATCTTCACCCGGCCCACGGCCGAGAGGTCATAGCGCTCGCTGTCGAAGAACAGGGTGTCGAACAGCGCCGAGGCCGCTTCAACGGTCGGCGGCTCTCCCGGCCGCATGACGCGGTAGATGTCCATCAGCGCGCCGTCGCGGCTGTGGTTCTTGTCCACCGCCATGGTGTTGCGGATGTAGGCGCCGACATTGATGTTGTCGATGTCGAGCACCGGGATCTCGGTGATCCCCGCATCCAGCAGTTCCTTCAGAGAACCGCCGACCACATCGCCGTCACGGTCGACTTCCCAGGTCAGCTCGTCACCGGCCTCGACATAGATCGCGCCGTTTTCCTCGTTGATGATGTCCTTCGCGACGAAGCGGCCGACGATCTGCTCGAACGGCACCAGAAGATTCTGCACCTTGCCCGAATTGAGCAGTTCCCGCACCTGCCGCGGGGTGACCTTGTCGCCCGCCTTGCAGATGATTTCCCCGGTCTCGGCGTCGACGAGATCGAAGACCGGCCGGGTGCCCCGGACCCGGTCGGGAAAGAACCTGGTGACCCAACCCCGGTTGCCGTCCTTGGTGAACGTGATGGTGTCATAATAGGCATCCATGATGCCTTCCTGGTCCATCCCGAGCGCATAGAGCAGGGTCGTCACCGGAAGCTTCCGGCGCCGGTCGATGCGCGCGAACACGATGTCCTTGGCGTCAAACTCGAAGTCGAGCCAGGAGCCGC
>JAGQRV010000068.1:0-1542 GCA_020425125.1 Paracoccaceae bacterium | reverse complement strand
TGCCCTTGTCGTGGTCGAAGAAGACACCGGGCGAGCGGTGCATCTGAGAGACGATCACCCGCTCGGTGCCGTTCACGATGAAAGTGCCGTTCGGGGTCATGAGCGGCATGTCGCCCATGAACACGTCCTGCTCCTTGATGTCCTTCACCGACTTGGCGCCGGTCTCCTCGTCCACGTCGAACACGATCAGCCGCAGCGTCACCTTCAGCGGCGCCGAATAGGTCATGTCGCGCTGCTGGCATTCGTCGACGTCGTATTTCGGCTTCTCCAGCTCGTAGCTGACGAATTCCAGAACGCTCGTCTCGTTGAAGTCCTTGATCGGGAAGACCGACTGGAAGACGCCCATCAAACCCTCGCCGTCCAGCGGCTTCGGGCCGTCGCCCGAGCGCAGGAACAGGTCGTAGGACGATTTCTGCACCTCGATGAGGTTCGGCATCGGCAGGACCTCACGGATCTTGCCGTAGTATCTGCGGAGTCGCTTCTGGCCAAGGAAGGATTGCGCCATCAGTCTCGTAGCCTTTCGTTTCGCCGGATGGCAGCCGCCGCCTGGGCCACGGGGCGCGCATCCCTGAAACATCGGGGCGGTGGGGTCCATACCTGGCGCCCTTCCCAGGGGGCGCCTCCCGACCGGACCGTCCCTTGGGAAGGCCCCGATGGGGCCTTGCCGAGAAACGGGGGCGGGCCGGACCCGGGATAGACCCGGATCCGGCCCTGATCTCGTCACGTGCGGGCGCGGGCGCCCGACACGATCACTTCAGCTCCACCTCGGCGCCGGCTGCTTCCAGCTTGGCCTTGATGTCGTTGGCCTCGTCCTTGGAGACCTGCTCCTTGACGGTCTTGCCGCCGGCCTCGACGAGGTCCTTGGCTTCCTTCAGGCCAAGGCCGGTGATCGCGCGGACCTCCTTGATGACCTTGATCTTTTCCGGGCCGGCGCTCTTCAGAATGACGTCGAACTCGGTCTGCTCTTCGGCAGCGGCGCCACCAGCGTCGCCACCGGCAGCCGGGCCGGCCATCATCACCGCGCCGCCAGCGGCGGGCTCGATGCCGTACTCGTCCTTCAGGATGGTCTTCAGTTCTTGGGCCTCAAGCAGCGTCAGGTTGACGATTTGCTCGGCGAGTGCTTTCAGATCAGCCATTTCTCAGTTTCCGTATCTCTAGATGTGTTCCAACGCCAGGTCGTGCCCTACGCGGGATCTCATGCGGCCTCGCCGCGTTCCTCGATTGTCGACAGGATGCTCGCGATGTTCGAAGCAGGTGCGCCAATGGCTCCGGCGATGTTCGCGGCGGGTGCGCCGATGCAGGCGACGATGGAGGCGATGAGTTCCTCCCTCGACGGCATCTTCGACACGGCCTCGATACCGGCCCGGTCCAGCACCGTGCTCCCCATGGCCCCGCCGAGGATCTCGAACTTCGAGTTGCCCTTGGCGAATTCCTCACACACCTTGGCCGCAGCCACAGGGTCTTCGGAATAGGAAAGCACGGTCATGCCCGTAAGCAGCTCGCCCATGCTTGCGCAGGGCTTGCCCTCGAGGGCGATCTTGG
>JAGQRV010000067.1:66725-84933 GCA_020425125.1 Paracoccaceae bacterium | reverse complement strand
ATCGACCAGATTGTCGACCGTCGTGACCCAATTCTCACCGTCGGTGAAGTGAATCGCGGTCAGATCGTCGTTGCCACTGCCGCCGTAGACCTTGTTGCTACCGACCGGTTGGGTGGAGTTGGAGTCGGTGATGGCGTAGGCCCGCACGACATCATTTCCCGATCCGGCATCGACCTCGTTGATCGCGTACTTTCCGTCATTGCTCCGGGCGACGGCCGTGACATCGACGAAGTCGTTACCGCTGCCCGTGTTGATCAGATTGCGCGCGGTCTCGTCCCCAACTCCCTCCAAGCTGGTCACAGCAAGTGCGGTGACGGTATCATTACCGGCACCGGAATCGATCACGTTCTCGGCGATGCCGCCGTCATCCGTTAGCCAGATTTCGGCACGCGCCGAAATCGTGTCATTGCCGGCGCCCCCGAAAACATGGTTCGACACAATGATGCCAGAGAGGTCCGCATAGCCACGGGCGCGAACGTCAATCGTATCGTCCCCCGCCCCTCCGTCCACCCAGTTGGAGGCGTGCGGGTTGGCGAAATACACGGTCAGGTCGGAGGAGATCGTGTCGTTGCCGCTGCCGCCATGGAGCACCGCCGAGGCTTCGGCCAGGACATTGCTCTCAGCGTGGAGACGGACGGTCATCACGTCGTCGCCGGACCCGCCATCCTGCTCGGCCGAGACGACGGCCGGCGCGCCGATGGGGGCGATCAGGCTGTAATCCGTGGTCAGCCAGTCATTCCCGGCCATGCCGAAGAGCCGCGTGTCGTTGAAGTGGCTGGTGAGCGTGTCGTCCCCGGCGAGACCGCGCAGCGTGGTCCCGTCCGCCAGCGCGTTCAGGTCATCATCGAACGGCGTGCCGACGATTGTGGTGGCAGGTGGCATCTTGTCTCCCTCGGTCACAATACCGGCCATCGGCGCCTGTCGCCGATCGCGTCCCGCAGGAAGGGCTCTGGCAGAGGAACTCCTGAAAGGCCGGGCCGCGCCACTCTGCAGGTTATGTCTTTGTTACAATGGGCTACCGAAAAAACATGGTGCCGGCTGAGGGACTCGAACCCCCGACATCCTGATTACAAATCAGGCGCTCTACCAGCTGAGCTAAGCCGGCCCCATCGCTCGTCTGGTAGCGGAACCTCGCCCCGGCAGGCAAGCGCAAACTCCACCGCAGCGGTCAGCGGTTCGACCGCGCGAGCACCAGAACCGCCGCAAGACCGACGAGGATCACCAGGATCGCCGGAGGGGCGGCGTCGCCGATCCGCTCCAGCGACGCCTGGTTGTAGACCCGCGTCGCCAGCGTGTCGAAGTTGAACGGACGCAAAAGCAGCGTCGCCGGCAGTTCCTTGACCGAGTCGACGAAGACCAGAAGAAGCGCGGTGGCGACCGACCCGGAGATCAACGGCAGGTGCACGTGACGCAGGGTGCCGCCCGCACTGCGCCCCAGCGACCGGGCCGCCATCGGCAGGCTCGGCGAGATCCGTCCCAGCGCCCCGTCCGTTGCCCCCTGGGCGATGGCGAAGAAGCGCACCACGTAGGCGATCACGATGGCGAAGGCCGAGCCGGTCATCAGAAGACCCGGATCATACCCCGTCAGCGCCAGCACCGCGTCCGCAAGCCGGTTGTCCAGCGCCCCCATGGGGATCAGCAGTCCAAGCCCCAGCACCGCCCCCGGCGCGGCATACCCAAGCGTCGTCACCGGCAGCAGCGCGCGCGGCAGGTGATGACCGCTGAGCCGCACTCCGTAGACCATGAAAAGCGCCAGCGTGACGGTCAGCACGGATGCGCTTCCCGCCACCAGAAGGGTATGGCCGAGCGACCTGAGCAGCGCCGGATCGGCCCATTCGTCTGCATTTCCCAAGGCCAGCGTCCCGATCACCGAAACCGGCAGCACGAACCCCACCAGCACCGGGATCAGGCAGGCGAGGGTCGCGGCCCAGGCGCCCGGCCCACGCAATGTCACCTTCTCCATCGGCCGCTGGCGGCGGGACATCCGGTAGAACCGCATCTTGCGGCGGCTCGCCTTTTCCATCCCCATCAGACCGAACACCAGCAGCAGGACCACGCCCGCGATCTGCGCCGCGCCGGCCGCATTTCCGGCCTGGAGCCAGGTCGTGAAGATCCCGGTTGTCAGGGTCTGGACGGCGAAATAGTCGACGACGCCGAAATCGCTCGCGGTCTCCATCATCGCAACCGCAGTGCCGGCGGCGATGGCCGGACGGGCCAGCGGCAGCGCGATGGCATGGAACCGCCGCCAGGCGCCCGCGCCGAGCGTTCGTGCGACTTCGTGCGCGCAGACCGATTGCTCGCGGAAGGCCGCGCGGGCCATCAGGTAGCAATAGGGATAGAGCGCCGCCGACAGCACCACGACCGCCGCACCGCGCGAGCGGATTTCGGGAAACCAGTAGTCGCGGACGCTGTGCCAGCCGAACAGGGCCCGCAATCCCGTCTGGACCGGTCCGGCATATTCCAGCAGGTCGGTGACGGCATAAGCGCCGATATAGGCCGGGATCGCCAGCGGCAGCAGCAGCAGCCATTCCAGCCAGCGCGCGCCGGGGAACCGGTACTGCGTGACAAGCCAGGCCGTGGCGGTGCCCACGCTTGCCGTGATCGCCCCGACCGACAGCATCAGGATCAGGGTGTTGCCCATGTAGCGCGGCAGGGTGGTGGCCGCGAGATGCGCCCAGACGCCGGCCCCGGGCGACATCGCAAGCCACGCCACCGACAGGATCGGCGTCAGCACCAGCGCGGCGATGATCAAAGCGCCGATCGACCAGACGCTCACACCGGATCGCTGCAACCGCGCTGCAAGTGCCGCCATGGCCTGCGCTCCTGTCGCCTCACATACCGAGCGCGGCCTTGTACATCTCCAGGACCGCCTCTTCCTCGGCGATCTCGTCCTTGTCGCGCTTCCTGAGCGCGATCACCTTCCGCATCACCTTGGTGTCGTAGCCGCGCGCCTTGGCTTCGGCCATGACTTCCTTCTGCTGGTCGGCAACCGCCTTCTTTTCTTCCTCGAGATTCTCGTACCGCTCGATGAACTGGCGCAGCTCGCCGGCTGCGACGTCGTAGGATTCGCTTCCCGTCTGTTCGATCACGCTCATCAGAACCCCTGCTCGGTTGTGCCGGACGGTCCTAGCCCCCCGAGCCCTGCCCCGCAAGGGCGACCGGGCACGCGCTTGCACCCGTCCTGCCACGCGGTTAGGGCAAGCGAAATACAACGGAGAACCGGGATGGACATCCTGATCTGGATCGGCGCGGCAATTTCCCTGATCGGCGTGGCGGGGCTCGTTGCCTGCATCGTCATTGCCGCCAAGGCGCGCACCGCCGGCCTCTCGGACGAGGCGTTGCGCAACCGATTGAAAGGGCTTGTCGCACTTAACATGGGGGCCCTGATGGTTTCGGCCATCGGGCTGATGTGCGTGGTCATCGGGATCATGCTTGGATGATCCCGAAACCGGACGGCCGGGCCGCCTCAGGTCTTGCGGAACGGCTCTGTCCTGCTCAGACGGGCAGGTTGTCGTAGAAATCCTCGACGATCTCGGCTTCAAGCGCTTCCACGGCCTCGCGCAGATCGGCCGGAACGTCGGCCTCGATCCCGCCGAGATCCTCCACGAGGCGGCAAACCTCATCGTGAAGCTCCCGCGGATCCGCGGTTTCCTGCGCCAATTTCTCTCTCAGGTCGTCGATCTTGCGCGATAGTGCCTGGATCGGCATGAGTTGCTCCTTCGAATGTCCGCAGGCGAATGCGGGCTGGTCTCGCGTCCTTGCCGGGCGCCACGTTTGCGCGGCTCCGACATCTCCTCGCGGGCCCCTCGTCCCGCGCAAAGCTGAATCTTCTGGCCGGTGCTCCTTGCGGAGCACCTAGCCGGCTCCCCCTCAGCGACAAGTGTCGCAGATTCGCGCCGTAGATGCGTTGACAAACATCAAACAGGCGGTGCGAAATTGCGATCTCCGGCAAGAAATCGGCTTTTCGGGACTGCGGCATGCGCAGAGGATGCGCGCATTTCCCGTTTTTCCAGCAGAATGTGAATGACCCTGGGGCAAGTGCGCTCCGATCGCACAACGACGGACCTGACGACGCTGCGCTCCGGTGGGCTGCCGGCACTTCACCGCCATGGGGCCGGCCGCGCACACCGCAATCGTCTGGACGAGGGTGCCGCAAACGCATAATCACATTGCCATGGACATCAAGCGACTCTCGCCCGACTACGCGGTAACGCCTCAGGTCACGCCCGCCGACGTGGCGGCGATCCGCGATGCCGGCTTCGCCACCGTGATCTGCAACCGCCCCGACGGCGAGATCCCGCCGGACCTGCAGGCCGCATCGATGCGCCGGGAGGTCGAACAGGCGGGACTCGCCTTCGTGCTGAACCCGGTTATTCCCGGACGCTTCACCGGAGAGAACCTCGCCATCCAGCAGGAGGCAATGGCAACGGCCACGGGTCCCGTGCTGGCCTATTGTGCATCGGGCAACCGCAGCGCGCTGGTCTGGTCGATGCTGAAAGTACAGGATCTGGGCGTCGACGGCGTGCTCGCAGCAACGCGCGCGGCCGGATACGATCACAGCCCGTTCCGCGCCCAGTTCAAGGCAATCGCCGAGGGCGCCTGAGCCGGCCATCCGATCTACCGGTACCCGCAACGCGCTCGCCTCAGTCGGTATCCGGCTCGAAAAGATCGCCGTCGTCTTCGTCCGGCTTCTCTTCCTCGATCCCTTCGGGCGGCGGCTGATTGTCGAGAAGCCCCGCGGCGCGCAATTCCTTCAGCCCCGGAAGATCGCGTGCGGATTCGAGCCCGAAATGGTCGAGGAAGGCCTCGGTCACCACGAAGGTCACCGGGCGGCCCGGCGTCATCCGCCGTCGGCCGAGCCGAATCCAGTCCATTTCCAGCAGCTGGTCGATTGTGCCGCGGCTGACCCCCACGCCGCGGATCTCCTCGATCTCGGCCCGGGTCACCGGCTGGTGATAGGCAATAATGGCGAGCGTCTCGATCGCCGCACGACTGAGCTTGCGCGTTTCGACCGTCTCCCGCCGCATCAGGAATGCGAGATCCGGCGCGGTCCGGAACGCCCAGGCCTCGCCCACCTTGACCAGCCGCACACCGCGGCCTTCATAGCGCCGGCCAAGATGTGCCAACGCGGCAGCAGGATCGCAGCCATGTGGCAGCCGGGCAGTCAGTTCGCGCAGGCCCACCGGCTCGGCACTGGCGAACAGCACCGCCTCCACCATGCGCTCCTGCTCGGCAAGCGGCGGGGCCTCGAACAGGCCGTCGCGGATCGGCTCGTCGGGCGCGTCCGTCACGACGGCCGCCGCCGCCTGAGCCGGATCGGGGCGAACATCTCGACCTGCGTGATCTCGGCCTGGCCCTGCTTCACAAGCTCCAGCGCCGCCGCGAAGGTCGCCGCGGTGGCAGAGCGGCGCCGGACCGGATCGCTTCGCCAGTCATCGGGCAGATAGCTGGCAAGTTCGGTCCAGTCGCCGGCAAAGCCGATCAGCCCCCGCATCCGCTCCAGCGCCTGCTCCATGGTCAGGATCGGCCCACGGTCCATCACGAAGGGGCGGAACTCGTCCTTGGTCCTGAGCCGGGCATAGGCCTGCATCAGGTCGAGAAGCGAGGCGGTGAACTGGGTCCGCCTCACCCGCCCCACCGTCTCGGGCGCGCCGCGGGCAAACACATCCCGCCCTAGCCGGTCCCGCGCCATCAGCTGCGCGGCGGCATTCCGCATCGCTTCCAGCCGCTCAAGCTGGAAGGCAAGCCAGGCGGCCATCTCGGCGCCGCTCGGCCCCTCCTCGGTCGGATCGGGCGGCAACAGGAGCTGGGACTTGAGATAGGCAAGCCAGGCCGCCATGACGAGGTAATCGGCGGCGAGCTCGATCCTGAGCGCCTTCGCCTCCTCGACGAAGTGCAGATACTGCTCGGCCAGCGCGAGCACGGAGATCTTGCGCAGATCGACCTTCTGGGTCCGCGCGAGGGTCAGCAAAAGATCAAGCGGGCCCTCATAGCCGTCGACATCGACGATCAGCGCCTCGGCGGCGCGCCGGGCTTCGATCGAGGTGACATTGGCGGTCGCCCCCGCATCGGCGCCGGGCTCAGACAAGCGCCCGCCTCCCGATCAGTCCGGACAATTCGGCGTCGAGGACGGCGAGATCGACCGCGTCCGGGACCCGACGCTGCGCCAGCGCGGCCTCGGCCCGCACCCTTGCCTCGGATCCCAGAGGACCTGCCGCCTCGGCGACAGCCTCCATCTCGGACATCACGCCATTGCAGTGCAGCACGAGGTCACAGCCCGCAGCCAGCGCTGCCTCGGTCCGTTCCGCCATGTTCCCGGCAAGAGCCTGCATGGCGATGTCGTCGGTCATCAGCAGGCCGTCAAAGCCGATCCTCTCCCGGATCAGCCGGATCGCGTCGGGCGACGCGGTGGCGGGACGCGCCCGATCCACGGCATCGAAGACGATATGTGCAGTCATCCCCAGCGGCAGGTCGGCCAGCGCGCGGAACGGCGCGAAGTCGCTGGCGTCAAGCTCGTCCAGCCCGGCGGCGACCCGCGGCAGGTCGAGGTGGCTGTCCACGGTGGCACGGCCATGGCCCGGGATGTGCTTGAGGACCGGCAGCACGCCGCCCGCCATCAGACCGTCAGCCGCAGCCCGCGCCGCCTCGGCCACACCCGCGGCATCCGTGCCGTAGCAGCGGTTCTTCAGGAACGGATGGGTCGTGACGCCGGCGATATCGGCCAGAGGTGCGCAATCGACATCGATGCCCGCAGTCCGAAGCTCGGCAGCAATCAGGCGAAATCGCAAATACATGCTGCGCGCCGCGGCTTGCGGTGCCGCCGCGACCTGATCGAGTGCAGGCAACCAGCTACGCCAGTGAGGAGGTCCCATGCGCTGCACCCGCCCGCCTTCCTGGTCGATCAGGACCGGCGCGTCCCGGCCGACGCTGTCCCGCAAGGACGCGGTCAGTACGGAAAGCTGCGCCGGGCTTTCGACGTTGCGGCCGAACAGGATGAACCCCCAGGGCTGCGTCTCCCGGAAGAACGCCGCCTCGCGCGCCGACAGGATCGGGCCTTCGCAGCCGAAGATGAATGCGCCTTCAGTCACCTCGCCCCCTCGGCTGCCGCGTCAGGGCAGCACTCTAATCGGCCACGACCGGGATGCAATCGACCCTCTCGGTCACGAGGACAGAGCAGAAATTGCGCGCGGCGGCCAGATTATCGAAGCCGTAGGCGCGCAGCCGATAGGTGGTGCGGCCGCCGGCGGCGTATGCCTCCACGACCTTCGGGTGGGTGGCCAGAAAGTCCGAAAAGGCCGCCGAGAGATCAGCCCAGGCTTCATCCGCCTCCGCACGGCTGTCAAAGGCGCCAAGCTGGACCAGTTGCGCCCCTGCCGCAATCTTGCGTGGATCGAGGCTTCGCGCGGCCCCGGGCGCCAGCGGTGCGGGGTCGGCTCCCGCCGCGCCCCGGGTGACGGCAGCGGTCCTGGGACGGCGCGGCGGCACCTGCGTGTCGTTGGCTGCGCCCTCCTCGGATCCAGCATCCGGTGCTGCGGCGGGATTGGCCTCATCGGGGGCCGGCATGCCCAGAACCTCGCTCAGCGCGCCTTCGACCGCAGAGCGCAATGCCGCGGCCGGATCCGGCGGCGGCGCAGCCTCGGCCGATCCCATCGGAAGATCGCTGGCCACCGGACCATCGGCCGCGGGCGCCAGCACCACCCGATCCGCCAGCGGCGGGCCGGATTTCTCCGACGCGATGCCGTTGACGGAATAGCCCTGATGTGCGGCCTCGAACCCACCGGGTTCGTCCGGCGCGACCCGCGTCGGTCCCTCCATCGCCCGGACCACCGGCACCGAGCGGGCGTCCCGCGTCGCGAGATCATAGACCCACAGGCCGAGACCCGCCACCAGCGCGACCGAACTGAACGCCCCGAGCCACCCCATCAGCGTCGGCACGAGCGCTCTCGGCTCGGCACCCACGCCAGGGCGGCTCCCGTAGATTTCCGGACTTGCCATTTTCGCCCCATTGCCCGGGCCGATCGCGGGACCGCCGGGTTCAACTTGCCTGCTCGTACCGCGGGGGCGCCTTTCGCTCAGCGCATTTCCTCCATCGGTGTCACGCCGAGAATAGCAAGTCCTGCTGAAATAACAACGGCGACCGCCCGCGGCAGGGCGATTTTCGCTGCGGTGCGCGAAACGTCGTCCTCCTGCAGGAAGCGCAATTCGGTCTGGTCGTTGCCGCGGTTCCAGAGGGCATGAAGATCGCTTGCCAAGTCATAGAGATAAAAGGCTATCCGATGCGGCTCCCCAGTCTGAGCGGCGATCTCGACGGTGCGCGGCCATTCCGCGAGCTTCCGGATCACACTCAACTCCGCGGGGTGGCAGATCGCTGCAAGATCCTGTCCTGCCAGCGCCGCATCGGCGACATCCACGCCCATGTCCGCCGCCTTGCGCAGGACCGAACAGACCCGCGCGTGGGCATACTGCACATAGAAGACCGGATTTTCCTTCGACTGCTCCAGCACCTTGTCGAAATCGAAGTCGAGCGGGGCGTCGTTCTTGCGGGTGAGCATGACGAACCGGGTCACGTCGGGACCGACCTGATCGACGACATCGCGCAGCGTCACGAAGGTCCCTGCCCGCTTCGACATCTTCACCGGTTCGCCGCCCCTCGTCAGCTTGACGAGTTGCATCAGCTTGACCTCGAGCGGCACCCGTCCGTCGGACAAGGCCGCGACAGCGGCCTTCATCCGCTTCACGTAGCCGCCATGGTCGGCGCCGAGCACGTCGATGAGCAGATCGAAGCCGCGGGTGATCTTGTCATAGTGATAGGCGATGTCGGGCGCGAAATAGGTCCAGCTTCCGTCCGACTTCATCACCGGCCGGTCAAGGTCGTCGCCGTGGGCGGTGGAGCGGAACAGTGTCTGCTCGCGTTCCTCCCAGTCGTCGGGAAGCTTGCCCTTCGGCGGCTCCAGCACGCCTTCGTAGAGCAGGCCCTTGGACCTCAGCGCATCCAGCGCCGCCTCGATCCGCCCGGTGCCATAGAGCGACTTCTCGGAAAAGAAACTGTCCATCCGCACGCCGAGCGCGGCCAGATCCGCGCGGATCAGCGTCAGCATGGCGTCGGTGGCGAACTCCCGGACAGGCGCCAGCCAGACATCCTCGGGCTGATCGACATAGGCGTCGCCGACCAGGTCCCTGAGCGCCTGGCCGACGTCGATCAGGTAGTCGCCGGGATAGGTTCCGTCTGCAAAGGCGACGTCGTGGCCGTGGGCCTCGAGGTAGCGCAGATAGACCGAACGGGCGAGCACGTCGACCTGGGCACCGCCGTCGTTGATGTAGTATTCGCGGGTCACTTCGTAGCCGGCGAGGCTCAGCACATTGGCGAGCGCATCGCCGAAGACGGCGCCGCGGGTATGGCCCACATGCATCGGCCCGGTCGGATTGGCCGAGACGAATTCGATATTGACCCGCTTTCCCTTGCCCAGAGCCGAGCGGCCGTATTCCGCCCCTTCGGACAGGATCTGCACCACCAGCCCCTGCCAGACCGCCGGCGCGAGGCGCAGGTTCAGGAACCCCGGACCGGCCACTTCGGCAGTGTCGATCCGCGGATCGTCCGACAGACGTATGGCCAGCGCCTCGGCTATTTCCCGCGGCTTCTTCCCGGCGGGCTTCGCCAGCACCATGGCGGCATTGGTCGCCATGTCGCCGTGGGCCGCATCACGGGGCGGTTCGACAGTGACCGCGGAGACGTCGAGCCCCGGGGGCAGTGCGCCGTCGCGCCCCATCGCGTCGAGCGCGTCGAGAACGGTGGAGCGAATGTCGTCGAACAGGTTCATGGCGCGGCCCTTTCCGTGTCCGGGCGCGGTTTAGCACGATGACCGCGGGGCGCAACGGCTTGCGGGTCGGCCGCGGCCTCAGCCCGGCCGGAACATGACGGCCGTCCAATGCACGCGCCAAGCAGACGGATCGGGGGTTGCGGCCGGACGGTCGGCCGGGGATCCTGCGGACCATTGAGACGCATTCCAGTCACCGAGGCACGCCATGATCGAGATCACGCCCATCCCCTCCTCCGGAGTTCTCGTCGTGCGGCCCTCCGGCCCGCTCTCGGACAACGATATCGCCGGCCTGAGTGCAGCACTGGCCGACGCGGTCGCCGAAACGACCGAAGTGAAGGGCCTGCTGATCGACGCTGCGGCTTTCCCAGGCTACGAGGATTTCGCCGCCTTTGCCGCGCATATCGACATGGTACGGCGGTATCACAGCCGTATCGCAAAGATCGCCTTTGTCAGCGATGCCGCCTTCGCTTCGGCCGCCGAGATGTTCGCGAAGACCGTCCTCGGGGTCGAAGCCCGGCACTTTTCCGCAGACGACCGGGACCGCGCCTTGGCCTGGCTGGAAGACTGACGCGCCCGTCGGCCGCGCAGCCAGCCCTTTTCAGCCGGTCCCGCAGACCAGGCGGTCATGGGTCTGGATCGCGAACCGGTCGGTCATCCCGGCGATGTAGTCACCGACGATCCTGGCCAGGGCGGTCTCGCTGTCCGCCTCGGCGACGTCCTTGCGCCATTGCTTCGGCATCAGGTCCGGTCGGGTCATCAGCAGCGGAAACAGCTCCATCACCACATCGGTCATCCGGGCGCGCATCTCGACCACGCTCGGCGCCCGGTACATGCGCTCGAACAGGAATTGCCGGATCTTCTTCAGATCGGTCCAGACCGGCTCCGAGAAATATACCATCGCCCGGCCGGCATGGCGGATGTCGGTGACCGTCTTCGGATCCAGCGCCTCCAGGCGCGCCCGCGCGCCGCCGATCACGTCTTCGACAAGGACGCCGAAGAAGCGCCGCAGGGCCTCGTGCCGGCGGCGGTAATAGTTCAGGCCGGGATACTTCCGATCCACCTCGGCAAAGCAGTCGTCGAGCAGCGGCAGTTCCGCAAGCTCGTCGGTCGAGAAGAGCTCGGCCCGCAGGCCGTCGTGCAGGTCGTGGTTGTTGTAGGCGATGTCGTCGCTGATCGCCGCGACCTGCGCCTCGGCGCTGGCATAGGTGTGAAGTTCCAGGTCGTGCACGGCGTTGTATTCGGCCAGCGCCCAGGGCAGCTCTCCGGTCACCGGGCCGTTGTGCTTGGCCAGCCCTTCGAGGGTTTCCCAGGTCAGGTTGAGCCCGTCGAACTCGGCGTAATGGCGCTCGAGGCTGGTGACGATCCGGACTGCCTGCGCGTTGTGGTCGAACCCGCCATAGGGCGCCATCAGCCGGTTCAGCGCCTCTTCACCGGTATGGCCGAACGGCGGATGGCCAAGGTCGTGGGCCAGCGCCACTGCTTCGGTCAACGCGAAATCGAGCCCCAGCACCCCAGCGATCGTCCGCGCCACCTGCGCGACCTCGATCGAATGGGTCAGCCGGGTGCGGAAATAATCGCCCTCATGCTCGATGAAGACCTGGGTCTTGTGCTTGAGCCGCCGGAACGCGCTCGAATGGATGATCCGGTCGCGGTCGCGCTGGAAGGGACTGCGGAACGTGCTCTCCTCTTCGGGAAAGCGCCGTCCGCGTGACTGCGTGGGGTCCGAGGCATAGGGCTGTCGCATCGAGGGCCTTCACCTTGCCGCGTGGGTACGGTCTGCTTATATCCGGGCTGTCTGAAACACAAACGACCGGTTCCGCCGATGTCCCTCGTGCTGCCCCCGAAGGTCACGCCCCGCGCCTTTGCGCGTCTGGCCGAAATCAACGCCGCCACCGGCGAAGACAAGGCGCTGCGCGTTGCCGTTGAGGGCGGCGGCTGTTCGGGATTCCAGTACGACATCCGGCTCGACGATCCGGCCGAGGACGACCTGGTGATCGAGGGCGAAGGCCAGAAGGTGATCGTCGATGCGGTGTCGCTGCCGTTCCTGGAGAACGCCACCATCGACTTCGCCGACGAACTGATCGGCGCGCGCTTCACGGTCGAGAACCCGAACGCCAGTTCGTCCTGCGGTTGCGGCACCAGCTTTTCGATGTAGGGCGGAGCGCCCGCGCCGCGTCGCCGGGCGCCAGGCCGGATCAGCCGATCTTCATCAGCTCGATCTCGAAAGTCAGGGTTTCGCCCGCCAGCGGGTGATTGGCGTCGAGCACGACCGCCTCGTCCGAGACCTCGGCCACGGTCACCGGCAGAACCTGGCCCTCCGGCGTCTGCAATTGCAGCCGCGTGCCGGTCTCGAGCGGAATGTCGTCCGGGATCTGGTCCCGCGGGACGGCCTGCCTCGCATCGGGGTTGACCGGGCCGTAGGCATCCTCGGCGGAGACCGCCACCTGCTTGACCTCGCCGACGCTCATGCCGGGCAGCGCCCTGTCGAGGCCGGGAATGATCTGGCCGGACCCGACCTGGAACTCCAGCGGCTCCCGGCTGCGGGAGGAATCGAATGTCGTGCCGTCATCCAGGGTTCCGGTGTAGTGAATGCTGACGGTGTCGCCCGCCTTGACCTCTGTCATGGCTCTCTCCGAATGCTCGTGAAGGGGATTTCCGTTGCGGTTTGGCAGGCAGAGTCTCTGCGCCCACCGGCGAACGCTGCCGACTCTAGCACGCCCGGGCCCGGTGTAAACCCGCTCGCGCTGCACGAGACGGGCCGCGGCTCGGACGGTCAGTCCGATGGGCAGGCCATGGCGAACCCGTCCGGCGGATAGCTGGTGGTCACGGTGTCGATCATGAAGCGCCGGAAGGTCTCGTCTCCGGCAATGTCGGCCAGGGTCGCCACGTTCTCGGCGATCGCCAGGGTCTGCATCCGCGCCTTGGCCGGATCCGGTTCCGAAAACGAGAACGCCTCGGGCCGCGCCTGCATCGCCGCGGCGATCGCCTCGAGACGGGCCGCCGTGACTGGATGCGTACCGCCCGCCACGGCCTCGCCGAAGGGATCGAGCCACCAGAGCGTCTGGAAGAAGAAGATCACCCCCACCGGCCAGGCACCGATCCGGGTGAAGTGCTCCAGCGCAAACAGGTCCGCTTCCGTCTCCTGGGACTGCGACAGCGTCCCGCTCAAGCCGCCCTCGTGGCCCAGAAGCTGGTGTCCGGCCTCGTGCAGCAGGATGAACAGCATGCCCGAACTCAGGATCTTGCCCGACACGTCTTCGGTGAAGGGCTCGGCCAGCGCGACCTCCCGGTCGATCCGGAAGGCGTCCAGCGGCGCCGGCAGGTCCCGCCCCTGCCCCAAGAGCGACCAGAGATAGCTCTGGATCATGCCGGGGTCGCAGCCATTGTGCTCGAACCAGGCGTGAAGCGTGGCAATATCGTCAAAGAAGCGGATCGACTCGAGCGGAAGATAGATCTCGCCTGTCTCCGGGATCGCCCAGAAAGCCAGCGGTGACGGTCCGCGCACCGGGAAGACCAGCCGCAGTTGGGCCGCGTCCTGCCGGTATTCGCGCGGCAGGTTCAGCGTCACATCCTGTTCGAGCATCGCCTGCAGCGACGGCGCGGCGCGCTCCCGCGTGCGCGCCAGTTCCGCATCTGAATAGATCTGTGCGGCCGCCGGTGCTGCAACAAGGACCAGAAGGGCGGCCGCCTGCCTCAGCATGTGCTGTCCACCCGATCGAAGACTTCGAGGGCCAGCGGATGCGGCGGCTCTCCCGATATGCCAAGCACCGCGTCACCGAATGCCGACCTGTCGCCCCAGGTTGCGGGCCAGACCGGCGCCAGCACGGCAAGCTTCGCCCGGATCAGGTCGGTCTCCAGCCGCTCGTCGGGCGCCGCCCGGGACGCGACGCAATTGATCGCGCGGACCAGCCGCTGCGCCTGGCCCAGCTCGTAATCGGGATCCGGCAATGCGGCCGGCAGCCGCGCAAGCGACGCCGCACTGGTTGCGGGCGGTGCGGCGTCGCCCCCCACGCCCAGGAACCGCCGGGCCCCGGCTTCCGCCGTCACGGTATCCGGCTGCGCCGCCGGAGCGCTCACCTCGATCGGGAAGGACAGCGAGACATAGGCATATCCGATGATCGCGAGCAGCACGAAGACCGGGGTCGAGAAGGCAAAGCTCCCGGCCACGCCGATCTTGCCGCCCTGGGTGATGTCGAGCTTCTGCACCGACCGCCAGAAGCCGATCATCACGACCGCCGCCACCAGAAGCACGATGACGGTCAGGGTCAGCCGCTCGACGATCCGGAACAGGACGATCTGGTCCGAGGTAATGGTCACCGGTTCCTCCCCGTGGTTCGCCCGTCAAATCCTGCGCGGGACAGGCGGAAAAATCAATCTTGCCAGAGCATCCGCCGCCGGCCTTCATCTTTGCGCATGGCTCCAGCGCCACATGCCTCTGACCTGCGCGCCTCTGGACTAGTCGGGCCGGATTGGCCTAGGCAGGGCCGTCAGCCCCCGGAGGCAGGAATGAAGATCGCGACCTTCAACATCAACGGCATCAAGGCCCGGATCGGCGCGCTGACCGACTGGCTCTCCGACGCCGCACCGGATGTCGCCGTCCTGCAGGAGATCAAGACCGTCGATGACGGCTTTCCGGCGGAGCATTTCGCCGATCTCGGCTACCAGGTGGAGACTCATGGCCAGAAGGGCTTCAATGGGGTCGCAATCCTGTCGAAGCTCCCGCTCAGCGATCTCCGCCGCGGGCTTCCGGGCGACGATTCCGACGATCAGGCGCGCTTCATCGCGGCGACCATCGAGGCGGACCGTCCGGTCCGGATCCTCGGGCTCTATCTTCCGAACGGCAACCCGGCACCGGGGCCGAAATTCGACTACAAGCTGGCCTGGATGGAACGCCTCCGCACCCATGTCGCGGAAGTTCTGGCGCACGAGGATGCGGCAGTGATCTGCGGCGACTACAACATCATTCCGCAGCCCGAGGATGCCGCCCGCCCCGACGCCTGGCGCGAGGACGCGCTGTTCCGCCCCGAGGCACGCGCCGCCTGGCGCCGGATCGTCAATCTGGGCCTCACCGAGGCGTTCCGGGCGGTGCATCCGCACATGCCGCCGATGGCGCCGCCGGGCCAGTACAGTTTCTGGGACTACCAGGCCAACGCCTGGGACCGCAATGACGGCATCCGCATCGACCATCTGCTGCTCACTCCTCAGGCCGCCGACCGCCTGACCGATGCCGGGATCGACAGCAGTGCCCGCGGCGGCGAGAAACCGTCCGACCATGCCCCGGTCTGGATCACGCTCGACGCTTGAACGCTCCGGCGGCATTCCAGCCTCACACCGGTCCTGTCTGGCCGGGGCAGCGCAGAGCGGCATCGTGGATGGGGCGGGAGCCCCGCCCTTCGGGCCCGGCCAGCCGCTAGCGCGTCACATCGTGCTCGTAGAGCCAGGCGAAGCGGCCGAGCGCCGCGTCGGGCGCAAGCGTTCCGCCGATCCGCAGAACCGCGTGCGCGACCGGCCGGACCGGGCCGCGGAGATGGTAGGCGCGTGCGTTGCGAGTCGCCGCGGCAACCGTCCGGACCGCGCGGGCATGACGCAGCGCCTGATATCGCGCGGCCCCTTCTGCCACCGTATCGGCCTCGGCCATCGCCGCAGCCAGAGTCCAGGCGTCCTCCAGAGCCATGCACGCGCCCTGGGCCAGGAACGGCAGCGTCGGATGCACCACGTCGCCCAGGCAGATGAGCCGCCCGGCCGACCAGTGAGGTGCTACCGGGTGGCGGAAAAGTCCCCAGAGATGCACGTCCTCGACCCGGTCGAGCAGCGCTTTGACCGGCGCGGCGAATCCGGCGAAGGCAGCGCGCATCCGGGCCGGGTCGTCGCGGTGGCTCCAGCCCTCGGCAACCCAAGCCTGGCGCTCCTCGACCGCAACCAGGTTCATCACCCGCGCGTCCCTCAGCGGATAGGCCACCAGGTGCCGGCCCGGCCCGAGATAGACCCGAACTTCCGGATCGGCGGGGAGATCACAGGGTGCAAGGGCGCGCCAGGCAACCTGACCGGTGAATTCCGGCGCCGGCGCCGGTCCGAGCGCGGCGCGCGCCACCGACCGCACCCCGTCGGCGGCCACGACCAGCGGATGCGCCTCGACCCGCCCATCATCGAACGCAAGCGCCACCTGCCCGCCCTTGGCCTCGACCCCTGCGACCCGGCAGCCGAAGCGGAAACTCACGCCGGCCGCCACAGCCTCGGCTCCAAGCGCCGCGACCAGATCGGCGCGGTGGACGAGACACCAGGGATGGGAACTGCGCAGGCGGCCGAGATCGAGACGCAGGAGCCGCCCGCCGCTCCGCCCGTCGCAAAGCGAGACCGCGCGTGCGCTGACGGCGCCGCGCGCTACGGCCGCGCCAACACCCAGGGCCGCAAGGACCGCCATGCCGTTGGGACTGATCTGAAGTCCGGCTCCAACCTCGCGCAGGCCCTCGGCCTGTTCCAGAACCTGGACACTTGCGCCGCGGCGGGCCAGGGCGAGCGCGGCGGAAAGACCGCCGATGCCGGCCCCCAGGACGGTGATGCGTTCGCCAATCAGCACGGGAATTCGTTCGGGGACAGGGAGCCGTAGGCCAAGGATCGTGCGGGGATGCCGCCCGGAGGATCCGGAGGCCCCGCGCGGTCGGCGCCCCCGAGTGTCGGCGAGTGCCGGCCCGGCGTCGCGCGCCCGGCCGCGGGATCAGTCGTCCCGATGCACCTTTTCGCGGCGCTCATGGCGCTCCTGCGCCTCGAGACTCAGGGTCGCGATGGGGCGCGCGTCGAGACGCTTCAGCGAAATCGGCTCGCCGGTCGCCTCGCAATAGCCGTATTCGCCCTGCTCGATCCGCCGCAGCGCCGAGTCGATCTTGGCGACCAGCTTGCGCTGACGGTCGCGGGTGCGAAGTTCCAGCGCGCGGTCGGTCTCTTCCGACGCCCTGTCAGCCACATCGGGAATGTTGCGCGAACTGTGCTGCAGCCCTTCGATCGTATCCCGGCTCTCGGCCAGCAACTCCTGTTTCCAGCCAACCAGCTTGCGCCTGAAATATTCGAGCTGCCTCTCGTTCATGAAAGGTTCGTCCTCGGCGGGACGATAATCATCGGGCAAAAACACTTCGGCCTTCATGTCTGCTCCCCTATGCGGCACGGATTCCCGGCCAGCGGCATGGTGGTACATGACCGATTTCCTTGTGAAACATCCGGCACCATCCTGTGCGCGTCGCATACAAGATGGGGCCGTGCCTGTCACGCGGATTCAGCGGTTTGCATCCCTCGCTTGAAGCGTTTCGGTGCCCCAGAACAGGGCGGAAACTTCCGGTCACGTTGTAAAATCCGACAGGTTAGGCACGTCCCGTTAATGTGCCGTTAATGCCGGCGCAGATCCCCGGATCGGCGCCTGGCGCCGCCGTCGCGGCGGCAGTCTGACGGGCCAAGCCCGCGGTGTCACGTCACGAGACATCAATTCGTCGCCACCATGTCCGACCGGGTTGCCGACGGCACGACTGGCGCAGCTCGCCGGCCAGATCCGCCGTTCGGTCCTCGGGCGACCCGATCCCCACCGATTTGGTGCGCCCCGGGCTTCCTTGGCAGGCACGGGCAGTTCGGCCTTCCCTCGGACCGGGACCCACGGCACCCCTAGGGCGACCAACATCGCGCGATGAACCTGCACTCCGGACCGCCCGTATCCGCAAGTCCCGGCCGCCACCGCGCATGGCAGACACGGTCCCGCCCCCGTTTCGCAAGGCAGCGCCGGAGCGGCCCGCGCATGCCGCGCCTACGGACTACGCGACTCGGTCGCGGCAATCCGTACCCGGTCAGGGATGGATCGCGCGGGGCGCGTCGATGCCGGGGCCTGCCTGCGTGCCTGCAACCCTGGCAGGCACGGCCGGTGTCGCCATTCTGTGACCTCAAAGCGGCGCCTCGCTCCGCCGTGCACCCGGCTCGCTTGCAGCCGCGTGGCCGGCTGATAATGTCCCTTGGGGCGGGCAGGTTTGGGCGAGGGCAGCGCGTATGAAGTTTCACGGCACCGAAAGCTATGTCGCGACCGACGATCTGAAGGTTGCGGTCAATGCCGCGGTCACGCTCGAACGCCCGCTTCTGGTCAAGGGCGAGCCCGGCACCGGCAAGACCGAACTCGCGCGCCAGGTCGCCACGGCCCTTGGCCTCTCGATCTACGAATGGACGGTGAAGTCGACGACCCGCGCTCAACAGGGCCTATACGAATACGATGCCGTGAGCCGGCTCAGGGACAGCCAGCTGGGCGATTCCCGGGTGAACGATGTCGCCAACTACATCCGCAAGGGCAAGATCTGGCAGGCCTTCGAGGCCGACACCAAGGTGGTGCTGCTGATCGACGAGATCGACAAGGCCGATATCGA
>JAGQRV010000067.1:0-66588 GCA_020425125.1 Paracoccaceae bacterium | reverse complement strand
GCTGCTTCTTCCACTACATCCGCTTCCCGGACATGGAGACGATGAAGGAAATCGTCGAAGTGCATTTTCCGGGGATCAAGCCGCGCCTGCTCAGCGCCGCGCTGGAACAGTTCTACACCCTGCGCGACACCGGCGGGCTGAAGAAGAAGCCCTCGACCTCGGAAGTGCTGGACTGGCTCAAGCTGCTTCTGGCCGAGGACATGCAGCCCGAGGATCTGAAGACCGATACGGCCAGTGCGCTGCCCAAGCTCCACGGCGCGCTCCTGAAGAACGAGCAGGACGTGCAGCTCTTCGAACGCCTCGCCTTCCTGGCACGGAGCGGACGCCGGTGAGCGCGGCGATCCGCCCGGTCCGACCGGACGACCGGGCGCAATGGCAGGATCTGTGGCGCGCCTACCTGGCCTTCTACGAGACCGAACTGCCGCAGGCGCAGTACGATCTAGAGTTCGCGCGCCTGACCAACGCGGACCGGCCGGACATGCGCGGCCTTGTCGCCGAATCCGGGGGGCGGCTCGTCGGCCTCGTCCATGTCATCTTTCACCCGCATGGCTGGAAGCCCACGGACGTCGCCTATCTCCAGGATCTCTACGTCGCGCCCGAGGCACGCGGCACGGGTGCCGGGCGCGCGCTGATCGAGGCCGTCTACGACATGGCCGACCGGGAAGGCGCCTCGGGCGTCTACTGGCTCACGCAGGAGTTCAACGCGACCGCACGCCAGCTCTATGACCGCGTGGCCCAGGTCACGCCCTTCATCAAGTATCAGCGGGCCTGAGCGGTGATGGTGCGGATCGGCGCCCTGCTTCTCGCGCTTGGCCTGGTCGGCGGTTGCGCCACCGTGCCGCCCGCGGGGCCGTCGCTACCGCCGGTGGCGCAATTCGCCCTGCCGCCGATGCGCACCTTCGGCCGGCCCGAACCGTCGCCGCCGCAACGCTCCAACGAAGAGATCGCCCGCGACTTCCTCGACCTGACCTTCGAGCTGGAGAACGGCGAGTCGCTGCCGGTCTTCACCCGGTTCGACGAACCGGTGACGATCGCGCTGACCGGCGACAGCCGGCCGATCTTCGATATCGAACTCGATCGGCTGATCGACCGCATGCGCAGCGAGGCCGGGATCGACATCCGCCGCACCGACGATCCCGCCACCGCCGCCATCGTCGTCGAGGCAATCAGCAGCGACGACCTGCGCCACGCGGTTCCCTCGGCGGCCTGTTTCGTGCTGCCCCGACGCATCACCTGGGCCGATTTCCGAGCGAACATGCGCCGCAAGGATCTGGACTGGGGCAGCCTGCGCAAGCGCGATGCGGCGACGATCTTCGTGCCCGCCGATGTCAGCCCGCAGGAGGTCCGCGACTGCCTGCACGAGGAGACCGCCCAGGCGCTGGGGCCGGTCAACGACCTCTACCGGCTCGAGGATTCGATCTTCAACGACGACAACATGCATTCCGTGCTGACCGGGTTCGACATGATCGTCCTGCGCGCCGCCTATGATCCGGCACTGCAGGACGGCATGACCCGCGACGAGGTCGCCGCCCGGCTGCCGGCGATCCTGGCCCGGATCAATCCGCGCGGCGAGCGCTACGCGACGCGCCCCCTGTCGCCCACCCCGCGGGAATGGAAGGACGCGATCGACGGCGCCCTGACGCTCGACCGCGGCATCGGCGCGCGGCGGCAATCCTCGATCCAAGCGCTGGTGATCGCCCAGGACCAGGGCTGGCAGGACACCCGGCTCGGGCTGTCGCTGCTGACCAGCGCGCGGCTTGCCTCCGGCCAGGACGGCGCCTTCGCGCTCGAAGCCTTCCTGAAGGCACGGGAGGTCTACGACTCGCGCGAGGCCACTCGCATCCATGCCGCCAATGTGGGCATCCAGATCGCCGCCTTCGCCCTGGCGGCCGGCGATTTCGAAACCGCCATCGCGCTGGCCGACCGCTACATCCCGGTCACGCAGAAGGAAGAGAACGCCGCGCTGCTCGCCGATTTCCTGCTGGTCAGGGCCGCGTCGGAAGAGGCGCTTGGCAAGACCGCGCAGGCGAAACGCGACCGGCGCGAGGGTTACGGCTGGGCGCGCTACGGGCTACGGTCCGACGAGGCCGTCATTCGCCGCGCGGCCGAGATCGAAGCGCTGGTGCCGCAGGGGGAAGCATGATCGTCATCGCCGGGGCCATTCTGGGCGGCAGCTACGGCGGATGGCTCGCCCGCCGCCGCGGCGGCAAGGCCGCGGACATCGCCCAATACGCCGCCGTCTATGCCATCGCCTTCGCGCTGCTCGGCCTCTTCGCGACCGTCTTCATCGACCGCATGGGGTGACGCGATGTTCCTGCGTTTCTTCGAGATCCTGCGGAAGACCGGCGTGCCGGTATCGCTGAGGGAGTATCTCGGCTTCCTCGAAGCGGTCGGGGCGGGGCTCGTCGATTACGACATCGAAGGATTCTATTATCTCGCCCGGACCGCGATGGTGAAGGACGAACGCCATCTCGACCGCTTCGACCGGGCCTTCGCCGAGACGTTCAAGGGGATCGAGTCGATCGACCTCGGGGCGATGCTGGAGAATGTGGAGCTTCCCGCCGACTGGCTGAAGAAGATGGCCGAAAAGCACCTCACCCCCGAGGAGATGGAAGCGATCCAGTCGCTCGGCGGCTTCGACAAGCTGATGGACACCCTGCGGGAGCGCCTGAAGGAACAGGAGGGCCGCCATCAAGGCGGGTCGAAATGGATCGGGACCGCCGGCACGTCGCCCTTCGGCGCCTATGGCTACAATCCCGAAGGCGTGCGGATCGGCCAGAACGAAAGCCGCCACCGGCGCGCGGTCAAGGTCTGGGACAAGCGCGAATTCCGCAATCTCGACGACCAGGTCGAACTCGGCACCCGCAACATCAAGGTGGCGCTCAAGCGTCTGCGCCGCTGGGCCCGCGAAGGCGCGCACGAGGAACTGGATCTCGACGGCACGATCCGCTCGACCGCCGAGCACGGCTACCTCGACGTCAAGACCCGCCCCGAGCGGCACAACGCGGTCAAGGTGCTGCTCTTCCTCGACAATGGCGGCTCGATGGACGACCACGTGAAGGTGGTGGAGGAGCTCTTCTCGGCCACCCGCGCCGAGTTCAAGCACCTCGAACACTATTACTTCCACAATTGCCTCTATGAAGGCGTCTGGCGGGACAACACCCGGCGCTGGACCGAACAGACCCCGACCTGGGACGTGCTGCATACCTACGGACCCGACTACAAGTGCATCTTCGTCGGCGACGCGTCGATGAGCCCCTACGAGGTGCTCCATCCCGGCGGCGCCAACGAACACTGGAACGCGGAGTCGGGCGAGACCTGGCTGCGCCGCGCCTGCGCGCAATGGCCGGACCATCTGTGGATCAACCCGGTGCCCGAGAAATTCTGGGACTACACCCAGTCGATCGGGATGATCCGCGACATCTTCGAACACCGCATGGTGCCGATGACGCTGGACGGGATCGGCCGGGGCGTGAAGGTGCTGACGTGAGCGACCTGATTGGCAAGTTGCGCGGCCAAACCACAACTGTCTGCCAAAACCTCAGGATTGCCTCTGTTTGCTTCGACACGGCTTGGACCGGCAACGAACAGGAGGATTTTGGGAAAGCCGTCAACGGCACTTACTCCAACCACGTTCACCGACTGGTATTCTCCTCTCTTGTCCAGCGCGCCGTATCTTCGTTGTTGATCAGTGTCTCAGACAAGACCAAGTCATATGCGTGCGTCGCCGCCATCCAAGAGAATCTGGCAATATCAGAGATTCGCAGAACGATTTGCAGCAAGATCTCTGAGTGGCCGTCAATTGCCTACGAGCGGGATAGGGTCAAGCGCAGCCAGCAAACACTAGACGACCTCCTAAAAGAAATACGTCTCGACATGAGCCTGATTAGACCGCACCTAGCCTCACTCAATTCATTCCGCAATCGAGAGATCGCCCACGCCGCGATTGAAATGAAGAGGAACTACCCAACTTTTAACGAAGTAGCAGCCTGCGTTCGGCTGGGTGACAACATCCGCCAGAATCTTCGATTGATTGTCATGGGAGAAAGCATGAGTCCCGAGGAGGACCGAGACATCTGGCGTCGATATTCGCTTCATTATTTTCAAGCGATCAGCTTAGGGCTGAGAACTGGCAGCGAAAAACTCGAACCCGCTGAATTGGGATTCAATCAACGGATTGTGGGTTAGAGACTGCCATGGCTTCGCGGAAGACAGAGCGTCAGAACGTGCCCCCAATTTCCCGCTTGCACCATATGGCGGTTATCGCATCGGATCTCGACGCCAGCCTTGCCTTCTGGTGCGGCGCGCTCGGCTTCGTCGAGATCGCGCGGAACTTTCGCGATGCGCGGAACAGCTGGAAGGTCGACCTGCGCCATCCCTCGGGCATCGGGATCGAGCTCTTCACCTTCCCCGGCGCCCCGCCCCGCCCGTCGCGCCCCGAGGCCATCGGATTGCGCCACATCGCCTTCGCCACGCCGGATATCGACGCCACGGTCGAGCGGCTCGAAGCCAAAGGCGTCGCGGTGGAGCCCGTCCGCACGGACGAATATACCGGCCGCCGTTTCACCTTCTGCGCCGACCCGGACGGGCTGCCGGTGGAGTTCTACGAGGTCTGAACCGGCCTCACGGCTGCCTGGCGGTCCCCGCCCCCTTGAGCGCGAGCCCACCGTCATCAATCCGTGAAACGCCGCTGCCGGACACAGCCTGCGAGCCGCCTCAGAATTCGTAATCCGGCAGCACGAAATCGTCGCGCAGGCTGTCGCCGATGAAGAAGTCCGCGATGGGCGGCAGCACCATAGCGCGGGTCGCGATCCGCTGCACCCAGACCCCGAAAGCGGTTTCGGGAATCATCGATCCGGCAAAGGCGCGGGCCGCCTTCTGCTTGGCATCGATGAAGTGGCGCAATCGCGCCTCGTAGGCTCTGCCCGCCGCAACGACATCGCCACCGGACCGGCCGAGTTCTCCGGCCAGGACATAGGCCTCGGTCATCGCCAGCCCGGTGCCTTCCCCCGCCATCAGCGAGGCGCAGGCCGCCGCGTCGCCCAGAAGCACCACCCGGCCCCGGCTCCATTCCGGCATCTCGATCTGGCTGATGCGGTCGAAATAGAACGCCTCGACGGTATCGAGCACCCCCAGGATCTCCTGCGCCTCCCAGCCCGCACCGTCGAAGACCGAACGCAGCAGCGCGCGCTGGTCCGCCAGCGTTTCGGGCGTCTCGGCGCCGAAATGCTCGTCCGAGAACAGCATCATGAACAGGGTCCGGTCGCCGCGCAGGGAAAACCGCGCCAGGCTGAGCCCCGGCTCGGAATGGGTGACGTAGACGTTGTCGTCCCGCTTCGGATATCCCGCGGCCTCGAACGCGGCGACATGGTAGCCGAGCGGACGTTCGAATTCGGACTGCGCCCCCCAGGCCAGCTGCCGGATGCGCGAGTGCAGCCCGTCGGCCCCCACCACCATGTCGACGTCCCACGACCCGCCGCTCTCCAGCCGGACCTCCATCCCGTCACCGGTGTCGTGCAGCGCGGCAACTGAGTCCCCGAATCTGGTCTCGACCCTGTCCTTCACGGTCTCGAACAGGATCTCGGCAAGATCGCCGCGGGGAATGCTGGTGAACCGGTCATGGGTCATGCGGCGGAAGACATCGGCCTTGAAGCCGCCCGCCGCATGACCGTCCCGCGTGACGAGACGCACCTCCTCGGCCTGGTAGCCGCGGTCGAGCACCGCGTCGATCACGCCCATGCGCTCGGCGATCGTGAAGCCGAGCCCCCAGAAGTCCACCACGTATCCGCCGGTACGGAAGGCGGGCGCCGACTCGATCAGCATGGGCTCGTGACCTTCGCGCAGCAGGAAATGGGCCAGCGTGGGCCCGGCGATCCCGGCACCGCAAATGGCGATTTTCATCCCTGTCTCCCCCAACCTTCCGTCCGTCCCGGCAGTCCCGCCGAGAGCCCGGACCAACCCCGCGCCCCGATCCGTCACAGCCCAGGCTTCACACCGGGCCCTCGATAGGGTCGGGTGATCTTACCCCAATCCCGGACACTCCGGATCACAAGATGCGGCGCCTCCCCCTCGCCGCTTGGGCCGGCCCGCCGGTCCGCGGTCCGATGGAATTCCGATAAAAGTCCGATGCAATTCCGATCGGGATTTCGGGTCGGACCTTGCCCTCGGCCGGACCTGCCGCCATCTCTGGACCATGCTCAAGTTCACGCCGATCCTGCTGGCCATCCTCTACGCGCTGGCGATGTACGCGGTCTCGGCCTTCCGCACCAAGCGCGAGCTCGACGCGCGGTCGGCCGAACTGGTCGATCCCCGGCTCACCGGGCATTTCGACCGGCTCGCGAAGGCCCTCGAAGTGCCGCGCATCAAGGTGATGCTCTACGAGATCGACGCCGTGAACGGCCTCGCTGCGCCGGACGGGCGGATCTTCCTAACCCGCGGTTTCTACAACAAGTTCCGCCTGGGCGACGTTTCGGGCGAAGAACTTGCCGCGGTGGTCGCACACGAGATCGGCCATGTGGCGCTCGGCCATTCGCGCAAGCGGCTCATCGACTTTTCCGGGCAGAACGCGCTGCGCACCGCGCTCGCCGTGTTTCTGTCGCGGTTCATTCCCGGTGTCGGCGTCTGGATCGCCAATTCGGTCGCGACACTGCTCGCCGCCCGCATGTCCCGCGACGACGAATTCGAGGCCGACGCCTATGCCACCGCCCTGCTGATCAAGGCCGGGATCGGCACCGCCCCGCAGAAGAGCCTCTTCCGCAAGCTCGGAGCACTGACCAGTGCCGGCCGCGCCAGCATACCGGCCTGGTTTCTCAGCCATCCCAGCGCCGAAGCCCGGATCGCCGCGATAGAGACGAACGAGACCCGCTGGCACGCCGCCACCTGAGGGTCGGCGCTCAAAAAATTGTTTTCACGAATTTTTTTCCTGATCATTCAGGGCAGTGACGGCGCCGAACGCGCGGCCAGGGCCTCGTCCAGAACCGTCTTCAGCACGTCGGCCGGCACTTCGTCGGTCACGAAGGCGGCGCCGATGCCGCGCGCGAGAATGAACCGCAGCCGCCCGTCCACAACCTTCTTGTCCTGTCCCATCAAGTCGATCAGCCGCCCGGAGTCCGGCAGGTTTCCGGGAATGTCGGCCAGATCGCGCTTCATGCCCATCGCCGCCAGATGCGCGCGGACCCGGCTTGGCTCTTCCTGCGAACACAGGCCCAGACGCGCCGACAGATCGAAGGCAAGCGCGCAGCCGATCGCCACGCCTTCGCCGTGAAGCAGCCGGTCCGAATAGCCGGTCGCCGCCTCGAGCGCATGACAGAAGGTGTGCCCCAGATTGAGAAGCGCCCGGTCCCCCTGTTCGGTCTCGTCCCGCGCGACGATCTCGGCCTTCATCTCGACCGACCGTCGCACCGCATGGATCCGCGCGGCGCCGTCACCGGCCGCGAGAGCCGGGCCGTTCGTCTCGAGCCAGCCGAAGAACTCCGCATCGCCGAGCAGGCCGTATTTCACCACCTCGCCATAGCCGGCCAGGAAATCACGCGCGGTCAGTGTCGAAAGCGCTGAAGTATCGGCCAGAACCAGGCTCGGCTGGTGGAACGCGCCGACGAGGTTCTTGCCTTGGGGCGTGTTGATCCCGGTCTTGCCGCCGACCGAACTGTCGACCTGCGCCAGCAGCGACGTCGGCACCTGCACAAAGCGCACGCCCCGCCGCAGCACCGCCGCGGCAAAGCCGACAAGATCGCCGATCACCCCGCCGCCAAGCGCCACCACCACATCACGCCGCTCGACCTGCTCGGCCAGCAGCCATTCCACACAGCGCGCGAATTCGCTCCAGCCCTTGGTCGCCTCGCCTGCCGGCAACGCCAGCGCCGTCATGGCGATCCCTTCCCGGGCAAGAGCGTCCTGCAAGGCGTCGAGATGCAGCGCGGCCACATTGGCGTCGGTGACCACAGCGACCCGCGGTCGCGCGAGATGGGGGGCGATGCGCGCGCCGGCTGCCTCGATCAGTCCTTCGCCGATCTCGACGTCATAGGCGCGGGTGCCGAGGTCTACATGGACGATCTCAACGGGGCGGGACATGCTGGGATACCTGCAGAATTTCGGGATGGCATGCGAGCGCGCGCAGCACTTCGTTCGCCGTGTCCTCGACCGAATAGCTGGCCTGGGTTTCGACGTGAATGGGTGCCAGCGCATAGATCGGCTCGCGCGCCTCGTAGAGCGTCTTCAGGGTCTGGAACGGATTCTCGGTCTGAAGAAGCGGCCGCGTGGTGCGGTGCCGGACCCGCGCCCAGAGCAGATTCAGTTCGGCCTTCAGCCAGACCGCTGCGGCATGTTCGGCAATCAGCTCACGGTTGCGCTCCGACAAATAGGCGCCGCCGCCTGTCGACAGGACGCACGGAACGCCGCTCAGCAGGCGCGACAGCACCTTGGTTTCCTTCTCGCGAAAGAACCGTTCTCCATAGTCGCGAAAGATCTCGGCGATGGTGCTGTTGGCGGCAGCTTCGATCTCGTCGTCCTGATCGATGAAGCGCACACCCAGCTTGCGCGCCAGCGCAGTCCCGACGGCCGTCTTGCCGGCGCCCATCATCCCCACAAGGACAATCGTCTTCTTCAACTTGTGGGGCACAGGACCCAGTGACTCCGTCTGGAAATTATTGCGTCTCTATGACGTGATCTTGTCGCGGTTCCCATATAGAATGTTCGCAAAGCGGTCAAAAAACGCGGACTCGAGACAGGTTATCAGGCACAGGACACCCCGAAAACGTGCGCAGTTTCAAGATCCTCGCCTTCATCGTTCTTCTGGCCGGCATCGGGCTGGTCGCGTTCGCCTATCTCGGCGACCTGACACCGGAGCAGTCCGAGATGCGTGTTCCGGTCGATCTGAATGGCGGCTGACGAAAAGAGTCCGGTTCGCCGCCTCGCCGGCGCACTTGCCATCGGCGCATGTGCAGCCCTGCCCGCGACTGCCGGCAGCGAGGCGCCGCTTTCGGCCATCCCGTGGCTGTCCGAGACGCTGGAACGGCCGACGGACGCCGTAACCGCAGCCGATCCGACCGCCACCGAGGAACCGCCTGCGACCGGGGCGCCGGCAATCGGCGAGATCACCGTCCAGCCGCTGGGCGCCCCGGATCGCGGTGCCACCGGACTGCTCTCGCCGAAGTTGGCCGGCTTGCCGCCGACGCTCTGGCAGGGATCGGAGCCGCAGAAGCTCGCCGACCTGATGCGCGGCATGCCGCCCCTCACCCAACCGTCCCTTCAGGATCTGTTCGAGACGCTCCTCCTCGTCGAGGCCGACCCGCCGCCGGGGGGCGGCGACGCGCTTCTCTTGGCACGTGTCGACGCGCTGCTGCTGCATGGCAGCCTCGATCCGGCCCAGGCGCTGCTGGAACGTGCCGGACCGGACACGCCCGACCTGTTCCGGCGCTGGTTCGACATCTCGCTCCTCGAAGGCACGGAAGACCGGGCCTGCGCCACGTTCCAGGCCAAGCCCGACCTTACGCCGAACTACCCGACCCGCATCTTCTGCCTGGCCAGGTCGGGACGCTGGGACACGGCGGCATTGACGCTGGAAACGGCAACCGCACTTGGCCAGATCGATGGCGCGGCCCGCGACCGCATGGCTCGCTTCCTTGATCCCGACCTGTTCGAGGGGGACCCGAGCCCGCCGGTTCCCGATCCGGTCACACCGCTCGATTTCCGACTGCTCGAAGCGGTCGGCGAGCCGGTCCCGACATCCACGCTGCCGCTTGCCTTCGCGCAGACCGACCTGCGCCACATCATCGGCTGGAAGGCGCAGATAGAAGCCGCCGAGCGCCTGGCCGAGGTCGGCGCGCTGCCCGCCAACCGTCTGCTCGGCATCTACACGGCGCGCAAACCCGCCGCCTCGGGCGGCGTCTGGGACCGGGTCGCGCTGGTCCAGGCGCTCGACATCGCGCTGACGGCCGGCAACGCAGACGACGTCGCCCGGCTGCTGCCGCAGACTGCAGCGGCCATGTACGAGGCCGGACTGGAGGCGGTCTTTGCCGAAATGTTCGCACCACGCCTGTCCCGCATCGCCCTGCCCGATACGGCGGCGGTCGGAGCCTACGAACTGGCGCTGGTCTCGAATACCCGCACCGCCTTCGCCCCACCGCCGAAGGACGCCACCCTGCCGCGCAGGCTCGCCTTCGCGTCGGCCATGGCCCAGGACGAACCGCCGCCGGTCGACGCGCCGAACGCATTGGCCTCGTCCGTGCAGCACGGCCTTGCCGAGGAGAAGACGCCCGTGCGCTATGCGGCGATGATCGCCGGCGACCGGCTGGGCGAAGCGCTTCTCGAAGCGATCGCGGTTCTTGCGGACGGACCCGGCGCGGATCCGGTCGACGCCGGCGATGCCATCGCGCTGATCCGCAGCGCCGGTCTGACGGACATCGCCAGGCAGAGCGCGCTCGAGGTCCTGTTGCTGGATCCCCGAGGATGAGCCGGCGCTGGATCGGCCGCTTCCTCGAAGCCCATGCCGCGGAACTGGACGCAGCGTTCAACACCCAGCTCGCCTACGGGCGCGATCTGAAGGACTTCCACGACTGGCTCGAGCGAAAGGGACGCGGGTTCGATACGGCGAGCCGCGCCGACATCGAAGCCTACCTCGTCCATTGCGACGCTCAGGGCCTGGCAGCCGCGACCCGCGCCCGGCGGCTCGCTTCGATCCGGCAACTTTACCGCTTCGCGTTCGAGGAAGGGCTGCGCGCCGACAATCCCGCGATCCGCCTGAAAGGCCCCGGCAAGCCGAAGACGCTGCCGAAGAGCCTGACCGAGGCCGAAGTCACCGGACTGCTCGACGCGGCGCGGCGCCACGGACGAAGCGAGTCCGAGCGTGTGCGTGCCACCGCGATGATGGAGCTGCTCTATGCGACCGGCCTCCGGGTAAGCGAACTCGTCACTCTTCCAGTCGCGGCGGCACGGGGCGACCCGCAGGTTCTGCTGGTACGCGGCAAGGGCTCGAAGGAGCGGCTCGTGCCCCTCTCGCGGCCGGCGCGGGACGCGCTCGACGCCTGGCTCACCGCGCGCGATGCGGCCGAAACTGAGGCACAAGCGCGGGGCACGCGCCCGTCGCCGTACCTGTTTCCGAGCCGCAGCAAGAGTGGCCATGTCACGCGGCAGGCGTTCTTCGCAATGGTGAAGACGCTGGCCGTCGACTCCGGGATCGACCCGGCGAACGTGACCCCCCACACGCTGCGCCATGCCTTTGCCACGCATCTGCTGGAGCATGGCGCGGATCTGCGGGCGATCCAGATTCTGCTCGGCCATGCCGACCTCTCCACCACGGAAATCTACACGCATGTTGTCGAGACCCGTCTCAAGGACCTGGTGCTGAACCACCATCCGCTGGCCGACAGGGATTCACGCTGACCGGCGCAGCCGCCTCTTTCCTTCCATAGCCGAAGGCCCTATCTGGCGGCCATGACGGACCCCTTGCATATTGTCGGCGGCGGCATGGCCGGATCGGAAGCCGCGTGGCAGGCCGCCTCGATGGGCGTGCCTGTGGTTCTCCACGAGATGCGCCCCGCCATCGGCACCTTTGCCCACCGGACCGGCAATCTGGCCGAGATGGTCTGCTCCAACTCGTTCCGCTCGGACGACCATGAGCAGAATGCAGTCGGATTGCTGCATTGGGAAATGCGCCGCGCGGGCAGTCTGATCATGGAAGCCGCCGACACCCACGCACTTCCCGCGGGCGGGGCGCTCGCCGTCGACCGAGAGCCCTTTTCGGAAACCGTCACCACCCGTCTCCGCTCGCATCCGCTTGTCACTGTGGTCCCCGGCGAAATCGCCGAGTTGCCTCGCGAGGGGTACTGGATCGTCGCAACGGGCCCGCTGACATCGAGCCGCCTGGCCGAGGCGATCCGGACCGAGACCGGCTCGGAAGCGCTTGCCTTCTTCGACGCCATCGCGCCGATCATCCATTTCGACTCCATCGACCTTTCGAAGGCGTGGTTCCAGTCACGCTACGACAAGGGCGAGACCGAGGAGGACCGCCGCGCCTATCTGAACTGCCCGATGGACCGGCCCACCTACGAGGCGTTCATCGACGCGCTGCTGGCCGCGGACAAGACCGAGTTCCACGCCGGCGAAACCGACGGCGGCACGCCCTATTTCGATGGATGCCTGCCGATCGAGGTCATGGCGGAGCGCGGCCGGGAGACGCTGCGCCACGGACCGATGAAGCCGGTCGGGCTGACCAATCCGCACGCCCCCGACGTCAAGCCCTGGGCCGTGGTGCAATTGCGGCGCGACAACGCGCTGGGAACGCTCTTCAACATCGTCGGCTTCCAGACCAAGATGAAATACGGCGCGCAGGCGGACGTCCTCCGGATGATTCCGGGGCTTCAGGACGCGCGCTTTGCCCGGCTCGGCGGCATCCACCGCAACACCTTTCTCAATTCGCCAACGCTGCTCGACGAACAGCTGCGCCTGCGCGCGCGCCCGCATATCCGCTTTGCCGGTCAGATCACCGGCGTCGAGGGCTACGTGGAATCCGCCGCGATGGGGCTGCTGGCGGGTCGTCTTGCCGCAGCCGAAATTCTCGGCCGTCCGCTGAGCGCACCGCCGCCCGAAACGGCGATGGGCGCGCTGGTCCACCACACCACCGGCGGGGCCGAAGCGAAGACCTTTCAGCCGATGAACGTGAATTTCGGCCTGTTCCCCCCGATCGATGCGCGTGGGGGACGCAAGGGGCGCCGTGACAGATACAAGGCCTATACCGACCGGGCCAAGGCGGCCTGGGACCGGTGGCTGGCCGCGCGGGAAGTGAGCGCGGCATGAACTACATTCTCGCGATCTTCCTGCCGCCGCTGTCGATCGCCATTGCCGGCCGGCCCTTCGTGGCGATCGTGACCTTTTTCATCTGGATCCCGGCGATCCTGTTCTCGGGCGGGCTTACGCATCCGATGTTCGTCATTCTCGCCTGGTTTCTGATCCACCAGTCGGGAACCGCACGACTGATGCGGGAGCGGAAATAGTCGCGCCTAGCCTTCGTCGACCGGGACCAGCAGCACGCTCCGCCCGGAGATGGCCGCATGGAAGCATTTCCTGTCATCGGCGCGGCGCACCTCGACCTTGCTGAGAGAGACGCAGAACTCCCCGTCGCGATAGTCCCACCCGCCCAGGAACGGCTGGCCGTAATAGGTGCCCACAAGCATCCCGTTCGGGCCGACGGTCACGTCCACCCCCTCACCGCGAAGCTGCTGACCGACAATCGCGTCCTTGAACTCGCTCCGGGAATCGATCGTCTCTCGGGAATAGAGCCGCGTCTCGACCGCCGAGGCACGCTCCGGTCGGTGCGGCGTGCCTGCGCAGGCGGACAGCAAGACGCAAACAACGCAGAGCCGATAAGCGTATCTCATGCAAACCCTCAACCGTGACCCAATACGCCCGGCTGACCACCCGGAACGGGTCTAGCGCATCGCCGGAGTTCTGCAGGGGAGTTTCGGCGCAACTGGTTAACGCCTCGTCACGCGTCTGTGGCATCCGGGAGACGTTCGCGGCGCCCCGGCGTTCATCGAAGCATTGGGGCTTCCGCCCGGCCCCCTTGCGCCAATAATGGGCGCGTCATGACGGGAGGGGCAATGGCGCAGTACGAATACAGGGTGACACCGGCTCCGGCGCGCGCGCGCAAGATCCGCGGCGCGGACACGGTCGAGGCTCGCTATGCCGAGACCTTGGCCGAAACGCTGAACCGGGAAGGGGCCGACGGCTGGGAATATCTCCGCGCCGAAACCCTGCCCGTCGAAGAGCGGAGCGGCTTCCGGCGTACGCGGACAACCTTCCGCACGGTGCTGATCTTCCGCCGCCCCGTCGATGTCGACGACAGCGAGGCCACGCGCGCAGCCCTGCGTCAGCTCGAGAATGCGGACCGGCCGATCCCTGAGGCCTGAGGCCGCCCACCCGATCCGGACGTCGCTTCAGGAGACCGCCATGTCTGTATCCATGTCGCCCCGACACCCGGAACCCGGCCGCGCCCACCTGGTTGCCACCTGGCTGGTGATCGCGCTCATAGCCGCGGCGGCCGTCTTCGGCGGCTACAACATCGCGCGGCTGACGATCGATTTCGACGAGGCGATCACGCTTCTGGAACTCGCCGGCGACGCCGCCCCCGACTGGCCCCACGGGCTGACCACCGCGGGCTCGATCGCGAGCGCGTTCGACGGCCATGCGTCGCTGTCGGGTCTGGGAGAACTGCTGAAGGCGACGGACGTCCACCCCCCGCTCTATTACTGGACGGCAAGCCTTTGGGGCGACATCGTCGGCCAGACCAAGACAGGCTTGCGAAGCCTGTCGCTGGCATGCATCCTGCTGGCCGCCTTCCTTCTGTCGCGCATCGGCGCGATCTTCGGGCCGTTTGCACAGGTCGCGGCGCCAATCATCTTCCTCGTCTCCCCGGCCACGATCTTTGCGGCCATCAACGCGCGCGGCTACGGGCTCGCGCTGCTGCTGCTGGTCGCCATGACCGCCTGCGCCTTGCGCGGCATCCGCCCGTCCGACCCCGACGGCGGCGAGGCGGATCGTGGAGCGGACTTCGCCATCGCCGCCGCAGGCGCCTTTGGCGGCGCGGCATTCCTGACCCATTACTTCACCCTCTTCGCCACCGCGCCGGCGCTCGGACTCATGGGCATCTTTGCGCTGCGCCGCCACCCGGTCGCCGTGATCGCCGCCGCCATACTTGCACTGCTTGCCGCCTTCGTCGCACTGCCCTACCTGGCCGTCCAGATCGACGCCCGGCCCAACCAATACGTCGGATTCCGCGGCCTGACCGCCGAGCTTCTCGCGCTCTTTCGCGCGTTCGTGGAACAGTTCACGGAAATTCCGCAGCGCTACATCTGGACGTTCGAAGCGTTCTGCGCCAGCGGTGCCCTTCTTGGGCTCGCGGCGCTTGCGGGGTTCGCCGGCGGCCTTTCGCGACCGGCGCATCCTGCTTCTCCTTGTCGTGCCGGTCTTCTATGCCGTCTGCGTCATCGGCATGATCTGGCACGGCGACAAGTATCTCAGCCTCGACAACGCGGTGCGGTACATTGCCTTCGCGTTTCCCTTCGTTGCGCTCCTGCTGGGCATCGCGATCCAACTGGCCTGGAACACGGCTCGGGTCGCAGGCGGAATTCTCGCCGTTCTCGTTCTCGGTACGGTCGGTGCGCTGGCCGCCATTCCCTGGCTCGACGACGGGCTGCTCCGGGTGATGCCCTGGAAACGGGTCGAGATGATCGCGGGCGTGAATGCGGCGCTTGGCCGGGTGCCCCCGGATCGCGCGATCTTCATTCTTCCGACCACCTCGCGCGGGATGGTCGGGCTCTGGACCCACAGCGTTCCTCCTGCGACGCCGGCCGAGGTCGTGCGGACGCCCGAAGAGATCTTCGCGGCAGCGGAGCTTGGCCTCGCTCGGGATGTGGTGGTGATGATCGACGCCCACCAATCCACTGGTCTGGATCAGGAAGTGGAGGACGTGATCGCGCGCCTCAAGGCCGCCGGATTCAAGAAACGGGAGCGCTTCGTCTGGGAACGCGCGCAATAGGCGTCGCATGCCCAGGGCACCGTCTGACAGCGGCCCCGTGACATGACGGCCGGAACACGGCACGGATCCGGGCATCGCCGCGCGCACCGCAGCCCTTGTGCTTCAGTCCCCTGCGCGTCCGTCCGGGGCCATTCGCGCGGCCTCCGCCAGCATCTCGACCACGGCGGCGTCCTCGACTTGCCTGAAATCAACGTAGAACGCCCCAACAGCCGAGAAGTGGGCAGGCCGCGAAAGACAGACGACGCCATCCGCCTCGGCCGCCAGGGCGGCGAGCGTGTCAGGCGGCGCGACCGGCACGGCGAGGATGACCTCGACAGCACCCTTGCGCCGCACCGACCGCAAGGCGGCCCGCATGGTGGCACCTGTGGCAATACCGTCGTCGATCACGATGGCGGTGCGGCCCACGATGGGGACCGGACCGCGCCCTTGCAGATAGATCTTCCTGCGGCGGGCGATCTCTGCCAACTGGACACGGGCAAGCGCGTCGATCTCGCGCCGGTTCAGGCGCATGGCAGCAGCGATCTCATCGTTGACCACGGTTTCGGGCGCATCGCCATTCACCACCGCGCCCACGGCAAGTTCGGGCTGCGACGGCACGCCGATCTTGCGCACCATCACAAGATCCAGAGGAGCACCCAGCCGTCGCGCCACCTCCAGACCGACGGGCACGCCGCCGCGCGGAAGCGCAAGTACGACCGGGTGCACGAGCGACTCGGCGGCCAGGCGATCCGCCAGAGCCGAACCCGCAGCGCGGCGGTCCCGAAAGCGGTCCATCTGTTGCCCCCCTCCTTCCTGGGCGGCGGGCCGGTGCCGATCGACGCCCCTGGCGCGAGTTGGGCGCGATCAGTCATCGCCCGATCTGGCAACGTCACACCGAGGCGGTCCATCCCGTCTGCACAGGGCCGGATCAAGGATCGCATATCGGGCCGCGTGCGTCATCCGTCGGCGCGCTTTCCGGGCAAATGATCACGCGCCTTCCTGAGGAAGGCCGCGCTTCCGGCACTTCGCCCCGGTTGCCCGGACGCCTATATGGATGGGGCGCGGATGCCGAAGCGGCAGGGGGGAACGTGATGCCAAGCAGGGATGCACGAAACTGGATGCTGTCCGAGGCGCTGAACGCGCTGGCGCGGGCGGAGAATCTGCAGCGGCGCTTCTTCGCGCTGTCCCCCAACGCCGAGTCGGGCCCGCCCTGCTGGGAACCGCCCGTCGACATCCTGGAAACCGAACGCGAGATTCTGGTCCTGGTCGCGCTGCCTGGCGTCGACACCAAGCAGGTCGAGGTCCGGATCGACGGAAACGCCCTTCTGGTGAGAGGCCGCCGGATGCTGCCTGCCGAGTTTCGAAACGCCACGATCCATCGTCTGGAGTTACCGCAAGGACGATTCGAGCGGCGCATCCCGATACCTGCCGGCCAATACGCGATCCGCACGCGTGCCGTCGACGGCTGCCTTGAACTGGTGCTCGAGAAGACGACGGGAGACGCGCAATGAAGCTGTTCGGCGGCTCCGAGAAAAGCGACAAGGACACCGGCCCCGCAGCTGCCCCGGCGCAACCGAAGGACTCCGTTCCGGTTCCTGAAGACGGCATCATCCTGCTCCCGGTCAGGGACTCAGTGCTGTTTCCGGGCCTGGTGGTGCCGCTGGTGATCGGGCGCGCGCCCACCATTGCGGCAATCCAGCAGGCGGTGCGCGAGGAGCGCCAGGTTGGCGTAGTTCTGGAGCGTCAGCCCGAACAGGAGGGTGCGGAGGCAGGAGCTCTCTGCCGTGTCGGAACGGTCGCCAATATCCTGCGCTACGTCACGACCCCGGATGGAGCGCACCATGTGGTCTGCCAGGGCGTCAGCCGATTCCGCATCCTGGAGGTGTTGCGCGGGACGCCCTTCCCGATGGCGCGATTTCAGACGATTGCCGAGACCCCGAGTCCCCAACCCGAGATCGAGGCCCGGTTCCTTCATCTCAAGGGACAGGCCGTCGAGGCGATCGAGCTTCTGCCGCAGGCGCCGCAGGGCCTTGCGGACTCGGTCAGGGGCATGACCGAAGCCGGAGCCCTCGCCGATCTGACCACCGCCTATCTCGACATCCCCGCCGCAGAGAAGCAGGGCATTCTGGAAACGCTCGACCTTGCGCAGCGGATGGACAAGGTCTCCCGGATCCTGGCGCGGCGGATCGAGGTGCTGCGGATCAGCCGCGAGATCGGCCAGCAGACCCGTGCCGCCTTCGATGAACGCCAGCGCGAGGCAGTGCTGCGCGAACAGATGGCCGCGATCCAGCGCGAACTCGGGGAAGGCGACGGCCGTGCCGGCGAGGTGGCCGAACTGTCCGCGGCGATCGAGAAGGCCGAAATGCCGCCCGAGGTCGAGGAGCAGGTGCGTCGGGAGCTTCGCCGCTATGAACGGATGCCGGAGGCTGCGGGCGAAGCGGGCATGGTGCGGACATGGCTTGACTGGATGATCGCGCTGCCTTGGCGTCTGCCCGAGCCGTCGCCCATCGACATCGCCGAGGCCCGCCGGATCCTCGATGCCGACCATTACGGGCTCGACAAGATCAAGAGCCGGATTCTAGAATTTCTCGCCGTTCGCAAGCTGGCACCGGGCGGCAAGGCGCCGATTCTGTGCTTCGCGGGGCCGCCGGGGGTCGGGAAGACCTCTCTCGGACAATCGATTGCTCGGGCGATGGACCGGTCCTTCGTGCGGGTCAGCCTTGGCGGTGTCCATGACGAGGCGGAAATCCGCGGTCACCGGCGCACCTATATCGGCGCCATGCCCGGCAACATCATCCAGGCGATCCGCCGTGCGGGGTCACGCAACTGCGTGATGATGCTCGACGAGATCGACAAGCTGGGGCGGGGCATTCAGGGGGATCCGTCCGCGGCGATGCTCGAAGTGCTCGACCCCGAGCAGAACGCGACCTTCCGCGACAACTACCTCGGTGTCGATTTCGACCTTTCCCGGGTCGTCTTCATCGCCACGGCGAACGTGCTCGACACGGTTCCGGGACCGCTGCGCGACCGGATGGAGGTGATCAGCCTCGCAGGCTATACCGAAGAGGAGAAGCTCCAGATCGCGCTGCGCTACCTCGTCGGCCGGCAGATGGAGGCGAACGGGCTCGCGCCGGGGCAGGCCGAACTAAGCGACGATGCGATCCGCGCGATCATCCGGGGCCATACCCGCGAAGCCGGGGTGCGCAATCTGGAACGCGAGATCGGCGCGGTCCTGCGCCACGCCGCGGTCCGCATCGCCGAAGGCAAGGCCGAGCATGTCGAGATCGGTGCTCCCGACCTGACCGCGATACTCGGCGCGCCCCGGTTCGAGAACGAGGTCGCCATGCGGACCAGCCTGCCCGGCGTCGCCACCGGCCTGGCCTGGACGCCGGTCGGCGGCGACATCCTGTTCATCGAGGCGAGCCGGGCGCAGGGCAAGGGCGCGTTGATCCTGACCGGTCAGCTTGGGGACGTGATGCGGGAAAGCGCGCAAGCGGCGATGACACTGGTCAAGAACCGCGCCGGGTCTCTCGGCGTCGACGCGGAGGTCTTGGCCAAGAGCGACATCCATATCCACATCCCGGCGGGCGCGATCCCGAAGGACGGACCGAGTGCCGGCGTGGCGCTCTACACCGCGCTGGTATCCCTGCTGACCGACCGGAAGGTTCGCAGCGACACGGCGATGACCGGCGAGATTTCGCTTCGGGGCCTCGTCCTGCCGGTCGGCGGGATCAAGGAAAAGGTTGTCGCGGCGGCTTCGGCCGGGCTGACTCAGGTTCTGCTTCCGGCGCGGAACCGCCGCGACTACGACGACATCCCGAAAGAGGCACGCGACAGGCTGGGCTTCGTCTGGATCGAGACTGTCGACGACGCCATTCGAGCCGCACTCGAACCGGCCGACGGAACGACGACCGGCGCGGGTCGGACCGTCAACGCCTGACCCGCTTCGACCGCGGCCTCAATAGCGCAACCGGGCGTAATAGGAGCTTTCCGACGCCGCCCGCGCTGCACCCAGCGTGGAGATGCCCCGCTCGCCCAGAAGCGGCAGGATCTTCAGGAAGACCTGCGCGGTCGTCAGCGCGTCACCGGCCGCCGAATGCCGCGCCCGAACCTCCACTCCCAGCCGCCCGGCAATGGCTTCGAGGCTCTGGCTTTCCTCTTTGGGATGCACCACGCTGGCAAGCAGCAGCGTGTCCAGAACCGGTTGTTCGAACCGCACGCCGGTCGTGTCCTCTTTCAGCTTCAGGAAGCGCATGTCGAAGGCGACGTTGTGACCGACCAGCACCGTGTCCTCGGCAAAGGCATGGAAGGCGGGCAGGACCTCTCCGATCAGCGGCTGGCCGCGCACCATTTCGGGCCGGATGCCATGGAATGGAATCGAGGCTTCGGGAATGCTGCGCCCGGGATCGACCAGCTGATCGAAGCTCTCGCCGCGGAGGAGCTTGCCGTTCACGATCCGCACCGCGCCAAGCTGGATGATCTCGTCGCCGCTGGCGGGGTCGAGACCGGTCGTCTCGGAATCGAAGACCGTATACGCAAGCTCGGTCAGCGGCCTGTCGTCCAGAGCGTTTGTCGACTCGGTGGCGGCAAACAGGTCGAAATCGTAGAATTCGGGGCGCGCGGCCAAAGGCGCCGCGGCATCGAGTTCCACCGAGGCCAGCGGCAGAAGGAAACGGAAGAATCCCGGCCCCTGCCCCCGGTCCCGCTCGAACCAGACCTCGCCGCCATGACGCTCGGCCACGTCGCGCACGGACAGGGGCGAGCGTTCACCGCCGATCTGCATTGGCCCTGATTCCCAGTCTGCCAGCGTCTCGGACGACACGTTCCCGCCGGTCCAGATCAGGTCGAGATGCGCGCGGGTGCCAGCGCCGGAGAGACGCAGGCGGAATTCGGTCTGGTCGAAGGCGTCTGCAAGACGGCGCCCGAGGAAGGACAACGCCTCGATCAGGGCGAAGCTGTCGACGTTGATCCAGAGATCGGCTTCCACCTCCGCCACTGCGACCGGCCGGCCGGTTGCCGCCTCGATCTGCCGCGCGGCGGCGGCGGCCAGGTCGGTGGCCAGCATTTCCTGCAACGGCCAACGCGTCATCAGATCCTGCGACGCGCCGGCATCCAGCGCGGCAAGGCGCTGTCCCATCGCGGCGACTTCCTCGCGCACAACGCCATGGAACCGCTCGCGGTCTTCGGGACCGAGATCGGGATATTCGAGCATGTCGAGTGCCGCCTGTACGCTCGCGAGCGAAGCCCGGCTCGCCTCGGTGAGTTCCAGAAGCTGCCCGTCGCGCCGCGACTGTTGGGCATAATCGTCGGTAATGTCATCGAGCAGCAGAACGTACCCGGTCAACGCGCCGTCGCGGGTGGCGGGCCGGACCGGAGCGAGGCTGACGAGCAGCAGATGGCCGGCGGGCGTCCCGGTGACGAAGCGCGTCGTTACCGTCGCCTCGCCGCGCGCGATGCGCCGTTCGACGGTCTCCAGCGCGTGGGCGATCAGCGCCTGGTCGATCACGCCGAAGATCGAACGGCCGAGCCCGACCAGTTCGGACCCGCCCATCGCGCGCGGCGCCTGCGACAGGCGGCGAAACAAGCTGCGCGCACGGCCGTTGTAGAGCAGCATCCGTCCCGCGAGGTTGCACACCACGACGCTCTGATGCAGCTCCGCCATCAGCGCGCCGAGTTGGTCCCGTTCCTCGGCGACGCCGCGGCTGGCCTCCGCCACCAGCCGCTCCGTGTTCTCGACAAGCGCGCGCCGTTCGTCCGCCAGCGCATTGATGGCACCGGTCAGATCGCCGACTGCGACTGTCGGCGCCTCGATCGCGGGCGCGCGCGGATCGCGCAAAAGAACTCGGGTCGCGTCCGTCAGTCGCGCGTGCGGCTGAACATGGGCAACGTAAAGCCGCTGGGCCGCCCAGGCCGCCAGCCCGGCAGCGACGGCCCACCAGGCAAAGGGAAGGACGCCGTGAGTTTCGACCAGCGGACCGACCGCCGCGCCGATGGCCCCCCGCTGCGCCGCATCGAGCGTAACCCAAAGCAGGGCAACGCCGGCCACCAGCCAGATCGCCAGCAGGAGTCCAGGCAGCACCATTGCCAGCACAAGTCCGCGGTCGACCTTCACGCCAGAAGCTCCTTCACCTTGGCGACGAGATCGCGGGTCGAGAACGGCTTCGTCATGTAGGCGTCGACGCCGACGCCGGCGCCGCGCGCCAGGTCGGTCTCGCGGCCCTTGGCGGTCAGCATCAGGATTCGCGTGTCGCGCACCGTTTCGTCCGACCGGACCGCGGCGCAGACATCGAATCCGGTCATCTCCGGCATCATCGCGTCCAGCAGCACGAGCGCCGGTCGCTCGCGCCGGATCGCATCGAGCGCCTGCTTCCCGTCCCGCGCTACGATTACCTCATAGCCTTCGCGTTTCATCATGAATTCCAGCGAGATGACGATGTTGGGCTCGTCATCCGCGATCAGCACCTTCATGGCTCTTCCTCCTCCCGAGCCCCGAGCGGCAACCAGAACGCGAAACACGCGCCCTGGCCCGGCTGCGAATCCAGCCACATGCGCCCACCGAAATGATTGACGATCTGGCGGCTGATCGGAAGCCCCAGCCCGGTCCCGGCCGGGCGGGTCAGGGCGTCGCCACCCTGGCGGAACTTCTCGAAGACACTCGCCTGATCCTTCAGGGGCACGCCGGGTCCGTTGTCCCGGACCTCGACCGTCAGACCGTCCTCGTCGCTGTCGAGGGCGACCAGGACCCTGCCGTGCTCTTCCGGCACGAATTTCGCGGCGTTCGACAGCAGGTTCAGCATGACCTGGGTCAGCCGGTCGGGATCGGCGCGGATCACCGGAACGCCGCCGTCCGGTACGCTCAATTCCACGGCAGCATGGCGACCGCGGAACAGCTCCGACGTGGCTCGCACCGCATTGCTCACCAATGCGCCCATGTCGACATCGCTGTTGCGCCATTCCGCGTTGCCGGATTCGATCTTGGCCATGTCGAGGACCTGGTTGACCAGGCGGCTCAGACGCTCGCTTTCCGAGACCACGATGCGCAGGAATTCCTCGCGCTGCTCCGTTTCCATGTCGGGCGTGTCGAGCATCAGCTCGGAAAGCGCGCGGATCGACGTCAGCGGCGTCCGCAGCTCGTGGGTGACCGAGGACATGAAATCGTCCTTCAGATGGTCGAGGCTTTTCAACTGCTCGTTGGCGGCGCGCAATTCCGACGTCGCCTGTTCGAGCGACAGCGATTTTTCCTCGAGCGCACGGGCATATCCTCGCAGTTGCGACGCCTCCTCGAGGATCTCGAAGACACCGTCGACGGTCAGCGGTTCCTCCTGCGCGACCGACGACACCATGACGCGCGCGGATGCCGCGCCGACGGCACCGGCAAGCTGCCGCTCGACGCGGTCCACCAGACGGGCGTCGGGAACCAGATCCGGCGGCGCCACGCCCTGCTGCTGTGCCAGATCCTGGAACAAGGTGTCGGCGCGGGACGCCCCGAGCAGGCGCCCTGCGAGCGACCGCAGGTCCTCCAGGCGTGCGGCGCCCCGCCAGAAGACTGGCGCCGGGTCGGACGAGTTCGCGCGCGTGAATACGTCGGCGAACAGGAGCGCCTGGCTCGCCTCACGGGCGGACGGGTTCCGTGCGAAGGAGAGGCCGACATAGAGCGTGACGTTGACCAGCAGGCTCCAGAACAGCGAATGCGTGAGATTGTCGAGCCCGGTAAGGCCGAACAGATGCTCTGGCGCCAGAAGACCGATGCCGAACGGGCCGTCATCCATGAAGCCGCCGGGGATCCAGCCGGACTTCGCCAGCGACGGCAGCATCAGAGTATACGACCAGACCGCGAATCCGCCGATCAGCCCGCCGAAGGCGCCAGCCTTGGTCGCGCCCCGCCAATACATCCCGCCCAGAAGCGCGGGCGCCACCTGGGCCACAGCGGCAAAGCTGATCAGCCCGATCGAGACCAGCGCATAGGCGTTGCCGGCGATGCGAAAATAGAGATAGCCGAGCATCAGGATGCCGACGATCGCCGCACGCCGGATATTGAGCAGAAGCCGGGTCAGATCGCCGTCCTGCCGCGTCCCGAACCCTGGCAGCCTCAGCAGCGACGGCATGACCAGATCGTTGCAGACCATGGTCGAGACCGCGATCGTCTCGACGATCAGCATGCCGGTGGCGGCGGACAATCCGCCGACGAAGGCCAGCAGCGCCAGCCAGTGCGCGCCCTGCGTCAGCGGCAGGGACAGAACGAAGGTTTCGGCATCCATCTTGCCGGGGCCGAACAGCACCTGTCCGCCGATTGCGATCGGCAGCACGAAGACATTGATCAGCAGAAGGTAGGCGGGAAAGACCCAGGCCGCCCGGCGGATGTGCCGTTCGCCCACGCATTCCACCACCATCATCTGGAACTGCCGTGGAAGCACCAGCGCCGACAGCATGGACAGGGTGATCAGTGCGAACCATCGGGCATAGTCCGGTGCGCCGGCCTTTTCCGCCCCGCCCAGGCGCAGCAGGCCGTCCAGCTCCGGCAGCGCTTGCGCCCGAGCCCAGATGTCGCCCATGCCGCCGAACAGCCCCCAGGTCACGAACGCGCCGACGGCGAGGAACGCCACCAGCTTGAGCATGGATTCGAAGGCGATGGCGGCGACAAGGCCCTCGTGCCGCTCGTAGACATCGAGGTGGCGGGTGCCGAAGACGATGGTAAAGGCCGCCATCGCCAGCGCAACCAGAAGTGCCCCGTCCCGCCACCAGACAATGGCGGCCTCCGCGTGCGGCGTCGGGCCGGCGGTCAGCAGATGGAAGCCGCCCGAGACCGCCTTCAGCTGAAGCGCGATGTAGGGCACCATGCCGATCACCGTGATCAGCGTAACCACGGCCGCCAGCATCGGACTGGTGCCGTAACGGCTGGCGATGAAGTCCGCGATCGAGGTGATGCGATAGGTTTGCGCGATCCGCACCATCTTGCGCACGACGATCCAGGCGACGAGCATCGCGAGGAGCGGACCGAGATAGATCGGCAGGAACCAGACGCCCGACACGGCGGCTGTGCCGACGCTGCCGAAATAGGTCCAGGCGGTACAATAGACTGCCCAGGAGAGCGCGTAGATCCAGGGATTGTCGATCACCGACCTTCCCTGTGTCGCACGCCGATCCGCGAAGGCGGCAATGGCAAAAAGCGTCAGCAGATAGGCAAGCGAAGCCGCCAGGACGAGGGGCGCGGCGATCATCGCCGCTCGCGCCCGTCCTCATCGCGCGGGGGAGCGCGACGCTCCATCGCCGCGGCGAGCGCCAGGATCAGTCCGCCCCAGATCACGAACAGCGCAACCGGAAGCATCGGCAGGCCGAAGACCGTGACGTCCTTGTCCCAGACGATCACGAGCGGGAAGTTGAACAGCACGAACCCGGCGGCGCAAAGCGCAATCAGAAGCCGCGGCCGCGGTTCGCGCCCGCTGCTCACAGGACGTCCAGCCGATAGTGGTGCGAGATCCATTGTTGGAAGTCGCGCACGATCGCCAGCGAGTCCTTCAGGGTCTGGCGCTCCAGCGTGCCAAGCTCGGAAAGGCGGATGGCGTTGTCGGGCGTCCGGCCGGCCTCCATCTGTCTGAGGTTGTTGTCAAGCTTGAGCGACATCAGGAAGCGCAGCGCCTCGCTCAGATCCTTGGCCCGGGATGTCTCGATCCGATTTGCCGCCGTCAGTGCCGTCAGCCTGTCCATGGTTCCCACTGCGCGGATCCCATATTGCAGCGCGAGCGATCGAACGCCGTGGACCAGAGGGAAGATGCCAAGCTTCTTCAGGTCGACCTCAGCCGCCTCGCGTCCGCGCATTCCCGGCAGGCGGCGCCACCAGCTGCCGTCGGACCGGAACTGTTCCACCGCCGCCGCAAAGCGCGCGAAATAGGCATCGCTTCCGGTCAGCAAGCGATCGACATGGTCCCGTGCTTCGGCCAGCAACGTGGCGTCGCCGGTGACGGCACCAGCGTCGAGAAAGATCGCGAGGTTCATCGGACCTTCCGGATCACTGCCATGGATCCAGTCGCGCATCGTCTCACGGAATCGGGCCACCGGCTGGCACCAGAGCGGGCGGCTGAGCATGATGCCGCCCGGGCAGAGCGGATAACCGAAATCGAGGAGCGCGTCGGTGAAGGCCTGTGTGATCTTCTCGAGCCCGTCGAATTCGAATCCGTCACGCAGAAGAAGCGCATTATCCTGGTCGGTCTTGATGATCTGCTCGTTGCGGCCTTCGCTGCCCATGACGATCACGCAGCTGTTGGCGCGCAACGGCTCGGGCGCCAGAAGTTCCCAAAGACGCTGGAAGACCTGGCGGTTGAGACCACCGACGAGTCCGGCGATCACCTCGATGCGGACACCGTCCTCGTGCAGGACGCGGATCAGGCCGTCGATCTGACGCGCCGCCTCGCCCAGCTCGGCAATGTCCGAGGCGTGCGACGCCTTGAGCGCAATCAGATGGGAATGGCTGGCCACGAAGGCCATCAGGTCGAGCTGCCGCAGAAGCCCGACGACTTCGTCGCCCTCCCGGACAAGGACGCGGTGGATGCGATGCCGCAGCATCAGGATCAGGGCGTCGAAAAGCTCGTCGTCGGCCGACACCGTGAAGGGATCGAAATGCGCGATCTCGCGCACCTCCAGAGCCTCGGGCGGTACGCCGTGTAACAGCGCGTCGCGCAGGTCGGTGGTGGTGAAGATGCCGATGCGGCCATCGTCGCGGACCAGCGCTTCGCCAAGGCCACGCCTCGACAGCTCGCCGCAGAGGCTGACGAGGTCGGTCCCGCCATCGACGAACAGGGGCTTGTGCACCAGGGCATCGCGCACGGGGGTCGTCATCAGCGACACGAATTCCCGGCGCTCCCGCCGGACGGAAACGGCCCCCCCCGTCGGGGGGGAGCCGTGTGGATCAGTCGGGGCGCCCGTGGCCGGACCCGGCGAGTTCGAACCGGTTGTCGCCATGGCGCCCCTCCCGAACTCAGTGCGCCGAGGCTTCGGCAGCGCCGATGCCGGTTTCCGAGCGCACCTGCTGTGCCACGAACCCGGCGCGGTCGACATTGCCGCGGGCGCTCCGGTCTAGGACCGAGAAGAGCCAGATGCCGACAAAGCCTGCGGTCATCGAGAACAGTGCCGGAGAGGTGTAGGGGAACGGCGCCGATCCGACCGGATGGCCGAGCGTCGCTTCCCAGACCGAGGGCGACAGGATGGTCAGCACCACCGAGACGGTCAGACCGATGAAGCCGCCGATCACCACGCCCCAGGTCGTGCAGCCCTTCCACAGCACCGACAGGAACAGCACCGGGAAGTTCGCCGAAGCCGCGACCGCGAAGGCGAGCGAGACCATGAAGGCGATGTTCTGCTTCTCGAAGACGATGCCGAGCAGGACCGCAAGTACACCGAGCGCAAGCACCGTGTAGCGCGACATCCGCAGTTCCGAGGCACTATCGGCGTTTCCGCCCTTGATGATCGTCGCATAGATGTCATGCGACACCGCCGAGGCACCGGCCAGGGTCAGGCCCGCGACCACCGCGAGGATCGTCGCGAAGGCGACCGCCGAGATGAAGCCGAGGAACAGGTTCCCGCCGACGGCATGGGCCAGATGGATGGCCGCCATGTTCTTGCCGCCGATAAGATCACCGTTGGCGTCGAGGAAGCCCGGGTTGGTCAGCACGAAGGTGATCGCACCGAAGCCGATGATGAAGGTCAGCAGGTAGAAGTAGCCGATCCAGGTGGTCGCCCACATCACCGACTTCCGCGCTTCCTTGGCGCTCGGCACGGTGAAGAAGCGCATCAGGATGTGCGGCAGGCCGGCGGTGCCGAACATCAGCGCCATACCGAACGAGATCGCCGAGATCGGATCCTTGATGAACTTGCCCGGTCCCATGATCGACTGGCCGGCCGCGGCAGCGGCTTCGGGCGTCGTGTCGGGCGTCTTGGCGGCAAGCTGCGCCTTGACGTCGACCGCCGCGGCGAAGAACTTCTCCGGGCTGAAGCCGTAGGTGCGCATCACCATGAAGGCCATGAAGGTCGCACCGCCAAGCAGCAGGCCCGCCTTGATGATCTGGACCCAGGTGGTCGCCGTCATGCCGCCGAACAGCACGTAGACCATCATCAGGCCACCGACGATCACCACCGCCATCCAGTAGTCGAGACCGAACAGGAGCTGGATGAGCTGACCTGCACCGACCATCTGGGCGATCAGGTAGAACGAGACGACGACGAGGGTCGAGACCGCCGCGAACATCCGCACCGGCGTCTGGGCGAAGCGGAAGGCCGCCACGTCCGCGAAGGTGAACTTGCCCAGGTTCCTGAGACGTTCCGCCATCAGGAAGGTCAGGATCGGCCAGCCGACGAGGAAGCCGATCGAGTAGATCAGACCGTCGAAGCCGGAGGCCATGACCGCCGCCGAAATCCCGAGGAACGAGGCCGCGGACATGTAGTCGCCGGCGATCGCGAGACCGTTCTGGAAGCCGGTGATGCCGCCGCCTGCCGTGTAGAAGTCGGCCGCAGACTTGGTTTTTGCGGCAGCCCACTTGGTGACGAAGAGGGTCATGATCACGAACAGCGCGAACATGACGATCGCGGTGTAGTTGGTGGCCTGCTTCTCGACATGGCCGAGATCAGGTCCGGCGGCGAGCGCGAGGCTCGGCAGGCCGGTCAGGGCTGCCACGCCGATGGCGCGGCCGAAGCCCGAAAGTGGCTTGAACGACATTACTTCAGGGCCTCCCGCTTGACCTTCTCGTTGAGGTCGTCGAATTCGCTGTTGGCGCGCATCACGTAGTAGGCCGTGATCAGGACCGTGAACACGATCACGCCAAAACCGATCGGAATGCCCCAGGTCATCACGCCATCGCCGATCCGGGTCGCCAGTACGCCCGGACGGAATGCGATAAGCAGGATAAACCCGTAATAGACGACGAGCATGGCGATTGTCAGCGTCCAGCCTAAGCGCGATCGCCGTTCCTTCAGCGCCACGTAGTTCGGATCTGCTTCGATCCGCTCCGCTAGCTTGAGTTCCATTTGAGTTCCTCTGGTTCCACCCTAGTAAGCGCTTCTGTCCGGGCTCGGGGGTGTGGCTGCGACGGTGAAGACACCGCCGGAAGCCGACCCACTGGGAGAAATCATGAGGCCGCGCCGCCCAAAGCAATGCCGGGGACTGTGCGCGCACGGTGGCACGCATGGCAGCACTCGGCAGCTTTCGGCATCCTGGTCCTCCTCCCAGCCCAGGACAATGCCTGGACCCGACGCTCGCGCTGAATGAAGCGTAGCTGTTCACAATGACGTGCAGCAAGCGGCCCCGTGTCGCGGTTGGGGCAGCTTTGCAAATTCCTTTTCCGTTGCGGACCTGGAGCGTAAAGGCGGGGGCGAGAATGGCCGGTTCACTTGGGACGCAAACCCGGTGTCGCCCGCCGCCGGCGACGAAATCGGCGCAGGGATGCAGGCCTAACCCGACGCGGTCCGCGTGTGCGACATCGCGTGCAAATCGATACGCGACCTGTTCGGACCATGCCGCCCGTTCGACCAGACCGGGAATCTCGCACGCGACCGGATGATCCGATCCACGGCGATTGCGGGACAGGTCCCGCCGATCGCAAACCAATCCATGATCGTTTTCTATTTTTCTTTATCGCGTTACGGAAATATCCTCATGTAGCCATTTCATCGGGCGTACAGGCGCGAAGCCGACTTGATCGTTCTTCGCGCACTGCCCGGCCACTCGTTCAGATCCTCGCGCGGCAATCCTGGCGAGGCGCCGTCGCGCACCACAAGTTGCCGGATGCAAGCCCCACGCCGGTGCGGACGCGCGATGCTGCCATTCCACAGGGCGTCCGACCGCCGCCCCGAAATGCCAAGCGACCGACTGCGTCTGGTACGGGCGTCACTTTACAGATTGTAAATTTCTCTCCGGTGCCAACGTTGACTCCGCACACGCCGGGCCCGATTTGGACGATCATGGCCGTCCAGGGCTGCGCGAGTGGCGCCACGCCGCTCGCCAAGATGCGGTTTTGACGTTGCGGGCGACCATCCGTCGCGGCATAGAAAGCGCGGTCAAGCGCGTTTCAGCCGGTCGCTCCGGGCGTGCCCGCATCTGGGCCGGTCGGGCCACCCGGCTCCTGCGCCGGACCGATTCCAGCCACAGCCGCACCCTTCGACGCGGGAGAGCCGGAATTCCCGTCCGGAACCGGGTTCGAGTCCGTCTCAGCCTCGGGATGGCAGACCAGCCGGACGACACGGGAATAGAAGTTCCTGGGGTCCCCCGCGCCGGCAATGTTGATGACGGCCGTTCTGGCAAGGTCGTCTTCAAGGATTGCGCGGATCAGTGTCCGGTCGGCATCGTCGAGCGGATCGAGCCCGTCATCGCAGATCAGCCAGTCCGGGCGCCGGACCAGCAGCCGCGCATAGCCCAGCCGTTCCTGCTCGCCCACGGAAAGCTCCCGGTCCCATCGCGCCACATCGTCAAGTCTGGGGCCGAGGTGACCAAGGCGAACCCGCTCCAGGGCGGCCCTCAGCTCATCGTCGGCGGGCATGCGGTCCCCGCCGTAGGTCAGCGCGATCCTCAGGGTGCCGGGCGGCGCAAAGGGACGCTGGGAAAGGAACATCGTCCGCGCCTCGGCGGGCAGGCTGATGCGGCCGCTGCCCCACTCCCAGAGCCCCGCCATCGCGAGGAATACCGTACTCTTTCCGGTGCGCGGCCGGCCGAGCAGGAGGATCCGCTCCCCCGGCGACACCTCTAAGTGCGGCTCGGCCAGTTCGATCCGCCCGTGCATGCTTGTGACCACCAATTTGTCGACGGCAATTCCGCGGTCGGGATCGCGGACCCGCGTGATGCGGTCGATCCGCGACTGGTACCGGTCGAGTTCCCGCAGCCCTTTCCGGAAGGTCATCACGCGCAGAAGGGTCGCGCGCCAATCGGCAATCGTCTCGGTATTGTCCACGAACCAGGCCAGCGCGGATTGCACCTGCCGGAATGCGCCCACCACCATCATCAACTCGCCGAAGCTCAACTTGCCGCCGAAATATCCAGGCGCCGCGACAATGATCGGCACGACAAGGCCAACCCAGCCGTATCCTGCAGTGACGGATGCAAGGCGAATCCGGGCCAGAACCATGCGCCGCAGCAAGGTCAGAACGCGGGACAATTCGCCTTCGATCTGGTGGCGCACATCCTTTTCCGCCCCGTTGAGGGCGATGGCATCGGCCTGCTCCGCGCCGCGCACCATGGCAAACCGCAGCCCGGCCTCCAGCGCATAATGGGTGGATTCGAGCCGCACCAGGGGCCGGCCGACCCGCCAGGACACCCATGAACCGCCGGCCGCATAGATCAGTGCCGCCCAGACCATGTAGCCCGGGATTTGGAGATGGGTTCCACCAAAGCTCAGCGTCACGTTCTCGGACAAGACCCACAGCACGCCGACGAAACTGATCAGAAGAATCGACGACTGCACAAGCCCGACCCAGAGCCCGGTACTGAGATCCGCCAGATGCTGCGCGTCCGCATGCATGCGCTGGTCGGGGTTCTCGCCGATCTCGCCGGCCCGGCCGATGCGGGCAGCGCGCCGGTCGCGCATCCAGTGCCGGACCAGATCCTGCGTGGCAAGTTCCCGAAGCTTAAGCTTGATCAGGTGGGTCAGGCCTGTCTGGCTGACATTGAGCACCAGCAGAACGGCAGCGATCGCGAAGAAGACGCCGAGCTGGTGCAGGAATTCCGGCAAGTCCTTGCGCTGAATCGCGTCGTAGAAGGGCTGGTTCCAGGCGTTCAGTTCGACTTGCGCGATCGCCGTTCCGATGATCACCGCGATGATCGCCGCGACCAGCAGGACCAGCCGGCGCCCGCCGGTTTCTGACCGCAGCGACCCGACGATGGTGCCGAGCTGATGGGCGAAGCTTTCGTCGAGCGGTTGCTTGAGCAGGGTTCTGGTCATGGTCCGGACAATCGATCACGGGGGATTCGCATCGGTTTGGCCAGTCTATGCGCCAGATCGGATGTCAGGCGCCATGGCGACACGAAAACGGGACAGATCGGCGATTGTCCGCGCCGGCCTGCCCCATCCCTCTTTCCCGGATCAGGCCTTGTCCGGCCGGTCCTGCGCCCCAAATTTTCGTTGACCTTCACGGAAGGCAGATGTAGTGAATGAACGTTCATTCACTCCACCGCGACTCAACTGGACCATGCCGCACGTGCAAATGGAAGCGACCACCAACCGGGATCCGCGAACCATCGAGATCCTTGGCAAGATCAAGACGGTCTTCGCTCAGAAGGGCTTCGACGGGGCGTCGATGCAGGACCTGTCGCGCGCCGCCGGGATGAGCGCCGGCAACTTCTATCGCTACTTTCCGTCGAAGAACGCGATCATCGAAGCCATGGTGGAACTCGACCTCAGCGATGTCGGCGAGATTTTCCGTCATATCCTCGCATCCGAGGACCCCCGTACAACCTTCCTCGCTGCCCTGCGGGCCGAGATGAATGCCCACACCCAGACCTGCGACGGACCGCTCTGGGCCGAGATCGAAGCGGCCTCGGCCCGTCGACCCGAAATCGGCGAGATCCACTGCCGCATCGAACAGGGCGTGATCCGCTATCTGATCCGGACCTTCGCCCTGATTGGCGGGCTGGCCGAAAGGGAGGCCGAAGCGCGCTTCTCCGGTCATGCCGCACTGATCATGATCATCTTCAAGGGCGTGGCCATGCAGCCGAACGCCGACGCGGCACTGATCGACCTGAGCGTTGCGACGGTCGACGCGCTGCTTCCCGAGACGGCCGGGCCTGCCGCCACGCGCATTTCAGACATGTCCATTGCCAGGGAGTGATCGATGCCCCGCTTTGCTCCGGCCCTTGCCATCCTCGCACTGGCCTTCCTGACCCCCGCTCTGGCGGCCGAAACCTCGGCGCCGCCCGATACCGTTGCGGCAAGCCTGCCGGCGATCCGGGTGACTCCCGCCGCAAACGCGACGCTGCGCGACACCGTCATTGCCACCGGGTTGTTCCAGCCGGCCGAGACCGTGTTCATCCAGCCGCAGATCGAAGGACAGGCGATCGAGGAACTGAAGGCGGATGTGGGCGACCGGGTCGAGGCCGGGCAGGTTCTGGCGCGGCTTTCGGACCGGACGCTGAGCCATCAGCGCAGCCAGCTTTCCGCGAGTCGCGCCGCGGCCGTGGCGTCCGTCGCCCAATCCAAGGCCCAAATTGCCGAAGCCCAGGCGCTGCGGGACGATGCCGAACGTACGCTGGACCGGACGCGGACGCTGCAGAAACAGGGCACTGCCTCGCAGGCCGCGCTTGACCAGGCCGTCGCGCAGTCGGCAACGGCGTCGGCCCGACTCAACGCCGCGGTCCAGGGCCTTGCCGCCGCCGAGGCGCAGATCGGACTGATCGACGCCCAGATCGCGGACGTCGACCTCAATCTCAGCCGGACCAACGTGACCGCCCCCGTCGCGGGCGTGATCGCCGACCGAAACGCGCGGATCGGCGCGATCGCGTCGGCCGGCGGCACGCCGATGTTCACGCTGATCCGGGACGGCGCGCTGGAGCTTTATGCCGACGTGCCCGAACAGGATCTGCTGCGGATCGAGGCCGGACAGCCCGCGACAATGCGCGTGGTCGGCCGCGGTCTGCCGGTCACCGGCCATGTCCGCCTGGTCGAGCCGACCGTCGACCTCGACACGCGGCTGGGCCGGGTCCGGATCGCGCTCGACGACCCTGGCCTGGTCCGCGACGGCATGTTCGGCGAGGCCGAAATTCTGGTCGCCCAGCGCGAAGCGCTCGCCGTGCCGGTCACGGCCGTCGCCGCCGACAGTACCGTGCTTCTGGTCCAGGACGGTCAGGTCCGCCGGGTGCCGGTCGAGACCGGGATCCGCGATGGCAGCCGGATCGAGATCCGAAGCGGGCTGGTCCAAGGCGACACGCTCGTCAGCCGTGCGGGCGTGTTCGTGCGCGATGGCGACCGCATCAATCCGGTGCCCGACGAGGCACCGGCGGTCTCGAACTGAGGGCGGAGCCGATGAACTTCTCCGCCTGGTCCATCCGCAATCCGATCGCCCCGATCCTGGCCTTCGTGATTCTTGTCGTGGTCGGCCTGCAATCGTTCAACGCACTGCCGATCACCCGCTTTCCGACCATCGACGTTCCGCTGGTCGCCGTCACCGTGACCCAGTCGGGCGCCGCCCCGGCCGAACTTGAAACCCAGGTGACGAAGGAGGTCGAAGACGCCGTCGCCGGCATCACCGGAGTGAAGAAGATCACCTCCACCGTGACCGACGGCAGTTCCACGACCGCGGTCGAATTCCGGATGGAGGTTCCGACCGAGCAGGCGGTTCAGGACGTCAAGGACGCCATCGACCAGATCGTCGGCGATCTTCCGGGCAGCGTCGAGACGCCGATCGTGACGAAGATCGACGTCGAGGGGCAGGCGATCATGACTTTCGCCGTGTCCTCGCCGGCAATGACCATCGAGGAACTGAGCTGGTTCGTCGAGGACGTGGTCAAGCGCGCGCTTCAGGGCAAGCCAGGGGTCGGACGCATCGACCGCTTCGGTGGTGCGGACCGCGAGATTCGTGTCGTGCTCGACCCCCTGAAGCTTGACTCGTTCGGCATCACCGCAGCCCAGGTCAGCCAGCAGGTCCGGGCGACCAACGCCAATCTGGGGTCGGGCCGATCCGAAATCGGCGCCTCCGAGCAGGCAATCCGGGTTCTCGGAGACGCTGCCGCCGCATCCGAACTTGCCAATACCACCATCGCGCTGCCGTCGGGGCGTTTCGTGAAGCTCGGCGATCTGGGCGGGGTGATCGACACCTATGAGGAATTGCGCTCGTTCTCGCGGTTCAACGGCGACCAGGTCGTGACCTTCGCGGTCTTCCGCGCAAAGGGCGCCTCCGAGGTCAGCGTGTCCGAGCAGGTCAATTCGGAACTCGACCGTATCCGGACGGAGTATCCCGATGTCGCCATCACGCCGGTGGACGACACCGTCTTCTATACCTACGGCAACTACGAGGCCGCGCTTCACACCCTGATCGAAGGCGCGCTGCTCGCAGTGCTGGTGGTGCTCGCGTTCCTCAGGAACTGGCGCGCGACGCTGATCGCAGCCATTGCCTTGCCGCTGTCGGCAATCCCCACCTTCTACATCATGGATCTGATCGGGTTCTCGCTGAACCTGGTGTCGTTCCTTGCCCTGACGCTGGCCACAGGGATCCTGGTCGACGACGCCATCGTCGAGATCGAGAACATCGCGCGGCACATGCGGATGGGAAAGACGCCCTATCGGGCCGCGATCGACGCTGCGGACGAAATCGGCCTGGCGGTGATCGCGACCTCGATGACCATTGTCGCCGTCTTCGTGCCGGTCTCGTTCATGCCCGGAATTCCGGGGCAGTACTTCCGCCAGTTCGGCCTCACCGTCGCAATCGCGGTCCTGTTCTCGCTGCTCGTCGCGCGGCTCATCACGCCGATGATGGCCGCCTACCTGATGCGCGGGAAGGACGCGCTGGCCGACCACGAGGGCCAGAAGGACGGCTTCGTGATGCGCGGCTACATGTGGCTGGTGGGCCGCACGACCTCGGGCCGCCTGCTTTTCGTGCCCGGGCGCTACCTCACTCTTCTGGCCGCCATCGGCGCGCTGGCCGTCTCGCTCTTCTTCATGGTGCAGATCCCGGGCAGCTTCATCCCGCCGGAAGACGTCAGCCGGATTCCGATCTCGGTCGAACTTCCGCCGGGGTCGAAGCTCGACGATACCGACCGGACCACCCAGCAGATGGTCGACATCATCAAGGGTATCGACGGGGTCGAGAACGTCTTCGTTCTGGGCGGGTCTTCGCCCACGGGCGATCTCGATGTGCGGCGCGCCTCGGTCACCGTGCTTCTCAAGAAGCTCGACCACTCCCTGCCGCTGAAGCTCTCGCAGATCGGGCGAGACATTCCGGTGCTCGGCCAGTTCGTTCCGAAAGTCGAGAATACCGGACGCGACCGACCGCAGAACCAGATCGAGGCGGAGATCTTCGCCAGGCTCCAGGCGATCCCGGACGTGCACGCCTACAAGCTTAACGACCGCGGCGAACGCGACATCTCGTTCTCGATCCTGTCGCCGAACGAGGCTGATCTGAACGAAGCCGTCGCGCGCCTAGAAAAGGCGCTGCGCGGCGATCCGATGCTGGCCAACGTTGCGGCCGAGGGCGCCCTGCCCCGGCCGGAGGTTCAGATCACGCCCCGCAAGGCGGAAGCGGCCCGGCTGGGTGTGACCACTGCCGGCATTGCCGAAACGGTCCGGGTGGCGAGCATAGGCGACTTTGACGCCGCACTCGCCAAGGTTTCGATCGATGACCGCCAGATTCCGGTCCGGGTGCAGCTCGACGACAGGGTCAAGGCCGATCTCGACCGCATCCGCGCCCTCCGCGTGCCCACCGCATCCGGCCGAACCGTACCGCTGGCCGCGGTCGCCGACGTCACCCTGTCCGAAGGGCCTGCCGCGATCGAACGTCTCGACCGGGAGCGTCAGGCAACCATCGGCGCGAACCTTCCGGTCGGCGTTGCCCTCGGATCGGCAACGGCGCGGTTCAAGGAGATCGTCGATCAGGTCGACCTGCCGCCCAGCGTGCGCGTCGCGGAATCGGGCGATGCAGAGATTCAGGCCGAACTGACCCAGAGCTTCGGCAACGCGATGCTGATGGGTCTGATGCTGGTTCTGACGGTGCTCATCCTGCTGTTCGGGTCGATGATCCAGCCCTTCACCATTCTCTTCTCGTTGCCGCTGGCAATCGGGGGGGTCGCGGCGGCGCTGATCCTGACCGGCAACCCGGTCTCGATGCCGGTGCTGATCGGCATCCTGATGCTGATGGGCATCGTCACCAAGAACGCCATCCTGCTGGTCGATTTCGCCATCGAGATGCGCAACCGGGGCATGAGCCGCGTCGAAGCGATGATCGAGGCCGGCCACAAACGCGCGCGCCCGATCGTGATGACGTCGATTGCCATGTCCGCCGGCATGCTGCCGTCGGCGCTTGGTGTCGGCGAAGGCGGCAGTTTCCGCGCGCCCATGGCCATCGCCGTGATCGGCGGGATCGTCGTGTCGACGGCACTCAGCCTTGTGGTGGTACCGTCCTTCTTCCTGATCATGGACGACTTCCAGCGCCTCCTCGCCTGGATGTTCCGCGGCGTCGTCGGCCAGAAGGAGTCCGAACCCGAGGTGCCGGACCTCGCCGCGGGCCTTTCGAATGCTCAGGAAGAGATCGACGGCCTCGCGGCGCGGGTCGCCAAGCTCGAAGGGACCGAGCGAAAGGGACCGCGCGGCCACCTGGAGGCGGCGGAATAGCCGACCGAGCGCCCGATGCTCCCGCCCCTGAGTCGGCGCACGGTCGAATGGCCTGCCCGGGCGCCGACGCGGGCTGCGCGGCGCCGGCGGACCTGAGGATCAGTCGCGCTTGGCCGCCGCGGCTGCCATCTGCGTGAAGAATGCCTGCATCTGCTCGAAGCCCTTGACGGTGTGCGGCAGCCAGGCGCGCATCATCTCCTCTGGCTCCATGACCCGGATACTGGCGGACATCCGGTCGTGCAGTTCCTTCATCAGCGTGTCCTGCATCGGCTTGACATCCGGCAAGCCGAGAAAATCGCGCGCCTCCTCGGGCGTACAATCGATATTCACCGTGATCTTCATGACATCTCTCCGATCCGTTCCGCCGTTCACCCAAAGCAGCCGGATCGAAGCTCGCGCCGCCGGCCCTGCACGCCGAACATGGCGCCATCAAGTCCGATCTACGGCAATTTCCCCGCAATTTCATCCATCAAACCGGCAATCCGGTTATCGCGACCGGGCCGCGTGCAGGCGTCAGGCTTCCGTCCGGTCACGAACGTGCCGTCTGGACTTGCGGCCCGAAGCGGTCAAGGTGAGCCAAGGTCCGCAGAGGCCGCCGCGAAAACGCGGGACAGGGAGACGCAGTCAATGACGGCAACTTTCGACTATTCGGGGCGGAGCGTATTTGTCGCCGGGGGAACCAGCGGCATCAATCTGGGCATTGCCGAAGCCTTTGCCGCCGCAGGTGCACAGGTCGGTGTCGGCAGTCGCAGCCAGGAGAAGGTCGATGCAGCCGTTGCCCGGCTCGGCGATGCCCGGCCGGCCTTCGGCTACGTTTTCGACGTGCGGGACACGGAAGCTGTCACTGGCGCGCTGAGCGGTTTCGCCGAAACGGTCGGCAGCATCGACGTCGTCGTCTCCGGCGCCGCGGGCAATTTTCCCGCGCTGGCCCGCGACATCAGCCCGAACGGGTTCAAGGCCGTGGTGGATATCGACCTGATCGGCACCTACCACGTGATGAAGGCCGCCTATCCGCACATGCGCCGCCCGGGCGGCAGTCTCATCAATATTTCGGCGCCGCAGGCACAGGTGGCCATGGCACAGCAGATCCATGTCTGCGCCGCTAAGGCCGGGGTCGACATGGTGACCCGTTGTCTCGCCATCGAGTGGGGCAGCGAAGGGTTGCGTGTGAACGGCGTCTGTCCCGGCCCGATCGACGGCACCGAGGGCATGGCCCGCCTTGCCCCCACGCCGGAGCGGCGCGCGCAGGCTGCCGCGAGCGTTCCGCTGGGGCGGATGGGCGTTCCGGCGGACGTGGCCGCGGTCTGTCTCTTTCTCGGATCCGACGCGGCAAGCTACGTGAACGGCGCAATCGTTCCGGCCGATGGCGGCTGGCTCCTCAGCGGCGCTCCGATGGGCCTGTAAGGCTCAATCGACAAGGACGTCGCCGCACACGCGGAAGGAGGGACCATGACCTACGAGACAATCCGGTACAGCCGGGACGGCGATATCGCCACCCTCACCCTCGACCGTCCGGAGGTGATGAACGGGCTGACCTCCACCATGCGGCGCGAGATCCGCGCGGCAGTCGAAGACGCCGGGAAGACTGCTCGTGTTCTGGTGCTGACAGGCGCCGGGCGCGGCTTCTGCTCGGGGCAGGATCTGTCGGAGGTACCGGGTATCCAACCACACGAGCTCGAATGCCTGCTGCGCGAGGAATACGAGCCGATGCTGCACGCAGTCTACGACTGCCCGGTGCCGACCATCGCCGCGGTGAACGGTCCCGCAGCCGGAGCCGGGGCAAACCTGGCGCTCGCCGCCGACGTGGTGATCGCGGCGCATTCGGCGGTCTTCCTTCAGGCCTTCACGCGCATCGGCCTGATCCCGGATGCCGGCGGCACCTTCTGGCTGCCGCGTCAGGTGAGCTTTGCCCGCGCAATGGGCGCGGTGCTCTTCGCCGAGCCGGTGACGGCCGAACAGGCCGCGGACTGGGGCATGATCTGGCAGGCCGTTCCCGACGCGGACTTTGCCGCCACGATCCGGAGCCGCGCCAGCCAGCTCGCCGCCGGACCGACGGCCGCCTACCGGCTTGCCAAGCAGGCGCTCCGGTCGAGCCTGCAGAACCGGCTCGCCGACCAGCTCGCCCTGGAAGCACAGCTTCAGGGCCTGGCAGGCGACACGCACGACTTTCGCGAAGGCGTCGACGCCTTCCTTGAGAAGCGGCCCGCCCGCTACCGAGGAAGTTAAGCCACGACGCGGATATGTGAGGCGTCCGGGCAGCACCGGCGGCCAATTGCGGACGATGGCTCGTGCCGACACCGACCAGTGAAGGAAGGACCGATACATTACGGCCGGTTTCCGCGCGCAACAGTCGCCATGGCAATATTCGCCGGGCGATGATTGCCGGAGAGCCGTCGCCGGCATTGATCGCGTCCTGTTGACCCCTCAAGCGCAGCAACCGCGACCTGCTGCACGCCGATCCGGGCGCCCTCCCCCGTGGACATCGGCCCATCGACACGCGATATCGTCGGGGGGCGCTATCCGCGCTCGCCGCGGTGACGCACGATGGCCGGGACAGGCGGCCGGATACGTCTCGGCAGCCTCGGCGCCGGCTCCGCCGCGGGGGCGGCAGCAGAAACAGAGCCGGCCGGAGAAGCACCATGACCTTTCCGCTCTTCGATCTCTCGGACCGACGCGCGCTCGTCACCGGCTCGAGCCAGGGCATCGGCCTTGTGCTGGCCGAAGGTCTGGCGGCACATGGCGCCAATGTCGTCCTGAACGGCCGCAACCGGGACCGCCTGGCCGAAGCGGCAGCGCGTCTGGGGCCGGGTACGACGATTGCGGCCTTCGACGTGACCGATCCCGGCGCCGCCGCGGCCGCCATCGCGGATCTGGAGGCGGAGGGGCCGGTCGACATCCTGATCAACAATGCCGGCATCCAGCACCGTGCTCCGCTCGAGGACTTTCCCGTCGAGCGCTGGCATGCGCTGCTGGAGACCAACGTCTCCAGCCTCTTCTATGTGGGTCAGGCGGTGGCGCGCGGCATGATCGCCCGCGGCCGGGGCAAGATCATCAACATCGCCTCGGTCCAGAGCGAGCTCGCCCGCCCCGGCATCGCGCCCTACACCGCCACCAAGGGCGCGGTCCGCAATCTCACCCGCGGCATGGCAACGGATTGGGCGCGGCACGGCCTTCAGGTCAACGCCATTGCACCGGGATATTTCCGCACGCCCCTGAACCAGGCCCTCGTCGACGATGCCGGCTTTTCCGCCTGGCTCGCGGCCCGCACGCCGGCCGGCCGCTGGGGCGAGGTGGGCGAACTGATCGGCGCCGCCGTCTTTCTTGCGTCCGACGCCTCCTCCTTCGTGAACGGCCACACGCTCTATGTCGATGGCGGCATCACGGTCAGCGTGTAGGCGGACTTTGAGGTGGACACGCCGGGCCGGGCTTCGACCGCCCGGAGGCGAATTGCCCAAGTGTCACATAAGGCAAGGCGTGCTGCCGCGATACAGCCGCTCCCGCAGCGGCACCCTCAGGGAACCAGCGCTTTGGCGGGTTGGACAGGATCGTGCTAGGGTTTCGCCAGGGGCGTGTGCACGGTGATCGCAGATCAACGGCACACTGGCCGATTTGGGATGCCGCGAATGTCCGGGAGCTCAGACGCTGCAAAAGGACGGGCGGACGCGGAAGCGCGGCAATCCTTCGCGATTCCGCTCGTGCTGGTCTGGCTGAGCATCTTCCTCGTGAGCCTGGACTTCTCGGCGATCAATGTCGCGCTTCCAACCCTGACCGCGTATTTCCATGCCAGCACCAGCGGCGTCTCGTGGGCCTCGATCGCCTACATGCTGTCGATGGTGACGCTGCTGCCGGTCAGCGGTTTCCTGATCGCCCGCATCGGTCCCGGCCGGAGCCTGACGCTGGGCCTGGCCGTCTTTGCCGCTGCATCCGCCGGGGCCGCCCTCTCCGGATCTCTTGCCCTGCTCGGCGCCCTGCGTGCCATTCAGGGTTGTGGCGCGGCGATCATGTACGTGATCGGACCGGTTCTGATCCGAAGCTGCTTCCCCGACCTGCAGCAGAAGCGGGCCTTCGCGCTGTACGCCACGGGGTCCTTCACGGGGCTGGTCGCCGGCCCCGTCGTCGGCGGCGCTTTTACCGAAGCGTTCGGCTGGCAGGCAGTGTTCTGGATGAACCTGCCCATGTCCGCTGTTGCTTTCGTCCTCGCCCGAGTATTCTTTGGCCGCACTCCCTCGGGCGCGGAACCACTGTCCCGGAGGATGCCCCGGCCGATCTCGGTGGCAGGACTGTCGCTGTCGGTGGGCGCGCTGGTCCTTGCTCTCAATCAGGGTCAGGAATGGGGATGGCGGAGCCTGCCGATCCTGACGCTCTTCGGTCTCGGGGCTGCCGCCGCGGCAGCGGTGTGGGCGGCGGAACAATCGGCACAGGTCCGGCTGGTCGATGCGCAGATCCTGGACGCCGGTGGGTTCGTGACAGCGACGCTGATCATTGCCGCCGTCAGCGCCGGCATGGGTGGGCTCAATTTCGTGCTGCCATTCTATTTCGAATGGTTCCGCGGACTGGACACGGATGCGATGGGTCGCACGGTATCGATCTTGCCGTTGGCCACCGTGGCCACGTCGATCCTGCTTGGCCTTCTTCCGAGCGGCCCAGCGGCACGAACCCAATGCATTGCCGGTCTGGTCGCCGTCCTTGCCGGGTACGGCGCGCTGATCGTTGCCGACCATGCCACCCCGGTGCCGGCACTGCTCGCCGCGCTGGCGCTGGTGGGCTGCGGAATTGGGCTGACGCTTCCCGCCCTGTTGCACGCCAGTCTCCTGCAGGTTCCGCCAGATCTCGTTGCCCCCGCGGGAAGCGCGCAAGCCACGCTACGCGTGCTATCGCAGCTTCTGGGGCTCGTCGCCTTCGAGACGATCCTGTCGCAACTCTCGCCAGGCACTTTCACCGGCGCGCCACGCTCTGGCGCCGTACCTGCCGACATGCAGTCCGGCTTTCACGCGGTCTTCATCTGCGGCGCCCTTCTTGCGCTGGCCGCGGTCCCCGCCCTTGCGCGCCTCAAACCGGGCTCGGCGCGGAACGAGAAAGGCAGCACATGACAGACCGGCAGACCGCCCTTCGATGGATCGCGCCGAACCTTCTGGATGCGATCGCCGATCCCGAACTGGTCTATGCCCTGACCCTCGCCAACCTGATGTCGCCCCGACTCTGGGATATCGTTGCGCGCATCCGCGCCGAAGCCGGGGAGGAGCCGCGCGACATCGCGGCACGCGCTGCACAATACATCGACCACCATTTCGAGCACGTTCCCCCCGCGCAGCTATTCGAGATGTATGGCACGCTCGATCTGGAGCGGCAGGCAGAGCGCATCGGGGCAGACACGATCCGGTACGCGCTTGAGAGCATCAACGACGAATTTGCGTGGCGCGAGGCGCGAAACCTGACACCCGAGACGCTGGATGTACCGCGGTTTCGCCGCGGCGAGGTGCCGGCATTCACCTATGGCACCATCGACGAAGCCCATGCCTGCCGCCGCCTGCTTGGCCACCGGCACCACAAGCCGCTCGGTCTGACCTGCTGTGTCGACGAGGCGGCGCTTTACGCCGCCCTCCTTCTGGCATTCCCCGAATTCGCTGCCGCGCGGCTCTTCTTCCTGATGGAGCCGTCGCACTGCACCGTGATGCACTGGAATGCGGATGACGCGCACTGGTATTACAGCAAGAAGCTGCAATTCTCCCGACAGGACTGGAGGCGTCTGGTGACCCAGGACTACGCCGGGGACGTCCAGCTCGCTTTCGACGACAAACTGCACGATTGCGATACCATCGCGACGGCCGAAGGTCTTGTCACCTGCGGGGAGTCCGGGTCCACGCTGGATTTGGGGCGGCACGCCGCCACCATCGACATCGCCGAGCGTTTTCTCGGCGCCGCAACGCGCCAGTTGACGCGCCTACGGCAAGAGGCGACCGTGGGTTTCCGGGAAGAACTCGCGCATCCCGGTGTCCTGTTTGCCAGCCTGGGAGATTTCTCCGGCGCTGCCGACGTGGCCGAGCGCATCCGGTCCCGCGCCTTCGATGCGCGCGATCCGTTTGCCGTCCGGGCGCTGCACGTCTTTCGCGCGGTCGATGTTCCCGATCCGTCGGTCTACCTTTTCGCCGGCCATTCGAGCGGTCTGGCCGAAACCTTTCTGCCGCGACCCACCTCGGTCGAGGAATGCCTGTCCGTGGTCCGCGCCTGCGAGGGCACCGAGTCCATTTTCGATGACCGGGACCGCATCGCGCTTCCGGACGAAACCATGCGCTACCGGACCGGCTCGGACCGGGACAAGGCTCTGCTGCTGCACGTCCTGCTCGACCGGATGGACGGCTGGACGCCGGGCCGGAGCACGCGCTGGCGCACCACTCTCGGTGCGCGCCGAGCGATCGTCGACGGGCCGGGATTGCGCATCGACGCCGAGAGCCTCATGCCCGCAGAGGCGATGGACGTGATGCCCATTGCCGTCCTCGGCGGCACGTGACAATCGGGCCGCCGCACCGCCAGATTTCGACCTGAGACACGACCGCCCTTCGACGTGCCGCCGCGCATCCACAGGCAGGGAATAGCGTCGCTCAAGGGTCGCTCTCTTCTTGAGCGGGTTGCCTGCGCCTCAGCGCATGGAGAACCGCTCCTGATGGAAATGGGTCGGGCTGAATCCGTGCGCCAGGAAATCCTTGCGGAGCGTGGCGCCGAATCCGGCCGGGCCGCAGAACCAGAGGCTCGCCGACGGCCAGTCGGGAACCGTCGCGCGGATCCGTTCTCCGTCGAGCAGCGGGTCGCGCTTTGACAGCGTGAGATGCAGCGCGACCCCGGCTGCGGCCGCATCGGCCCGCATCTTGTCCAACGCCGCTTCCGAGACCTCCTCGGTCGTGTGGAAGAGGTGGATCGCCTGAGCCTGTCCTTGACCGGCAATCCGCTGCATCCGGCCGATGAACGGCGTGATCCCGACGCCCGCCCCGACCCAGATCTGCGTCGGGCGGTCATCCTCGAAATCGAACCGGCCATAGGGTCCTTCGACCGCCACCCTGCGTCCGGGCAGGAACTCGTCGCGGAGTCGGGCGGTGTAATCGCCAAGCTCCTTGGCAATGAAGACGATGCGCCGGCTCGCCGGATCCCAGTCGGACGCGATCGAGAAGGGATGTGCGCCTTCCAGCCGCGAAGTCGTGACGAAGGCGAACTGACCCGGTTGGTGCCCGGTCCAGTGCTCGTCAAGCACGATGACCGTTTCCAGCACGCGAAGCTCCGGATACCAGGTCTGCGCCTCCACGGTCCCGCCGGCACCGCGCAGGATGCCAAACCGCCGCGCCAGAACCACGGCGGCCGCGGCCACACCCGCGATGCAAAGGAGCGCCAGGGCCCATCCGACTGGCTGCGACCAGTAGGCAGGCGTCGCGAGCAGGACCCCGTGGAACACCAGTGCGAGGAAAACCGGGGTGATGACAATGTGGCTGTAGGCGAACCACCGATAGGGGATCCGCGTCAGCAGGGCGATCAGAACCAGCGCCACGACGAGGTAGAACCCCCATTCGCCGACCGGGTGGGACAGACCGCGAAGGCTGTCGATGAGGCTCAGGGTCTGCTCTCCGCCGCCGCGCGGGCCGTGCGGGCCTTCGCCGCCGCTCGAAAACAGGCGGCTGCCGGTCGCGAACCACCAGTGGCCGACCGAGGCGACAAGGGCGGCGATCCCGAGCCATTTGTGCAGCCGGTACATCTTGTCGAGCCCGCCGAACGCGGGTTCGAGCCAGACCGGCCGGGCGGCGAGCAGCGTCGCGGCGCACATGGCGCCAAGCGCGAGGATGCCGGAAAGCTGGATCGCCGCATCCCGGAACGCGCGATAGTCGAAAGGCGTGGAATAGAGGCTGTCCGCCATGAACCAGAGCCCGGTCAGGCCAAGCAGCAGTGCGGCAAGCGCAATCTTCACCGACGACATCAGAGCTTCCCTTTCCGCTTTTCCAGTCTACCCGTCCTCAGACGTATTTCAGGCCCTTCTCGGCCAGACGCAACCGCATGTCGTAGATGTCGAGACCGAGTTCGCCGGCGGCGAGACGGGCGCGCTTGGCTTCCTCCCGCGCCGTGCGCGCCCCGGCGGCAACGAGCACCTCTGCAACCTCTGAACGTTTCACGACGACGACTCCGTCGTCGCCGGCGACGATAAAGTTCCCCGCCTCGATAGCGGCACCCGCGCAGACCACGGGTACATTGGCCGAGCCCGGCGTCTCTTTCACCGTGCCCTGGTCGCTGATCGCCCTGGACCAGACCGGAAAGCCCATCGCGGTCAGGTCACGCACATCGCGGACGCCCGCGTCGATCAACAGCCCGAAGCAGCCCCGCGCCATTGCCGAGATGGCCAGAAGATCGCCGAAATAGCCGTTGTCGCGAGGGCCGACCGGGGACCGCCTTGGCGCCTTCCGCGGCGACGATGATGAAGAGGCGGTCGTCGGCCATCGGGTCCACAAGGCTGACGCCCCACTGGCAGCCGACACGCGGCGAGGCGGCGAAGCGACCGGGATGGGCGAAGTCGAGCGACATCGACCGCATGCCGCCGCCCGACCGGCCAGCCGTGTGGAGGCGGTCGCGGTCGACGGAGAATTCCTCTGTCAGCCCGTCGATCCGGCGGACGACGACCGCGCCGTGCGGGGTCGCCTGGGATTGGCCGTCGACGACCTCGACATCGACCTGCAGGGCGAGGACGAAGCAGGTCGCACCGCGTGATCCGAACGTCCTCTACACCCGCGACATGCCGGTCCTCATGCCCGAGGACGTCAAGGGCATGAAGATCCGGGTGCCCTCGCGCAGTACCGGGCTGCAAGTCGAGGCATGGGACGGCTCGCCGGTCTCGATGCCGGTGTCGGAGACCTGCAATGCCATCCAGACCGGTGTGATCGACGGCGCGATGATCGACACGACCGCGACCCGCGCCTTCCGGCTGGGCGGGGTGGCGACCTGCCCGACGCTCGGGATGGACGCGACGAACTCGCCCTTCTTCATCCTGATGAATCGCGATGTCTGGTCGTCGCTTTCGGACAAGGATCAGGCGGCCGTGGTCGAAGTCGGCGGCAATCTGCAAGCCATCGTCGATGCGATGAGGACGCAGTGAGCCCATGGTCCGCGCCTTCGCAACCCCGACTTGGTCGAGACAACCCGACCGGGCCAACCTGATGCTGATCATCGACTTTTCGCAGATCGCGCTCCTGCTGCCGACCTCCATGTTCGGCTGATCCGCGCGGCAGGTCTCTAAGGCACGACTGTTGTGCAGACCAGACACGAAGGGGCCGCGCGGGCGAGATCCGCACGGCCCCCTCGTAAGAATGTGCCGGAGATATGCCGCGGTCCGGCACTGTCCCGGCAACGGCCTTTCCGTTGCCCGCCCGACAGAAGCGGGAAGGCGCGGACAGACCTGCCCGCGCCAGTCGCTTACTTCAGGATCAGTTCCGGCCCCATGAAGGTGGTGGGAAGCCAGGTCGAGACCCAGGGCACGTAGGTCACGATGATCAGGAACAGGAACAGGATGGCGAGCCAGGGCATCGCCGCCCGCACCACGTTCATCATCGGCATCTGTGCGACCGACGAGGTCACGAAGAGGTTGAGACCCACCGGCGGCGTGATCATGCCGATCTCCATGTTNNTTCACCACCATGATGATGCCGAGATGGATCGGGTCGATGCCGAGTTCGATCGCGATCGGGAAGACCAGCGGCGCGACGATCACGATCAGGCCCGAAGGCTCCATGAACTGCCCGCCGATCAGCAGGATCACGTTCACGACCACCAGGAACATCACCGGCCCGAAGCCCGCATCCAGCAGCGCGCTGGTGATCATCTGCGGGATCTGCTCGTCGGTCAGGACATGCTTCAGGATCAGCGCGTTGGCGATGATGAACATCAGCATGATGGTGACCTTGCCGGACTCGAAGAGCGCATTCTTCGTGTCGCGGTGGAAGAAGACCGTCAGCAGCGCCCAGGGCTTCTGCAGCAGCGTCGCGTTGCGCTGCGGCGCGGCCGCGGCGTTGAGGCTCGCTGCCCCGGTTTCGGTGTAGTCGCGCGGCGACGGATCGCGCGCCTTGAGAGGCCCCATGTCCCGGTAGACGAAGTTGGCGATCAGGAACGAGTAGACCGCCGCCACGGCCGCCGCTTCGGTCGGAGTGAAGATGCCGCCGTAGATGCCGCCCAGGATGATGACGATCAGGAACAGGCCCCAGCCGGCCTCCCGTGCCGAGGCCACCACTTCACCCCAGCCGGCCCAGTCCTGCTTGGGAAGATTGCGCATGCGCGCCGCGACATAGATGCCGACCATCAGCATCGCGCCGGCCAGAAGTCCGGGAACCACGCCCGCCATGAACATCCGGCCGACCGAGACATCGACTGCGGCCGAGTAGACCACCATGACGATCGACGGCGGGATCAGGATGCCCAGCGTGCCGGCGTTGCAGATCACGCCTGCGGCAAAGTCCTTGGAATAGCCCACCTGGCGCATGCCCGCGATGCAGATCGACCCGATCGCCACCACAGTCGCGGGGGATGACCCGGACAACGCCGCGAAGAGCATGCAGGCAAAGACCGCCGCCATCGCCAGCCCGCCCCGGAAATGCCCGACACAGGCGATGGCGAAGCGGATGATCCGCTGGGCCACACCGCCCGTCGACATGAAGGTGGAGGCGAGGATGAAGAACGGAATGGCCAGCAGCGTGTAGTGGCCGGCAAAGGCATTGAAGAGCTGCTGGGCCACCGCCCCGAGCGAGGTGTCGGAAAACGCCAGCATGAAGATGATCGAGCTGAGCCCGAGGCTCACCGCGATCGGCACGCCGATCAGCATGAGGCCGATCACGAGGCCGAAGAGAAGGACGATATCCATGGCCTATTTCTCCTCGTGCCGGCCGAGAGAGGCCTCTTCCAGCATTTCCTCGACCTCGTGGCTGGCGATCAGCAGGCCGGACTCGCCGCGCCAGATGTTCCAGGTCGCCTCGCAGAAGCGGAAGGTCATCAGCGCCATACCGATCGGCAGCGCAGCGTACGGGATAAAGCGCGGCAGCTTCTCGTAGGCCTCGCCCTCGTTCATGATTGGCTCGATGAATCGCAGCCAGTCCGGCATCCGGATGTCGTTGACCTCGTACCACGCCTGCTTGCCGATGAAGGGCGACCAGTATTGCCACGCGCCGATCAGCAGCAGCACCGAAAAGGCGATGCAGCAGAGCCCGGCGATCAGGGTGGCGATCCGCCGGCCTCCGGGGGACAGCAGGTTGACGACGGCGTCGACCCCGAGATGGCCGGAGATCTTCACGATGTAGGAGGCGCCGATCAGCACCAGCCAGGCGAACAGGAACACGGTGGTCTCGAGCGCCCAGAGAACGTTGGCGTTGAAGACGTAGCGGGCGACGACATTGGCGAAGGTGATGAGCGTCATCAGGCCGAGGAGAACCGCGATCAGCGTCTCCTCGATCTCGTTGACCGCCCGTCCCAACGCCGTCTTCGGCTTGTAGGACATCGCGGAATTCCTCTGCTGTGGGAGGTGGCACGGCGCAGTGCGGCGCGCCTGCGTGAAGCCCCGCGGCGGTAGCGCCGCGGGGCAGCAAGACGGCGGGGCGGACGCGTCCGCCGTCCGGCTCAGTTGGTCGCGGTCTCGTTGTAGGTGACGGCCGTCTCGATGACGCCTTCGCCGATATCGGGCGCGAACTGCTCCCAGACCGGCTTCATCGCGACGACCCATTCCTCGCGCTGCTCGGGCGTCAATTCCCGCACCACCGAACCGGCGTCGATGATCGCCTGCTTCGAGTCCGCCTCGACCTGGGTGACGGCGGCATTCCGCTCCGCGGTCACCTCGGCCATGATCGTCTTGAGCTGGCTGCGCACGTCGTCGGGCAATCCGTCCCAGAAATCGGTCGAGGTCACCACCATGTAGTCGAGCACGCCGTGGTTGGTCTCGGTGATGCCGTCCTGCACCTCGAAGAATTTCTGGCCGTAGATGTTCGACCAGGTGTTCTCCTGACCGTCGACGACGCCGGTCTGCAGCGCGCCGTAGACCTCCGAGAAGGCCATCTTCTGCGGGTTCGCGCCGAGCGCCTCGAATTGCGCCTGGAGCACGTCGGACGGCTGGATGCGGAACTTAAGGCCCTTGGCATCCGCGGGCACCAGCAGCGGCTTGTTGGCCGACAGCTGCTTCATGCCGGAATGCCAGTAGGCCAGACCCTGCAGACCCTTGCGCTTCATCGAGTCGAGCAACGCCTGTCCGTCCTCGGAATTCTGGTAGCGGTCGACCGCGTCGATATCGACGAAGACGAACGGCAGGTCGTAGAGGCGCAGCTTCTTGGTGAAGGTCTCGAATTTCGACAGCGACGGCGCGGCCATCTGGACGTCTCCGGCCAGCATCGCCTCAAGCACCTTGTCGTCATCGTAGAGGGTCGAGTTCGGATAGACCTCGACGCAGACCTTTCCGTCCATCTCGGTGTTGACCCGGTCGGCGAACAGCGCGGCAGCGATGCCTTTGGGATGCTTGTCCGCATTGGTGACATGGGCAAACTTGATCAGGATCTCGCCATCGTCGCAGGCCGCGAACGCGGCGCCTGCAGTGATGGCGAGGAAGCTGGCTCCGGCGGCCAGGATGTGGCTGAGTTTCATGCGTGTCCTCCGTTTGTTATCGGTCATGCCCCGGCACTCCGGCATCCGTGTGCCTCCTCCTTCGCGGGACTGACGCCACAGACCACCCTACCACCCCATCCTGCAACAGGCGCAAGGCCGATATGCAGCCAAGTTCTGGCGCAATGTTCCGGAAGGTTTCCGGATCCACCCCGGAGCGGGTCTGGGGCGGGTGGATTCGGGGACAGTGTCGGATCAGTCGCGGAAGTCTTCCCGGCGAAGTCCGTGTTTCTGCATCTTTTCGTAAAGCGTCTTGCGCGCCAGCCCGAGTGATTCGTAGGTGGCCTTGAGGCTGCCTTCGTTGGCCGCAAGGGTCGCAACGATGACGTCGCGCTCGAACCGGTTGACCCGCTCGACCAGGCCGGACGCGTCTTCGCCGGGCCGGGCCGCATCGCTGTCGATGCCGAGGACGTGCCTTTCGGCGGCGTTCTTCAGTTCCCTCAGGTTGCCGGGCCAGCGCTTCGCGGAGATCTCCATCAGATGCTCAGGCGGAAGCTCGGGCACGGGCCGCCCGAACCGGCGCGCGGCTTCGGCCGTGAAGATCTGGTAGAGCCGGGGCGCATCGCCCGCCCGCGCCCGCAGGGGCGGCAGGTGCACCGTCACCGGGTTGACCCGATAAAGCAGATCGTCGCGGAAGCGGCCCTGCGCCACCAGAGCTTCGAGCGCTTCACGGGTGGATGCGATGAACCGCACGTCAAGCGCGATACGATCACTGCTGCCGAGCGGCTCGATGGCGCGGTCTTCGAGGACCCGCAGCAGCTTGGCCTGCAGTCCCAGCGGGGCGGAGCCGATTTCGTCTAAGTAGACGGTCCCGCCGCGGGCATGTTCCAGCCGCCCGGTCCGGGCGCGCATGGCCCCTGGAAATGCGCCGGGGACATGCCCGAACAGCTCGGCTTCGGCCATGTCGGCCGGCAGGGCGGCCAGGTTGATCGTCACGAAGGGCTTCTCGGCCCGGTCGGAAAACTGGTGCAGCGCGCGCGCCACGAGTTCCTTGCCGGTCCCGGTTTCGCCCACGATCAGGACGTCGAGCTCTGTGGCAGCAATCGTCCGGATCCGGGAGCGCAGATCGACCATCGCATCCGACCGGCCCTGAAGGACCGCCTCGAGCGGATCGTCGGGTGACGGCGCCGCACGCAGGTCGCGCAGTTCCAGTGCCAAGTTGCGCCGCTCGGCGGCGCGGGTGATCGCCTGCACCAGCCGGTCGGTCGGAAACGGCTTCTCAATGAAATCGTAGGCCCCCTTGCTCAGCGCTTCGACCGCAAGCGGCACGTCGCCATGGCCGGTGATCAGGATCACCGGCAGGTCGGGATCGACGGCAAGTGCCGCTTCGAGAAACTGGATCCCGTCCATTCGCGGCATCCGGATATCCGACACGACGACCCCCGGGAATGACCGGTTGAGACGGTCCAGCACACGCTCGGGCCGGGCGAAGGCCGTCACGTCGAAACCCTTGAGTTCCAGCGACTGCTGGACGGAGTCGCGGATGTCCGCGTCGTCATCGACCAGCAGAACCTCGGTTTTCGTCATTCCGCCGCTTCCTTCGCAGGCGCTTCGGCCTCCTGCAGAACAACGATCATGCGCGCACCACCGCCTTCCCGGTTCTCGGCCCGCATGGAGCCGCCGAAATCCGTCACGATATTGAAGCTGATCGAGAGGCCGAGCCCGAGACCCCGCCCGACCTCCTTCGTGGTGAAGAAGGGATCGAAGATCTGCGGCAGAACCGCGTCCGGAATGCCGGACCCGTTATCCTCCACCGCGATCCGGACCGCGCCGTCCTGCCGTGAGATCGTGACATCGATCACGGGCGTCATCCCCGCCGGAACGGCATCCAGGGCGTTGCCGATCAGGTTCATGAACACGTGCTGCAGCCGCACCTGACCGCCGAGCACGCGGAGCCCTGTCAGTCCATGCCGGCTTACCCGTGCCTCGGCCCGCTCGATCCGGCCTTGCAGCAGCGCCAGCGTCTCGTCGATCGTGTCGTCAAGCGAGACCGTGTTGATGGTGTCCTGCGACCGCCGGGCGAACCGCGTCAGATGCTTGGACAGCTGAGCCATGCGTTCGGTCAGGCGCAGGACGCGGGAGAGGTTTTCGGCCGCCTTCCCGCCGGCGCCGGCCTCGATGAAGGCCACGGCATTCTCCGAATAGCTGCGAATGGCGGTCAAAGGCTGATTGAATTCGTGGCTCAGTGCCGCCGACATCTGTCCCAGAGCCGCCAGCTTGCCGGCCTGAACCAGTTCGGACTGGGTCCTTCGCAACGTGTCTTCCGCCGCCTTCCGCTCGGCCACCTCGGACCGAAGACGCATGTTGGCGTCGCTCAGGTCGACAGTCCGGTCCGCGACCCGTTGCTCCAGCTCGGCTTGCGCCCGTTCACGTTCGCGCAGCCGGTCGATGAGGCGCCGGCGCCGCTGCCAGAAGAGCCCGAGGACGGCAGCGGCGGTGACGAGCCCGGCCACAACGACGATTGCGGCCCATCCGGCACGCGCCCGAACCGAGGCCGTGTCGATCAACACATGCAGGACCCAGCCTTCCGCATTCATCGGACGGGTGAGATGCAGAAACTCGGCCTCGCGCCCTTCCGTGCGATCTGCCGGCGCCCTGACCGTCTCGTAGGTGCCATTCAGCCAGGAGCCCGCCGGCTGGACCGGAGCCGGGGGAATGTCGTGCAGATCGAACTGGCGCGTAGCGGCAATCCGGTCGCGATCGGATGCCGAGATCTCTCCCAGCGCAGTCAGACGCAGGGCCGGATTTCCCGACAGGATCACGACCCCGGCCGCATCCGTGATGAAGACCTGTTCGGGGCCGAGGCGCAGGTCCTGTTCGATCCCGTCGACCGGCACCTTGACGGCGACCGCGCCGATCACCGCATGCGGCGACCGGACCGGCGAGGCAAAATAATAGCCGCGCTCGCCCGACGTCGTTCCCAAAGCGAAAAAGCGGCCCAGTCGTCCCTCGGCCGCCTGCTGGAAATAGGGCCGGAAGGCGAAGTTCCGCCCCACGAAACTGTCCGCGTCCTGCGCATTGGACGATGCGATCGTCGTGCCCAGGCTGTCCATGACATACGTGTCCGCCGTTCCGGCCACCGCGTTCCAGATCTCCAGTTCGCGGTCGAGCGCGGAGATACGTGCCGGATCGTCCGGATGCTCCAGTGCCGCGATCATTCTGGGATCATGAGCGTAGACCGGGGACAGGATGCGATATCTGTCGAGCCACGCACGGACGATTTCGAAGCGGACGGCGAGCGCGTCGTTGCCGTCGCCGACAAGGTCGGTCCGGAATTGCCGCAGGATCGACGCGTAACCGTAGGAGCCGATCGCGGCCAGGCACACCGCAACCATTCCGGCCGTCAGCAGCCTTCTGCGCATCTGGGGACCCCGACGGGCACGTCCGGCCAACGACAGCACTCCCCTCCCGCAGGTGCCGCTCACCCGCGCCACGGACCGCCATGCGAGAGTGATGGCAAAGCCTACCGAAACCGCTGGACGGAAACAACAGACCGGGCGGGCGCCCGGCATGGCCTCGGGACTTGGGCATCAACCGCCCCGCCGCGCGCCGTGACCGGTGCGACGAGACCGGTTTCGCAGCCATGGCGTGCACGGACGGCGTCCTGGCCCGACGCTGTCCCTCCGGTATCCGGCTAGCTCCGCCGCGGCGCCACCTCCTCGCGGTCACGCCAGTTGAGCCACAACAGCCCGGCAAGAAGTGCCGCCCCCAGCGCCTCGGTCCGGAGGTCGGGCCAGAAAATCGCAACGACACCGAGAAGCAGCAGAGCGCGTTGCCAGATCGTCATCGGCGCCCAGAGGAAGCCTTCGAGCGCCGCCGCAAAGGCCGCAATCGCGAGCATTGCAACCAGTCCGGTCCAGACGATCAGCCAGAGCGGCCCGCCGACGATGATGACGTCGTTGAACACCATGAAGAGCGGGATCAGATACAGCCCCTTGGCATATTTCCACGCCTGGAAGCTCGTCTCCATCGGACTTGCGCCTGCAATCGCCGCCCCGGCAAAGCCCGCCAGGGCGACCGGCGGCGTGACATTGGAATCCTGCGAGTACCAGAACACGACCAGATGCGCGATCAGCAGCGGAATGCCGAATTCCTCGGTCAGGGCGGGTCCGACAAGAATGATCAGCACGACATAGGCGGCGGTGACCGGCAGGCCCATGCCGAGAACGAGGCTCGCCAGAATGACGAGGACAAGGGCCAGAACGATGTTGCCGCCGGAAAACGCGATCATCATCGCCGAGAACTTGAGCCCGAGACCGGTGAGCCCGACGACGCCCACGATGATGCCCGCCACCGCACAGGCCATCGAGACAGCGACGGCATTGCGGGCCCCGAGATCCAGCGCCTCCAGCGTCTTCGCCATGCCGCCCCGGCAGAGGTCGGCCAGGCCGCGGGCCGTGGGCCCCGATGCGATGAAGTTCCAGAGCGCACGCCCCACCGCCGCCGCCACCACGGTCACGATGGCGAAGAAGCCGACGCGCATCGGGGAGTACCCCGCCACGAGGAACCAGATCAGCGCAGCGAGCGGCAGCAGGAAATGCCAGCCTTCGGCGAGAACCGCGCGCACGCTGGGCAGTTCCTCGGCCGCAATGCCGGTCATCCCCTGCTTCACTGCCGCGATATGGACCAGCAGATAGACGGCGCCGAAATAGAGAAAGGCGGGGAAGATCGACACCAGCACGATGTCCACATAGGGCACCCGGGTGAACTCGCTCATCAGGAAGGCGCCCGCCCCCATCAGCGGCGGCATGATCTGCCCGCCGGTCGAGGCCGCGGCCTCGATCCCGCCGGCTTGCGCCGGGCGATAGCCGAGACGCTTCATCAGCGGGATGGTGAAGGCGCCGGTCGTGACCACATTGGCGATGGCGGAGCCTGAGATCGACCCCATGCCGGCCGAAGCCAGCACCGCCGCTTTTGCCGGCCCGCCGCGCTGGCGCCCGGTCGCGGCATAGGCGAGGTCGATGAAGAACTTGCCGGCCCCGGTCACTTCCAGGAAGGCGCCAAAGAGCACGAAGATGAAGATGAACGTTGCGGCGACGCCAAGCGGGATCCCGAAGATGCCCTCCGCCCCCAGCGTCATCTGGCTTGCCACCCGGTCGAGCGGATAGCCCCGGTGATTGAGGATCCCCGGCATCCAGTCGGCAAGCCAGGGCAGTTCGCCCCGGCGCCCCGCAAAGGCATAGAGCAGGAAGACGATGCCGATGATCGTCATGCCGAGCCCCACCGCCCGGCGCGCCCCTTCGAGAACGACCAGGGTCGTGACGACACCCACCGCGACGTCGATCGGCCGCGGGAAAATGGCATTGGCGATGATGTCGATGTTGTAGGGCACCCAGAACCCGACCAATACGCCGCAGAGCGCAAGCGTCCCGTCGATCGCCCAGCCGATCCGGCCGCGTGGCCGCCCCTTGCCGAAGACCGGATGGATCAGAAAGCACAGGACGAGAACGAAACCGAGGTGGATGGGCCGCTGGTAGAACAGTCCGAGGGGACGAACACCGGCAGTGTAGAGCTGGAACAGCGACAGCGCGATCGCCACGATCATGATCAGCCGCAGGACGGCCGGGGCCGTCGGTCGGGTCTCGGTGGCGATCCCGCTCTCGCTCACGGGCTTCCCTTCCCCTCGGTCAGCGAAATGCGCACGCGCGCATGGGGCGCCTTGGCCGACAGCGACACCGCGGTGTCACCGACCCGGATCCGGTGATCGACCGGGCCCTGGCCGGGCCGCAGGATGTAGGAATTCCCCGGCACCGGCTCGTCCAGATCCTCGATCCAGTAGCCACCGTGGCCATCGGACACCTGCCGTCCCCGGCCCGGAATGTGGTCGAGCCCCGCCGCGAAGTCCGGCAGGTGCGACCGAACGAGCGTCATGCGACCGGCCCGGTTCTCGTAACAGTCCGCGACCTCGAAGCCCTGAACGGAATGATGCCAGAGGATACACCAGCCCTGCCCGTCCGCGATCTCGAAGCGGGCCAGTTCCGTTCCGTCGCTCAGACAGGCCGTCAGCGTCGCGGCGCCCGACGCCGCCGCAATCGGGAGGGCCAGACACCCTCCCAGCAGGATCGCCCTCACGGGTGCAGTTTCTCCGGAACCGTCGCGCCGGTTTCTTCGTAGTATCGGATCGCCCCCGGATGCAGCGGGATCGGCGTCGCGGATAGCGTGAAGTCCACCGTGGTCTGCTTTGCCGCCGGATGGACCGCCTGCAGGTCGCCGATGTTCTCGAACATGGCCTTGGTGATCGCATAGGCGAGGTCGTCGGGCATCTCGGACGATGCGACCAGGACGTTCGGCACCCCGATCACCGTCAGGTTCGAATCCACGCCCTGATAGGTGCCGCCGGGCAGCGTGGTTTCCGAAAAGACCTTGTTCGCGCCCAAGGCGGCCGCGACCTCGTCCGGGGACAGCTGCAGGACTCTGATATGGTTGGTCGTCGCGAGATTGAGGATCGACGAGGTCGGCGCGCCGACACTCCAGAAGCCGGCATCGATGTCGCCGTTGCCCAGCGCATCCGCGGTTTCGTTGAAGTTCAGCCGCTGTTCCTCGATGTCGTCATAGGTGATGCCGTTGGCGTTGAGAATCTGCTGGGCATTCACTTCCGTCCCCGAACCGGGTGCCCCGACCGAGACGCGCTTGCCCTTGAGGTCCTGAAGCGACTCGATTCCGCTGTCCGCCAGCGTCACGATCTGCACCATGTTGGCATACATCGACGCTATGGCGCGCACCATGGCGAGTTGCTGGCCTTCGAACCGACCGGTTCCGGAATAGGCCTGCTCCACCGTGTCGGCGAGCGCGAGCGCCAGGTCGGCGTCGCCGGTGGCGATGAGCCCCATGTTCTCGACCGACGCACCGGTCACCTCGGCCGTCGCTGAATAGCCGTCAACGTTGTTGTTGATGACCTCGGCAAGCCCGCCGCCCATCGGGTAATAGACACCCCCAGTACCGCCGGTCGCGATCGAAAGCTGCTGCTGAGCAATCGCCGGAGCGGCCGCAAGAACGGTTACAGCCAGTAGAGAACCGAAGAATTTCAAGGCGTTTCCTCCCGATTTTGCTTTGTTCTGGGCGCAAGTCTAGCGTCGCCGTCCCGGATCCGCCAAGCTCGGATCGCCCTGGCAGGGCGGTTGACGCGGCGAAACGCCGTGGGATATCCGCGCGAGGCCCCCATTTTGCGCCGCCTTCGAGCGACGCGCCCCGGTAGAGCCCCCTATTGCGAGACCCTCGATGTTCGACACGATCCCCGGCCTTCTCGACCAGATCCGCGACCGCTTCGCCCATGTGGACAGCGATCCCTTCCAGGGTCCGCGCGTGTTCTTCGAAAATGCCGGCGGCGCACTGACGTTGAAATCGGTCGTCCGGACCTCGGCCGATTTCGCGGCGATCCCCGACAACCAGGGGCGTGAGAACGTGGCCTCGCAGGCGCTTGTCGGCGTGATCGCCCGCGCGCGCCGGGACATGCAGACTTTCTTCAATCCGGAGGGCGGCCAGTTCCTGGTCGGCGAAAGCGGCACCGAATTGCTGTTCCGCCTGATCCGCACCGCCTGCCTCGGCACGCCTTCGGCAGGCCGTGTTCTGGGGTCCACGCTCGAGCATCCCGCGTCGCGCAGTGCCTGCGCCCGCTACGCGCCGGTCGGCGGCAAGGATCATGTCCTGGTGGCGCATGACGCCGCGCGCGGCACCGTCGGCGCCGACGCCTATCGTCCCGAGATCACGCCCGACACGCGGGTAGCGACGATCCTGCACACGTCGCCGGTGACGGGAATGGGCGTCGACATCACCGCCATCGCCACCGCAATACGCTCGGTTGCACCGGACTGCTTCATCGTCGTGGACGGCATTCAGCATGCGGCGCACGGACGGCTCGATCTCGCCTCCTACGGCATCGACGGGTACGTGATCTCGCCCTACAAGGCGTTCTCGCGCCATGGATACGGGATCGCCTGGGTCTCGGAAAGGCTGGCCGCCCTGCCGCACGACGCCCTCCTCGGCGCGCCCGGCACCGCATGGGAACTGGGCACGCGCGACACTGGCGCTTACGCCACGTTCTCGGATGTGGTGTCCTATCTCGACTGGCTGGGAAGCCATTTCACCGCCAGCGACGCGCCGCGGGACCGCATCGTCGCCGCGGGCGAAGCCATCCATGCGCACGAGAAGCAGCTCACCGACGCGATGCTGCATGGCACCGGAAACCTGCGCGGGCTGGCACAGATACCGGGCGTCACCATCGTCGGCGGTATCGACAATCCCTTGCGCGAGGGGCTTGTCTCCTTCGCCGTCGACGGGCTGGACGCGCCCGATATCGTCGCGGGACTGAACCGCGCCGGCATCCGCACCCATACCCGCAAGGCCGATCACTACTCGGCTAACATCCTCGACCCGATGCGCCTTGCCTCCTGCGTGCGGGTCTCGGCCTGCCATTACAATTCCCTCGACGAGGTCGCACGCCTGCTGGAAGCGATGCGCGACATCGAAGCTGCGCGGTAAGCGCGGCAACCGGAACGGGGCGCACCGAAGCCCGCCGCTGAGCAGGCATATGGCGATCAAGTGGCCAAAGTCTTGATTAACCCGCGCCTTTCAGACGAAAGGCCGTTCCCCGACGCCCGGATCTTGCCGATAAGAAGACATGGCAGACGGATCCGGCACCGGCACATTCTGGACGCGCGCTTCTCTGGCGACCCGTTTCGGTCTCGCCGGGGGGCTGGTCCTGGTCGCGGCCTCGCTTCTTGTCGGACAGGTCGTGGCGTCGCGGATCGAGGACAGCGTAGTGCGCAACACGGCCATCGCGACCGCGCTCTACATGGAAAGCTTCGTCTCGCCGATCAGCCAGCAACTGGCCGAAAGCGACCAGCTGTCCGCGAATGCTCGCCGGGCACTGGAGGAAGTGTTCACCAACACGCCGCTGGGCGAACGCATTGTGTCCTACAAGGTCTGGAAGCCGGGGGGGCACGTGGTCGAGGCGTCGGACAAGGCGCTGGTCGGTCAGGTCTTCCCGCCGTCCGACGGTCTGCGCGGCGCCTGGGCCGGAAAGGTCACCGCCGAGTTCGACCGGTTCGGCGACGACGAGGATGCGGCCGAGGAAGCGTTGGGGCTGCCACTTCTCGAGATCTACAGCCCGATCCGCGAGGTCTGGTCGGGCGACGTCATCGCCGTCGCGGAATTCTATGAGGTCAACTACCAGCTCGCCCGGGATCTGGTCGCCGCGCGGCGGTCGGCCTGGCTCGCCGTCGCGCTGGTTGGCCTGAGCGTCGGTGCCGTGCTCTATCTCATCGTCCTCGGCGGCAGTCGCACGATCGAGAGGCAGCGGCGCGACCTCGACGCCCGCCTGCGCGACGTCCGCGCCCTGTCCGAACGCAACCGCCACCTGCGGCTTCGGGTGCAGGAGGCCGCCGGGCGCGCCGCCACCACCACCGAACATGCGATGCGGCGGATCGGGGCGGATCTGCATGACGGTCCCGCCCAGTACCTGGCATTCGCCGCACTCCGGCTCGACGATCTGCGCGACGCCCAGCCGGACGCACGCGCCCAAGGCGAACTCGACGGGGTGCGCGACGCGCTGGCCGCGGCGATGGAGGAAGTGCGCGCCATCTCGCGGGGGCTCACCCTGCCCGACATCGCGGGACGCACGCCGGGGCAGATCGCCCGGATGGCGGTGACCGCACACCGCGACCGCACCGGCGAGGATATCGCGAGTTCAATCGACATCTCGCCCGTGGCCGGAATCAGCCCGGCGATGCGCATCTGCATCTACCGCTTCGTGCAGGAGGGCCTGAACAATGCAAGCCGCCATGGCGGCGGTTCGGGCACCCGTGTCGCATTGGCCTGCCGCGGACACCGGATTGAGGTTCAGGTCGCGGACGACGGTCCCGGCTTCGGGGCGGACGATGCGATACCTCAGTTCGGCCTCGGACTGTCCGGCCTCAGGGACCGTATCGAGAGCCTTGGCGGAGGCTTCAGCGTCCGGAACCGGGACGAAGGCGGCGCCGAAATCAGCATGACCCTTTTCACCGGAGACGAGACATGACCCGAACACGTGTGGTTCTGGCCGACGATCACCCGCTTTTCCGGGAGGGCGTGGCCCGCACGCTTGCGGACAGCGCCGGGTTCGAGGTGATCGGCCAGGCCGCCACCGGCCGCGAGGCGGTCACCCTCGCCGTGCGGCTGGCACCGGATGTCGTCGTCCTCGACCTCTCGATGCCGGACGGGGGACTGGCCGCGCTGAAGGCCATCGCGGCGCTGGACCCGGCGCCTCTGGTCGCGATGCTGACCGTATCGGAGGACGACGACAGCGTGCTCGACGCCCTCGCTTCCGGGGCTGCGGGGTACATCCTCAAGGGCGTGGGATCGCGCGAGCTGATCCGCATCCTCGAAGACCTGGTTGCCGGCCGGACCTACGTCGCCCCGTCGCTCGCGGCAAAGGTTCTCGCCCGGCTGAAATCGCCGCGGGCGATGGCCGAGGCGCCGGACCCGTTCGACACGCTGACCGGGCGGGAGGAGGAAATCCTCAGGCTGGTGGCCGAAGGCATGAGCAACAAGGAGGTCGCCCGTGCGGTCGACCTCCAGGAGAAGACGGTCAAGCATTACATGACCGCAATCCTGCAGAAGCTGCAGGTCAGGAACCGCACCGAGGCCGCGCTGGTGGCGCAGCGGCACTGGGGCGGGTCCTGATCCGCCTATTGCAGCGGCGAGAACAGGCGGTCGAAATCCTCGGGCCGCGCGGGGCGCTGGATCACGGTCCGGTTCAGATTGTCGGTCAGTTCGTACCGGCCGCCTTCGATTTCTTCCTTCCAGCCGTCGGTGTAGGTGATCTCGATACTGGATCCGTTCGCCTCGTATTTCGCCACGACACCGCCACCGCGATTGTTGTCGCGCGCGCCAAGCGATCGACCGTCCGACGCTACGGCCGCGGTTGCCAGTCCGGCTTCGGATCGGGCCCGGCCCAGAAGGGCAAGATCCGCAGCAGTCGCGGGCCGTTCCACGACGGTTCGGCCGCTGGCATCCTTCATTTCGAACCGGCCGTTCTGGATCTCGATCCGCGAGCCATCGGACAACGTGACTTCGTTGGCGTCGTCCCGGCCGCGGCCACGGTGATCGTCGCCGCCCCGGCCCCGCCCGTTGCTGTCGTCGGCGCGGTCGTCGCGGCCCCGATCGTCACGGCCCCGATCGTCACGGCCCCTGTCGTCGTTGCCGCGGGACGCACTCTTGCTGCCCTTGTCGTCGCTGCGCCCTGAGCCGCGCTTGCCGCCCTTGTCATCGCCGCCGCTGCGGGAGCTGCTCTTGCCTCGCCGGTCATCCCGGCCGCGGGAGCCCCCCTTGTCGTCGCGGTCGTCGTCTCCGCCACGCTTGGCCAGTGCCATGGAGTCCTGCAGCGACACGGTCCGGGTTGCGGGGTCGACCTGCAGGTTCCAGGGCGCCGGGACGATCAGGGCGGCAAGCGCCAGAGCCGCAGTGCTGCGCTTGAGAATGGTGAAGGTCGTCATGGCGGTGTCCTTTCCTTGGGAGCTGACGGGCACATGCCGTGCCCCGATGACCTCCAAGGAAACCCAATCCGGGCCGCCCCGCAGCGGACCATGGTCTGAACCGTCGCGCGCATTGGTCCGACTTTCCAACCATGACGCGAAAGACCGTCACGTTCCCTCGATGCCCGAACAACCGCAGCAAGAAACCCCTAGAAAACGGACGGAATATGGCGTCCCGGGCGTTGCGGGACACCGGACAGTAAGGAAGCCCGGCGCAGGCCTCACCGCGCGTTCCCGGACGCCTCTGGGGATGTTGGCGGTGCCTGTCCACGACCTGGGCACACGCCACAGATTGCAGGCCGCGTCTGCATCCGATCCTCGAAGTCGGCGGAAATACTGTCCCCCGAGGCCGGGCCTCCGAAGCCCCGGGGGTCAGACCCTTGGGCCGCCGTCCTGCCTAAGTGGATTTCTTCTCCAGGCGGAAGCCCAGCTTCACGCCCACCTGGAAATGTCCCACCGACCCGTCGGGCTCGACGTGGCCGCGGATCTCGGTGACCTCGAACCATTCGAGGTTGCGCACGGTCTGGCTTGCGGCCGAGACGGCCTGCCGGATCGCGTCATCGATCGACTCGCTCGACGAGCCGTACATCTCGGTCACGGGATAGACGTGGTCCATGTGTTCCTCCCTGCTCCGGCTCGCCTCGGGTTCGGGCACGCTGCCGGCTGAGCTTCCACTCTAGCAGCGCGATCGCTTCCCCACCAACCGCGCAGGGGAACCTCACGCCCCCGGGTCGGAATCGACCGCCTCGAAATCGTACGTGATCGTCGCGGTCTTGGCGAGCATGGCGGATGCCGAGCAGTATTTCTCGACCGAAAGGCTGATCGCGCGTTCCACCTTGGCTCGGGCCAGTCCACGCCCCTTCACCACGAAGTGCAGGTGGATCCGGGTAAAGACCTTGGGGTCGTCGGTCGCACGGTCAGCTTCGACCTCGACCTGGCACTCCTCGACCGACTGGCGGCCTTTCTGAAGGATATGCACGACATCATAGGCCGAACACCCCGCGGTGCCGATCAGCACAAGCTCCATCGGGCTCGGTCCGGGCGTGCGTCCGTCCGGCCCGTAGGACGTGCCGAAGACCAGCTTGTGGCCGCTGCCGGATTCACCGACGAAGGTCCGATCCTCGACCCATTTCACGCGCGCCTTCATGATGCCCCCTGCCCCGACTCGGCGGCCATCATGTCGGGCGGACCCGCGGGCCGCAACGGGACCCCGCCAACGGCGACGCTCCCGCATGGACGACCAGCCCGCCGCGCGCGTCTTGTCGGCCAGGGCCTCCGCGCGCATTGTCATGCGGATTGCGCCTGCACGAACCTGCACTGCCGAGAGGACCCGCCGATGACCGATCTACCGCCTCCCGAAGACGGCGCCGCGGCACGGCACGAAGCCTCGCATCTGAAGGACGCGCCCGACTGGTTCTACCTGATGCGCGAGTTCGAGGCGCTCTACCGGCACGGGTCGGCCGGCGGCAGCGACCTGATCCGCAGCCATCGCAACAAGGTGCGCAATGCCCTCTCGGCGGCGTTCGCCACCAATCCGGCAATCGTCGCACGGTCGCCGCAGGCGAAACCGGTGGCCGCGCACCTGTCGCGGACGCTCGACCTGGGGGAACGCGGAACGATGCAGGGCATGGCGCGCGCCCTGCGCGAGGTGCGCCACCGTCTGACATGGGAATACGGCTACGCACGGATGCCGAAGGCGCTCGCTCGAAAATACGCCTATTGCGAAGTCCTCGGGCCGCAGGGACCGGTTCTGTCCGACCAGCTCATCCTCGGCTTCGTGCTGTTCGCGCCCGGCACCACCTATCCCCAGCACAGCCATGTCGGAATCGAGGAAAGCTACATCTCGGTGGCGGGCGCGTGGTCGGAAAACCATGCCGCGGTCTATGCGCCAGGCTCGCTCATCCTCAACAAGCCGGGTGACGAGCACCGCATCACCACGGGTGATCTGGAGCCGTGCCTGCTGGCCTATGCCTGGGTCGGCGCGCAGGAGCGACTTGCCGCGCCGGGAATGAAACTGACCGCGTCGCGCAAGGTCCGTGCGGCCCAGGGCATTTGAGGACCGGCGACGATGCGGCCCGGATCACCGCCAGAACGCTCCGACGGCGCACAGTCACGCGTCGGCAGGACCGTTTCCTGCCTTGATACCTTTGGGGCCTCGATAAGCGCCGCCCTGAACACGCTGGCCGCCGTGGCCCATGAATTTGCACGGTGCCGCCGGGAAATGATGGTGTATCGGTCAGCGTCGGATCGTGGCAGCCGAGTCGGCGGTCTTCGGCCTGATACGCTGATTCAAGCGCTCGCGGAGGCGCCGGAATGCGGCGGTCTTGCGAAAAGCGGACCTGATTGAGGACGGGAAGGCGGCAGCATGATCGATTTCAAGCTCTATGCCGAGCAGGGTGCGTGGCGGGACGAGCGGCTTCTGAAGGTCATTACCGACAAGCTCCCGATCGGGCTGGCCTATGTCGACCCCGACAAGATCTACCGGTTCGCCAACAGCCGCTTCGCCGCGGCCTATGGCCTTTCTCCGGGGGCCATCGTCGGGATGCATGCGGACGACTTCATCTGCACGGACACGATGGAACTCGGCGACCCGTTCTTCGAAGCCGCCTTCAAGGGAACCGCGGTCGATTATGTACATCCGGTCCGCCATCAGGATGGCCGCCAGATGGTGGTGCGCACGTTCCTGCGCCCCGAGATATCGTCGTCCGGCGATGTTCTGGGGTTCTTCGTGTGCTCGTTCAACGTCACGCGCGAGAAGGAGGCCGAAGCCAGGCTGCTGCAGGCGCAGAAGATGGATGCCGTCGGACAACTGGCCAGCGGCATCGCGCACGACTTCAACAATCTTCTGGCGGTGGTGATCGGCAACATGGCGCCCCTACGCGAGAAGATCAGCGATCCGGCATTGCTGGCGGAATATGTCGATCCGACGTTCCACGCGATCGAACAGGGCGTACAACTGACCCAGCAGCTGCTTGCGGTGGCCCGCCGGCAGCCGCTGCATCCCGAGCCCGTTGACGCCGTGGAATGCGTGACCTCGTTTCTGCGCCTGCTGCGGCGCACGATGCGGACGGATATCTCGGTCACCACCAGGTTCGGCCTCCATCTGCCCGCGATCTACCTTGACCGGGCCCAGTTCGAAGTTGCGCTTCTCAACCTCTGCCTGAATGCGCGGGACGCGATGCCCGAGGGGGGCGAAATCGTCATCGCTCTCGCCCATCCGTCGCCGGAGATGGGTCCCGGCTTCGTGCGGCTGACCCTGTCGGACACGGGCCACGGCATCCCGGCCGAGATCCGCAACCAGATCTTCGAACCCTTCTTCACCACCAAGGCGTCAGGCAAGGGCACCGGACTGGGCCTGAGCATGATCTGGGGGTTCGTGAAACAGTCTGCCGGACGGATCGACCTCGAAAGCGAGGTCGGCGTCGGGACGACGTTCCTGCTTGACCTGCCGGTTGCCCCGCATGGCGAGACCCGTCCCGAAGCGGCACCGGACGAGGCGTCCCGCCGATTGCACGGTCAGGGCCTTGTCCTCGTGGTGGACGACAACCACACGATCCGGCGGCATATCGGCCGCGATCTTGAGCTGGCAGGCTACACCGTCATCGAAGCCGAAAGTGGCGAGGAAGCGGTGCCGCTGGTCGAGGCACTCGACGAACTGTGCGTCCTCGTCAGCGATGTGGCGATGCCGGGGATGTCCGGCTACGATCTTGCCGAAACCGCGATGAACGGGCGGCCCGACCTGCGCATCATCCTGATGACCGCCGGCGAGGTCTGCGACACCGGCCGCCCGGCCTGCCGATTGCCGATCTTGCGCAAGCCGTTCCCGATCGGCGATCTTCTGAAGAAAATCGAAAGCGCATAGGGGATCGGCTGTCACCGGCCAATCCCGAGGGGGGGAGATATGGCGAGCGAGGACAGGTCACGGTTGATCTTCATCCTGGAAGACGATCGGCAACTGGCGGCCATTCTGGCACGGACATTCGAGGAGCACGGCTTCGAGACCGAAACCTTCGGCCTGATCCGCAACCTGGAACGGCGCCTGTCGCAAATCCGGCCTGCCCTCTGCTTCGTGGACATGCGGCTGCCGGATGGTGAAGGGCTTGACCTGACCGTCCGGCGGCTGCGCAAGCAGAAGATCCCCGTCATCATGATGAGCGGGGTCTGGACCGAAATACCAGACCGGGTGATCGGCCTCGAGATGGGCGCCGACGACTATCTGGTCAAGCCGTTCAGTCCGCGAGAGGCCGTGGCACGGGCCAAGGCAGTGCTGCGCCGGGCGGAAAGCAGCGACGGCGCGCCATCCCTGCAGGTCGCCCGGTTCAACGGGTGGACGGTGGATCTCGCCAGTCACCGCCTGACCGCGCCGGACGGGCATGACGTGGAGGTCAGCACCGGCGATGTCCGCCTGCTGCAAAGCTTTCTTTCCATGCCGCAACGGGTGCTGACGCGCGAGACCCTGATGGAAAGCTGCGGCGACTCGACCGCGGTGTTCGACCGCAGCATCGACGTCCGGGTTTCGCGGCTGCGCCAGAAACTGGGCGAAGATCCGCGACATCCGCGGATCATCAAGACGGTCCACGGCGCCGGTTACATGTTCGCGGCGAAAGTCGAGTGGCTGGAAGGACAACGCAACTAGATCTGCCGGGCCCGCAGCAGACCGCATCTCCCGCCGATCCCCGAAAGGGTGCCCGAGCCACCACGCCCGCCGCAACCGCACCGCCGCGGGCCGTCAAGGCCGTCGCATCGTCGTCGCGGACGAAATGGCAACACCGCGTCGTCAAAACGGTGTGCCAGCATTGCAGCAACCGGATTCCATACCGATGTTGTTGCGAGGGCGGAGATCACAGCGCCAGGATGTTCCTTTGGCAGCAGCGAAATCCTATCCCGGTCAGTCCGCGCGGACTCATGTCGTGGCTGCGCGGCTGCGCAGTTGGGCGGATCGGTCCAGAACCCGGCTTGATGCCCTTTTCGCGCAGGCGAAGCGCCTTGGACGCCGCGCCAGCCCATGGAGCCTGTCATTCAGGGCGCGCTTGGGGCTGGAAGTTCCGCCGCGTGATGCAGCGGTCTTCGGACCGGTCTCGATCCCGCGGACCCGGCTTCTGTCCGTCATCCTGCATTACGCGAAGCTCGACGGCGAGGACCGCGCGCACCGGTTCAATGCGCGGGTTACACTCCCGGCACTGCTGAGGCGCTATTCCTCGCCGGAAGGCCGGTCCAGCACGTTCTTCGGCTTCATGTCGCAAGGAGCCATCGTCGCACTGGCCGAACTGAACGCGATGGCGGCGAACGGCGAAACCGAACTGGCCATATCCGTGCTTGCGCCATGGCAAAACCGGGGACTGGGCGAGGCCGTGCTGCGCACCGCGATCGGGCGCGTCTGCCACGATGACGGCCGCGACCTTGTGCTTCATGTCAACGCGCAGAACAAGCGCATGGTCCGCCTGGTCACACGGCTTGGCGCCACACGCGACGGCGACCAGACGGACGGCAGGTACATCTTTCCGCGGACGTAAGGAACGCCGCCCTCGGCCAGGTCGGACCTGCCACTCCATCTCCCTTGTCCGCCGTCTCGTGCGTGCGTCGTGCGGGGTGGGGGGTGATTGGTGCGGCGGTGCTG
>JAGQRV010000007.1:21311-93154 GCA_020425125.1 Paracoccaceae bacterium | reverse complement strand
GATCCTCGGCCTGAAGGCCGCGTGAACCAAGACGCTACGCCCGACGATCCAGGAGACGGGGCCGGCATCGGCCCTGTCCGGATCAGCCCTGGCCGACCGCTTTCGATGCGCTTTCCCGCGCCTGAAGCGCGTCGCTGACGTCCTGGATCGAATCCGCCAGAAGCTGCTCCATCCGCTGTCTCGCCAGTGCCGCCTGCCGATTGGCGATCGCCTCGGCAACGGCGCCGTGCTGTTCCAGGCGCTTCTGCCGGATGATCTCCGCCCCGCGCCAGCTCAATTCGAACGTGCTGACCATGGCAGCGTGGATCACCGCGCTGAAAGCGTTGAGAAACGGGTTCTGCGTCGCCTGCAGGATGGCGAGGTGAAAGCGCAGATCCGCATCGATCAGGTCGGCTTCGCGCGCCGCGTTCGCCCGCATGTCCTGATAGGCAGCCTCAATGCGCTCCAGGTCTGCCTCGGTATGGTTTTCCGCCGCCATCTCGGACGCGCCGGGCTCGATCATCCGCCGCAAGGCATAGAGCTTTTCGGCGATCTCGTCGGCCGGGATCGTCTGCAGGTGCCAGTTCAGCACTTCGGGATCGAGCATGTTCCAGTCGAGCTTCGGCCGGACGCTGGTGCCGACCCGCGGCCGCGCCGAGATCAGTCCTTTTGCGGTGAGCTTGCTGTAGGCCTCGCGCAGGGCGGTCCGGGACACCGAATACCGCTCCAGCATCGTCGACTCGTTGGGCAACAGGCTTTCCTGCGCAAAGGCGCCGCCGACAATTTCCCGCCCGATCCGATTGACGAGGCTCGACGCCTGGACGCTGCCGTCAAGATGCGGAAGTCCGCGCTTCGGCAGACCCAACTGGCGCGGGGCGACGGCGCGCGAATGGCTGGACTGTCGTTTGGTCATCTGCGGGCCGGATCCTTCATTGTGTCTCCCGCAGACCGATGGAGCTTACGAGGAACCGATGCAAGACGATGAAGGCGAAGAGCAGCACACCGCTGCTGATCAGGATCCATGCGCTGTTCAACGACCCGTTGAAGATGATCAGGGTGGAAATGAGACCAAGGATCATGCCGCCGAACAGGGTCCCCACGACCATTCCGACGCCGCCCGACAACAGCGTGCCGCCGAGGACGACGGCGGCGATGGCCGACAGTTCCAGGGTCGAGCCCGCAAGCGGATAGCCCGATGACGTGTAGAGCGCGTAGACCACGCCCGCGAGCGCGCTGTAGAAGCCACCCAGCGCATAGACCGACACGGTCGTCCGGCGGATGTCCACACCCATCAGCCGAGCGGATTCCCGGTCGCCGCCCACCGCGTAGACATTCGATCCGAAGCGGGTGAAATGGGCGATGACGACTGCAACGGCAAGGCTGGCGAGCATCACCAGTGCCGAACTTCGCAACACCCCGCGCCCCGGCAGGTGGACCTTCAGCGACGCGTAGAACTGGACGAAATCGTGGCGGATCGGCACCGAGTCCACGGTCACCATGAAGCAGGCGCCACGCAGCAGGAAGAGCCCCGCCAGGGTGACGATGAAGGGCTGAATGGCGCAGAAATCGATGATCCACCCCTGCGCCGCGCCAAACAGGATGCCGAAGCACAGCATAAGCGCCGCCGAGGCAAGCGGGTGCCACCCCATGCGGTCAAGCACCGCCATCGACACCCCGACGAAACCGATCATCGACCCGATCGACAGGTCGATTCCGCCCGAGAGAATGACGAAGGTCGCCCCGATGGCGGCGATGATGATGAAGGAATTGTCGGCCAGGATGTTGCCGAGCACCAGTGTGGACAGGAAGTTGCGGTACATCGCTCCACCGATCAGGAAGAGCGCGAGAAACACCGCGATGGTCGTGGCGAGGGGGATGTACTTGCGGTTCAACGCCGGCCTCCCGAGACGATCTGTCCGATCCGCGTGCGGGCATTGTCGGATTGCAGGACCAGCACGAACAGCACCACGACCGCCTTGATGATCAGGTTGTATTCCGGCGGCAGCCCCGAGATCAGGATGGAGGTGGTCAGCGCCTGGATCACCAGCGCGCCGATCACCGTCATCCCGAGGTAGATCCGGCCGCCGGCCAGCGAGCCACCACCGATGACCACCGCGAGGATCGCGTCGAGTTCGATATAGAGCGCGACCGATACCGGATCCGACGTGTGGGTATCGGCGGTCAGGATGACCCCCGCCCAGCCGGCCATCAGACCGCAGATGACATAGGCTGCGAAGGTGACGAGCCGCGCGTTCACCCCGGCGAGGTTCGCAGCTGCCGCGTTGCCGCCGACGGCCTCGATGAAGAGGCCGAGGGCGGTCCGGCGGATCACCAGCCACAACGCGACGAAGAGGACCGCACCGAGGATCAGGCGCGTCGGGATCAACCAGAGATGGCCGGTCGACAACCCCTGAAGCAGCGCGCTTTCGAAGCTTGGATCGGTCCCGCCGTAAAGCAGGTTGATGAGCATCCCGACCCCTCGCCCGGACACCATCAGGATCAGCGTGGCGACGATGGGCTGGATCCCGATCCCCGCGACCAGAAGTCCGTTCCACATGCCGCAGACGACGCTTGCGGCCAGGGCCAGCAGGAGGATCACGAAATGCGGGTCTCCGGCATGGATGCGCCAGGCGATCACCGCGCCCGAGATAGCGATGATCGACCCGACAGACAGATCGACTCCCTTGCTCCCGATCACCACCGCCATCCCCAGCGCCACCAGCGCAGTCGGAACCGCGCGGTAGAGGATGTCGATCAGGTTGCCGAAAAGACGCCCCTCGACGATGCGGATGGCGAAGAAATTGGGAGAGATCATCCCGTCGACGATCAGGATCACTGCCAGGGCGAGCAGCGGCCAGAGCGCCCGGTGAGTGCCCGGACGCGCAACCCGATCCCGCCTCCGGGGAAGCCTAGCCACGTCCGTCATCTTTCCCCGCAATCATCCGAATGATGTTGTCGCGCGTGACCGCTCCGCTGGCGATCTCACCGATCATTTCCCGGTCGCGCATCACCGCCACCCGGTCAGACGCGGCCACGACCTCGTCAAGCTCCGACGAGGCGACAAGCAGCGCCAGCCCCTGATCGCAGAGACGCCGGATCAGAAGGATGATCTCGGCATGCGCACCGACATCGATGCCCCGCGTCGGTTCGTCCAGCAGCATGATCCTGGGCCTGGACGCAAGCGCGCGCGCCAGCACGACCTTTTGCTGGTTGCCGCCGGAAAGCTGCGAAACCGGCTTCTCGGCGTCTGGCGTCGCAATCGCCAGAGCGCGGATCATCTCGTCGGCGATGCGCTCTTGGTCGGCGCGCGGGATCTTTCTCAGCCAGCCGCCCTTGGCCTGCATCGACATCACGATGTTCTCACGGATGCTGAGTTCACCGATCAGGCCCTCGGCCTTGCGATCCTCGGGACAGAACGCCATGCCGGCGACGATCGACCGCCGGGGCGAAGCGTGGCGGACCGGCCCAGCCTCAAGCGACAGCACGCCGCTGTCTGATCGGATCGCCCCGAACAGAAGCTTCGCCACCTCGGTCCGGCCGGAGCCCAGGAGCCCGGCGAGACCCACGGCCTCGCCCGCGCGCAGTGTCAGGTCGAAGGGCTTGAGTGTACGCCGCCGTCCAAGCCCGCGCGCCGTGAGAACCTCCGCTCCTTCGCCGGTCTTGCGGTGAGCTGCATAGGCCGACTCGACCTCGCCCAGTTCGCGTCCCAGCATCATTGCGATCAACTGCTGGCGGGAGATCTCCGACGTCGGCCCGGTTCCAACGAGCAGACCGTTCCTGAGGACTGAGATCCGGTCGGAGATCTCGTAGACCTGATCGAGGAAGTGGGTGATGAAGACGATGGCGATGCCCTTCGCCTTCAGATCCCGGATGATACCGAACAGGGCCGCCGTCTCGTCGGCGTCGAGACTCGCGGTGGGTTCGTCCAGAACGAGAACTCGGGTCTCGTCGTCAAGCGCACGGGCAATGGCGACCAGTTGCTGCATGGCGACCGAGTAGGATCCGAGCGACTGGTCAATGTCGATCTTGACCCCGAGACGGGACAGTTTTGCCTGCGCTTCGGCACGCGCCCGCCGCCACGAAATCATCCCGAACCGCCCCCCGGTCTTCCCGAGGGTGAGATTCTGGGTGACCGACATCGAGGGAATGAGGTTGACCTCCTGAAAGACGGTCGAGATGCCCAGCCCCTGCGCTTCCTTCGTCGAGCGCACATCGACCGGGCGGCCGTCGAGAAGGATCTCGCCGCCGTCCCGCAGCAAGGCGCCCGTCAGAATCTTGATGAGCGTGGACTTTCCCGCCCCGTTCTCGCCAAGGAGCGCGTGCACCTCTCCGGGAAAGATTCGCAGGTCCACGTCGTCAAGCGCACGCACGCCGGGAAAGACCTTGCGAATGGCGCGCATTTCGACCCGCGCCTGGCCGGGTGTTTCAGGGGACATCAGACGATCTCGGGCCCGTCGCGGGCGTGATGCGGTGCTTTCGCGGCGCGCCGCTGCCCTGCCCCCAACGGGCAGGGCAGCGGGAACGCCGTCTCGATCAGATCAGCTGCTCGTGCAGTTCGCGGTGTGGAGGTCGGAAGGAATGACGATCCACTTGTCCAGCTCGTGCGGCTCCTTCAGGTAATCCACCACGACGGGATAGATGTACTGGCCGACCGCCGACCGCAGTTCGACCGAAGCATTCGCTTCGCAATTCGCCAGCTTGTCCTTGATCGCCGGCACGTAGTCGACCGACACCATGAGAACGTCCTTGCCGGGATTGAGCCCGGCTTCCTTCATCGCCTGGATCGCGCCGAGCTGCATGTTGTCGTTGTGCGCGAACGAGGCGCAGATGCCTTCCAGATTGTTGGTGGACTTGATGAAGGCTTCCATCACCTTCTTGCCGCCCTCGGTCGTGAAGTCGCCGGACTGGGTGGCCACGATCTCCATGGCAGGAAACTCGCCGATCACCGCTTCGAACCCCTTCTTGCGTTCGATTGCCGGCGCCGATCCGGTGGTGCCCTGAAGCTCCACGATCTTGCAGTCGCCCTTCGACGCAGCGGCGAGCCAGGCGCCGGCCAGACGCCCTTCGAGATTGAAGTCGGCGGAGATTCGAGTGACGTACAGCGACTTGTCCTGAACATCGACGTCGCGGTCGACGAGGAAGACCGGAATCTCAGCGTCCTTGGCTTCCTGGAGAACCTGATCCCAACCAGTCACGACCACGGGCGCGATGATGATCGCGTCGACACCTTGCGCAATGAAGGCGCGGACGGCGCGAAGCTGCTCTTCCTGTTTGCCCTGCGCGTTGGCGAATTTCAGATCGACATCATAGTCCTTCGCGGTCTCCTGCATGTTGGCAGAGAAGGCGGGACGCCAGTCGCCCTCGGACCCGACTTGCGAGAATCCGATTGTCCAGGCGCCGGCTCCACCGGCTGCGAACACAGACAGGGCAACCGCCGCAGCGCCGGCGGCGAGCTTCAGTGACATTGCATGTACCTCCCAGTTTTGGCGATCCTTTAGGGCCGTCTCCTCCAGCACCCCGGTCGCAATTAAAGCATATAATATTATTTTTTAGCGACCAAGCGAATTCTCTGCGGACCTGCAGGCACAAGTGCGTCTGCACCGAGTTTCGCGAGTTTACGCAACGGCCTGAACTCGGTGCGGGAAAACCGGATTTATCCAGCGGTTCACTCGGCCAGAGGACGGGGCGGGTATAGGAGCGAAACCGGCAGGATGGCGACACGCGCCCCGCCGTTCGGGCGCATCCCGCGCGCCGGTCGCTCACGGCTGCATCAAAGGCATGCTCAAGCCGCGTGCGGTCCGACGCCGGATCGCGCGGGTCTGGGGAGCCTTGCCCTTCTAGAAGGGGTTCTTCGCCGCGCGGTCGGTCGAAAGCGATTGCTGGCGCCGCTCGACAAGACGTTCGATGGCGTCGGCAAGGTGTTCTTCCTGGATGTTGTAGTCACCCCGGTCCACGCGGATCCGGTGCGCTTCGATCATCACGTCGGCGTGGCGGCAGCCTTCGGGCGGCTCGAAGCGGTACGCGGCAAGTTCGATGAGAAGGCCGAGCGGGTCGTTGAAATAGATCGAGTCCATGAAGCCCCGATCCTTCGGGCCGGAATGCCGAATCCCGCGCGCATCCAGCCTCTTGACGGCCTGCCGAAAGGTCGCCTGGCTGACGTTGAAGGCAATGTGGTGCACGCAGCCCGGATCGGTCGGCGTGCGCGACGGGTCGGGCTTGCGGTCCTCGTTGGTGAAGACTGTGATCAGCCGGCCGTCACCGGGATCGAAATAGAGATGCCCCTGGTTCGGGTCATCCAGATTCGGCTGGTCGAAAATGAAGGGCATGCCGAGGACCCCTTCCCAGAAGTCGATCGAGGTCTGCCGGTCGGCGCCGACAAGCGTGACGTGGTGCACGCCCTGGGTCTGAAGCTTGCGGATCTCGTTTGCGCTGGTCATCGAAGCCTCCCTGCCTTCCCGATCGTTGATCATGTGCACGTCGACACGTCACGCGCAGGCTCGCCGTCCGGCCCGAGCGGCCCGCCCTCACCCGTGCATCGTGAGCCGTCCGCACCGCCGGCACGCGATCCCCTCACGCATGGCGCTCGTCTCGCTCCGGTCCGATTCTCTGCCCTCACGATGCGCGGACCTGCGAAACAGTAGTGCCGGATCTTCCCCATTGTGCAACGGTTTGGCCCGATGCCAAAACGCGGACTGGAAGCCTTGACCGCGGCGACGATTGCGGCAGGGTGAGCCGAGGCTGCGGCCCGCCCGAGTGCCGCGCGTCCCCGTCCGGAGGTTCCCGTTCTGTCCTTTGTCGTCATCGTTCTTGCCGGCCTGATTGCCGGCGCGCTCAATGCGGTCGCGGGCGGCGGGACCTTCGTGTCGTTTCCGGCACTGGTCTGGCTGGGCGTACCGCCGGTGATGGCCAACGCGACGGCGACGCTCACCGCCCTGCCCGGCTATCTCAGCAGCGCCTGGGCCTTTCGCCGCGACGTCAGCGCCGAAGGGGCGCTCGGCCTGAGATGGATGTTCGGACTGGCAGTCTTCGGCGGCCTCGCCGGCGCGCTTCTGCTCATGGTCACACCGGACGAGGTCTTCGTCGGCGTCGTGCCGTGGCTGCTGCTGACCGCGACGCTGCTGTTCGCCGCTGGGCCACGGCTGCTGCCTCTCCTCGCCGGCGGGAGCGGCATCTCCCCGCGGTTTTCGATCCTGGTTCTGACCGCGGTGTCGATCTACGGCGGGTATTTCAACGGCGGCCTTGGCATCATGCTGCTGGCGGCGTTCAGCCTGATCGGGTTCACGCATCTTCACAGCATGAACGGACTGAAGAACGCCCTTTCGGCAATCCTGTCCTCGGTTTCGGCGCTGACCTACGCAACGGCGGGACTCATTGCGTGGGACCACGCCCTCGTGCTCGCCATCGCGACCGCTGCCGGGGGGTTCCTCGGTGGCCATTATTCGCGCAGGATTCGCAACATGGCCGCGCTGCGCGCCGCCATTGTCGTCGTGGGTGCGGCCATGACGGTCGCATTCTTTGCGCGCTGAGCCCGACCGTGGCAGCCACGCGCGCGAAAGGCGTCGTTGCGGAACGCTTTGATCTGCCTGCACCAGCGGTTAAGTCAGGGCAGACGGCAGATTTCGGAGGGAGGCACGCACAGCCGTGCCCCGCCCGGTCGTCCCAAACACGGAGGGAGTGAAAGCATGGACAGACGCAAATTCATCAAGGGTGGCGCCCTGGGGTCGGCGGCGGCCGCAACAGGCGCACTGGCGAGCCCCGCTATCGCCCAGTCGATGCCGAAAGTGCAGTGGCGCTGCACATCCTCGTTCCCGAAATCGCTCGACACCATCTATGGCGGCGCCGAAGACGTGGCCAAGTTCGTCAGCGAGGCCACCGACGGCAACTTCACCATCCAGGTCTATGCCGCGGGCGAGATCGTGCCCGGCTTGCAGGCCGCCGACGCGGTGGCGAACGGCACGGTCGAGATGTGCCATACCGCCGCCTATTACTATGTCGGCAAGAACCCCGCCTATGCGCTTGGCGCCACGGTGCCGTTCGGCCTGAATACCCGCGGCATGCAGGCATGGCTGTTCTATGGCGGCGGCATGGACGTGCTGAACGAGTTCTACAACACCGAAGGGATGCAGTACCTTCCCGCGGGCAATACCGGCGCGCAGATGGGCGGCTGGTTCCGGAAGGAGATCAACTCGGTCGCCGACATGAACGGGCTGAAGATGCGGATCGGCGGCCTGGCAGGCCGGGTGATCGAGAAGCTCGGCGCGGTGCCGCAACAGATCGCCGGCGGCGACATCTATCCGTCGCTGGAACGCGGCACCATCGACGCGGCCGAATGGATCGGCCCCTACGACGACGAGAAGCTCGGCTTCTACAAGGTGGCGCCATATTACTACTATCCCGGCTGGTGGGAGGGGAACCTGATCCTCAACCTCTTCGTCAACAACGACAAATGGGCCGAACTTCCGCCCGCCTACCAGAGCCTTCTGGCAACGGCCGGCAAGGCCGCCACGACAGAGATGATGGCGGAATACGACTTCAAGAACCCGACCGCGATCAAGCAGCTCGTCCAGAACGGCACGCAGTTGCGGCCCTACCCGCAGGACGTAATGCAGGCGTGTTTCGAGGCGGCGAATGCGCTCTATGACGAGATCAACGTGTCGAACGAAGCCTTCAAGAAGATCTACGACTCGATGATGGCGTTCCGCGCCGAAACCTATCTCTGGCAGCAGGTCGCGGAATACAGCTTCGACACGTTCATGATGGTCAAGCAGCGGGAAGGCGCGCTGAAAATGGGCGGCTGAGCCCGCACCGACCCTCGTGAGAACGACAGCATGGCCCGCCGCGCAAGCAGCGGGCCTTCTTCGTTACGCCATCAAGCCAGCCTATACCCTCACGAGGCAAAGGGAGAGTTGCCAACTGCGCCCCATCAAGGCATCTTCCAGGCGAATTCCGAATTCCGAATTCCATCAGCAAAGGGGGGGGACACTATGGATCGACGTAAATTCCTGCGGGGCGCTGCCCTGGGAACGGCCGCGGCCGGCAGTCTGGCCGCGCCTGCCATCGCGCAGTCCATGCCGAAACTGCAGTGGCGCTGCACGTCATCGTTCCCGAAATCGCTCGACACGATCTATGCCGGTGCCGAGAATCTGGCCAAACATGTCAGCGAGGCGACGGACGGGAATTTCACGATCCAGGTCTATGCCTCAGGCGAAATCGTCCCGGGCCTGCAGGCCGCCGATGCCGTCACCAGCGGCACGGTCGAGATGTGCCACACCGCCGCGTCCTACTATGTCGGCAAGAACGCGACCTACGCACTGGCCGCCTCGACCCCGTTCGGGCTCAACGCCCGCAGTATGCATGCCTGGGCCTATTACGGCGGCGGGCTGGACCTTCTGAACGAGTTTTTCGCAGGCGAAGGACTCTACTACGTCCCGTGCGGCAACACCGGCGCGCAGATGGGCGGCTGGTTCCGGAAGGAGATCAACTCGGTCGCCGACATGAACGGGCTGAAGATGCGGATCGCCGGACTTGCGGGGAAGGTGATGGAAAAGCTCGGCGTCGTACCGCAGCAGATCGCCGGCGGCGACATCTATCCATCGCTGGAACGGGGGGCCATCGACGCGGCCGAATTCATCGGCCCCTACGACGACGAGAAACTCGGCTTCTACAAGGTGGCGCCGTACTACTACTATCCCGGCTGGTGGGAGGGGAACCTCCTGCTCAACTGCTTCATCAATCTCGACGCGTGGAATGCATTGCCGCTGGGCTATCAGAGCCTCCTGAAGACCGCCGGAGCCGCCGCAACACTGGAAATGCTGGCGGATTATGACTACCGCAATCCATCGGCGATCAAGCATCTGGTGCAGAACGGGGCGCTGCTGCGAGCATTCCCTCAGGACGTGATGAACGCCAGTTTCGACGCATCGCAGGCGATCTATGACGAGATCACCGCCACGAACCCGGCTTTCAAGAAGGTCTATGACTCTCAAATGGCGTTCCGCAACGAAAGCTATCTCTGGCAGCAGGTCGCCGAATACAGCTTCGACACCTTCATGATGGTCAAGCAGCGCGAAGGCGCTCTGAAGATGGGCGGCTGATCCCACCGAACGCTTGGGTACCGGTCGTGAAAAAAGGCCCGCCAGAATTCTGGCGGGCCCTTCTACGTTGGAGCGAAGGTCAGTTGAAGTTCGGCGGCTGCGACAGGTCGGTTGCACCCGGCGCGGACTGGGACGGAGGGCTTGAAGGCGCGCCGAAATCAGGCGGCTTGGACAGGTCCGGCGTGCCGGGGGTCGGCTGCGGCGCGGGTTGCTGCGATCCGCCGCCTCCGAAATCCGGCGGCGCGCTGAGCGATGGCGCACTTCCCGACGCCCCGCCTCCTCCGGCCCCGCCCGGCGCACCAAGCGGCGGCAGACCGAGGCCGCCGTCATTGCCGGATGCCCCACCCGTACCCTGCGGCATGCCGAGCGGCGGCAGGCCCAGGCCGCCATCATTGCCCGCACCGCCGCCAGCACCGCCGATCGGCGGAAGTCCGAGGCCACCGTCGCTGGGCGGCGCGACCTGCATGGATGCAGGCGGCGGCGTTGCCACCGGCTTTGCCTTGTAGTGGGTGACAAGATACGGGAAGCCAATCACCAGGAAGATCGTCGCGACGTTGATGGCGATGAACGGCACCGCACCCTTGTAGATCTCGGGCGTGCGGATCGCCGGCATCCGGCGCCCGGTCCGTTCGTCGGTCCAGTCCCGCATCGGCGCCACCGAGCGCAAATAGAACAGCGAGAAGCCGAACGGCGGCGTCAGGAAGCTCGCCTGAAGGTTGACGCCGAGGATGACCCCGAACCACACGAGGTCAATGCCGAGCTTCGATGCCACCGGAGCGAGCAGCGGCACGAGGATGAAGGCGATCTCGAAGAAATCCAGGAAACAGCCCAGAATGAAGACCACAAGGGTCACCACAAGCAGGAAGCCGTATTCCCCGCCGGGCAGGTCCAGCAGCAGCTCCTCGATCCAGATGTTTCCGTTGACGCCATAGAAGGTCAGGCCGAAGACGCGCGCACCGATCAGGATGAACATGACGAAAGCGGACAGCGTCGTCGTCGCCTCGACCGAAGAGCGGAGCGTGGCGAAGTCGAGCCGGCGCTTGGCAACGGCCAGGATGAGTGCGCCGACCGCCCCCATCGCGCCACCTTCGGTCGGGGTGGCGATGCCGAGGAAGATCGTGCCCAGAACGAGAAAGATCAGCGCCAGCGGCGGGATCAGCACGATGATGACCTGCTCGGCCAGATGCGACAGGATCTTCAGCCCCATGGACCGGTTGATCAGCGCGAAGACGAACACCAGGACCACCGCCGTCGCCGCCGAGGCCACCAGCCGGCTGGCCGACGTCATCCCGGCAAAGACGACATGCGCGGCCAGGTAATAGATGGCCACCGTCGCCACGATCGAGACCAGAAGCGACAGGATCCCGCCTCCCAGGGTCCGTTCGGACGCGGGCAGCGCGGGTACCAGCGACGGGCGGATCAGCGACAGCAGGAAGATGTAGGCGCAATAGAAGCCGACCAGCATCAGCGACGGCCAGATGGCACCCAGATACATGTCGCCGACCGAAACGCCCAGCTGGTCGGCCATGACGATCAGGACCAGCGACGGCGGTACGATCTGTGCCAGCGTTCCCGAGGCCACGATCGTGCCGGTCGCCACCGGCTGGGCGTAGCCGAAGCGCTGCATGATCGGCAGCGAGATGAGCCCCATCGCGATTACCGACGCCGCAACGACGCCGGTCGTCGCCGCCAGCAGCGCGCCGACCACGATCACGGCATAGGCAAGCCCGCCCCGGATCGGGCCGAACAGCTGGCCGATGGTCTCCAGAAGATCCTCGGCCATGCCTGAGCGTTCGAGGATCAGCCCCATGAAGGTGAAGAATGGAATCGCCAGAAGCGTGTCGTTCGACATGATGCCGAAGACCCGTTCGGGTTGGGCGCCCAGGAGCGGCCAGAAGAGGTTGATCTGGGATGGCGCCAGCTCGGACAGGCCGACGCCGACAACGAAGAAGAAAAGCCCGCCAGCAGCCAGGGTCAGGGCCACCGGATAGCCGATCAGGAGCATGCCCATCACGGAGATGAACATGATCGGAGCGAGATTGTGTGCGATCAGTTCAAGCATGGTCGCGGCCTCCGTGGGCGCCGTGCGACTCTTCGATATCTTGGACCAGATGCGCGTGTTCGCGCAGCTCGGGCGGCAGGTGCTCCTCCTCGTCATCCGGAGGCAGCGGCAGGTCGCCGCGCAGCATTGCGGTCACCTTGATGATCTCGGATATTCCCTGGAAAACCAGCACGATGAAGCCGAGCAGAATGAGCAGTTTCGCAGGCCACAGGATCAGCCCGCCGGCATTCATCGACTGCTCCTGCGTGGTCCAGGAGCGCCAGAAGAATGGCCACGATAGCCAGACCATCAGGACGACGAAGGGCATCAGAAACAGCAGGTGACAGATCAGGTCGATCCAGAGCCGGGTGCGCTGGGACAGCCGCGATGACACCACATCGATGCGGACATGGTCGTTCTTCTGCAGAGCCCAGGCGGCGGCAAGCATGAAGACCGCGCCGAAGAGGTACCATTGCAGCTCCAGCCAGGCATTGGACGAGAGGTCGAACGCCTTTCGGACGATGGCATTCCCGGCGCTGACCAGCACCGCAAGGAGGATCAGCCACGAGACGCCTCGACCCAGCAGGGCCGTGATCCAGTCGATCCCGCGGCTGCAGCGGATGAGAAGGTTCATGCTGGCTCCCCCCTGGTTGTCGCGTCGGCCGCCTGGCACCCGTGGCTTCCGGACCCATGCCCGGTGAGCCCGAGACAGCAGGCGAGCCATCTGGCGCCGTGCCAATGCCGCGCAACGTGTTTTCAGAATTGGTAGAGGTCGGGACCGCCCGCCGCAAGGCTGCCGTCGCTGCAAGCCGCGGCAATGACAACCATCTCGCCGCGCTTTGCCTCCGGTGCCTCTTGAGGGAACAACGGACCGCGACACGCCGCGGGAACCGGCTTCTCCATCGGTTCGGGCGCTCCGGATCGGGACGACCGCGAACCGAACCACAGGGTTTCGTCCCAGACCTTGCGGCAGATGCAGACCTGACACGCAGAGGCTGGAAGGCACAGCGTCCTCGCCGCGCCCGAGGTTCCGGACCGCGCGTTTCCCGAGGCCTCGACGCGGATATGCAAGCCGGGCGACAGGGCACGCGACACATCGCGGGAGTGCGACAGTCGCACGGTCCCGCCAACCACGGCTGCAGCCCAATCGGTTCCGTTTGCATCGCGAGCAATCGCGGCCCCCCGTGAGGCCTACGGCATCGCCGGCGCCGGACGGGAGAAACCCGACAGCCTGATGCGCGCAGCAACGCTCGCCGCGTGCCGCAGCTTCGACCTCCGGCTGCTGACCGATTTCATTAGGCGGGGTGCGAAGTCCAGGTCACGATCTTGGTCGCGACCCGCAAGGGCGTCCTGCAACGGCAGGGAGGCCGGACACGAGACCGGAAAAGGAACATCGCTCTCAGGGGGTAGACACCCGCCCAACGGAATCGACATGCGGTGACGGATCAGACCACCGCAGAATGTCAGGACGGCCATGCCGGAACCGGACCCGAACATCGCTGGTGCCTCGCGCCCGGGTCAGGCCTCTCGCCAGCGTCTCAGAGCAGCGCCGCGGTCTCTCATGCAAGCGGAACCACGCCCACCAGGGCATTGCAAACGCCCCTCGGCGGCGCACCGACCTGGCGAACTACTTCCGCTGTTTCTCCCCCCTCTTCCACCATTCCGTGCGACCAGCGGATCGACGCGTTGGTCGCCTAAAGTGAGTCCTGTGCAAGACTTCCTATTTCGGCGTCGGCTGGGCGTGGTGAGACACCATCAGCCAATGGCCTCCGAGCTTCTCGTAGACATTTGTCACAAGGTTGCTGGTCGTGCGGATGCTCCCGTCGGTCAATTCGACATCCGCCGTTTCCGTCCCGACCTCCCAGGCCAGATTTCCGTCCACGTGGAGATGCTGGTCCGACAGCGTGACGTCGCGTTTCGAGAACATCTTGTTCGCGTTCATCCAGTAGGTCGCCTGAGCGTCCCATCCGACGATGGGAGCCTTAGATCGGGGGCCGATGAACGTGACATAGGGAGTCTGCGCCCAGATTTCAGCCATCGCCGACCCATCGTCCAGGGTCGTCAGCGCCTCATAGAAGCCACGACTCGCCGCAGCGACGTCATCCGGGTCAGCGGCATTCACGACCGACGGAATCCCGGCCAGGACACCCACCCCTAAAGTGCTCAGGGCAAGAAATCCGCATACGCCTTTGACGTTCATTTGTTTCCCCTCCGGACATTGGTGAAAGATACCTGACGGCGACAAACGACCGCGCTGCCGACTGTGATGCCACAGTACCACGACAGGCATCTCCCGGGTCGGGAAATGCGTCCTGATCAGGATCGGCAGTGTATAGCTTGCTCGCCGGGCTCGCGAGGGACCGAGGCGCGTCAAACCGCTTCATGGACTTGGCCGAAGTCCGGGCGTTCTGAAATTGGCACGCGGCCCAGGTGTTTGATCCCGCCGTCTGTTGGTGCGATCCTCGTCATGGGGACGATTGCCGCGCAAGCGTCCGGGCGAGACCGATACGGCGACGGCCGGAGCGGTGTGCGGCTTCCGGCGGCCACCTTGAAGACGAACGTTGCGCCCCGGCCATGACCGAAGCCGGGCACCACGAGGTTCCGGGGAAGGAAATCCATGACACGCAATGGCGGACAGTTGCTGGTGCAAAGTCTTGTCGCGCTCGGGGCGCGGAAGAGCTTTGGCGTTCCCGGTGAAAGCTATCTGGCAGTGCTCGACGCGCTTCACGATACGAAGGGCAAGCTCGACTATGTGCTGTGCCGCCACGAGGGCGGCGCCGCCTTCATGGCCGCCGCCTACGGCAAGCTGACGGGAACGCCCGGGATCTGCATGGTCACCCGCGGCCCCGGCGCCACCAACGCGTCGATCGGCGTGCATACGGCGATGCAGGACAGCGCGCCGATGATCCTGTTCGTGGGGCAGGTCGGCACCGACATGAAGGGCCGCGAGGCCTTCCAGGAGATCGATTACAAGGCCGTCTTCGGCACGATGGCAAAATGGGCGGTCGAGATCGAAGATGCCGCGCGCATCCCCGAGATCCTGTCCCGCGCCTGGGCCCTGGCTCTTTCCGGCCGTCCCGGCCCCGTGGTCGTCGCGCTGCCCGAGGACATGCTGACCGCGATCACCGACGTCGCACCGCTGAGCGGACCGATCGAGATCGCAGAGCCGGCACCCGCTGCCGCCGCAATGGCCCGCCTGCGCGACATGCTGGAAGGGGCCGCCCGTCCGCTGATCCTGCTGGGCGGCTGCAACTGGAAGGAGGGCGCCACCGCAAAGATCCAGGCCTTTGCAGAAGCCTCGGACATTCCTGTCGCGGCAATCTTCCGCTACCAAGACCAGTTCGACAACAACTCGCCTGTCTTCGTGGGCGAGGCCGGTGTCGGCATGGCCGCGCAGGTCAAGACCATGATCCGCGAGGCCGACGTGATCCTGGCGATCAACAACCGCTTCGGCGAGATGTCGACCGACGGCTACACCCTGCTCGACGTGCCGCAGCCGAAACAAACGCTGATCCATGTCCATGGCTCTGAACTGGAGATCGGCAAGGTCTATCGCCCGGCTCTCGGCATTCAGGCTGGCCCCAACGCCTTCGCCGAAGCACTTGCCGCGCTGGCGCCCTTAGGAAGACGCTGGGCCGAATGGCGCAAAGAGGGCCGCACCGCCTACGAGGCCGGGTTCGATCTGCCCGACCTGCCCTCGCCGGTCGACATGGGCAAGGTCTGCGCCTACCTGCGGGACCACCTGCCCGAGGATGTCGTGCTAACCAACGGCGCCGGGAATTTCGCCGTCTGGTCAGGCAGGTTCTTCCGCTTCGGACCCAAGGCACGGCTCCTCGGTCCGCAATCCGGGGCCATGGGCTACGGCGTACCGGCAGCAATCGCGGCAAAGATCGCCTGCCCCGAACGCACCGTGGTCTGCTTTGCCGGAGACGGCGATTTCCAGATGACCTCTCAGGAATTGGCGACCGCGCTTCAGGCCGGTGCCCAACCGATCATCCTGATCCTGAACAACGGCATCTATGGCACGATCCGCGCCCACCAGGAACGCAATTACCCGACGCGGGTGTCCGGCACCACGATGGAGAAGAACCCGGACTTCGTCACGCTCGCGAAAGCCTACGGGTTCCATGCCGAGCGGGTCGAAACCACCGGGGAGTTCGCGGCCGCCTTTGGACGGGCGAGCGCGTCGACGACCGGGGCTGTCCTCGATCTCAACATCTCCCCCGAAGCGCTCACCCCGCGGCAGACGCTGAGCCAGATGCGCGACGCGGCACTCGCGGCAAGGGAATCGAAGTGACGGTTGCTCAGAACCGTCGTTCGGGGCGGATATCGGTGAACCCGTCACCGATATTCCGTGCGACATCGGCAATTCCCTCTGCTCCACCAGTTTGCGGGCGGACCACACCGCGCCTTGAACAGACGATCCCGGACGTCATCGCGATCGTCGCCGAGACCGCCGGCATCGAACCGATGGCTGGCGGCTGGTCCCGCACCCTGACCGATGCGCCGTGGCGCACGCACCGTGTTTGGACGGAGCCGGCGCCCCTCCTTCGCCGTCGGAGTTCGCGCAATGACGGGTGCCGATCCGCGCGGGTCGCCGCGCCGCCGTGCCGGGACGATCCCCCCTATCACCCCCGGACTCGGCAGGCGGCGCAGCGAGCAATCGGGAACCTCGGCGCGGTTACCGTCTTTACGCCGCAGCCTTGAAGATCGGGGCACTCATCCGCTGCCGGCCGAGATGGGCCTCGACGGATCGGGCGACGAGCTCGGCGGTGGCAGCCGAAAGTGTCCAGCCGAGGTGGCCGTGGCCGGTATTGTAGAAGACCCCTGCGCGGCGCCCAGGCCCGACTTTCGGCATCATCGAGGGCATCATCGGCCGCAGGCCCGCCCAGGGCACCACCTGCCGGGTCGAGATGCCAGGGAAACGAAGGTTGACCCAGTTCACCAACGGACGGATTCGGCACGCACGGATGTCGCGGTTTTCGCCGGAGAATTCGGCGGTTCCGGCGACCCGGAACCGGTCGGGGCCGAGGCGGCTGGTGACGATCTTGGCCGCGTCGTCCAGCAAGCTGAGTTGCGGCGCGGCGGCGCGGGAGGCGCTGTCCAGCAGATTGACGGTGATCGAGTATCCCTTGACCGGATAGACGTTCAGCCGATCACCGAGGGTGCGGGCAATCTTGCGGCTGCCGACGCCAGCACAGACCACCACGCCGGAATGCGATGCCTGCCGTTCCACGCCCTCTGCATCGCGGAAGCGAATGCCGGTGACGCCCGCCTCAGTCGCGCAGGACAGGATCTCGGTCTCCATCTCGAACGCGACGCCCAGCCGCGCGCAGGCCCGCGCGAGGCCCCCGGTGAAGAGGTGAATGTCACCGGTCGCGTCGCCGGACGTGTGGAAGCCGCCGACGAAATTCCCGTTCAGCCGGGGTTCCAGACGCCGGACTTCGCCGGCATCAAGCTCGACCCGGTCGACCCCACCCTCGGCAAGGAGTTCGGAGACCCGGCGCGCATGGGCCATTTCCGCTTCCGTGCCGTAGAAATGCAGAATGCCGCGGTCGTCGCGGTCGAAGGCGATCCCTTCGGCTGCCGCAATGTCGCGCATCCGCTGGCGGGCGGCGACGGCGAGGCGGGCAGTCTGGATCGTGTTCGTGCGATAATTCGGGATATGGGCGGCGAATTCGGCCAGCCAAGAGTATTTGTGCCAGCTTGGCGACAGGCTCAGAGAAAGCGGGGCATCGGCCTTGAGCAGCCATTTCAGCCCCTTCGCGATCGTGGCCGGATGGTTCCAGACCTCGGCATTGGAGGCGGACAACTGGCCACCATTGGCAAAGCTCGTCTCCATGGCGGCATAGCGGTGGCGGTCGTAGACAGTCACCGCGAAGCCGCGGCTTACCAGTTCGTAGGCGGTCGTAATGCCGGTGATCCCGGCGCCGATGACGGCTATGGATTTCATGTCTTCACTCTTGCGACAGGTTCGAACACGCCGCAGCCGGCGCATCCCCCCTCTGTCCGTTTGCCTGAGAGCTTCACCGCAAGTGCGGCTTCCTCCTTCGGCGGATGCCTGCGCATCTCTCTCCAGAGTGTCGGTCCGTGCAGTATGCTGGCCTGAGAGATTCCGGGGCGTTGCTCCGTCGGCGCGGGCGCAATGCCCGACTCTCCTGCGCGAACCGTGATGTGTCTTTAGCCGCGGGCCGGATCATCCGGCAACGATTTTTTTCGGTCGGCGGCTGCCCGCCGCCGACCGGGCATTCAGGCGGCCTGTCCTTCGACCGGTGTGCGACACCGGCCGATGTTCGTTATCACCGCGGCAGCGATCGCGAGGATCCCGGCCGCCGCAGAACCGAAGAGTTCGGGGATCGGCGACAGGAAGACGGCAAGTCCGACAAGGATGCCGGTCAGCGCATTGCGCCGCGTGGCGCTGCTTGCGAACATTACCAGCACCGCGCCGTATAGCGCCGGCAGGGTGTAGTCCTTGACCGCTGTGGCGACAGGCCCCGGAAAGATCTCGATCAGTGCGCCGCCGATCAGCACAAGCCCAACCAGGAAGACCAGGTTCACGAGGACCGAGACGGCCAGGCCGATCACGGCGGCAACCTCGGCCTTGCGGCTGCCGGCCTCGGCCTCGATGGCGTTCTGGCAGGAGATCACGACGGGCATCCGCATGTTGCCGATATTGCCCGACAGGAAGCTCATATACGTGCCGCAGACACCCAGGACCGGGAAGTACGAGATCGGCTCGACGACCCACATGATGCCAACGAAGGCGACGATTGCGAGAAAGCCGGTCATGATCGGGCCGGTCCCGGGATAGGCGCCGAGTCCGAAGGAGAGATAGAGCGCCGGACACAGGCAGAGGACCATGGCGACAAGCAGCGTCGTGCGTCCGATGCGGTGCGCGCGGGGAATGAAACGGGTTCTGTAGAAACCCTCGAGAGTCTGGTCGGTCATCGGGGAAGATCTCCTTTTGGGGTTTCGGTCAGGCCAGTGTCTGGCCGACGAGGTATCCTGCGGCGAGACCCGCCACGAGGCTCAGCCCGACGCTCCATTCGCGGAGCCATGCCCGGTGCTTGCCGGCGTAGTGCAGCGCGACCATGCAGGCGGCACTGACCGAGATGGCAGCCAGGTCATCCGTCGCAATGGCGAGGCTGCTGAACCACTCCTTGTCGACGGCTGCGTTGGCCGAAAGGACGAAGAAGATCGCGATTGGCGTCGCCGTGCCCGCGGCGCGGATCAATGCCGGGTTGCTGACGCTGAGCCGGTCCTGGGCGCGATCAAGGCTCCTGGTCATGAAGAAGGTGGTAAGAAGCCAGCCCATGCCGCCCAGCGTCATCACCCAGACCGATGCGGTGAAGGCCTGCAGTGTGTAGCTGTCGGTGCCGAGTTGCGCACCGAGGGCCTTCGCGCCCTGGTCGGCCGCGACGAATTCGAAGATCGCGGACCCGATCACGCCTACCCGCATCAGGGTGACGGGGCCGCCGACCATCGCGACCAGCGAGACCGCGACGAAGAAGATCGCGACCGCCGGGCCGAGCGAGTTGATTGCGGCGGTCTTGTAGACGATCTGGCGTTCGTCCCGCGAAAGGATGCCAAACCGGTCGGAGAATGCGAGAGTCATGCGCAGGTAGAGAATGGCCTGCACAACGACGATTCCGACGATGAGGGTTGCCAGAAGCCACAATGCAGGGCCGTTGGCGATCTGAAGGACCTGTTCCATAGTGTTCCTCGATTGCTGGGGATGTGCCTGGGCCGATGCCGGTCAGGCCAGTTCGATCCGGACCAGCCGGCAGAAGTAGCTGGCGGCAGTCGGCAGGATCTCGTCGTTGAAATCGAAGGCGGGGTTGTGGGGCATGGCCCCGGGACCGGCGCCCACCATGACGTAGTTGCCCGGAACGCGTTCGGTCATGTAGGCGAAGTCCTCGCTTCCGGTAAACGGTGCGACATCGTCATGGACGCGGTCGGCACCGACGGTCTCGACCGCTGCCGCCAGGGCGACCGCGGTTGCGTCGGCGTCGTTGATCAGCGGCACGAAATTGTCGTCGAACTCGATCGCCGCCTCCGCGCCATAGGTGCCGGCAATGCCCTTTGCGACCTCTTCAAGACGCTGTTTCATCAGGTCGCCCACTGTCTTGTCGAAGTAGCGCAGGCACCCCTTCATCGTTGCCTTGTCGGGGATCACGTTATGGCTGTTCGTGCCCGCATAGACATCCGTGAACGAAACGATCCCGGCCTCGTTGGGATCGAGGTTGCGTGCCACTATGCTTTGCGCCGTCACCACGGTGTTCGACGCCACCTGCGCCGCATCGACCGTGGTGTGCGGCAGCGCCGCATGGCCGCCGCGCCCCTGGATGCGGATCGTGAAGAACGAGCAGCCGGCCATGATCCGGCCGCTGCGCGTGAAGATGTGGTCGCGCTCCACGCCGGGGTAGTTGTGGTAGGCGTAGATGCGGTCGCAGGGAAAGCGTTCCAGCAACCCGTCCTCGATCATGGCGAGTGCGCCTCCCAGTCCTTCCTCCGCGGGCTGGAAGATGAAGACGACCTTTCCTGCGAAGTCGCGGTCGCGGGAAAGCTGCCAGGCCGTGGCCAGAAGAGTCGCGGTATGACCGTCATGGCCGCAGGCGTGCATCACGCCAGGGACCTTCGACGCGTAGGGCCTGCCGGTCTCCTCGGCGATCGGAAGCGCATCCATGTCCGCACGGAGGCCGATGGTCCGGTTCGACGGCCGTTGTCCATGAAGCACGCCGACAACCCCGGTGCCGCCGATACCGGCATGTACCTCGTCGAACCCGAATTCCCGCAGCTTTCGTTCCACGAGCTCGGCGGCGAAGCTTTCCTCGAAGCCAAGGCCCGGGTTTGCGTGCAGGTCGTGGCGCCAGCCGACGAATTCGTGCTGCTGTGCCGCGATGTCCTCCAGAATGGACATATCTCCTCCTCATGCATCATTCCGTATCACTTTGCGATAGTATCAAATTAAGATCATTGCGCATAGAGAGTATTTCACGATAGATGCTGAGGCGGCGGCCGATCCGTGGGATGTGTATGAAATTACTCAGAATGACGGGAAAATGATCCGAAACTGGTCCAAGAATTTTCGCCGGGGCAACCCGGTCTATCAGCTGAATCTGCTGGCCAGCGTCATGGTCGATTCGGTCGAAGATCGATTCGTGGAACATGTTGGCCTCGACGTCCGGACAATTCGGGTGCTTCGCCTGATCGCTGACGACCCCGGCATCACCTTCGCCGAGATCACGGGGATGGCGGCGCTGGAGCGGAGCCTTGCCTCGCGGTTGATCCAGAATCTGGTGAAAGGCGGCCTTGTCGAGCGCCGAAACTTCGAGACCGATGCCCGCCGGTTCGGCCTTTACATCACCGAGGCCGGCCAGGTGGCCCGGAAACGCGCCGACGCCCTGACGCAGATCGGGCTAACCCTGGTCTTCGAAAAGCTCGGGCCGGACGAAATCGCCGCCTTTGTCGCCACAATGGAGAAACTCGCGGACTGGATCGACAGCGACGAGTTCGAGCACAAGGTGGAAGACGCCTACGGATCGCTGACCTTCGACGACTAGCGCAGCCGGGATCGGGAACGCGGCCGGCCCTCTTCTGCCCCGGACGACGTCGTTTCACCGGCGCGACAGGCCGCTCACGCGGACAATTGGCACGATCCGACCCCGATGGATGTCAGCGCCCGGGCTGGGTGTTGCGCAGCGCAGCCGTCAGGTCGTGGAAACGGTCGCCCTGGATCAGCACATGGCCGCGCATGGCGGCGGCGGCGGCGTCGGCGTCGCCGGCGCGGATCTCCGCGACAATGGAGTCGTGCTCCGCAAGCGACCGGGACATCCGGCCGCGGACCTGAAGCTGCATGCGCCGGTAGGGCTGCAGCATGGCGTGAAGCCGGCCGGCCTCCTGCGCGAGAAAGGCGTTGTGGGTCGCGCCGTAGATGCAGGTGTGAAAGGCGGAATTCTCGGCATAGTAGGCGTCCACGTCACCGGCATCGGCAAGCTCGCGGCAGGATCGGTGCAGGTCCTCGAGCCGGGCCATCTCGGCATGGGTGATCCGCCGCGATGCAAGCCGCGCGCAGAGCGCCTCGATCTCGGCCATCACCTCGAAGCGTTCGGCAAGTTCCTCGACGCTCCATTCCGACACGAACGTGCCGCGCTTCGCCGCCACGCGCACGAGGCCCGATGCCTCGAGTTGCTGCAGAGCTTCCCGGATCGGCGTGCGCGAACAGTCGAATTCGCGGGCGAGCGCTTCGGGATCGAGACGGGCGCCGGGCGGGAATCGCCCGTCGACGATGGCGTTTTCCAGCGCCTCGCGTACCCGGACGGCGCTGGGGACCGTGCTCATGGCTGTAACCCTCCTGCGGTAACCTACTGGAATATATGCCATTTGAATTTTCGGATCCAGAGTTCATTTTGTTATATACAACACGTCCACTATTGCGTACAACGAGTCCGGGACGCATCGGAGACCATCGTGGCACGGACCAACATCGCATTCCTTAATGATCTGCTGCAAAGCATCGGCGCGAACAGGCGCCGCCAGCCCGGCCCGATCGCACCGGCTCAACCGGCCGACCGCAGCCTGGCGGGGACCTGCGCAGAACTCATGCGAAAGACCGGCGACGCGTCCCGCGTCGCCGTGGCCGAAGCCGCGCTCGACGCCTATGGCGCACTCGCGAGCGACGCCAAGGCCGCCTTTTTCCGCAGCCTCCTGTCGGAGTACGGCGCCGAGTCCGCGGCGATCCGCACCGCTTTCGCGGCTTGGGACACGGCGCCCTCCGACGCGGCATTGTCGCGGCTCTTCGCAGCGGTCGAACCCCAGCGCCAGACACTACTGCGGCGCCTGAACCTGGCAACCGGCGGCACTCTGCAGCTGGTTCGGATGCGGGCGGACCTGCTCACTGCCCTGCGCACCGATCCGACGCTCGCCCCGCTCGATGCCGATTTCGCGCATCTTCTCGCCTCGTGGTTCAACCGCGGCTTTCTGGTGATGCGGCGGATCGACTGGAACAGCCCCGCAGCCATCCTCGAGAAGATCGTCGCCTACGAGGCCGTCCACGCCATCCGCGACTGGGACGACCTGCGCCGCCGTCTCGATCCCGCCGACCGGCGCTGCTACGGCTTCTTCCATCCCGCCACGGGCGACGAGCCGCTGATCTTCGTCGAGGTGGCTCTCTGCCGCGGCATCCCGGACGCGATCGGCCCGTTGCTGCAGGCGGGCGGCGATGCGGATCCGGGCGCGGCGGATACCGCTGTCTTCTATTCGATCAGCAACTGCCAGCCGGGGCTGAAGGGGGTGTCCTTCGGCAATTTCCTGATCAAGCAGGTGGTGCACGACCTCGCGCAGGACCTGCCGCAGATCCGCAACTTCGTGACGCTCTCGCCGGCGCCGGGCTTCGCCGGCTGGCTTGCGCGCGAGACCGCGCCCGAGGCACGGGCGCTGTCCGCCACACTGACACGGGGAACCTGGCAGACCGACGCAGCGGTCTGCGCCGAGCTTGCGCCCCGCGTCCGGCACTGGGCCGCGCGCTATTTCGTCGAGGCCAAGACCGCGGCCGGACTGCCGGTCGACCCGGTGGCCCGGTTTCATCTGGGCAACGGCGCCGCGGCGCACCGGATCAACTGGCCGGCCGACCGTGCAGCAGGCGCGCTCCGGCGCGGCCACGGCGTGATGATCAACTATCTCTATGACGTCGACTCCATCGAGGCCCGGCACGAAGCCTTCGTCGCCGAGGGCACAGTCGCCTGCGGCCCGGAACTGCGCCGCGCTCTCGAGACAACGCCGCCACCGACGGCCTGACTCCCCCCAACCTACCGAACCAGAAGCGAGACACCTCCATGAGCACCACCATCTTCGATCTGTTCGCGCACCGCTGCCAGGAAACGGGTGGCAAGCCGCTGTTCGAGCGTCCGGGTCTGCCCCCGATCGACTTCGAGGCCGCGCTGCTCGCGACCCGTCGCCTGGCCCGTGTCCTGGTGGATCTGGGTGTCACACCCGGCGACAGGGTGGCAGTCCAGGTGGAGAAGAGCCCGGAGGCGGTGCTGCTCTACCTGGCCTGCCTTCAGGTCGGCGGCGTCTTCCTTCCCCTGAACACCGCCTATACCGGCGCCGAGATCGACTATTTCCTTGGCGATGCCGAGCCGCGGCTGTTCGTCTGCCGGCCCGAGACCATCGCCGGGCATGTGTCCCGCGCCTCCGGAACTCTGGCCGTCGAAAGCCTGGGCACCGCGCGGGACGGCTCGCTGATGGACCGCGCGGCCGCGGCGGCGCCGCTCTGCGAGGCGGTCCTCCGCGAGGCCGACGACGCGGCGGCAATCCTCTACACGTCGGGGACCACCGGCCGGTCGAAGGGCGCGGTGCTGACCCACCGCAACCTCGTCTCGAACTGTCTGTCCCTGATCGAGGCGTGGCGCTTCACCGCCGACGACCGGCTGATCCACGCCCTGCCGATCTTCCACACCCACGGTCTCTTCGTCGCCTGCAACATGGCGCTCGTCGCGGGGGCGACGATGATCTTCCTGACCCGCTTCGACACCGACGAGATCATCAACGAGATGGGCGACGCCACGGTTCTGATGGGGGTGCCCACCTTCTATACCCGCCTGCTGCAATCGCCGCGGCTCGACGCGCAGTCCACCGCGGCGATGCGGCTCTTCGTGGCGGGCTCTGCACCGCTTCTGGCCGAGCACCATACCGAGTTCGCGGCACGCACCGGCCACGCCATCCTCGAGCGCTACGGCATGACCGAGACCTGCATGATCGCCTCCAACCCCTATGACGGCGAGCGCCGCCCGGGAGCGGTCGGCATGCCCCTGCCCGGGGTCGATCTGCGCATCGCCGACCGCGACACCGGCGCGCCGCTGCCGCAGGGCGAGATCGGTGCGATCGAGGTGCGCGGGCCGAACGTCTTCGCGGGCTACTGGCGGATGCCGGAAAAGACCCGGTCCGAGTTCCGCACCGACGGCTATTTCATTACTGGCGATCTCGGCCGGATCGACGCGGACGGCTATCTGCACATCGTCGGGCGCGACAAGGACCTGGTGATCTCCGGCGGCTACAACGTCTATCCAAAGGAGATCGAAGCGCTCATCGACGAGGTCCCCGGGGTCCTGGAATCCGCCGTAATCGGCCTGCCGCATCCCGACCTCGGCGAAGCCGTCACCGCCATCGTCGTGCCGAGGCCCGGCGCGCGGCTCGAAGCCGCGCAGGTGATCGCCGCCCTGGCCGGCAAGCTCGCGCGCTACAAGCAACCCAGGCGCGTCGTCCTCGCCCCCGACCTGCCCCGCAACGTCATGGGAAAGGTCCAGAAGGCCCAGCTCCGCACCACGCACTCCAATCTCTACGCCCAAACCGAACCCCTCGCACAAGCCTGAACAATGGTGGCTGGAGGCCAGGAACTTGCCAATCGACGCGCGACCCGGCCAACTGGTCCGGCGCGCCCCACCAGCGCCGGCGCAATGGCGCGAGGAGACGACAATGACCGATTTGACCCAGCTTGAGCGTCGCGCCGGACAGAGACTGCCCGAGCCCGTGACCTGGGACGCCATAACGCTGTCGCGCGCGATTCAGACGCGCAGGATATCCTGCCGCGAGGTGATGTCCGCCTATCTCACGCATATCGAGAAACACAACCCAAAGGTGAACGCCCTTGTCTCGATGCGCGACGGCGACGAGCTGTTGCGCGAGGCCGATGCGCGCGACCGTCAGCTTGCCCGCGGCGAGTCGATGGGCTGGCTGCACGGCGTCCCGCAGGCGATCAAGGATCTGTCGCACGCAGCCGGCCACAGAACCACGATGGGGTCGCCCCTTTTCGCCGATCATGTCGCGGAGACCGACAGCATCATGGTGCAGCGGATCAGGCGGGACGGCGCGATCGTCATCGGCAGGACCAATGTGCCGGAATTCGGCCTTGGCTCGCACACCTACAACCCGGTCTTCGGGCCGACCCGAAACGCGTACGACCCGAGCCTGTGCGCCGGCGGTTCGAGCGGCGGCGCGGCAGTGGCGCTGGCGATGCGTCTTCTGCCGGTCGCGGATGGCAGCGACATGATGGGCTCGCTCCGCAATCCCGCCGCGTTCAACAACGTCTATGGCCTGCGCCCGTCCTTCGGCCGCGTCCCTTTCGGCCCGAGCGCGGACGTGTTTGGCCAGCAGCTTCCGACCGAAGGACCAATGGCGCGAACCGTCACCGATCTCGCCCGCCTTCTCGCCACGCAGGCCGGCGCCGACCCGCGGGTCCCGCTTTCGGTCAACGAGGATCCGGCCGTGTTCGCTGGCAGCCTCGAGCGAAACCTGAAGGGGGTTCGGATCGGCTGGGTCGGCGACTGGCAGGGATACCTGCCGATGGAAGCCGAGATCCTGCCGGTCTGCGAACGCGCCCTGGGTGTCTTCCGCACCCTCGGCTGCAACGTTGAGGATCTCGTGCCGGACTTTGACCCGGCGCGTCTCTGGCAGTGCTGGCTGACACTTCGTCACTGGGGCGTCGCCGGCCTCCTGGAGGCACTGTACGCCGATCCGGCCAAACGCCGACAACTGAAGCCGGAAGCGCGCTGGGAGGTCGAAGGCGGTCTTGCCCTGTCGGCGCTCGACGTGCACCGGGCAAACACGATCCGCAGCGCCTGGTACGCGACCTTGCTCAAGCTGTTCGAGCGCTACGACTACATCGCCCTGCCCACAGCGCAGGTCTACCCGTTTCCGGTGGAAGAAGACTGGCCCAAGCAGATCGCCGGACGTCCGATGGATACCTATCACCGCTGGATGGAGGTTGTCGTACCGGGGTCACTCTCTGGCTGCCCGGTGATCAGTCTGCCGGCCGGATTCGGGAAATCCGGCCTGCCGATGGGCATCCAGATCATCGGCCCGCATCTGGCCGATCTGTCGGTCCTGCAACTGGCACGCGGTTACGAGCAGGCGGCCGGCGAGGACTTGCGTCGTATGCCGGACCTCATTCGATAGATGGGACATCGATGGACTTGGGAATGGGACGAGTAGCAGTTGCCCCAGGCAGCTGGCGTCCGGGCCGTCGCTGTCCCCGGACGGCTTCATCCTGATGCGTGAAGGTCAGGGACGCTGGTGGCGACGACGGTGAGAGTGACGGCCTGGCGGTCGACATCGGAGTCCATGGGGTCCCGTTGGGCCCGCGGCTCAGGATTTACGGGAGATTTGCGCCGACGGCGGCAAGGCAACTCCTTGCAGGCCTGCGTGGCGCATGCGAGATTCCGGGATCAAGGGAGGGGCAAATGGCCGAACTGCACCCGCAGCCCGACTACTCCTATCGTACCGACCCCGCGGTGCCCGCCTTCGACGACGGCGGACCGATTGCGGTCATGGACGGGGAATGTGTGCTCTGCACGCACGGCGCACGGATCATCGCCCGGCTGGACCGTGCGCGCGCCTTTCGCATTTGCCCGGTGCAATCGCCCACTGGCGCCGCACTGGTCCGTCACTACGGGATGGAGCCGGGCGATCCCGAAACCTGGCTGTTTCTGGACAGCGGCCGGGCCTGGTCCGGAATGGAAGCCATCATCAGGATCGGTGAACGGCTGGGCGGCGCCGGACGTGTCGGATCTGCGATGCGGGTGCTTCCCCGCACCGGGCGCGAATGGCTTTATCGGCGCATCGCACACAACCGCTTCCGCTTCGGGCGCACCGATATGTGCGCCGTTCCCGATCCCGATTTCCGGGCCCGGCTCATGACATGATCCCGCGGCAGGGCAGCCTGCCCGTGCGACGTCATTGGCCGAAGCGCAGGCGGCTTCGGCCGTTCCGGTCAGGCCGCGGGACGGTGCCGAGGGCGCCGGCGTTTCGGTCCGGATGCCTTGGGGCGGTCGCCCATGGGGCCATGCTTCTTGCCGCCGTGGCGCGCGGGCGCCGGCCTGCGGCCGGGATTTTCGGCCCTCCGAGGTTCCGGACTTGTGCCACTTGCCACCGGGATCTCGGACTTCATCGCCTTCTCGATCTGGCGCAGCAGATCGACCTCGTCGTCCGCGCAGAAGGCGATGGCCTCGCCCGCGCGCCCGGCCCGTGCGGTACGGCCGATCCGGTGGACATAATTGTCCGGGACCTCCGGCAGATCATAGTTGACGACATAGGCCACACCGGGGATGTCGATCCCGCGCGCTGCGACGTCGGTCGCCACGAGGATCGTCACGTCGCCGCTCCGGAATGCCTTGATCGCGCGGTCCCTCTGCCCCTGGCTCTTGTTGCCGTGGATCGACGTGGCGTTGAAGCCATCGGCCACGAGCCCCTTCATCAGCTTCTCGGCCCCATGCTTCGTGCGCGCGAAGACCAGCGTCAGCGCGCCCGCATCGACGGACAGGATCTCTCGCAGCTTTGAGGGTTTCGCTGCCTTGTCGAGGAAATGGACCGACTGGGTCACCTTGTCGGCCGCCTTGCCCGGGGGCGAGACCTGAACGCGGCGCGGATCGACCAGGTAAGCACGGCTCAGTTCCTCCATCTGCTTCGGCATGGTGGCGGAAAAGAGCATCGTCTGACGCGGCGTACCGAGACGGGGCGCGATCTTCCGAAGCGCGTGGATGAAGCCGAGGTCGAGCATCTGGTCGGCCTCGTCCAGCACCAAGTGCCGCACCGATCCCAGGTCGACGGCTCCGCGCTCCATCAGGTCGATCAGCCGGCCGGGGGTGGCGACTAGAATGTCCGTACCGCGGGCAAGAACACCGATCTGCTTGCCGATGCTCTGGCCGCCGACCACCGTCGTCACCCGCAGCTTCGTCTGCTCGCACAGGCTGCGCAGGCTTTCTGCGATCTGGTTCACCAGTTCGCGGGTCGGCGCGAGGATCAGCGCCTTCACCGTCTTCGGCGCGGGCTTGCCCGGGTGGGCGAGCAGGTGGTCGATCAGCGGCAGACCGAAGGCCAGCGTCTTGCCGGTCCCAGTCTGGGCCAGCCCCAGGATATCATGACCTTCCATGGCCAACGGGATGGCCTGGTTCTGGATCGGGGTCGGCTGGGAAAATCCGATGCGCCGCAGCGCATCATTGAGGGCCGGCGCAAGGCCCAGCATGTCGAAATCGAACACGTCGTATCCTTCTCGGGCCGTGCGGACCCCCATGGCCCGCGCGGCGTCAGTGACCGGTCCGCGAATCGCGCGACCGGGGGAGGGTGCCGCGCGGCCTCGGGACGGGCGGGCGTATCCCGCATCGTCCGGCCGTCGCGTCGAGAACCCTGCGTGATGGGGAACCTGAGAACTTCGGGTGCGCTGGTGCGCCTGCTTTCAGGCGCGGCATGCTCACGCGGCAGCGCAGCGTCGCCCGTCTGTGAGGCATAGCTGCTGAGCTGTCAAGCATTCCTTGTCTTTGCGCACGGTGCGATGCGCCCTTGCATCGCTCCGGCGGCCAACCGCCAAGCCCAGAAGCCCGGGTTGAAGCGAGACCCGATAGGCCCCGACCTGCCGAGCGGCCCGCAAGTCCGGGATCGAACATACGGCGCGCGTGCCGCAAGGATGTCCGCCCGATCATCCAAGACACTCCGGTGATCGAGGCAAACACCGCAGGAGAGGTCTTGCGGCAGGGTTCGGCCGTCTTACGGCACTGCCTGGCTGAGGCGGATGAGAGCGTTCAGCACCAATTCTGCGCCCGGCCAGATATCCGCCCAATCCGTGTGCTCCTGCGGGCTGTGGCTGATCCCGCCCCGCGAGGGCACGAAGACCAGAGCCGACGGACAGATCGCCGCCATGGTCTGGGCATCATGCCCGGCGCCAGAGGGCATCTCGCAATATTCCAGACCCGCGGCTTCGGCCGTCTGGCGCAGCACGTCCCGCAATCCGGGGTCGAGCGCGACCGGCGCGATCCAGCTCCGCTCGGCCGCATCGACCGACAGCCCCCGATCGCGAGCGGCGGCCTCGACCGTCGCGACGAACCCGGCCCGAAGGTTACGCATCACGACCTCGTCGGTGTCCCGGATCACGATCGAAAAGACGGCGCGTCCCGGAATCGTGTGCACTTCCCCCGGCTCAAGATCGACCTTGCCGATGGTGATGCGGCTTTGCCCGGTCCCCATGCGTGCGATCAGTCCGGGGATCTCCAACGCCGCCGCGGCGAGGCCGGCGAAGGCGTCGGCGCGCATGTCCATCGGCGTCGTGCCGGAATGGTTCGCGACCCCGGACAGGGTCACCTGCAGGACGCAGCATCCCGAAACGGCCGTGACGAGCCCGATGGGACACGCCGCCGATTCCAGCACCGGCCCCTGCTCGATATGCAGTTCAAGGAACCCTGCGACATCGTCCCGCCGCGCCGTCTCGAGCCGAGCGGGATCAAGGCCGGCCTCCGTCAGCGCCTCCGTCAGCGCGAGCCCGTCCGCGTCACGCGCCGCCGTCACCCAGTCGCGACCGACGATCCCGCACATCGCCTGGCTCCCGAGCATGCCGCCAAAACGCCCTTCCTCTTCGGCGGTGGCAACGACTTCGACCGGGATGCGCGGGGACAGACCCGCGTCGGCCATCGCCCGGACGGCCTCCAGGGCAATTGCCACGCCGAGCGCGCCGTCGAATGCGCCGCCTTGCGGCACGGTGTCCAGATGGGACCCGGCCAGCAGCGCCGGCCCTTCGCCGGGTCCCCAGCGGCCGAAGAGGTTGCCCACTGCGTCGCGGCGCACGGACAGACCGCTCTGCCGCATCGTTTCGGCAAACCAGTCCCGGACCTCGCGGTCCGCCTTCGAATAGCCGCGGCGCGACCAACCGCCTGCCGGATCGCGCCCGAACGCGTTGATTCCCTCCAGCAGCGCACGCAGCCGCGGCTTGTCGATCTTCGCGGTGATATTCATGCCCTTGTCCCTCGACTTCGGACAATTCCCGGTCCCCGCGCCGGAATCCCGGCGGAATCGTCCGAATTCGCCCCTTCAGGGTTGCGCCACAGGGGGCCGGGATGGCTCACTGGAAGGATAACACAGCAGGGAGCCTTTCATGAGACACGTCCTGTCCGCCATTTTCATGGCGGCGGCGCTGGCCGTCGCATCCCCCGCTCTGGCCCAGGGCACGCCGCCCGGGGTTCTGGTCGTGGGACAGATCGCCGAACCCAAATCGCTCGATCCCCATGCCGTGACCGCCGCGAACGACTTCCGCATCGTGATGAACATCTATGACGGTCTTGCACGCTACAAGGACGGAACACTGGAGCCGGTGCCGGCACTGGCCACGGACTGGGACATCTCGGATGACGGCACCGTCTACACGTTCCACCTCCGCAAGGGGGTGTCGTTCCACGATGGCTCCCCCTTCAACGCCGAAGCGGTGAAGTTCAACTTCGACCGGATGCTCGACGAGAACCACCCTTATCACGATACCGGCCCCTTCCCGCTCGCCTTCTTCTTCTCGTCCGTGAAGGAAGTGAACGTCATCGACGACCTGACCGTCGAGTTCAAGTTGTCGGAACCCTACGCGCCGTTTCTGGCGAACATCGCCTATGCGACCGGACTGATCGTCTCGCCCGAGGCGGTGAAGCAGTACGGCGCCGATTACGGCCGGCACCCGTCCGGCACCGGACCGTTCAAGTTCGTCGAATGGCAGCCCAACAACCGCGTCGTGGTCGAGAAGAATCCCGACTACTGGGACGGTGCGCCTTCGCTCGACGCCGTCATTTTCCGCCCCATCACCGACGCCAATACCCGGATCGCCGAAATGCTGTCGGGCGGGCTCGACCTGATGGTGGAGGTGCCTCCCGATGCGGTCGCGCAGTTCGCCGATTCCGGCGACTTCAAGGTGTACGAGGCGGCCGGCCCGCATCTGTGGTTCCTGATCCTCAACGCCAAGGACGGCCCCTTCGCCGACAAGCGGATCCGCCAGGCCGCCAACTATGCCATCAACAAGACGGCACTGGTCGACAATGTTCTGCAGGGCACCGCGGAAGTTGCCGCCGGACCGACCCCGCCGGCCTTCGGCTGGGCCTACGACGATGCCTTGAAACCTTATCCCTACGACCCCGAAAAGGCCAAGGAACTGCTGAAGGAGGCAGGTTATGACGGCTCCAAGCTGACCTTCTACGTCACCGAAGGCGGTTCGGGGATGCTCGATCCCGTGGCGATGGGCACCGCGATCCAGGCCGATCTGGAAGCCGTCGGCATGGATGTCGAGATCCAGAGCTTCGAATGGAACACCTTCCTCGGTCAGGTCAATCCGGGTCTCGAAGGCAAGGCCGACATGGCCGAGATGGCCTGGATGACCCAGGATCCCGACACGCTGCCCTTCCTGGCGCTGCGCACCGACGCCTGGCCCGAAAAGGGGGGGTTCAACTCGGGCTACTACTCGAATCCCGAAGTGGACAAGCTGCTTGAAGCCGCCCGCGTCGAAACGGATCAGGCAAAGCGCGCGGAGATGTACAAGAAGATGCAGGAGATCGTCCACGACGACGCGCCCTGGGTCTTTGTCGCCAACTGGAAGCAGAACGCGGTCTCGACGGCCGCCGTGGACGGGTTCGAGCTGCAGCCGTCGTTCTTCCTGCTTCTCGAACACGTATCGAAGAACTGACACCGCCCCGGTTCTGACGGCCCGCCTGCACAAACGGGCGGGCCGTGCCGCAACCGCGTTGGAGACACCGCCCGACCCAGAGGGGTGATGCCATGGCCTCCTATATCCTCAAGCGACTTCTCGCCGTCTTTCCGGTGCTCTTCGGCCTGACGATCATCGTCTTCCTGATCATGGCGATGATCCCCGGCGACCCCGCCACCGCCATTCTCGGCAGTTATGCCACGCCCGAGAACGTCGCGAAGCTCAATCGCGATCTCGGTCTCGACCAGCCGCTGCCGATGCAATACCTCACCTGGCTCGGCAATCTCCTCCACGGCGATCTTGGCCGCAGCTACACCCTGAACCGCCCTGTGCTCGACGAGGTGCTGGAGCGCTTCGGGGCGACGCTGGTCCTGGCTGGGACGGCACTGATCCTCTGTTCCGTCTTCGGGCTACTGGCCGGGGTCGTCTCGGCCGTCCGGCAATATGGCTGGACCGACAAGATCGTCACTTTCGTCGTCCTGATCGGGATTTCGACCCCCTCCTTCTGGCTTGGGCTGCTGATGATTCTCTTCTTCGCGGTCGACCTGAAATGGTTCCCGGCCTCGGGGATGTACGCGATCTATGGCGGCGGCGACCTGCCCGACCTCCTGCACCATCTCGTCCTGCCCGCGGTGACCCTGTCCGTCGTGGCCACGGGCGTCATCGCGCGCCTCACCCGCACTGCAATGCTGGAAGTGCTCAGGCAGGACTATATCCGGACCGCGCGCGCGAAGGGCCTCACCGAACGCCGCGTGATCCTGCGCCATGCCTTCAAGGCCGCGCTCGTCAGCGTGATCCCGGTGATCGGCATCCAGGCCGGGTTCGTCATGGGCGGCGCAGTCTATATCGAGACCGTTTTCCAGTGGCCCGGCATCGGCTCCATGCTGGTCACTGCGATCTCTACGCGCGACCTGCTTCTGGTGCAGGGCGGCGTTCTGGTGGTCGCGTCGGCCTATGTCATGGTCAATCTTCTCGCCGACCTCGTTCAGACCATGATCGACCCGAGGTTGCGCGGATGACGGAAGCCGCCGCCGCCCAGGCCCCGAAACCCAACCGCAAATCCACCGGCACCGGCTGGTTCGCCCTGCTGTCGCGCAATCATCTGGCGCTGGCCGGACTCGTGGTGGTTGTTGTCATTGTGATCCTGGCACTCGCGGCCCCACTCCTTCCCCTTGCCGACCCGAATGCCACCGCCCCCGCCGACCGGCTGCTGCGGCCGGGCGAGGGCGGACATCTTCTGGGCACCGACGCGCTCGGCCGCGATATCCTTTCGCGCCTGCTCTGGGGCACCCGCGTCTCGCTCGCCGTCGGGCTGTCGGCAACCGTTCTTGCTGCGGTCGCAGGTTCGCTCATCGGGCTCGTTGCGGGATATGCGGGGGGCCGGGTGGACAACTGGCTGATGCGCGGGATCGACATGATCATGGCGTTTCCCTACATCCTGCTCGCACTGGCGATCGTGGCAGCGCTCGGGCCGGGATTGCTGAACGCGCTCTATGCGATTTCGGTCGTCAACATCCCCTTCTTCGCCCGCAACATCCGCGGCATCACACTCGGCCTGTCGCGCCGGGAATTCGTCGATGCCGCCCGGCTTTCCGGACAAAGCCACACGCGCATCGTCCTCAGCGAGGTGCTGCCGAACGTCCTGCCGGTGATCGTCATCACCATGTCCACGACCGTGGGCTGGATGATTCTGGAGACCGCGGGGCTGAGCTTCCTCGGGCTCGGCGCGCAACCGCCTCAGGCGGATCTCGGCTCCATGCTCGGGGAAGGCCGCAAGATCCTGTTCACCGCGCCGTTCGTGTCGATCATTCCCGGCCTGATGATCCTCGTCCTGGTCATGGCCATCAACCTGCTTGGCGACGGTATCCGGGACGTACTGGACCCGCGGCTCAAGTCCGGCGCCCTGTCGCGCCCGGTGGCCCGGACGGCAATCCGGCGCGACAGCGCGCCTGCCGACCGCCGCCACCTGCCGGCCGTTCTGGAGGTGCAGGACCTGCAGACGCAGTTTCACGTCAAGCGCCGCGTCTACCGCGCGGTTGGCGGGGTCGATCTGCATCTGGCACCAGGCGAATGTCTTGGACTGGTCGGCGAGTCAGGCTCGGGCAAGTCGGTAACGGCAATGTCGATCATGGGCCTCGTGCCCACCCCGCCGGGCCGGATCGTGGGCGGCGCGGCCTGGCTGAACGGTGCCGACCTGTTCGGGATGAGCGACGAGCAGATCCGGCGGCTGCGCGGTGCCGCTGTGAGCCATGTCTTCCAGGATCCGCTGTCGACGCTGCACCCGCTCTACCGTGTCGGCGACCAGGTGATCGAAGCGCTTCGAGCACACGCGCCGCTCACCCATCGTGCCGCGCGCGACCGGGCGCTGGACCTGCTGCGCCTCGTGCGCATTCCCAACCCCGAAGAGCGGATGGCAGCCTATCCACACGAACTGTCGGGCGGGATGCGACAGCGGGTCTGCATCGCCATGGGACTGGCCAACGATCCGGAAGTGCTGATCGCGGACGAACCCACCACCGCCCTGGACGTGACGGTGCAGGCCCAGATCCTGTCGCTGATGGATCGTCTCCGGCAGGAGCGTGACGCGGCGATCCTCTTCATCACCCACGATTTCGGCGTCGTCTCGGCGATCTGCGACCGCGTCGCGGTGATGTATGCCGGCCGAATCGTGGAGACCGGGACGACGGCGGACATCCTCGCGCAGCCGCTTCATCCCTATACCGACAGGCTCATCGCCTGCGTGCCGGTCCTTGGCCAGCCCGACCGGCCGCTGGCCGCGATCCCGGGCCGCCCGCCTTCAGTGGATGCCCTGCCTCCGGGCTGTGCCTTCGCGGCCCGCTGCCCCCGCGCGCAACCCGTGTGCAGCGCGCGCGAGATCGCGTTCGAGACGGTCGCGCCCGGCCGTGCCGTCCGCTGCCTGTTTCCGCTGGAGCCGTCGAATGCCGGATGATCCCCTTCTGATCCTCGAAGGCGTCGAGCGGGTCTTCGGCGGCGGGCGCAAGCTCTTGGGCGGACACGCACCCTCCGTTCACGCCGTTCAGGATCTCAGCCTGAGAATCCGGCGCGGCGAGACGCTGGGCGTGGTCGGAGAATCCGGTTGCGGCAAGACCACCGTGGCGCGGATGATCGTCGGCCTCGACCATCCGACCGGCGGCGCCGTCACGCTCGACGGCACGCCCTTGTCAGACCTGGGTCAGAAGGCGCTCGCGCGCCGGATCCAGTATGTGTTCCAGGATCCGATCGCATCGCTCAACCCCCGCAAAACCATCCGCAAGAGTCTGGAGGCGCCGCTGCGCCATCTGCTTGGTCTCGATGCCGAAGCGCGTGCGGCACGGCTGGAAAGCCTGCTCGCCGCCGTCAACCTCGCGCCAGAATTCCTCGACCGCTACCCCCACGAGTTTTCGGGCGGGCAAGCGCAGCGGATCGGAATCGCCCGCGCTTTGGCCGCGGAGCCCGCTCTGCTGGTCCTGGACGAGCCGGTCTCGGCCCTCGACGTCAGCGTGCAGGCCCAGGTGCTGACGTTGCTCGACGATCTCAAGGACAGGTTCGGGCTGACCTATGTCTTCATCAGCCACGATCTGAGCGTCGTGGAAACGATCAGCGACCGCGTTGCCGTCATGTATTTCGGCCGGGTCGTCGAAATCGGACCATCGCGGCAGGTCTTCGGCGCGCCCCGGCATCCCTATACGCACCTCCTGCTTCGCTCCGCCCCCGCCCCGGGGAAAAAGAGCCAGGTGCCGGAGGACGCCAATACCGAACTGCCGGACCCCTACAACCCGCCGCCCGGCTGCGCGTTTCGTGCCCGATGCCCGCGGGCAACCGACCTGTGCGCCACGGACCGTCCGAAGCTGGACGCGACACCGCACACCAGCGCCTGCCATCACCCGCATCTGCCCGAGGACGATCGGCCTCGGCGACCGAATTCGTAACCCGGATCGCGTCAGTCGCAGGCCCGGTACATGTCCACCGAACATCGGGCCTTCAACTCGACGGCAACGTCCGGATTGTCGCCGAAAAGGGTTTCGAGCTGCTGCGGGGTTGCGCCGCAGACAAGCAGCCCGTCGATCCGCTTGAGCGGGCTCAGATCACCGATCCGGCCGGCATTGCTGAGGTTGATCCTCTGCAGAGGCGTATCACTCAGCGGCGAGAGGTCCGATACGCCGTCATTGAACGACAGGTCCAGCAGAGACAGATCGGGAAGCCAGCGAAGCGGGTCGAGACTGGTGACCGAGGACATGTCGGTCAGGCACAGGCTCCGCAGGTCACGCGAGGCCCGGAGCACGTCGATATCGGCGATCTGGCGCAATCCGGTCAGATCGAGGTGCTTCAGCGGCAGGCCGCGCAGCGGCGAGAGGTCGGTGATCCGGCTTGCCCTGGCCAGGCTGAGCCATTCGAGCCGGTTCAGATCCCGAAGCGGGTCGAGATCGGAGATCCCGTCCGCCAGGGACAGGTCGAGCCTTACGATTGAAAGCCCGCGCAACGGCTCCAGCGAGGTCACCCGGTCGACGTTGGAGAGGTTCAACTCGGTCAGGGGCATTCGGCGCAACGCGGCGAGGCTGTCGATGCCGTCCGCATTGGACAGGTCCAGGGCCTCCAGCGGCAGGTTTGCGATCGGCCGAAGGTCATTCACCCCGTCGACATGGGAGAGATTGAGGCGTCGGATCGACAGACCCGCAAGGGGGCGCAGGTCAACCTCGCCACCGAGATGGGACAGATCGAGATCTTCCAGTTTGCCCAACCCGGCCAGGGGGCCCAGGTCGGTGATCCCGCTCATCCGGGCCAGAGAAAGCGTTTCAAGCGGCATTGCCGAGAGCGGCGCAAGATCGCGAATGCCCGCGTCGCCAAAAAGATCGAGCGCCCTGATGGGCAGATGGCTGATCGGCGTGAGATCGGTGATCGCGACCTGATCCTGCAGGATCAGCTTGTCGATCGGATCGCGGATCTGCGGCGCCAACCTTCCCAGCAGTTCAAGGTCGCCATTGCCGATCGGCTTGTTGGCCGTGAACCCGTCGAGGCCGGCGGCATCCTCCGTGCGAACGAAGCCCGCGGCGCGCAGCTGCCGAAGCGCCCCGCTTTCCTGCATCAGCGGCCAGTAGCCGAGGAAGAACCCCAGCGCCCCGACCCACAACGCAGTGACCGTCGCAAGGACGTAGGGCGCCGCGCGCCGAAACCAGCGGGCCCGGAGCCGCCCCAGGATGAGGCCCATCTGGCGCGCAATGAAATCGTGGCTCACTTCCCAGAGCGAGCGCTCCGGATCCAGCGACCGCACCAGGCCTTCGCCTTCGAATTCGTGCAGCGTCGCCTTGACCTGCCATTCGGTCAGCCCGGTGCGCGTGACAATCTCCGCAACATTGCGCGGCACCTTGGTGCCGGAGCTCGTGATCATGTTGCCGATCACCAGCTTGGAGAAATCCCGCGACTGGCCGCTGGCCAGACAGTCGCGCAGGTAACGCTGCACCAGCCGGTCGGGACTGCCCTGCACGCGGCGCCCCATGCGCTCCAGGACGAGCCCGACCATGTTCAGCGTGATCGGGCGATAGAGCCCCGGCGTGTCCTCGATCCGGTCTAGGCCGGCGAACAGGGTGCGATAGCCTTCGGGCGACAGCACCTGCCCCCCCGCCCCGAGGAAGGCTTCCGCCTCTCGGCGCGTGAAGGGGGCAAGTTCGAAGGCCCCCTTTCCCGACTGATAGCTGGGAAGGTTCAGCTTGAAGAGCAATTCGCGGTAATCCGAGCGCATCGTGAGCAGCAGGCGCACGCCGGGCGGATCGGTCGCATCCAGCCATTCGAACAGGTCGAGAAGCGGCACCCGGTCCGCGTCGGAATTCAGGATCAGGAATTCCTCGAACTGGTCGATGACGATGATCATCGGCTTTTCGCCGGCGGACACGCGCGCGTCAGAGACGGCCTGCAACATGTCCTGCAGCGTCAGGTAGTCATGCGGCGGTTGGGGCAACGCAAAGGGGGTCTCGGCGATCGCATCGCGCAACTGGGCGGCAGGATCGCGGTCGATCCGCAGTGTCAGGCAGATATGTCCTTCGTCGCGCAGCCGGGGCAGAACGCTCGCCTCGAGCATGGAGGATTTTCCGGTCCCCGACGCGCCGAAGAAGTAGAGGATGGCCTGGTCGCTGCCGGAGAGCCACGTGGTTGCCGATACGTCCGCCCCATCCGGGCGGCTGAAGTCTTCCTGGTCGGTATCCTGATAGGGATAGAGCCGGAACCTCCCCGGATGGCGCACCTCGTTGGAAATGGCGATCCGTTTCAGACGCCGTTCGCGCATCGCCCTGAAGGCCATCGGCACGAACACGAACAGCAGGATGACGGCAAGCGGCGCCCCGAGGATGGGCCAGAACAGGCCCGGCCCCAGATCCTTCTGGAGGTCGGCCATGTTGTCGCGGAACAGCTTGAACAGCACGAACAGCGCCGCCGCATAGCTGGCCAGCATGCCGACAAGCGCGATGGACTGTCCCAGAAGACTGCCGAGAAAGGTCTTGCTGAGCTTCTCCTGATGCTCGTCCCCGACCATCGATGTGATCGACTTGGCCGTTTCGACCACGCTCATCGCGGCACCGTGCGCAAGGGATTTGGTTAACGTTTACACTGGGGCAACCACGGCGCAAGCGTCAGTTGCGCAACGTCGGATACGGACGCCGCCGAGACCAGCCGTCAGCCGGCCAGATCTTCGCTGATGCTTCGCATCGTCTGAAGTCTTTCGCTGAGCCGGCGCAACTCGGGCGCCACCGGGCTCGACGCCACGCTCGCGCCGTCGTCGGACAGAACCTGCGCCGCTGCGATGTAGAACCGCTGCTGCGCCGTGGCGGCGGCAACGGCCTCTTCGGCTTCGGCCGCGTTGCGGTTGCGGCGCACGACGTCCTCCTCTCCGGCGGCGCGCGTTTGGGCCAGTACGGCGCGCATGGCGTCGATGCTGCGCTGCATCTCGGCATTGGTCGCCCGCAGGTCGGCGGCCACCTGAACCATCACCGCCTCCTGCGACGCGTACTCGGCCTGCAGTTGGCGGACATAGGCGCCGGCAGCAGCACCCGCGAGGCGTCCGATCTCGGCCCCCTGGAAAGCGCCCCCGGCCCCACCGACCAGCGCTCCCAGAAGCGCGCCGCCCGCAGCGCCGGTCAGACCGCCCTGTCCGACCGTGGATTGCAGACGTTCTCGACTGAGCCGCAATTCGCGTTCAGCCTCGGTTTCGGGTTCCCATCCGGCACACGCCGCTACGAGCAGGATGGGGACAACAAGAAAGCTGCGCCGTTCGAGGAGACACGACATGGGAAATCCTCCCCCTCTTTCACGACTTACGGTAGACTCCAGTCAGTTCGATTGTCGAGGATGAGAGTTTTTCGCGGCACCCATCGATGCGGCGCCGTCAGGTTGCGGCAACGGCAGGGAACCCACGATGCTCAGACCGATCCTTGTCGCGGCCCTTCTGGCACCGCTCTCGCTGCACGCGCAGGAGCGCTTCGCGCTTCTCGTCGGCAACAGCGATTACGACCTACCGGAAATGGATCTGGGCAATCCGGTCAACGACGCAAATGCGCTCGCCGTCGAACTCTCGCAGCTCGGCTTCCAGGTGAAGCCGATCCAGAATGCGACCCGCGCAGACATGGAGGACGGACTCGCCTGGCTCACCGACGTCGCCAATGGGGCCGAAATCGCAGTCGTCTTCTTTGCCGGACACGGGGTTCAGATCGCGGGCGAGAATTACCTGATCGGCCGGGATCTCGCCCACAACGATCTCGAGTCCGTCGTCAGCCACAGCCTGACTCTGAGGGAAATCCGCTCGGGCCTGTTCGACGCCGGTGCCGATCTCGGGCTCATCATCATGGATGCCTGCCGCAACAATCCGTTCTCAGAAAGCGACCGCACGCCGCCGGGCCTTGCCGTCCAAGGCGGCGCTAGCGGGCTCCTGATAGCCTATTCGACCGACCCCGGAAATGTGGCCCTGGACATCGGTGCATCGGCCGATCACAGCCCCTATTCCGACGTCCTGCTGTCGTATGTTGCGGAACCGAATCTCGACGTCGCCGACATGCTGTCGGACGTCCAGACGGAAGTGATCATGCGCACGAACGGGGCGCAGAACCCCTGGATCGAAGGCACAACCGACCGCCCCCATTACCTTGGCGGCCGCGCCTTCGGCCAGCCGGCCCCCGTCGATGACGAATTCCGCTACTGGAGCTGGGTTCAGAACGAGCGCTCCGTGGGTGCCCTGAAGGATTATCTGGCGCGATACCCGAACGGCGATTTCGCCAGCGTGGCGCGCCGCGAGATCGACGATATCGACCGCGCCCGCGAAAACACGCAGGTTGCCAGCCGGTCCCTCCCCGCGATCGACCCGGAAGATCGTTCCGTGCTGAAATCCGTGCTCAATTTCATGGGATTCACCAAGGTCAGCCGGGGTGTGGGAACCGAGGAGGATCCGCCGGAGCTGCTGTTCCGGGCATGGCAAGGGGTGCAGTCCGATCCCGACACCGCCACTCAGCAGAGGTTGCTCGAGGACGCCGCGACCCGCGCGGTGTTTCTTGCAGCGGCGACCTCGCTTCAGATCCGCAGCGACCTTCGCGCCCTGTCCGCGACCCGCAAGGTCGAAAAGCTCGCGGCGGACGACCTCGCTTCATTGCGCCAGCTTGCGGCCGGAAATCCCGATGCATCCGCGTACCTCGTCCAGGCTGAAGCCGACATGTCCGCGATCCGGGCCAACCGGCGGAAACTCGAAGCGCGGCTGGCCGCGACCAAGCGCTACTACCAGCGTCTACTCGAACTGGCGCATGCGAATTTTCCGGATCTGGTCTCGGCCGACCTCCTGAAGAACGCCGGACCGCTGAGCTCGGGCCTGGCGTTCGAAGCGAACCTGGCCAGGGACGCTGCATTCTTCGTGGAGCAGGTCGCGCTCCTGGACACGCGACCCCGCGGTTCGGTCGGCTGGCTCGCGGATATCGTCCGCAACGATCCGGACGTCGGCGACGAGGAAGCGCCGCAATGAGAGGAGAACGTCACATGCCGTCATCCGTCCATCGCGCCCGTTTCGGACTCCTGTGCTGCACCCTTCTTTCGGCGGCCTGCAGCGTCAGCGATGACCCGGCCCAGGGCGGGTTCTTCTCCGGGATCAGCGGCGTTGCCTCGGGAGGATACGATGCTCGAGCCCAAGCGCTCGAGGGCAATGTCGCTCAGGAGCGTGAGCGACAGGCTGACCTGACCCGGCAGCTTGCAAGTCTTGAAGCCGAATACACAGCCGAGCGCCAGTCCCTCCTGTCGCGGCGATCACATCTGGCGGCAAGCGGCGTGGTGGTGCCCGGCGCTTTGGACCGACAGGTCACCACCGCACTGGAGACCCGCCCCTCAGGCAGCGACGATGCGGCGCGAATTGCATCCCTGACGGCGTCCATCGCGCAGTTGCGGGCCGCCAGCGAAGACCTGGCCAATCTCGGGAACTAGCGTCCGACAGCGTTACGTCCCCGCAATATCCACCGAATTCCCGGAATTTCGCGCATTGCGTGACCGCCGAGGCACACACCCGTAAAGAAATGGTCAACCTCCAACCAATTCCGGGACAACTGCAGATAGCGGGCGGATGATGCCCCGGCGTCAATCACGCAGTTCGGGATTTCGGGGGGAGCCGATGGTCGAAATTCGCCGCCAGGGACACTGGTTGGGAAGCCATGTCCCGAAACGCCGGATGATTGCGGATCAGACCCGACAATCCTGCAGCGGCTTCCTGGCGAGTGCCGCCGGCGCTACAATCCTGCTGGCCGGTCTATGCACGTTGCCCGGACAGGCTGAATCCAAGAGCCTGTTCGACGTGACAGTGAATGCCGGCGGCACCAGCGGGAGCAAGGGATTTTCCAGCTTCAACGGCTTCTCGAACGCTTTCGCCGACACGAATTCTCTGAACGATATCAATCCCAATTATACAAGCACATCTCCAGCGACGGTCGACGGAAACCTGCGTGGCGTCGATATTCAGGTCCTCTATCCGAGCTCCGGCCCCGGCCTGGTCTTCGTGGTGCCCGGACTGAATGAGCGGATCACGTTCAATTCCCAGAGCACCCGGTCCGGCAACGAGGACGATCTCGAGTCCTATCTGGAAAACGACACCGACAAGATCGTCACGCGGATCCTCGGTCTGCTCGTCGAAACCACGGCCACCGACCCTGTCGCCGGCAATCCCAACAGCCTCCAGTCCAAGATGATCGAGGCCGACTTCGCGTTCGGGTCGAATGTCAGTCCGCTCAACGGCTCGCGCGGCACCAGCACCGGTTCGGCAGAGGGCAATGCCCCGAACCTGCTGTCCCTGGCCGCGAGGTACGGCCGGTTTCAGGCGCAGGGAAACGACGTCAACGTGGTCGATCTGCCGCTCGCATATACCGTTCCGCTGGCCGACCCGCGTTATGCCTTCATCTTCAGCGCGCCGATCAGCTACACCGATATCGAGGGCTACCAGAGCTATGCGGGCTCGCTGGGCGTCGGCTTCCGGTTTCCCGTGCTCAATTTCTGGGATCTGACGCCCGCGGTGCGGATCGGCGCGACGGGCTCGGAGGATCTCGGCGCGCTGGCGGTTCTGGCCAGCGCGAGCCTGACCTCCAATCTCAATTTCGAGTTCAACGGGCTGGAACTCGATATCGGAAACCTGCTTGCCTACATCCAGACCTCCGATACGCCCGTGGACGTGGGCGATTTCGACGCCAGCTACGATCTGGAAAACACTGTCACCAGAAACGGCCTCAGCCTGCGCGGGAGTCTGGGGCGGGATTTCCTGTCCCTTCCCGCAAACTGGGCCGTGGCGGTCGTCAACACGCAGATCTTCGGCGATGCCGTCTACATCGACAATTACACGGATATCTCGATCTCGATCGGAACGCAGGCTTCCTCGAACGGCCTGACCTGGGATTCGATCCGGCTGGGACTGACCTACACCTTCTCGGACAAGGATTTCGAAGGGATCCGCATCAACTTCGGCTACCAGTTCTAGAGAGCGAAGCCGTCAGTCTCTCCGCTCTCCCGACATCAAGGCGGCGCCCCGCGATCAACTCCGGTCACGAGTATTCGCACTTCCGGCTGACATGGCCGAGGGGCGTTGCCTTCGGCTGCGTTCTCGGCCCATGGTTACGGTCAACGCGACGGCGAGGGGAAGCAGCAATGGCGGGCACGGATCTTGACGGCTGGGCCGGTGTCCGGAACGGAAAGCCCACGATCGGTCAGACGGCCACGCGCAGCCGGACGACACGCATGGTCGACATTCACGCCTTTACCGAGATCACCGGCGACCGCAACCCGCTGCACTACGACGAGGAATTGGCCAGGAAGACGCCATTCGGCAAGCTCATCGTTCAGGGTGGTGTGACCACCGGCATCCTGAACGCCTGCGTGGCCGAGGACGTTCCCGGCCCCGGGACGGTCTTTCTGGGCACCGAGCTGAAGTTCCTCAAGGCAGTCGGTGTCGGCGAGACGATCACCGGACGGGTCGAGATCACCGCGGTGCGCGACGACAAGCCGATCTGCCAGATGAAGGTGTCCGTCACCAACGGCGACGGCGATGTCTGCGTCGAGGGAACGGCAACGACCTACACGATGCCCCTGGACGTCTAGCCGCGTCGGCGGTCATTGGGGGGGAAGCCCCCGGGCGATCTGCCGGATGCCTATGGCCAACTGCCCGCGTTTTCCGCCAAGCTACCCGCGGTTTCAGCAATTGCCGGGCGGGCCGGATCTGCTCCGCGCCTTTGGTTGCATCGCAAAACCCATTGCTCTAACGATTGGCCGTCAATCGCAACCGGGCGGCCCAAATGGCGGGCCCCGAAGTCCGCGGACAAGGGAGCTGCGGCGCATGCCCGTCACGGGCAGGGACCGGCCGAGGGAACCCGCTGCCGCCTCAAGGCGTCCTTGAAGTGTGGCGGCCAAGATGGCGCAGACCGCGTTCCCGACGCCGCTCCGGCATGGATGACCATGCCGGCCAAAGCAAATCGGAGGCCAGACAGGCAGTATGTGCGGGATCTGTGGAGAGATCACCTTTGACGGTAGCTTGGCTTCGGCGGGGCGGATCGAAACGATGTGCGACGCGATGGCGCCGCGTGGTCCCGACGGCGCAGGCGTCGTCGTTCGCGGCCGGGTAGGCTTCGGCCATCGCCGGCTGAAGATCATCGACCTCAGCGAGGCCGCGGCTCAGCCGTTCGTCGACACAGCTCTGGGGCTGACGATCTGCTTCAACGGCTGCATCTACAACTACCCCGAGCTTCGTGCGGAGCTGACCGAGAAGGGGCATAGCTTCGCGTCGACCGGCGACACCGAGGTGATCCTCAAGGCCTGGTCGGAATGGGGGCCGGCGGCGGTCGACAAGCTGAAGGGCATGTTCGCCTTCGCGCTGCACGAGCGCGCCAGCGGCGTCGTGTGGATGGTGCGCGACCGCTTCGGCATCAAGCCGCTCTATTATTCCGAAGTCGGACGCTCGCTGCGCTTCGCGTCGTCGCTGCCGGCGCTTCTGGCAACAGGGGACGTGGACACCTCGATCGACCGTGTGGCCCTGAACCATTACATGAGCTGGCACGCGGTCGTTCCCGCGCCGTTGACGATTCTCAAGGGCGTGCGCAAGCTGCCCGCGGCCACGATCCGGCGGATCGAGCCCGACGGCAGCTTTTCGGATCGGACCTACTGGAAACCGGATTTCGCGCGCAGCGCCGAGGATGCCGAACGCTCGGCCGAGGAATGGCGCGAACTGCTGATGGCGGAACTGCGCGCGTCGGTTCGCCGGCGGATGGTGGCGGACGTGCCGGTTGGCGTACTGCTGTCGGGCGGCGTCGACAGCTCGCTGATCGTGGGACTCCTGGCCGAGGAGGGCCAGCAGCATCTGGCCACCTATTCGATCGGGTTCGAGGCCGCCAACGGCGAATCCGGCGACGAGTTCACCTACTCCGACCTGATCGCCAGGCACTACGATACCAACCATCACAAGATCTTCGTCCCCTCCGAGGAAATGCGGGAGAACCTACCCGCCGCGATCCGGGCGATGTCGGAGCCGATGGTCAGCTATGACAATATCGGCTTCTATCTGCTCAGCCGCGAGGTCGCGAAGACGATCAAGGTCGTCCAGTCCGGCCAGGGCGCTGACGAGGTGTTCGGCGGCTATCACTGGTATCCGCCGCTGGCGAGTTCCAACAGGCCGGTCGAGGATTACGCCCGAGCCTTCTTCGACCGCTCCCATGCGACGCTGGCCGAGCATCTGAACCCCGACTACCTGACGGACAGAGACGAGAGCCTGGCCTATGTCACGGCCCGCTTCGCCGAGGCCGGTGCCGACGATCCGGTGGACAAGGCGCTCAGGCTCGATACCAACACGATGCTGGTCGACGATCCGGTCAAGCGCGTGGACAACATGACGATGGCCTGGGGGCTGGAAGCGCGGGTGCCTTTCCTCGATCACGAGGTGGTGGAACTTGCGGGCCGCATCCCCTCGGAACACAAGCTGGCCCAGGGCGGCAAGGGCATCCTCAAGGACGTCGCCCGCCAGGTCATTCCGTCCGAAGTGATCGACCGGCCCAAGGGCTATTTCCCGGTCCCCGCCCTGAAATACATCGCAGGGCCTTACCTCGAGATGGTACGCGGCGCGCTGACCTCCGAGAAGGCGCGCGAGCGCTCCATCTTCCGCACCGACTACCTCGACCGGCTCTTCGCGGCACCGGCGGATTTCATCACGCCACTCCGCGGGTCGGAACTCTGGCAGGTCGGACTGCTGGAGCTCTGGCTCCAGGAGCAGGGAGTCTGAGATGTCCGCGTCCTCGCAAGGCCATCGCGATCCCTCACCCGAAGAGGCCCGGGCCGCTGCCGAGGCCGAGGGCTTGAAGGGGCTCAACGCCGTCGTGGATTGCGGCTGGGGCCGGCTGATCTTCGCCCAGACCTTCGACAGCAACGAGGCGCTGGCCGAAATGCTGCGCGCCGAAGGGCCGGACAAGCGCGACATCGCCTTCTACGTCAGCGAGCCGCAGGTGGCCCTGTCGGCCGCGCCGCAGGAGGTGTTCCTCGACCCGTCTGTTACTTACCGGCTCGACTTCGCGACCTACCGCCCGGCCCGAAAGCGCCGCCAGGTCTTCTCGATCCGCCGTCTCGCGACGCGGCGCGACGCCGACGCTGTCAATCGCATCTATGCCGAGCGGGACATGGTCCTCGTGGCCCCGGAATTCTTCTGGTCGGTGCGCGACGCGCGGGTGGTCACGGTTCTGGTCGCGGAGGATTCCGAAACCGGTACGATCCTCGGCGCGGTCATGGGCGTCGACCATCACGAAGCCTTCGGCGACCCCGAGCGGGGCTCCTCGCTCTGGTGCCTCGCCACCTCGCCCACGGCGCCCCATGCCGGAATCGGCGAAGCGCTGGTGCGACGCCTGGCCGAATACTTCCAGGCGCGCGGCGCCCACTACATGGATCTCTCGGTGCTCCACGACAACAAGCAGGCCATTGCCCTCTACGAGAAGCTCGGCTTCCGAAGGGTTCCGGTCTATGCGCTGAAGCGGAAGAACCAGATCAACGAACAGCTGTTCGTCGGCCAGGTGGAGGACGATCGCGGGCTCAACCCGTATGCCGGCATCATCGTGAAGGAAGCCCGTCGCCGCGGCATCGGCGTCGAGATCTTCGATGCCGGCGCGGGTCTGTTCCGTCTGACCTATGGCGGCCGGGCGGTGCGCTGCCGGGAATCGCTCAGCGAATTCACCACCGCCGTGGCAGCCGCGATCTGCGACGACAAGGCTTTGACGCGACGCTTCGTCGAATCCGCCGGCGTCGCGGTCCCGGCCCAGATTTCGGCCGAAGATCCGGACCTGTGGGCGGAGTTCCTGAGCACGCACGGCAAGGTCGTGGTGAAGCCCACCCGCGGCGAGCAGGGCAAGGGAATCGCCGTCGGCCTGACCACGTCCGAGGAGATCTCCAGCGCCGTCGAGGCCGCCCGGAAGGTGAACGCGGACGTCATCATCGAGCAGCATTTCGAAGGCGAGGATCTGCGTCTCGTCGTCATCGACTACCGCGTCGTCGCCTGCGCCGTCCGCCGCCCGGCCCGCATCGTGGGCGACGGCCAGTCCACGGCGCGCAAGCTGATCGAGGCCCAGAGCCGCCGCCGCGCCGCCGCCACCGGAGGCGAAAGCCGGATCCCGATGGACACGGAAACCGAACGCTGCCTGGCGCTGTCCGGCCTCGGCTATGACGACATCCCCGAAAAGGGGGCCACGATCGAAGTCCGCAAGACCGCGAACCTCCATACCGGGGGAACCATCGAGGACGTCACCGGCGAAACCCACCCTGCCCTTATCGATGCGGCGATCAAGGCGGCCCGCGCAATCGAAATTCCCGTCACGGGCATAGACCTTATGGTCAAATCGCCTCGGGGAAAGGAATATGTGTTCATCGAAGCGAACGAACGGCCCGGGCTTGCCAACCACGAACCCCAGCCCACTGCCGAACGCTTCATTGACCTGCTGTTTCCGCTGTCGATACCTGCAGCGGCGCGACAGACCGGATGGAGGCCCCGCGCGTGAACCAGACACCAACCCGCCGTGACATCGATCTCGACTACCTCGCCCGCATCCTCGGCGGCCTGCTCGCCATTCCAAGCCCCACGGGCTACACCGACACCATCGTCCGCCATGTCTGCGAGGAAATCGGTCGGCTCGGCCTGCCTTACGAACTGACTCGGCGCGGTGCGATCCGCGCCTGCCTCAAGGGCCGTCAGCATGCCGGTGCACGCGCGATCGTCAGTCATGTGGACACGCTGGGCGCCCAGGTCGCAAGCCTGAAGCCGAACGGGCGGCTCGCGCTGGTGCCGGTCGGCACCTGGTCGGCCCGGTTCGCGGAAGGCGCCCGCGCGACGATCTTCACCAATCGCGGCGCCTATCGTGGCACCGTCCTGCCGCCGAAGGCGTCGGGCCACACCTATGGCGACGACATCGACACTGCGCCGATCGGCTGGCCGCATCTGGAGCTGCGCGTCGACGCCTGGGCCAGAACCAGGGAGCAGCTCGAACAGATCGGCGTGGAAATCGGCGACATGGTCGCCATCGACCCGCAGCCCGAATTCATGGACAACGGCTTCATCGTCTCCCGGCACCTCGACAACAAGGCCGGGGTCGCGGTGATGCTGGCCGCCATAAAGGCGATGAAGGAGGCCCCGCCGCCGCCGGTCGACATCTACTGGATCTTCACCATCGCCGAAGAGGTCGGACAGGGCGCGGCCGCGATCCTGCTTCCCGACATCGCCTCGATGGTGGCGGTGGACAACGGCACGACTGCGCCGGGCCAGAACTCGGCCGAATTCGGCGTGACCATCGCGATGGCGGACCAGACCGGACCGTTCGACTATCACCTGACCCGCAAGATGGTCGATCTCTGCACGATCAACGATATCCGCTATCAGAAGGACGTGTTCCGGTTCTATCGGTCCGACAGCGCCTCCGCGGTCGAGGCGGGCGCGGACGTGCGGACGGCGCTGATCACCTTCGGCGTCGATGCCAGCCACGGCTACGAGCGGATCCATATCCATGCCCTGCGCTCGCTCGCCGAGCTGCTGACCGCCTATTCGCTCAGCGACGTCGAGATCACACGCGACGAGCATGTGCTGGGCAGCCTGTCGGGCTTCACCACGCAGCCTGTGGAACCGGCGACGCAGGACCTGACCGCCGCCAGCGCGCCCGAGATGACCCCCTGGCGAGAAGAGACGCCCTGACCCGACGCGGTCACCCGACAATTGGCTTTGCCCTCGTGCCTGACCACCAGCGTCCCGTGCCAGACCATATCGCGGGACAGCGATCCGCCATCCGATCGCCCCGCGGCGGGCCGGGCGATCCCGTGGGCTCGCGTCAAGACGCCTGCATTTCCCGCCTGCCCGGTCCATCCTGTCGGCGTCCCGCTTCATTTGATCCGTGGCGGATGCGGGATCACTGCCCTATTCCATGAGATATCCTCGGGGGAGAGGCACGGCTGGGAGGCGGACATGAACGGACGGCGCAATGGCAGGACCGGTTTGATCCGCATTTTTCGGGGCGGCTCGCAATGAACCCTCTGACCTTGAACAATGCGCTTTTCGCGCCGCTCTTCACGGACGCCACCGTCGCCGCCGCCTTCTCGACCGAGCGGACATTGGCCGCCTTCATCGCCTTCGAAGCGGCGCTGGCGGAGGCGCTGGCAGAGCTCGGCCTCGCCACGCCGGAGAAGGCAGACGCGGCCGCTGCGGCGATCCGCGCCTTCCGGCCGGATCTCGACCGCCTTGCTGCCGCCACGACGGATGACGGCCTGCCGGTGCCCGACTTCGTCGCGCAGCTCAAGGCCCATGTCGGCGACGATTTGAAGGGGCTGGTCCATGTAGGCGCCACCAGCCAGGATCTGATCGACACCGCCACCGTGCTCGCCTTGCGCGACGTTTCGGACCACCTGGCGGCGGGTCTCACGCGCCTCTCGGCACATCTCACCGACCTGGAGGCCCGGTTTGGGTCGAACGCGATGATGGCTCGCACGCGGATGCAGGCCGCGCTGGCCTTCACCGTTGCCGACCGCCTCGCCACGTGGCGGCTGCCGCTCGACGGGCACCTGGCGCGGCTCGCCGCACTGCGCCCCGGACTCGAGCGCATCCAGTTCGGCGGCGCGGTTGGCGACCGCCGCTTCCCCGATGGCCAAGGCGAGGCGCTGGCCCGGTCGATGGCCGAGCGTCTCGGCCTCGCGCCTGCGCTGCGCGCCTGGCACGCCATGCGCGAAAGCTTCGCCGAGTATGCGGGGTGGCTCTCGCTTGTGACCGGGAGCCTCGGCAAGATCGGCGCCGACATATGCCTGATGGCCCAGCAGGGCGTCGAAGAGATCGGGTTCGCGGCAGCAGGGAAAAGCTCGGCCATGCCGCACAAGCAGAACCCGGTGCGGGCCGAACTTCTGGTCGCCTTCGCGCGCTTCAATGCCGGCGAACTTGCCGGAATGCACCACGCGCTGGTGCACGAACAGGAACGCTCGGGGGCGGCTTGGGCGCTGGAATGGATGACCCTTCCGGGCATGGCTATGACCACCGCCGCCGCAATCGCGCGCGCAGAGGAACTCCTGGCCACCGTGAACCGGATCGGCGCCCCGCGCTAAGGTTGGGCGCGGGATCAGACCAGCCCGGCCTCGGGCCCGCGGTCCATCGCGGGGACGGCGCGAAACCAGAAGCGGTGCATCATGAAACCCGCGGCAAGGAACAGCCCGAGCGCGAGCCCCACCCAGATCCCGACGCCGCCCCAGCCGGCCTTGAGGCCGAGAAGATAGGCCACCGGCGCGGCCACCGCCCAGTAGCTGACGGCGGCGTAGATCATCGGCCATTTCGTGTCCTGCACCCCGCGCAGAAGGCCGGTCGCGATCACCTGCGCGGAATCCGCGACCTGAAACAGCGCAGCCGCGGCCAGAAACGAGCTGCCGATTGCGATGATCGCCGATCGCTGGGGATCGTGCGGCGAAAGAAAGAGGCCGATCATCGGGCCGGGAAGGCAGACGAACAGCAGGACGCTCGCCGCCGCCGCCAGGGCCGAAAGGGTCATCGCCGCCTGGCCGACCTTGCGCAGCCGCGCGATATCGCGCCGCCCGTAGGCCTGTCCCGCCCGAACCGTCGCCGCCTGTCCGAGGCCGAGCTGCACCATGAAGGTTGCGGTCGCGAGCTGCAGGGCGATCCCGTGCGCGGCCAGAGCCTGCGTGCCGATCCAGCCCATCATCACCGAGGACGCCGCGAACAGCGCAACCTCGGCAAGCGAGGTCAGCGCAATCGGCCATCCCAGCCGGAACACCGCGAGAAGCGCGGACCAGTCCGGTTTCCAGATCCGCACGAAGATCTGGTGCTGCGGCTGGCTCAGACGGGCATAGAGCGCCAGCGCGAGCGCCGCAACGACGTTGCAGACGACCGAAGCGATGGCCGCTCCGACGATGCCCAGTTCCGGCGCTCCCAGATGTCCGAAGATCAGAAGCCAGTTGAGCCCGGCATTGACCGCCGCGGCAGCGAGCGTCACCCAGAGGACCATCCGGGTCCGTTCGAGCGCCGACAGATAGCTGCGCAACAGCATCACGACGAGCGCCGGGACGAGGCCCCAGAGCGCGATCGAGAAATAGCGGTCGGCCAGCGCGGAGACCTCGGGCGTCTGGCCAAGGCGTCCGAACAGATCGGGCACAATCAGGAAGACCGGAATCACCACGGCCGTGAACCCCATCGAGGCCCAGAGCCCCATGCGCGTCACCCGCCGCACCTGCACATCGTCGCCGGACTCGGCCGCCGCCGCCGCCATCGGCATCACTGCCCAGGCGAAGCCGGAGCCGAAGACGATCAGCACGACGATCACCGAGGCCGCAACAGCCTGCGCGGCGAGCTCGGCAACACCGTAGCGACCGAGCATCAGCGTGTCTGTCGCATGGATCAGGAGCTGGCCGAGCTGGCTGCCGACCAGCGGCAGTCCAAGGGTCAGCGTCGCCCAGAGATGGGCGCGGAAGGTCATCGTCTCGGCCATGGCGCCGCCATAGCCGGGCGACGGGACCGGCTCAAGCTCCGGCTGAAACCGCCGCGCTACTGCACCTCGACATAGCGGCGCATCAGCAGCGCCAGGCTCGACTGCCGCTGCTCGCGAAGCGTGTTGCCCGCGCCGGGGAAGAAGCGGATCCCGCCGACGAAGGCATCGTATTCCGGCACGCTTCGGTAGTCGTCGAACGCCTGGCCATAATCCAGGAAGACGCTGAGTCCGCCCCAGTTTTTCCGCCGGTATTCGGTGCCGACGCCCCAGACAGCCCCGCCGGTATCGCCCTGCACCGCCGCGGAGATCGCCCAGTTCGGGGTCGCATACAGCGTGGCCTCGCCGAGACCGAAGATCGAATTGCCATCGCGGCCGCGCACCTTGTCGGGATCGGTAATGAACTGGAAACCTGCGAGGCCGCGCAGGTCGAACGTCTCTCCGAGATGCTGGAGCGCATAGCCGAGTTCCAGCGTGGTGCTGAGTTCTTCCGAGGTCCGCACACGTCCGGCAATCCCGTAGCGCTGGTTGCCGACCCTCCGCGCATAGTCGACCTCCATCCCGTAGTCGCCGGGATAGTTACCGTCGAAGAAATCGTTCATCACGCCCAGTTCGATCGCCGCCCTGGCGCGACCGTCGCCAGCGCTCCAGCTCAATCCGGCAGTGATCCGGAAGATGTCGTTGTCGATATGCTCGTCCGTATTGTTCTCGTCCTTGACCTCGTCCCGCGCGGAATAGCTGACCGCCCCGTCAAAGCGGGTGCCCTGCGCCTGCGCCGCACCCGCGGACAGTGCCGCAGCCATTCCTAGGGCGGCCAGATAAGTGGGTGCCCGCATGTCTACTGCTCGTGTTCTTTTTTTCACCACATTTGGTGGCACATGCTTCGGCAGCACGCAAGCTTTCTGCGCACCCACATTGCCCGCCTGCCTGCCCCGCGCTAGGATCGGTCAATTCGACCAAGAACGAGCAGTACCATGGCCGACGACCTCCTCTCCGGCGCTTCCGCCGCCGACACCGCCTATGATGCCGCGTCCATCGAGGTGCTGGAGGGACTGGAACCGGTCCGCAAGCGCCCGGGCATGTATATCGGCGGTACGGACGAACGCGCGCTGCACCATCTCGTGGCCGAGGTGCTCGACAACGCCATGGACGAAGCCGTCGCCGGCCACGCCACGCGGATCGAGATCGAGCTTCACGAGGACCATTCCGTCACCATTCGAGACAACGGCCGCGGCATGCCGGTGGACCCGCATCCGAAATTTCCCGACAAGTCCGCGCTCGAAGTGATCCTCTGCATCCTCCATGCCGGCGGCAAGTTCTCGGGCAAAGCCTACGAGACGTCGGGCGGGCTGCACGGCGTCGGCGTTTCGGTTGTCAACGCGCTTTCGGATCACCTGCGGGTCGAGGTTGCGCGAAACCGGACCCTCTATGCCCAGGAGTTCTCCCGCGGCATCCCGCAGGGCAAGCTGGCCGAGATCGGCCCGGCGCCGAACCGCCGCGGCACCACCGTCACCTTCCATCCCGACGCCGAGATCTTCGGCCATCAGACCCTCAAACCCGCGCGGCTGTTCCGCATGGCCCGGTCCAAGGCTTACCTGTTCTCGGGCGTCGAGATCCGCTGGAGATCCCGCGTCGATGACGGCGAGACGCCGGTCGAGGCGGTCTTCCACTTTCCCGGCGGCCTGGCCGATTTCCTCGGCGACAGCCTTGGCAAGGCCCTGACCTATGCGGATCGCCCGTTCGCGGGGAAGGTCTCGTTCGAGACCCGCTTCAATGTCCCCGGCTCGGTCGAATGGGCGATCAACTGGACGCCCCAGCGCGACGGCTTCATCCATTCCTACTGCAACACCATCCCGACGCCCGAGGGCGGCACGCACGAACAGGGCTTCTGGTCCGCGATCCTGAAGGGCATCCGCGCCTACGGGGAACTGGCCAACAACCGGAAAGCGGCCAACATCACGCGCGAGGATCTGGTCTCGGGCGGTTGCGCCCTGGTCTCGTGCTTCATCCGGGATCCCGAATTCGTCGGCCAGACCAAGGACCGGCTGGCCACCGCGGACGCCGCACGGCTGGTCGAGGGTGCGGTGCGCGACCATTTCGACCACTGGCTGGCCACCGACACCAAGTCGGCCGGCGCGATCCTCGACTTCCTGGTCCTGCGCGCCGAGGAGCGGCTGCGCCGCAGGGCCGAGAAGGAGACCGAACGCAAGTCCGCCACCAAGAAGCTGCGCCTCCCCGGCAAGCTCGTCGATTGTTCGGCACAGGCGCGGGACGGGACCGAGATCTTCATCGTCGAAGGCGACAGCGCCGGCGGTTCGGCCAAGATGGCGCGCGACCGCCGGATCCAGGCGCTACTGCCGCTGCGCGGCAAGGTGCTGAACGTGCTCGGCGCGGCCTCGGCGAAGCTGGGCCAGAATGCCGAGATCTCGGACATCTGCCAGGCGCTCGGCGTCGGCATGGGAACCAAGTTCCGCGTCGACGACCTGCGCTACGAAAAGGTCATCATCATGACCGACGCGGACGTCGACGGGGCGCATATCGCCTCTCTGCTGATGACCTTCTTCTTCAGCCAGATGCGGCCGCTGATCGACCACGGGCACCTCTACCTCGCCTGCCCGCCGCTCTACCGGCTGACCCAGGGCGCGAACCGGGTCTATTGCCTGGACGAGACCGAACGCGACGCGTGGCTGGCGAAGGGTCTTGGCGGCAAGGGCAAGATCGACGTGAGCCGGTTCAAGGGCCTCGGCGAGATGGACGCCAAGGACCTCAAGGACACCACGATGAACCCCGCCACCCGCAAGCTGATCCGCGTCGCCATCGACGACGAGGAACCGGGCGAGACCGACGACCTGGTCGACCGGCTGATGGGCAAGCGCCCGGAGAAGCGGTTCGAATACATCCAGGACAACGCGAAGTTCGTGGAGGAACTGGACGTGTAGTGGAAAAGACTATGCTCTATCTGGAACTGGCAAAGCTTGGCATCGGCTTGTTCACTTCGATTTCTGTGGTCGTTTTAGGTTACTTCTTAAATCAGAGATTAAAGAGCATTGATGACGCCCAATGGCAGAACAGAAAGATAATAGAAAAACGCATCGCGATATATGACGACGTTGCTCCTGACCTCAACAAGGTTTATTGCTTTTGCAGATTTCTCGGATATTGGAAAGAGATATCGCCGTCGGACATGATCAATACAAAAAGAAACTTAGACAAGAATGTGAACATCTACAGACATCTTCTGTCCGACGAATTCTACGAAAAGTACGACAAATTCATCCACTTGGCCTTTCGGACCTATACCCGGCACGGAAAAGATGCACTCATCAGGAGCGCAATCTTGAACTATTGGGGCGACAGACGGGAGCACTCAAAGTATGCATGGGAGCCGTCGTTCGACGAAATGTTTGACCTCACGGACCTACCGATCGACAGCGAGTTTGATAAAGCATATCTTTCAGTAATGAATTCATTGCGAGATTCTGTCGGACTATCCAACAATACCTGACACCAAGACTGGCGACTTCGTGGGTTTGACGGGAGTCGTCAAAGTCACAAGTGATGGCGGACGCCTCATCATTGCATCGCGCAAGATGCTTCTGCGCGAGCTACACTGCAGGGTCTAGGATTGTTGGCGCGCCCCCCTCTTCCTACAGAATAGATTACGGCGTCTTTGGCACGTTGATCACGGCCGCAACTCAGGCGAACAGCTCGTGGCACAGCTCCAGCGCGTCGACCAGCGCGTCCACCTCGGCTTCGGTGTTGTACATCGCGAAGGAGGCGCGGCAGGTTGCTGTCACGCCGAGGTAGTCCATCAGCGGCTGGGCGCAGTGGTGCCCGGCGCGCACCGCCACCCCCTTCTTGTCGAGCACCGTCGAGATGTCGTGGGGATGCGCGCCGCCCTGCAGCGTGAACGAGAAGATGGCGGCCTTGCCGGGCGACCGCCCCTGCACGTTCAGCCAGTTCAACCCGTCGAGCCGGGTCCGCGCATAGTCGCGCAGACGCCGCTCATGGGAAGCCACGGCCTCCATGCCGACCCCCATCATATACTCGAGCGCGACCGACAGCCCGATCATCTGCACGATGCCGGGCGTGCCCGCCTCGAACTTCATCGGCGGATCGGCATAGCTGATCGCCTCGCGGGTCACTTCGCGGATCATGTCGCCGCCGCCCATGAAGGGACGCATTTCCGCAAGCCGCTCGGGGCGGACGAAGATCGCCCCCGAGGCCGAGGGGCCATAAAGCTTGTGGCCGGTAATGGCATAGAAATCGCAGCCGATCTCGGCGACGTCGACCGGCATGTGCACGGCCGCCTGGCTGCCGTCGACCAGCACTGGGACCCCTTTCGCATGGGCGCCTTCGGTGATGGATTTCACATCCACCACCGTCCCCAGGACGTTCGACAGATGGGTCACCGCCACCAGCTTCGTCTTCGGCCCGATCGCGGCGATCACCCGTTCGGGATCAAGCTCGTCGTTGCCGTCCAGCTCGACCCATTTCAGCACCACGCCCTGACGTTCGCGCAGGAAATGCCAGGGCACGATGTTGGCATGGTGCTCCATGACGCTCAGGACGATCTCGTCGCCCGGTTCCAGCCGGGGTGCGGCCCAGCCATAGGCGACCATGTTGATGCCCTCGGTGGTGCCGGTATTCATCACCACGGACTGCGGATCGGGCGCGTTCAGGAACCGCGCGATGGTGTGGCGCGCCGCCTCGTACTTCTCGGTCGCGAGGTTCGACAGAAAGTGCAGGCCCCGGTGAACATTGGCGTATTCTTCGGCATAGGCGCGGGTCACCGCATCGATCACCGCCTGCGGCTTCTGCGCCGAAGCCCCGTTGTCGAGATAGACAAGCGGCTTGCCGTTCACCTTGCGGGCGAGGATCGGAAAATCCGCCCTGAGCCGCGCCACGTCGAATTCCGCATCGAGCATCACGAGCCTCCTTCAAGACCGGCCGGCACGGTCACGCCGAGCATTGTCAGGGCCAGACTGAGCACCAGGGCAATGCCGAAGGTCGTCAGCACGATCATCACGAAGACCATGCCCAGCGACCGGAACTTGTGCAGCACCGCAACGAAGTTGGTGAAGAGCCAGAGAAACAGGACCAGGCCCGCAATTCCGAGCAGGTCGGCGATCGGTGGGGCGATGAACAGGGTGACGGTCTGGACCACCTGCAGGCAGGCCATCACGAATTGCAGCCAGGTCACCACGGCCAGCGCGCCGGCGAAGTCGCCCGCGCCGCCCATCGCCCGCCCGATCCGGTCGGTCGCCAGCACCATCACCGCCAGCAGCGCATACTGGACCGCGAACATGCCCAGCGGATTGGCGAGATAGGCATTGTCGAGATCGGCCCCGGCGGTGATCAGCAGCAGGCTGCCTTCGGCCAGCACCACCGAGACCGCCACGACCGCCGCCAGCATCGTCCACAGGACCGGCACCGGCAGCCGCTGCGCCAGCACCGTCTCGGCCCCCTGCTGCGGCTGGCGCACGGTCGCGATCGCGGCCGAAATGAGACCCTGAAAAGTGAAATCCATCTCGCGCGTATTCATCACTCGTCCGTCATCCCCGTTGCGCAGCGGGACCAGCCCCGGCCCCGCGCTCGGCCTCCGCAAGGCCCGCAAACCAGAGATAAAGGAAAATGCCAAGGGTCACGATCCCCAAGCCCGCCATCGCCGCGCCATCGTCCAGAAACCCCGCCGCGAGCCCCTGCGCCAGGACCACCGGGCTGACCGCAAGCAGCGCCCAGAACAGCGCGAGCCTTGCGGCGAACCAGCTTCCCCGCCCGCCGATGACTTGCGCCACCAGATGGCTTGCCGCCGCCAGGGCATAGAACAGCAGCGGCGCGAGGCAGAGCCAGCCGAAAAAGGCGCCGGCCATTCGTGCGTCCAGCGGCACTGCAGGGTCCAACTCGGCCTCCCGCATCAGCCGCGGCCATTGCGCCACGAAGACCAGTGCGCAGCCGAGCATCAGAAACATCAGCGCCCGCCCTTCGGTGGCGCCGCGCGCCAGATGCCGGCGCAGGACGCGCCGAGGCGCGCGGTAGCTTGCCAGCAGGTCGGCCGTCAGGCTCATCCGGTCTTGCGCCGCCGCGCCAGCCAGCCTTCCAGCCGCCCGTGGATGTCGGCGCGCAGTGCCGGATTCTCGATCTCCTCGATCGCCTCGGCCAGGAAGGCGAGGGTCAGCAGGTCGGTCGCCTCGGCACGCGGGACGCCGCGGGCGCGCAGGTAGAACAGCGCGTCCTCGTCGATCGCCCCCGAGGTCGAGCCGTGCGAGCAGGCGACGTCATCGGCATAGATCTCAAGCTCCGGTTTGGCGAGGAACTGGCTGTCGCCATCCAGCAGCAGCGACTGGCTGATCTGGTAGCCGTCCGTCTTCTGCGCGCCGGGCTTCACCAGGATCTTGCCCTGAAAGACGCCGGTCGCGCCGTTCCTGAGCACCTTCTTGAACACCTGCCGGCTTTCGCAGGACAGCGCGTCGTGGGTGATGAACACGGTGTCGTCATGGTGGAAGTCGCCGTCGCCGACGCAGGCGCCCGCGACATGCGCAACGGCATTGTCGCCGACGATCTCCACCACGCATTCGTTCCGGGTCAGCACCCCGTTGGCGGTCAGCGTGAAGGTCTTGAACACCGCACCCTCGTCCACGCGCGCGAAGATGTGCGTCGCGGCACGGCGTTCGTGGTCGCGGCCCTGGGCGCGGACATGGTGGAAGGCCGCGCCGGCGCCCACGTCGACTTCGAGAACCTTGTTGAACCGGGCTGCGGCCGGGCCGTTCTCCAGAAGCGTCAGTTCCGCGCCGGGATCGAGCCGGACGACATTGTGCAGCACCGCGTCGGAGCGCGTGTTGCGGTGCCAGTAGATCAGCGCGATCGGCTTTTCCGCCTTCCCGGTGACGTGGATCGCAACGCCGTCCCGCGCATAGGCGGTGTTGAGCGCCGCCAGCGGCCGGGCCACCGGATCCTGACCGCGCGCTTCAAGCACGCCGTAAAGGTCCTTCGCCCAGTGGATGTCCCGCGTCGCAACCTCTTCGAGCCGCTCGATGGTGACGCCGCCCAGCACCGGGTCGTCGGACGCCTCGGCATCGAAGACGCCGTCGACGAAGACCAGCTTCACCCGATCGATCTCGCCGAAAAGCTGCGTCTCGCTGGCCACGAAGACGGCCGCCTCCTGCGCCTCGGGGGCGTTGAGCGTGTCCGGGCGAGTGAATTTCCAGTACTCGTCGCGCCGCCCCGGCAATCCCATCGCGCGCAACCGCGCCAGCGCAGCCTCGCGCGCCGGGCCGAGGCAGCCGCCCGATGGAGGCCGGCCCAGCGCCGCCAGCCGCTCGTCCAGCGCGTCGAGCTTCCTCTGTTCGGCCAGCGCCATCATGCGACCTCCTTCAGGATGTCGGCATAGCCGTTCTCTTCGACTTCGAGCGCCAGATCGGCGCCGCCGGACTTCACGATCCGCCCGCCCGCAAGGATGTGTACCACATCCGGTACGATGTGGTTGAGGAGCCGCTGGTAATGGGTGATGACAAGGAACGCGCGCCCCTGATCGCGCAGCGCGTTGACGCCGTCCGCAACCAGCTTCATCGCATCCACGTCGAGCCCGGAATCGGTCTCGTCCAGGATGCACATCTTCGGCTCCAGCACCGCCATCTGCAGGATCTCGTTGCGCTTCTTCTCGCCGCCCGAAAAGCCGGTATTCACGCCCCGCTTCAGCATCTCGGCGTCGATCTTCAGCGCCTTCGCCTTCTCTCGGACGAGCTTCAGGAAATCGGCCGAACTGATCTCGTCCTGGCCGCGTGCCTTGCGCTGCGCGTTCAGCGACGTCCTCAGGAACGTCATGTTGCCCACGCCGGGTATCTCGACCGGATACTGGAACGCCAGGAAGAGGCCTGCCGCCGCCCGCTCTTCGGGCTCCATCGCCAGAAGGTCCTGACCTTCCAGTGTCGCACCGCCTTCGGTCACTTGATAGCCGTCGCGCCCCGACAGAACATAGCTCAGCGTCGATTTGCCGGATCCGTTCGGCCCCATGATGGCATGCACGGTGCCCGCCTCGACAGTGAGATCGACCCCTTTCAGGATCGCCTTGTCCTCTTCTTCAAGCTTGACGTGCAGGTTCTTGATCTCAAGCATCTTTTTCCCTCGTATCCCGTGATGTCCCGCGCCGTCCGGGTTAGTCCAGCGTGACCGCCGTGCCCGACGCCGAGACCATCAGCATGTTGTTGACCACTTCATAATCCAGATCGACGCCCACCACGGCATTGCCGCCCACCTTCGCCGCGCGCTCCTCGAGCTCGCGCAGGGCCGTCTCCCGGGCCTCGCCCAGGCTCGCCTCGTAGGCCGCGGAGCGTCCGCCGATGATGTCGGTGATTCCCGCGAAGATGTCGCGGAACACGTTCGCGCCCAGGATCGCCTCGCCCACGACCACACCATGATAGGCGGTGATCCGGTGCCCTTCGACGTTCGGCGTCGTTGTCACGATCATCGGTCTGGCTCCCCAGGGAGTGTTCATGGCACGCGCTGTTCCTGCGCGGCCGTCGGGCCGGCATGCGCCGCGGACGGATGGACGAGGATCGGCTTGCCCGGCGCGAAGAAGACCAGCGCCGATCCCACCGCGATGAAGGCGAATCCCAGCAGGACCTGCCAGCTGATCGCCTGCTTCAGGTAGAAGGCCGAGAAGCCGACGAAGACTGTCAGCGTCATCACCTCCTGGATCGTTTTCAGCTGCGCCGGGGTGTAGACCTGCGCGCCGATCCGGTTCGCCGGAACCGCAAGGCAGTATTCGAAGAAGGCAATCGCCCAGCTCACCAGGATGATCGCGATCAGCGGCGCCGCCTTCACCTTGAGATGCCCGTACCACGCGAAGGTCATGAAGACATTCGACGCGCCCAGCATCAGGATCGGGGCGATATAGGGGTTCATGACGTCAACTCGCCAACTGCCATGCTCGGTGCCGCATCCGGCCAGGCCTGGCCCGTACGGAACGGCACCGCAGATGTCACACCGGCTCCTTCAGAACCATTGCCGCAACGACACGGCGCACGAACGGCGCCATCCCTTGCGGCCCCGAACTGCGGTCCTTCAGATGGATCGTCAGATCGGGCCGGGCCTCCGCGATCACGCCGACAAGCTCGCCTCGGACCGCGTCGTCCAGCCCCGCGCCGACCACGACGCATTCGATTCCCGGCTCGTCCGCAAGCTGCCGCGCAACCTCTTCGCGGTTATGCGCGCCGAGCCACCGGATCGGCAGATCTTCCAGCTGATCGGCCAGGTGACCGACGATTCCGGGCAGCCGCCCGACCAACAAGACCACAGGTTTCATCCCACGCTCCCCTCCAGGCTGATGGCGACAAGCTGCTGCGCCTCCATGGCGAATTCCATCGGCAGCGCCTGCAGCACCTCCTTGCAGAAGCCGTTGACCACCAGTGCCACCGCTTCCTCCTCGTCCATGCCCCGGCTCCGGCAATAGAAGAGCTGATCATCGTCCACCTTCGACGTGGTCGCCTCGTGCTCCACGCGCGAGGAATTGTTCTTCACCTCGATATAGGGAACGGTATGCGCACCGCAGTCCGAACCGATCAGCAGGCTGTCGCACTGGGTGTAGTTCCGGCTGTGGCTCGCCTTCGGATGCACCGAGACAAGGCCGCGATAGGTGTTCTGCGCCTTGCCTGCACTGATCCCCTTCGACACGATCCGGCTGCGGGTATTCTTGCCGAGGTGGATCATCTTGGTGCCGGTATCGGCCTGCTGGTAGTTGTTGGTGATGGCGATGGAATAGAACTCGCCCTGACTCTCGTTGCCGCGCAGGATGCAGGACGGGTACTTCCATGTGACCGCGGATCCGGTCTCGACCTGGGTCCACATCACCTTCGACCGGTCGCCCCGGCAGTCGGCGCGCTTGGTGACGAAGTTGAAGATGCCGCCCTTGCCGTTCTCGTCGCCGGGGAACCAGTTCTGCACCGTCGAATACTTCACCTCGGCGTCTTCCTCGGCGATGATCTCGACCACCGCGGCATGAAGCTGCGTCGTGTCGCGCTTGGGCGCCGTGCAGCCTTCGAGGTAGCTCACATAGCTGCCCTTGTCGGCGATGATCAGGGTGCGTTCGAACTGGCCGGTGTTCTCGGCATTGATGCGGAAATAGGTGCTCAGTTCCATCGGGCAGCGCACGCCCGGCGGCACATACACGAACGAGCCGTCCGAGAAGACGGCCGAGTTGAGCGTCGCGAAGAAGTTGTCCGAGACCGGCACGACCGAGCCCAGATACTTCTTCACCAGATCAGGATGCTCCCGGATCGCCTCCGAGATCGGGCAGAAGATCACGCCGGCCTTTTCCAGCTCCTTCTGGAAGGTGGTCCCGACCGAAACCGAGTCGAAGACCGCGTCCACCGCAACCTTGCGCCCCGTGCCGGCCGTCGCCGCCAGCTCTCCTACCGCATCCTGGGGCGCCGTGTCGGCCGTGCCCTCGACGCCGGCGAGGATCATCTGCTCCTTCAGCGGAATCCCGAGCTTTTCATACGTGGCCAGCAGTGCCGGATCGACCTCGTCCAGCGATTTCGGGCGCTTGTCGAAGCTCTTCGGACGGGCGTAGTAATACTGGTCCTGATAGTCGATGGGCGGATAATGCACCATCGCCCAGCTCGGCTCGTCCATCTGTTGCCAGCGCGCGAAGGCCTTGAGCCGCCATTCGGTCATCCATTCGGGCTCGCCGTTCTTGGCCGAGATCAGCCGCACGATCTCTTCCGACACACCCTTGGGTGCGAAATCGGTCTCGATCTCGGTTTCCCAGCCATACTTGTACTTGCCGGCCATCGACTGCACGGTCTCGATGGTCTCGCGGTCCACGCCCTCCCGGATCTCGGCTTTGTCGAAGGCAGTCATCGGCGTTCCATCCTCGTCCTCGCGTCCGTGACGCGGTTGCACCTGCCGCACACGCCGCGCGGACAAATTCTCTGTCGGTCCGGCACCCGGCCTACGCTGCGCGTTGCCGGATCCGGCCGTAAGCCCTGCCCCAGACCTCGACAAATCGGAGGCACTGGTCTTCCGTCGTATCCGGGCCGATCGAGATGCGGATCGCGCATCCCGCTTCGTCCGGCGCGTGGCCCATGGCCCGCAGCACCCGGCTTTCCCGGACCTTGCCCGACGAACAGGCCGATCCCGCAGAAACCGCAAAGCCGGCCAGATCCATCGCCATCACCTGCGTCTCGCCCTTCCATCCGGGCGCGATCACGCAGCACGTGTTGGGGAGCCGGTCCGCGTCTTTCCCGACAAAAATAGTCTCTTTTGCCGTGGAGGCCAATCCTGATTCTAGAACTTTTCTAAGTTCGGCCACACCGTTCCAGAGCCCGTCGGCCAGATCCCGCTGTGCCGCTTCGGCCGCGGCCCCGAATCCGGCAATGCCGATCACGTTTTCGGTTCCCGACCGGCGCCCCATCTCCTGTCCGCCGCCCCGGATCTGCGCCGCGACGTCGATCCCGCGCCGCACCACGAGGGCACCGACGCCTTTCGGCCCGCCGATTTTGTGGGCGGAAATCAGCCCCATCTCGACCCCGGACCAGTCGAACCCGACCGGCAGCTTGCCGAAGGCCTGGGTGAAGTCGGCCACCGCCAGCCCTTCAGGCAGCACCTGCACCACCCCGGTCTCGCTGTTCGCCGCCTGAAGCGTGCTGCAGCCCGGATCGCCCACCGCCACCTGGCCATCGCGGCCGACCGCGAGATCGGCGGTCGTCCAGGCATGGACCGCGTCATGCTCGATCGCCGCGCCGTGCAGGGCGCGCCCCGCAAGCGCCAGCGCCGCCGCCTCGGTCGCGCCCGAGGTGAAGATCACATCCGAGCCCAGGGCGCCGAACGCCTCGGCCACCTGCGCCCGCGCCTTCGCCACGATCGCCGCTGCCGCCCGCCCCTCCGCATGAACCGAGGACGGATTCCCGACCGCGTCCATCGCCGCGATCATCGCCGCCCGGGCCTCGGGACGCAGCGGAGCGGTCGCGTTCCAGTCCAGATAGACCCGCTCCCGCGCGCTCATTCGTCCACGATGCTCAGGAGCGCCGGCACTGCCGGGCATGGCGCAAGGTCGTTGCTGACGATGTCGGACAGCCGGGTCTGGTGCAGGAACACGTAGACATGGGCGCTGAACCCTTCCCAGAGCCGGTTGGTCAGGCTCTGCGCCTTCGACCCCGAATGCGCCCCGGTCGCCGCCTGGCCGGTATGCAGCGCGCTTACGGTCTCGTCGACCGCGCCCAGAATTTCGGACACCCGGATCTCGCTTGCCGGCCGCGCCAGCTTGTAGCCGCCGCCCGGCCCGCGAACCGATTCCACCAGCCCGGCGCGGCGCAGCTTGACGAAAAGCTGCTCCAGATAGGCCAGAGAAATATGCTGCCGCTTGGCGACCTCGCCCAGCGTGACCAGCCCGTCATGGCCTTGCAGCGCCAGATCGGCCAGCGCCACCATCGCATACCGTCCCTTGGTGCTGAGCTTCATTTGCCAATCCTGCCGGGCCCGGTTCGCCGAGCGTTGTCCATTGACCAATCGCGGCAGCGTGGTTACCTGCAAATCCCGATGCCCGGAAACCGCCGACCGAATTGGAATTGATCTAAAATGTGGCCGCAAGACCGTCAACCTCTAGACGGGGCACCACAGGCAGGAGAGCCCGTCCCGCGATGCCAGAGGTAATCTTTCCCGGCCCCGAAGGCCGGCTCGAAGGCCGCTACCACCCCCAGAAGACCAAGGATGCGCCGATCGCCATCGTGCTGCACCCGCACCCGCAGTTCGGCGGCACGATGAACAACCGCGTCGTCTACAACCTGCACTACGCGTTCCACAACATGGGTTTCACCGTCCTGCGGTTCAATTTCCGCGGCGTGGGCCGGTCCCAGGGCGAATACGACCAGGGCATCGGCGAGCTCAGCGACGCCGCCTCGGCGCTCGACTATCTCCAGTCGATGAACCAGAACGCCAAGCATTGCTGGGTTGCGGGATTCTCGTTCGGGGCGTGGATCGGCATGCAGCTCCTGATGCGCCGGCCCGAGATCACCGGATTCATCTCGGTCTCGCCACCCGCGAACATGTACGACTTCTCGTTCCTTGCGCCCTGCCCGTCCTCGGGCCTGATCATCAACGGCAGCGCCGACCGCGTCGCGCCGCCGGCCGATACCCGCACGCTCGTCTCGAAGTTGCACGAGCAGAAGGGCATCACGATCACCCACCAGCAGGTCGAGGGCGCCGGGCATTTCTTCGAGGATCCGTACATGGACCCGCTGATCGACTCGGTCACCGGCTATGTCCGCCAGCGCCTGACCGAGACCACCCGGTAGGACCGTGACCGACCGGCTCGACCGCCAGACGGCCTTCCTGCTGGAAATCGACCGCCTGAAGTCGGTTGAGCGCGCGCAGCCGATCGCCGACGGGTCGCGCCGCGAAACCTCGGGCGAGCATTCCTGGCACGTGGCCCTCTTCGCACTGGTGCTGGCCGATCAGGCGCGGCAAGGCGTCGATATCGACCGGGTGATCCGGATGCTCCTAATCCATGACATTGTCGAGATCGACGCCGGCGACACGCCGATCCACGGCGATCACGATCCCGTGGCGCAGGCGGCGGCCGAGCAGGCCGCGGCGGACCGGATCTTCAGCCTGCTGCCACCCGACCTCGCAACGGAATTGCGCGGCCTCTGGGACGAATTCGAGGCCGGCGACAGCGAAGACGCCCGCTTTGCCCGCGCTCTGGACCGGGTCCAGCCGCCGCTCCTGAACGCCGCTGCCGGAGGCGGGAGCTGGCGCGACTACGGAGTCACGCTCGACAACATCGATACCCGTGTCGCCCCGGCCGCGCATCGTGGCGCCCCGGCGCTCTGGGCCTATGTGCGGCGCCGAATCGCTCCGTACTTCACGGCTGAGTGATCAACCGGAGGTCATCATCTGCCATTTTGCGGGCGGATCGATCGGCAGGCTTGGTAAACGACCCGTGAACACCCCGCCAATCTCGGCCATTCCCCGCCGAATGCCCCCGTATCTGTGGCGGGAATGTCATACAAGGGCCATTTCGTCGCCGCCCCCTCTCGAAAGTTCCAGCCAATCGTACAATTACCCGCAGGCAAGACACCGCGGGATGGGGTGCCAAGGTTCCCCGCCCATCCATAAAGGAGAATATGATGACTGTTCGCGCAAACATCGCCGCTCTCGCCCTCGCCGCCCTGCCCGCCGTGGCCGCCCTGCCGGTCGCCGCTGGCAGCTTGGCCGAGCCCGCACCGACCCCGGTCATCGCGCCGGTTATCGTCGAAGTCGCCCCGCTCTGGGCCGGCGGCTACGTGGGTGCCCAGGCCGGCTACGGCTGGGGCTCGCAAGGTCAATCCTTCGACGGCAACACCTGGCTCGGCGGCCTGAACGCCGGCTTCCAGGGCCAGACCGGTGCGTGGGTCTACGGTGCAGAAGCCGAATATGACTGGGCCGGCGACGACATCAACGGCCTCGGCCTGCTGAAGCTGCGTGGCGGCTATGCCACCGGCAACGCGCTGGTCTACGCTGTCGCAGGTGGCGCCTATGGCGACATGGACATCCGCGGCAAAGGCTACACCGACTGGGGCTGGCTGGTTGGCCTCGGCGTCGACTACATGGTCACCGACAACGTGTTCGTCGGCGGCGAAGTCGACTACATGGACTGGGACGAGTTCGACAACAGCGGCAAGGACATCGCCGAAACCGTTGCGACCGTTCGCGTCGGCTACAAGTTCTGATCCGAAATCGGACTCGGACGAGACCAAGGGGTGCCTTCGCGGCACCCCTTTTTTCGTGCGGTTGACGCTTCGGCGCCTGCGGCCCTAGCTTCGGGTCATGCCCCGGCCGACCGCGATCCTCGAAACCGTGCTCTACACCGACGACCTCGACCGGGCCGCCCGGTTCTACGAGGAGGTGATGGGCCTCGCGCCGCTTTTTTCCGACGCCCGGATGCGCGCCTTCGACGTGGCCGGCCGCGGCGTCCTGCTGATCTTCGTGCGCGGCGCCACCCGCGCGCCGGTTCCGACGCCGGGTGGCAGCATTCCGCCGCATGACGGCTCCGGCCCCCTGCACATCGCCTTCGCGATCGCGGCCGATGACCTTCCGGCCTGGCGCGAAACCCTGGCCCTCCGCGGCATCGCCATCGAAAGCACCGTCACCTGGCCGCGGGGCGGCACCTCGGTCTATTTCCGCGATCCCGACGGGCATTGCCTGGAACTTGCCACGCCCGGACTCTGGCCCGGCTACTGAGGCGTGATGGCAACCCCACCCCGCCGGGTCGGCCGGTTTCCGCCGAAATCCGCCGGTATTTCGTTGTCAATTCGACACAAATTCGTGGTTTCGCGCCGCCGGGGTCTTCCCCTCAGGCCTCCGCATCGGCCATCAAGAAAGTCCACGGGGGAGTTCGGTCAGGCCTGAGTCGTGCGGACTCCCGTTCCCGCAGATGAATCCGGATCCTGTCCCATGGATGCCATGCGCATGACCGCATTGCTGATCTGCACCGCCGCCGCGGTCGCCTCCGTCGCCGGCACGGGTCGTGCCGGGCCGCTGGTGCTGCCCGCCGACGAAGCCGACGCCCTGCTCTCTCCGGCTGCACCCGGAAGCCTGGCCGGAACCGCCCCGGACCTCACCGCCTGGCCCTCCCCGCAGGCCGATCCCGCTGTCGATGCACGGCGGTCCGGCCTGAGAGGCTCGGCAGGGCCCGCCATCTCGGTCGGCCCCGAGGCGCCTCCCTCCCTCGCCGCACAGCTCGGCTACGAGCTCGGCCGCACCACGATCTACGCCTCCGCGGTCCGCGCTCTCGACCGGACCGACGCGACCGCTTCCGAGATGCGCGGCTGGCGGCCCGGCGCCGGCTTCGACGTCCAGGTGAACGACAAGGTCTCGCTCGGCGCCGAGGCCCTGACCGAGGACTGGAACCATTTCGCGCTGCCCGGCAGCGGGCTCGAGGTCCGTTCGCTCGGCGCGCGGCTCAACTACCGCTTCTAGACCGCCGCGCCCGGCCCTGCCGCGCCCCCGCCCCTCGGCCACCCTCAGTCGGTCGGCATGATGGCGATCTCGCGCATCGCCGCGCTCGGCCGCGCATTCAGCGCGAAGACCACCGCGTCGGCGACGTCCTCGGGCCGGATCTTGCCCGGCTTCGGCTCGGCGAAGAACGGCGTGTCCACCATCCCCGGCGCGATCAGCGTCAGCCGCCCGCCCCAGTCGCGCATCTCCTCGGCCATGTTGCCGGCATAGCCGTGCACGAACCACTTGGTGGCGCCGTAGATCGAGCCGCGGATATGGGTCCGCCCCGCCGCCGAGCCGGTCATCACCAGATGCCCCCTCGTCTTGCGCAGTTCCGGCAGGACCGCGCGCGTGGTGAAGAGCAGCCCCATGATGTTCAGGTCCACCACCGCGCGCCATTCCGCCGGGTCGCCATTCTCGGTCCCCGGCCTGTCGACGCCGCGGCCCGCATTGGCAAAGGCGGCATTGAGCCCGCCGAACCGTGCCACCAGCTCGACCACCGCCGCCTCCTGCGCGCCCAGGTCGGTCGCATCGCCCGGAAGCGCCAGCGCCCGGTTTTCGCCCAGCTCGCCGGCCAGCGCCTCGAGCACCTCGGCCGAGCGCGCGAAGAGCCCGACATTCCACCCCGCCGCCACCGCCGCCCGCGCCGTCGCCGCCCCGATCCCCGAGGACGCGCCGGTAATGAATAGGGTCCTGGTCATCTTCCCCTCCTGAAAGCCCGTGTCCCACCACATGTGACCGCAGCCCGCCGGGGCAAGTCACGACCCCGCGCCAGGCGGTCCGTCTGCCGCAACGACCGGGCCGGGATATTGCGCTGCCACATTCTGTCGTTCGTCCCAATCCAGGCCAAATTCCTCCGCGATCCGCCGCGCCTTGGCCGAATGGACCGGGGCCCGCCGCGCCAGCACCAGATGGCAGGAAACCAGCCAGCCCGCGGTTCTTCTGACGCTCGGGTGATCGTCGCGCCCATAGGCCGTGCGGAACAGGTCCAGTGCCTCTTTCAGCAGCGGCAGAGCCGTCTCTGCCCCGCCGAGCACCACATGGAGGCCTCCGGCATTGGTCAGAGAAGTGCCCAGCCGCGTATCGCCCGCAGGCAAGACTTTGCGCTGGATTGCCATTGCCTTTAGCGAGAAGTCTCGCGCCGTCGCGATGTCACCCAACGCATGAAGCAACAATGCCAGATTGGTCAGCGAGGCCGCCACTTCTTCGCTCCCCGCGCCGAATGCCTTCCGCCGGAGTTCCAGCGCCGCCTGGTCCGCATCCCGCGCCTGTTCCAGCAGCGCCCGGTCGCCTCGGGCTTGTCCCAGCATGCGGAGCGCCGAAGCATGGTTGTTGTGCGCCGTTGCTAGATAGGCCACGCCATGATCGTATTCGCGAGAGAGCCGCACGTTTTCCGCCTGCGCCCTGACCGCCTCCTCGAGCTGTCCCGCCGCCTGGTAAGCCTTACCCAACATCGACCAGCCCACCGCGATTTCTCGGTCGCTCTCCAGCAGCCGCGCGCGCTTGAGGGCAAGGCCCGCCTCGGCCAGGTCCAGCGCCGGGTCCTGCTCCGCCATCTCGCGAAGATAGATCGAGGCCTGGTTGAACAGGTAGTCCGCGGCGGCGCTGGTCACCCTGTCGCCTTCGCCCAGGGGCCAGGCCCGGTGAAGCGCCATCACATGCGGCGTCAGCCGGGCGCATTGGGAATAAGTATTCGTGTAGACGTGGGGATAGGACGTCGCCAGCACCGCTGAAGCCGCCCGCGCCGACGGGTCCCGATGCTGCGCGTCAACTTGCAGCGCCCGCACCGCTGCCGCGCTCATCCGGTGCAGCGCGTAACTGGCACCCTGCCGGCTGAGCAGTGACCGCCGCACGAGCACCGCGAGCGCCGCCTCTACGCGCGGAGGGTCTTTGCATAGCTCCATGACGTCGTGCGGGGTCTCGTCCCAGAACTCCTTGGGATTCGGCGCAGAACAATGCGGCACATCCGTCAGCAGCCGCGCCTCCAGCCCCTCCGGCGCGTACCAGGCGAAGATGTCCAGCACGGCCCGCGCGTCCTGTTCGAGCGCGTCATAGCTCAGCTTCACCGCGCCGATCACGCCGTCCGGATAGTCGCCGGAGGGTTCTTGCACCAGCACCGCCGCCAGTCTCTCGCGATAGTCTCCGAAGCTCCCGCCCCGCTCCCGGATCAGCCCGCCCGCCGCCACCAGCGCCAGCGGCAGTCCGCCCAGATCCGCGGCCAGCGCCTGCGCCCCCGCCAGATCGTCCCGCCGCCCTGCCTCTGCCATGAGCAGAACCGGACCGGGGTCGCCGGGCGCTTCGGTCGGTAGAACATCCGGCGAGATCGGCCGGTAGGACTGCGGCCAAGCCGTGTCGCGCGACGTGATCAGCAGCCGGACACGGGCGCCCTTCACACCCCATCCGGTCAAGGCCTTCTCGTTCGGGACGTTGTCATAGACGATCAGCCAGTCCTCGCCGCGCCGCTCCAGCGCGTCGAGCAGCGCCCGCGCGCGCTTCTTCGGCTCCATCAGGTCCAGCCCGCGCAGCTCGACCACCGCCGCGAGCATGGTCAGGTCTTCCACCAGCGAGGTTTCGGTTTCCGCCTGGACCCAGAGGATGCCGTGATAGCGCTCGCCGTGTTTCTCGACATGATGCCGGGCCAGCGTGGTCTTGCCGATCCCGCCTGTCCCCTTGACGATCGCCACCACCCCGCGGTTGCCAAGCTGGTCCGCGATCAGTCCGTTCAGGTCCTCCCGCCCGACCACGCCGCGGCCGATCTCGGGCCAGTCGCCGAGGCGATAATGCGGCTTCTGCGCGACCCGCTCCGGCATGCCCTTGAAGCCGACCCCGAGGCTGCGGAAGAACTCGATGACCTTGATCGCACTCGCGGCTTCTCCCAGAACGGTCACGGATCACCTCCGTCGCATGTCACGCCCACCATCTTGAGAAGGGCCACATCGTATCCAGAGCAGGGAACCTGCCGGCACGCGAGCTTCAACCAGAGATGAGATGACCGCGTGGGCCGGCCTGAGCCGCCCAGCCGCACCGTCTCTTGCGTGCCGCCCAATGCGCCCCAGAACGTCCCGGATCCGAGCCAGCCGAACCAATCCACCAACCAATGCCCCGCCCGTCTTCTCGCGTTAACCTTAACACCGCACGGGTAACGCGGACCCGTCAAGGCGGAGCGATCCGGTCCGATGAAAGTCCGATAAAAGTCCGATGCCATTCCGATGCGGGTCCGCCCGGCCTCCGGCGCCCGGATTGCGACCCCCTGCGACCAATCGTATACCGTGGCATACAGCGCTTTGCAGCCGCGGCGCGATGGGTTAAGAGGCGGCGACCCGCGAATCCGCGCATGGCAGAAGGAGGCGCCTCGTGACCAAGATCAAGGTAGCAAACCCCGTCGTCGAACTCGACGGCGACGAGATGACCCGGATCATCTGGGACTTCATCAAGAAGAAGCTGATCCTGCCCTATCTCGACGTGGACCTGCTCTACTACGACCTCGGCATCGAGGAGCGCGACCGCACCGACGACCAGATCACCATCGATTCCGCCAACAAGATCAAGGAAGTGGGCGTCGGCGTCAAATGCGCCACGATCACTCCGGACGAGGCGCGGGTCGAGGAGTTCGGCCTCAAGAAGATGTGGCGCAGCCCCAACGGCACGATCCGCAACATCCTGGGTGGCGTGATCTTCCGCGAGCCGATCATCTGCAAGAACGTGCCCCGCCTCGTTCCCGGCTGGACCCAGCCCATCGTCGTCGGCCGTCACGCCTTTGGCGACCAGTACCGCGCCACCGA
>JAGQRV010000007.1:21111-21292 GCA_020425125.1 Paracoccaceae bacterium | reverse complement strand
TGACGATCAAGTTCGTCGGCGAGGACGGCACCGAGATCGAGCACGAGGTGTTCCAGTCCCCCGGCGCCGGCGTCGCCATGGCGATGTACAACCTCGACGAGTCGATCCGCGATTTCGCCCGCGCCTCGATGAACTACGGTCTCGTCAAGGGCTGGCCGGTCTACCTGTCGACCAAGAACAC
>JAGQRV010000007.1:17426-20884 GCA_020425125.1 Paracoccaceae bacterium | reverse complement strand
TGACCTCGGTGCTGATGACGCCGGATGGCAAGACCGTCGAGGCAGAAGCCGCCCACGGCACTGTCACCCGTCACTACCGTCAGCACCAGGCTGGCAAGGAGACCTCCACCAATTCGGTCGCCTCGATCTATGCCTGGACCGGAGGTCTCAAGCACCGCGCCAAGCTCGACGACAATGCCGCCCTGCTGAACTTCGCCGAGACGCTGGAGAAGGTCGTCGTCGACACGGTGGAAGCGGGCTTCATGACCAAGGATCTCGCACTTCTGGTGGGCCCGGATCAGGGCTGGCTCTCGACCATGGGCTTCCTTGAGAAGGTCGACGAGAACCTCAACAAGGCACTGGCCGGCTGATCACTCAGCAAGCCGAAACGATGGACCATGCGGGCCGGCCAAGCGCCGGCCCGATTTCGTTTTCGGAGTCATCTGACCCGGCAATCGCGAACACAGCGCTGCTGCGCAGTTCAGTTCGGTCCTGCCTGCGCGCCGGGGTCGCTGCCGGCTGCGAAATTCAGATCAAGGCGATCTTTCAGCGCGTGTTCGTCCTTGCCAAGGCCGGAGGCCGCCCCACACTCTCAGGCCATTGCCTTGACCAACTCCGGCGCCACCGCACGATTCTCTTCGCGCACCCGCCCTGCTTCCCTCGACGGCCGTGCAGGAGCCTCCCATGCAGATGACCTTCCCGACATTCTGGTTTGATGGCATTGCCGCGGACGCGGCGGCTTTCCACGTCGGCATCGTTCCGGACAGCCGCCCAGGCGGCGCCGCCCCGGCACCGCTTCAATATGGCCGTGTCGTTCTCGATCGACGGCGCCGGCCGGTCCGACGTACCGATACTGGGAGCCGCTGCTGGCAGGCGGTTTGCGGCCGGCGCCGACCCACACTTCCGGGCGTCGGCCACTTGCCCGCGATACCTGCGCTCTTCGGAAAGTCTGCCGGTCAGGCACGACCCGGCTCCGGGCGCCCGCACGCGAAACGGGATCGACCCCTGCGCCGGTTGGCGCAGGATCCTTGGCACCATTGTCACCACGGAGGAAGGCCCCAATGCCGAAGATGATCTTCGTCAACCTGCCGGTACAGGATCTTGCTGCCGCGACCAGCTTCTACGAGGCGATCGGCTGCGAAAAGAACCCGCTATTCAGCGACGACAAGGCTTCATGCATGGTCTGGTCGGACAGCATCTACTTCATGGTCCTGAGCAAGGAGTTCTTCTCCTCATTCACCTCGAAGGCGATTGCGGACGCGCGCACCACGACCGAGGTCCTGACCGCGCTCAGCTTCGACCGCCGGTCCGATGTCGATGCCATTGCCGAAGCTGCGGCGGCTGCCGGCGGCCGAGCCGACATCCGCGCACCGACAGATGCGGGCTGGATGTACCAGCGCGCGTTCGAGGATCCGGACGGCCATATCTTCGAGGCGGTCTGGATGGACATGGAAGCGGCCAGCACTGCATTGGACGCAGAAAAGGCCTGATCCTCGGCCAAGCCACGCATTTCTGCCTCGCGGCGCAACGGTCCGTGTCTGCGCTGCGGATGGGGCGCGGATGCTTTCACGGGGATGGCTGTACCTGGCGTCCGCGAGACACGGTCCCTTCCTTTTTGACGCCACGTCAGCCACGTGCCTTGCCATATGGGATAGCGGCGGCATGCTGATCCTGGCCGGGTCATGGTCCCGGCGCCTCGCCACGGTGGAAGGAGACCGCGCATGATCTTCTCGAAACGCCGCCCATTATCCGGCGCTATCCTGCTTGCCGTGGCATTGACGCAGACGGCCCCCGCATGCGCCGAATCGTCGTTCGTGACGTTCCGCCTGCCCCATGTTCCGAACTATGTCGGCTTCGGCGCCGGTGCCTACCCGCAATATGTCGGCTCCTCCGACATCGCCTACGGTGCCGTCCCGTTCGCCCGCGTCTCGTGGGGCGACCATCGCTATCTCGAGATCGACGGCAATTATGCGGATCTGAACCTGCTCGACGACCCGAACTGGCGCTTCGGCCCGGCTGGGCTTTTGCGCCTTGGCCGGCGCCATGCCGACAACGACGCCGTCGACGCGTTACCCGATATCGATCCGGCGCTCGAACTCGGCCTTTTCGCCGGATACCAGTTCGCCGCCTCGTCCGATCCGCGGGACCGCTGGTGGCTGGGCGCGGATGTCACCCAGGACGTCACCAGCGCCCATGGCGGCTACGTCGCCTCGGTCTCCGTGCACCGCTGGCTGCCGGTCCGCCGCTATGCCGCGCTGGGACTCTCGCTCGGTGCCGACTACGGCTCGTCCGACTACGAGAACACCTTCTTCTCGATCACGCCCGAAGCATCGCGGGACAGCGGCCTGCCGGTGTACGAGGCCGCTGCCGGCCTGCGCGACCTCGAAGCGACCGTCGTCTTCGTCCAGCCGCTCAGCGAGAGATGGGTCGCCGGACTCGGTGTCCAGTATACCCGCCTCCTCGGCGACAGCGCCGACAGTCCCATCGTCACCGATGGCGGCAGCGCAAACCAGTTCGTCTACGGATTTGGTTTGGCGCGCATCTTCTAGGCACGCGTTCGGCATTCATCTCAGACGCCCCCGCGTTGGCTCCAGACGGCCGTCGCCGGAACCTGTGCTCCCGAAGCAAATGATACCCGCCGGGTCGCGACCGGCCAAGACCTTCTGGTCACATCGGCAGCCAATTCCGTACCGGCGGGCGGCTTCGCGGTCAGGCCGGACCCTGCCCGACCCGGGGCTGGACACGGACCGCAATTTGCCTCAGGGCTCGGCAGAAGCCCTGATGGGGAGCCGCCATGCCGATCCACTATCTCCATCTCGCCCTCGCCATCGCGGCCGAGGTCGCTGCCACGTCTGCCCTCGCGGCATCGGCCCAGTTCACTCGGCTGGGGCCGTCGCTCATCGTCGTCGCAGGCTACGGGGCCGCCTTCTATTTCCTGTCCCTGACGCTTGAAATCCTGCCGGTGGGCATTGTCTACGCAATCTGGTCGGGCCTCGGTGTGGTCTTCGTGGCGCTGATCGGCTTTCTGGTCTTCGGCCAGAGGCTCGACCTCCCGGCGATTGTCGGCATGGCACTGATCATCGCCGGGGTCCTCGTCATCAACCTTATGTCGGGAACGGCGCGGCACTGACCCGAAGCGCACCGCCCGGGCCCGCGGAGGCCCTCGGCCCGCTGCGACCCTGATCTCCACCCGTGCGCAGAGCCGTCGAGAGGGCGGCAGCGATTCGTCACCTGTCGCCCCAGCGCACCACTGCGGTCGTCTTCGGAGCATTTGGCGCTGGCCTTCGCCGCGCCGCCGAATTAGGGGACACCAACCCCGCTCACCGACGCCCCACGCACAGAGGCAGGCTCATGGATCTGCGCAACATCGCCATCATCGCGCATGTGGACCACGGCAAGACCACGCTCGTGGACCAGCTTCTGCGCCAGTCCGGCGCCTTCCGCGAAAACCAGGCCGTCGCCGAACGGGCGATGGATTC
>JAGQRV010000007.1:0-17257 GCA_020425125.1 Paracoccaceae bacterium | reverse complement strand
CCGAAGGCCCGATGCCGCAGACCAAATTCGTGACGTCCAAGGCACTGAAGCTCGGCCTTCGGCCGATCGTTGTCTTGAACAAGGTCGACAAGCCTGACGCCGAACCCGACCGCGCGCTGAACGAGGTGTTCGACCTTTTCGCCACGCTCGATGCCGATGACGATCAGCTCGATTTCCCGCATCTCTACGCCTCGGGGCGTTCCGGCTGGGCCGATTTCGAACTCGACGGGCCGCGAAAGGATCTCTCGGATCTGTTCGACCTGATCGTGCGCCACGTCCCCCGGCCCCGCCAGGCCGCGCACAAGGACGAGGATTTCCGCATGCTCGTCACCACGCTCGGCGGCGATCCGTTCCTGGGCCGCATCCTCACCGGCCGGATCGAATCCGGCACGCTGAAGACCGGCGCCACCGTGCAGGCGCTGTCGAGGCTCGGCGAGCAGGTGGAACGGTTCCGCGTGTCCAAGATCCTGGCCTTCCGCGGCCTGTCCCAGCAGCCGATCGAAACCGCCGAGGCGGGCGATATCGTCAGCCTCGCCGGGATGGCGAAAGCCACGGTGGCGGATACGATCTGCGCTCTCGCCGTCGAGACACCGATCCCCGCCCAGCCGATCGACCCGCCCACCATCTCGGTCACCTTCGGCATCAACGACAGTCCGCTGGCGGGACGGGACGGCAAGAAGGTGCAGTCCCGCGTGATCCGCGAACGCCTGATGCGCGAGGCGGAATCGAATGTCGCCATCAAGGTCACCGACACGCCGGGGGGCGAAGCCTTCGACGTGGCCGGCCGGGGTGAACTGCAAATGGGCGTGCTGATCGAGAACATGCGCCGCGAGGGGTTCGAGCTGTCGATCTCCCGACCGCGGGTGATCTTCCGCGAGGGCGACGACGGCACGATTCTGGAACCGGTCGAAGAGGTCACCGTCGATGTCGACGACGATTATGCCGGCACGGTGATCGAAAAGCTGACCGGACCCCGCAAGGGCGATCTGGTCGAGATGAAGCAGATGGGCGGCAAGACACGCATCATCGCGCATGTCCCGTCACGCGGCCTGATCGGCTACCACGGCGAGTTTCTGACCGACACCCGCGGCACCGGCGTCCTGAACCGAGTCTTCCACTCGTGGGAAGCGCACAAGGGTCCGATCCCGGGACGCCGCGAAGGCGTGCTGATCTCGATGGAAAACGGTGCCGCCGTCGCCTACGCGCTGTGGAACCTCGAAGAACGCGGCCGCATGTTCATCGGTCCCCAGGCACCGGTCTACGAGGGCATGATCATCGGCGAGCACAGCCGCGACAACGACCTCGAAGTGAACCCGCTCAAGGGCAAGAAGCTGACCAACGTCCGCGCCTCCGGCTCGGACGAGGCGGTCCGCCTTACGCCCCATGTGGAGATGAGCCTCGAACAGGCGATCGCCTATATCGACGACGACGAACTGGTCGAAGTCACGCCGAACGCGATCCGCCTGAGAAAACGCATCCTCGATCCGCACGAACGCAAGCGGCAGGCGAAAGCGGCCGGTTAAGGACCGCAGGCGGTCAATGCCGGACGTGGCAGCGGACCGGCAGATCGCTCGGACGAGCAAGACCAAATGCGATCCGGACGGGAACGTGTTCGGCGACAGGCCCGCCGACATCGTTCTGACGTCGCAATCCCGCAATGGTCCGACGGGCGACCCGGCCATCCATCAGGTCACATTCATCCCAAAAGCAGTGTCGAAAGCAGGTCCCGATTGAACTGGAACTTCGGAACGGAGAAAGCATTCATTTCCCGCATCTGTGTAAAATCTGCCAATTACGAATCTTGTGGATGAGATCCAGGCGCATAAGGTCGAGGCGCGAAAGGCGAAAAAGCCAGGGAGGATCAGTGCCAGGAGACAATTGGCGCTCAAATTTTCCGGTCGGCCAAACACGTCCAGATCCGCGACCAATCGCGAGTCACATCCGGCGGCCCAAGGGAATTTGAGTCGAGCCCAATAAAACTCCTCCTGCGCACGGATTTCAATCCTGCCGCCTGGAAATGCGGTTCGCGCCTGAAGTCGTGCCCAGTTTCTCTATCCACAGGAGGATATCAAATGAACATCCGTGCCGACAAGGTTGACACCGAAAAGGCCGCCGCGAATTCGACGCCGTGGGAGATGCTTCGAAGCGAATTCGAGAGTTTCCTGTCGGGGCAAGGTGCCGGAGAGTCGCTGGCCGGCCTGCAGATGGTTTCCACCCCGATGGATGCGCTCTGGGACAACGAGACCTACGGCACCTGGCTGGCCTGGGAGACCTGGGCGAACAACATCCCGATCTGGGGACCGGTCTATCAGCCCAGTGCGGGTAACCGCGTCACCGACGCCTATATCCAGGTTCTGAACAATATCGACGTTCCCGACGTTGCCGATCCGGCCGCGAAGAAGAGGGCCGACGCGCTGCGCGGCGAAATTGCGAAGATCAACGACCAGATCGGCAATCTTCAGGATCAGCTTGGCGAGGCGTGGATGAAGTTCGATGCCGGCCAAAAGGGATTGCCGCCCAATCGCCGCACGAGTTTCGATTCCTGGTACGCGCAGCATTACGGTGCGAAAATCGCCGGCCTGACCACGCAGATGAGTGGCCTTATGGGCGATTTCGCGTCGGCGTCGAACAAGGCCGGCGGCGGCTATCAGAGCGTGGGACAGGCAATCCTCAATTTCAACAATCCGGCGTTCCAGATGCAGGAAACGGACCAGAGCGGTGCGCAGCTTTCCTACCGGACATGGAGCCTCCAGCCCGATCTGAAAAGCTGGATCGAGGAGGTCAAGCGGGGCCAGGCATCCACCCTCAACCTGACCATCACGACCCACACCAAGACGGAATCGAAGACGCAATGGGGCGCCTCGGCAAAGGCCGGGTTCCTTTACGGCATCTTCAACTTCGGCGGCTCCGGTGGCGGGACTCATCTGAACGTCGACACCAACGAGACCGATTTCCGGATGACCTGGGCCGCGAAGGGCTTCACGGCGGTCAGGATCGCGGCAGGCCAGTGGTACAGCCAGCAGGTTCTGCAGACCTTCAAGAATGGACCCTGGCTGCCCAGCGGACCGTTCGGAAGCGGGGCCGCCCAACCCTACGGCCAGAAGGGAACGTTCGCGCTGCAACCCGTCGTGATCTATGTCGCCTATCAGCCATCGGTCTCGGCGACCGTCGATCAGAAGACCTACAGCGAGGTCAAGACCACGTGGCAGGCCGGTCTCGAAGTCGGCATCGGCCCCTTCACCTTCGGCGGTTCGACCCAAGGCTCGAAAGACGACGCCAAGTGGGACGACGCGAACCGGAGCTTCACGATCACCAGCGCATCCGAGCATCCCCAGGTCATCGCGGTCCTGAACAACGTCATGCCCGGCAACTAGAACACCCGCGCGCCCCTGCGTCAGACCGTCGGGGCGCGCCACACAATCTCCGGGATCTGCACCGCCAGACCTCGGTTCCGGATCTCGCTCCCGAATACCTGATCGGCGATCCGCGCCGGAAGAATTCGTTCGCAGGCATCAGGCTGCCGAAGTAGATCGACAAGGCGGCGTCGCGAAGTCTGGATGGCAAGTGTCGCTCTCGGGCGATAGCAGAGCCTCTCGCCACCGAGCATTTCATATGCGCATGCGCCCTTGAGATTCGCGGGCCAGCGCATCTCGCGCCGACTGCCGGGCACGGTGCAAGGGGCGACTTTCTCGCCCGACGCAGTCTCCCCGCTCCAGTTTGACGTTCGATCAAGCCGACACCGCTGACGACGCCGGACGATCAGGTCCGGCTGGCAAGGGTCCGGTTCGCGGCCAGGGCCACGAGTGTCACCACGGCGCCGGACAGAAGATACCCGCCCGCGGCGGCAATTCCGAAACTGCTGGCCAGGACCAGCGCGACGAAAGGCGCGAAGCCGGCCCCGAGCAGCCAGGCAATGTCCGAGGTGAGCGCCGAACTGGTGTAGCGGCGGTGGCCGTCGAAATTCGACGCCACGGCACCCGATGACTGACCGAAGGAAATGCCGAGGATCAGGAAGCCGATCACCACGTAGGAAATTTCGCCCAGGGTGCCGCCGCCCAGCAGCTGCGGCGCGAAGCCGGAAAATGCGGCGATGGCACCCGCCGAAACGCTCAGGAGCGCCCGCCGCCCGTAGAGGTCCGCCAGGACACCCGAGGCCACGATCGCCAGCACGCCCAGCGCCGCGCCGATGCTTTCGAACACCAGGAAGCGGGTCGGCGAGCTGTCGGTTTGCAGCACCACCCAGGACAGCGGGAACACCGTCACCATGTGGAACATCGCGAAACTGGCCAGCGGGATGAACGCGCCGATCACGATGTTGCGCCCCTCCTCCCGGAGCGTCGGGACGAGCGGAGATGGTTGCAGGTCACGCGAGGCGAACAGCCGCTCGAACTGGGGCGTCGAGACCATCCTCAGTCGCGCAAACAGGGCCACGACATTGATGGCAAAGGCCACGAAGAACGGATAGCGCCAGCCCCATTCGAAGAAGTCGGATTGCGACAGGGTCGCCCTGAAATAGGCGAAGAGCAGGCTCGCCACGATCAGGCCGAGAGGCGCGCCGAGTTGCGGGATCATCGCGTACCAGCCGCGGCGATTTTCCGGGGCGTTCAGCGACAAGAGCGAGGCGAGCCCGTCCCAGACCCCGCCGAGCGCCAACCCCTGCGCCACGCGCGCCACCGACAGGATCAGCACCGACAGCAGGCCGACCTGATCGTAACCCGGCAGGAATCCCATCACCACGGTGGCCGACCCGAGCAGCACCAGGGCAATCGTCAGCTTCACTTCGCGACCGTGACGCCGGTCGATTTCCATGAAGATCGCCGAGCCGACCGGCCGGGCAATGAAGGCCAGCGCGAAGATGGCGAAGGAATAAAGGGTCCCGACCAGCGGATCGGCAAAGGGAAACACCAGCGCCGGAAATACCAGAACCGCCGCAATGGCAAAGACGAAATAGTCGAAGAATTCCGAGGTGCGGCCGAGGATCACGCCAATCGCGATCTCGCCGGGGGAAATCGGGTGGTCCGCGTCCAAATAGGCGGCTTCCCGATGCCCCCCCGCATTGGGCGCCGGCGTCGAGATCGGTGTTGTGGACATGGTTCGGCGACCTGCTGGTTGCACGGGTGGGGCGAAGGTGAGCCAACAAATTGTGACTGGCAACCCCCGAATTTACGGTCGCGGCCAAACGATCACGTGATTATACCGCGAATGTGTCCGCGCCGAACCGCGGCTACTCCGCCGATCCAAAAGCAAGGAAAGGCCTCAGTGTGTCGAGACATTTCAATCGGTTGATCCGGTTCCTCCTGGGAGGATCCGGTCTGGCGGCCTTGTCCGGCTGCAATGCTGTCGTGCTCTTTCCCTCCGGCGATATCGCGATCCAGCAGCGCGATCAGATCATCATTGCGACCGTGCTGATGCTCCTGATCATCGTGCCGGTCATGGCACTGACGGCATACTTCGCCTGGCACTATCGCGCGTCGAATGAAAAGGCCGAGTACGATCCGGACTGGCATCACTCCACATCGCTCGAACTGGTGATCTGGTCGGCCCCCCTGCTCATCATCATCTTCCTTGGTGCCGTGACCTGGACAGGAACGCATCTTCTCGACCCGTACCGCCCGCTGGGACGTACCGATGCCGATCGCACCGGGCCCCCTTCGGCCGAACCTCTGCAGGTTCAGGTCGTGTCCCTGGACTGGAAGTGGCTGTTCATCTACCCGCAATACGGCATCGCCACCGTCAACGAGATGGCCGCGCCGGTGGACCGGCCGATCCAGTTCTCGCTGACCTCGCAGAGCGTGATGAATTCGTTCTTCGTGCCGGCCATCGCCGGGCAGATCTACACCATGCCCGGAATGCAGACGACGCTCCACGCCATCGCCAACGCGCCGGGCAATTTCCAGGGCTTCTCGGCAAACATCAGCGGCATCGGATTTTCCAGTATGACCTTCCGCTTCCTGTCCACATCGGACGACGATTTCGCGGCCTGGGTGGACAGGGTGAAGGTCGGCGGAGGCACGCTCGACCGGGCGGAATACATCAAGCTCGAAGCGCCGACAGCGGCGGTCCCCGTCACCTATTTCGGCGGCACCGAGACGGGCCTGTTCACGGCCATCCTGAACCGCTGCGTACGCGAAGGTCAGGTCTGCATTCGCGACATGATGGCCCAGGATTCGGCGCACCGACACAGCGAACCAGCCCAGGCGGCGGCGCCGGAGGCCCCGCAGGGAAACTGATCTTAAAGAGGGCCCGATCATGGAACTTCCCTACACCGACCCGACCTGGAACCCGATCTTCGGTCGGCTCTCGCTCGGCGCCCTGCCACTGCACGAGGGCATCGTGGTCGGCACCTTCGTCGTCGTCGCACTGGCCGGCGCCGCGCTGCTCGGCGCAATCACCTACTACCGGCTGTGGGGGATCCTGTGGCGCGACTGGTTCACCTCGGTCGACCACAAGAAGATCGGCGTGATGTACATCGTCCTTGCAGTGGTCATGCTGATCCGCGGATTCTCCGACGCGATCATGATGAGGGCGCAGCAGGCTTTGTCGGTCGGGCCTGGCAACGAGGGATATCTGCCGCCCGATCACTTCAACCAGATCTTCAGCGCGCACGGCGTGATCATGATCTTCTTCGTGGCGATGCCGATGGTCGTCGGCCTGATGAACATCGTCGTGCCGCTGCAGATCGGCGCCCGCGACGTGGCTTTCCCCTATCTGAACAATGCAAGCTTCTGGCTGACCGCGGCGGGGGTGGTGATCACGATGATCTCGCTGTTCGTCGGAAACTATTCGCGCGCGGGCTGGCTGGCCATGCCGCCCCTGTCCGGCTTCAAGCAGAGCCCCGACGTGGGCGTGGACTACTTCATCTGGGGATTACAGATCGCCGGGGTCGGAACGCTGATGTCCGGCATCAACTTCATCGTCACCATCGTCAAGATGCGCGCTCCGGGCATGACGATGATGCGGATGCCGATCTTCGTGTGGACCTCGCTGTGCACCAATGTGCTGATTGTCGCCGCCTTTCCAGTGCTGACCGCGGTGCTCGCGCTTCTGTCGCTCGACCGGGTCCTCGGCATGCACTTTTTTACCAACGATCTGGGCGGCGACCCGATGATGTACGTTAACCTGATCTGGATTTGGGGCCATCCGGAGGTCTACATCCTGATCCTGCCCGCCTTCGGGGTGTTCAGCGAAGTTGTCGCAACCTTCGCGGGCAAGCGGTTGTTCGGCTATGCCTCGATGGTCTACGCGACCGTCGTCATCACGATCCTCTCCTACCTTGTGTGGCTGCACCATTTCTTCACGATGGGGGCCGGGGCAAACGTGAACTCGTTCTTCGCCATCACCACGATGATCATTTCGATCCCGACCGGCGCGAAGATCTTCAACTGGCTGTTCACGATGTATCGCGGCCGGATCCGGTACGAACTGCCGATGCTGTGGACCGTCGCCTTCATGCTGACCTTCGTGATCGGCGGCATGACCGGGGTCATGCTCGCGGTTCCTCCAGCCGATTTCGTGTTCCACAACTCGCTGTTCTTGGTGGCGCATTTCCACAACGTGATCATCGGCGGCGTGCTGTTCGGCATGTTCGCCGGGATCAACTACTGGTGGCCCAAGGCCATGGGCTTCAAGCTCGACCGGACCTGGGGGCTGAGGTCGTTCTGGTTCTGGCTGATCGGCTTTTATGTGGCGTTCATGCCGCTTTACGTTCTCGGGCTGATGGGCGTGACACGACGGCTCCAGCACATCGAGGACCCGTCGCTGCGGATCTGGTTCGAAATCGCGGCCTTTGGCGCGCTCCTGATCCTCTGCGGCATCGTCTGCATGCTGGTGCAGTTCTATGTCTCGTTCCGCGACCGTGAACGGCTGCGCGACGTGACCGGGGATCCCTGGGGCGGGCGCACCCTGGAATGGTCAACCTCCTCGCCGCCGCCGCCCTACAACTTTGCCTTCACACCGGTCGTTCACGAAGTCGATGCCTGGCATGACATGAAACGGCGCGGCTATGTGCGTCCCGTCGAAGGCTTCCGGCCGATCCACATGCCGAAATCGACGGCCACAGGCGTCATGATCGGCGTCCTTGCCACGGCCTTCGGCTTTGCCATGGTCTGGCAGATCTGGTGGCTCGCCATCGTCAGCGGGCTCGCCCTGTTCGTCACGGTGATCGGTCATTCGTTCAACTACGACCGCAGCTTCCATGTCCCCGTCGACAGCATCGTCGGGATCGAGAACGCCCGAACCCGCGAGCTCGCTGCCGGAGGGTCCTCCGCATGACCGCGACAGACATGGGCCAGGACCCCGACATCTTCTACGTCGCCGACGAGCACGACCATCCGGAGGGCGCCAGCACGATGCTGGGGTTCTGGATCTACATCATGTCGGACACGCTGATCTTCGCGATGCTGTTCGCGAGCTTCGCCGTGCTCGGGCGCAACTATGCCGGCGGGCCGCGGCCCGAGGACGTGTTCGAGCTTGGACTTCTGGCTCTGAACACGGCGATGCTGCTGTTCTCCTCGATCACCTATGGCTTCGCCATGCTGGCGATGCAGGAGGATCGACAGACTCCGACGCTCGGCTGGCTCGCCGTCACCGCGCTGTTCGGCATGGCCTTCGTCGGGATCGAACTGCACGAGTTCTCGGGCATGATCGCCGAGGGCGCAGGCCCCGAGCGCAGCGCGTTTCTCTCCTCCTTCTTCACGCTGGTCGGCACCCACGGCCTGCACGTGACCATCGGCATCCTCTGGATGATCACGCTGATGGCGCAGGTTGCGCGAAAGGGGCTGATCGCGGCCAATCGCCGGCGGCTGATGTGCCTGTCGATGTTCTGGCACTTCCTGGACGTCATCTGGATCGGCGTCTTCACCGTGGTTTATCTTCTGGGGATGGTGGGATGGACGTAGAGAGCTCGCACGCGGCCGACCCGCATCACGAGGATTTCGCGCCCCACGGCACGCTGAAGGGTTATCTGACGGGCTTTGTCCTCTCCGTGATCCTGACCGCGATCCCGTTCCTGTTGGTCATGACCCATGCCGCAGGGCCGGCGACGACGGCCGTGCTGATCCTGGCAATGGCCCTTATCCAGATCGTGGTGCATATGGTCTATTTCCTGCACCTGAACACCCGAACCGAAGGGGGATGGACCTTTCTCGCCACGATCTTCACCATCGTGCTTGTCGTGATCGCAATTTCCGGCTCGATCTGGGTGATGTACAACCTGGACATCAACATGATGCCGATGCCGGGGAATGAGATCGGCCAGGGGTGACGCATCAGGAGCGGCGCCGCGCACGGGCAATTCGCTCAGTGCCGGGCGAAGCGCCGTTTCGACGCGGAAGAACTTTGCCGCCGACGGCCTGAGTGCATGGGCGCCTGCCGGCACATCGGCACGGCCAATTGGTCGTCTTGGCCATGATGGGGCAATCGGACCGCGCGTGACGGGCGGTTCGCATTGCGCGCATCAAGTCGTGGCATATTTTCAACGGCTTGAACTCAGGGGTATATTTCCGGCCGGGCGCGCGCCAATCTGCAGGCGGACGGACGTGAACCCGGAGGGTGAGACATGGCTCAGCGCAGCACCGATGGCACCCGAAAGCCGGCTCCCGCTCATGTGACGGAGCGCAGCGTCGAGCTGCCTTGGAGCGCTCCGAAACCCGGCCAGGAGGACATCCGCGCACCGGAATTGGTGCACAGGGTCATGGCAAGCCCGAACTACACGCGCGCAGACATGGATACGTCGTTTCTGAACCGGGACGACATGCGCGGGACCCGGTTGCTGCTCGACTACCAGAAGGCCGAGACGCTGCTTGAGGACCACGGTGTTGCCCATTCCATCGTGGTCTTCGGCGCGACCCGCATCGGAGAGCCCGCGCGCGCCGAGGCCAAGGTCGCGGCGCTGAATGCGGAACTTGCCCGCAGGCCCGGCGATCCCGAGGTCACACGCCGCCTTGCGATCGCCGGACGTCTGCGGGCCAAGAGTCACTTCTACGAGATCGCGCGGGAATTCGGGCGGATCGTCGGCGCCGCCGAGGGGACGCACGGCAACCGGCTGGTCGTGGTCACGGGCGGCGGGCCCGGCATGATGGAGGCCGCAAATCGCGGCGCCCATGATGTCGAAGCCAGCACCGTCGGGCTCAACATCACGCTGCCGCAGGAACAATTCCCCAATCCCTATGTCACGCCGGATCTCTGCTTCAGCTTCCGGTATTTCGGGATCCGCAAGCTTCATTTCCTGCTTCGCGCGCGGGCGCTCGTGGTGTTTCCGGGCGGCTTCGGCACATTCGATGAGTTGTTCGAGACGCTGACGCTGATCCAGACCCGCAAGATCCGCCCGGTACCGGTGGTCCTGGTGGGGCGCAGCTTCTGGAACCGGGCCGTCGATTTCGATTTCCTCGTCGATGAGGGCGTGATCGACCCGGAAGATCGCGAGCTATTCTGGTTCGCCGAGAGCGCGCAAGAGATCTGGGACGACATCGTCCGCTGGTATGACCGTGCGGGACGCCCGCTGGCACAAGTTCCCGCGCCCAAGCCCGAAGGGAGCACATCGTGAAAATATCGTTCCATGGAGCCGCCCACGAAGTCACCGGATCGTGCCACCTCATCGAATGCCGTGGGCGCAAGATCGTCATCGATTGCGGCATGTTCCAGGGCGAGCGGGACCTGCATGAGGACAACGCCGCCCCGTTCGGCTTCGATCCGCGTGAAATCGACATCGTGCTGCTGACGCATGCTCATCTCGATCATTGTGGTCGGCTGCCGCTGCTGGTGAAGCGAGGCTTCGACGGCGAAATCATTTCGACGTCCGCCACCAGCGATCTCGCCCGTCTGGTGATGCTGGACTCGGCGCATCTGCACGAAGAGGATGCGCGTCGCCATCACCGGCACGGGCAGCGCGGCGGACATAACGAGGCGCTCTACGACACCCTGGATGCGATGGACGCCGTCGCCCTTTTCGGGCGCAAGGCCACTTACCTCAAGCCGATCGACCTGTATCCGGGCATAACAGCAACCTTCTTCGAGGCGGGCCATATCCTCGGCTCCGCCTCGATCCGGCTGGAGCTGGAGGAAGACGGGCACAGGCGGAAAATCCTGTTCTCTGGCGACCTTGGCCCGAGCGACCGGACGCTGCTCAACGACCCCGGACCGCCGGACGATGCCGACATCGTCGTGATGGAAACCACCTACGGCGACCGGGACCACCGGCCACTCGATGCCTCTGTCGCCGAATTCCTGGCGGCGATCCGCGAAGCCGACGAACGCGGCGGAAACGTGGTCATCCCCACCTTCGCGATGGAACGGGCGCAGGAAATCCTGTGGTTCCTGCGCATCGGCATGGAGCAGGGCGAAATCCGCAAGTCCCTGAAGGTGTTCCTGGATTCTCCGATGGCGATCTCGGCCACCCGGATTTTCGGCCGGCATCCCGAAGCGCTGCGCCCCGAGATCGCCGCGATGATCCGGTCCGGGCGTGATCCGTTTGCCCTGCCTGAACTGCATTTCACCGGCGACGCCCACGAGTCGATGGCGCTGAACCGGATTCGCTCGGGCGCGGTCATTATGGCGGGTTCCGGCATGTGTACGGGGGGCCGGGTCCGCCATCACCTGCGCTACAACCTCGCGCATTCGGATTGCAGCGTGATCTTTGTCGGGTACGCTGCCGCCGGAACGCTGGCGAGGATCATCGTCGACGGCGCACGCGATGTGCAGCTTTTCGGTGAGCGGATCCCGGTCAAGGCGAAGATCCACACGATCAACGGTTTCTCCGCTCATGCCGGTGCCAGCGGTCTGAAGGAATGGCACGCCCGTACCGGCTCGCCGTCTAGAACCTTTCTCGTCCACGGCGAGACGCAGGCCCTGGAGGCCTTTGCCCGCACTCTCGGCACCGACTCGGTCGAAATCCCGAGCCTGCATCAGAGCTTTCGCCTGTAAACCCTCGCCGGCCAGACCGTCGGGTCAGTTCGACGTCTGCCGTCGGGCGTCGATCCGGCGCCACATGCCACGTGTCCCGTCGGCGCGGCGTCAATTTCATCGCCCCGCCGTTCGGGCCGGGTCACGACTGAAACACGTAGGTGCCTGGCGCGGCGCCAATCGGCGGATAGCCCACTTCCGGGGCGCCCGGCGCGGGCGGCGGGACGGAACCGCCGCCCTTGCCCGCCAGCCAGGCGGTCCATTCCGGCCACCAGGATCCGGCTCGTGTCTGTGCCGTGGCAAGCCATTCGTCCGGCCCGTCATAGAGTCCGCCTGCAGGGCGGTGCGAAGACCGGTAGCGCCTGTGCGGGTTGCCCGGTTCGTTGACGATGCCGCTATTGTGCCCGCCGCTGGTGAGCACGAAGGTCAGGTCGCAGTCGGTGAAGAGCCGCGCCTTGTAGACCGACCTCCAGGGCGCGATGTGGTCCATCTCGGTGGCGACGACGAACATCGGCACGGATATGTCCTTGAGCGCGATGACACGCCCTTCCACCGCGAAGCGCCCGGCCGTGAGCCGGTTCTCAAGAAACAGACCGCGCAGATACTGCGAATGCATGCGCGCAGGCATCCGGGTTGTGTCGGCCAGCCAGACGCCCATGTCGGTCGGAACGTCGTCCTGCCCCAGGAAGTACCTGCGCACCGCGCGGGACCAGATGAGATCCTCGGATCGAATTGTCGAAAAGGTCCGCGCCATCTGCGGACGGTCCAGGTAGCCCTCATCCCACATCATGTCCTCAAGGAAGGCCACCTGGCTTTCCTCAACGAACAGCAGAAGTTCCCCCGCCTCGGCAAAATCGACCTGCGCCGCCATCAGGGTAATGCTGGCAAGCCGGTCATCCCCGTCGCGAGCCATGGTTGCCGCAGCGATCGCAAGCATCGTGCCACCGAGGCAATAGCCGGCTGCGTGCACCTTTCGATCCGGAAGGATCGCGCCGATTGCATCGAGCGCCGCCATCACCCCGTTCTTGCGATAGTCTTCAAGGGACAGATCGCCCTGTGCAGCGGTCGGATTGCACCAGGAAATCATGAAGACCGTGAAGCCCTGGCTGACCAGATACCCGACCATAGAGTTGTGCGGAGACAGGTCGAGAATGTAGTATTTCATGATCCAGGCCGGCACGATCAGGATCGGCTCCGCCTGCACCGCTTCGGTTTGCGGCGCGTACTGGATCAGTTCGAACAGCTCGTTGCGGAACACGACCTCTCCGGGCGTACAGGCCAGGTCCTGACCGACCCGAAATCCTTCCGGTGCCGGGTCATGGGTCTGCGTCAGGGTCTTCAGCATGTCCCACGAGAAATTGACGGCGCCTTCGCTCAGGTTGCGTCCGCCGCTGGCGACGGTCGCCCTGATGATCTCGGGATTGAGTGCGGGAAAATTCGACGGCGATACAGTGTCCAGCATCTGCCGCGCCATGAATCGGACCCGGTCCGCATCTTCCGGTCGCAGACCGCGAAGGTGATCGGTCGCATGATCCCACCAGTCCTGGAGGGCGAGGAACCCCTGCTGCCACATCCGGAACGGAGGCTTCTGCCAGTCGGGATGCTTGAAGCGATGGTCGTAAGGCTTGGGCGCAAAGGGCGGGGCCGCGTCCGCGTCGGCCCCGGCCGCATGCATCATCAGCTTCAGGGCGTTCTGCTGCGCGCGCTCCAGAAGTTCAAGCTGACGGCCGGGGGAGTGGCTCATGTGGAAGGCCCAGTCGGACCAGGCCTCGACAAAGGCATGCGCCGAAACGCCCCCGGTCAGGCGTGCGAAGGTCGCCCGCACGCTCCGGTCGAGGTTCTGGTGCGGATGGTTCGGCAAAAGCGGGGCCTCAGGATAGACCTTCGCCGGAACCGGATGCGGCGGCGCTCGTCGCATTGCAGGTCGCCGGACTTCGGCTTTTGACGGCGTCTCTGGCATATTGAGCCTTTCGGTAGCGGGTCGACAGATGCCTCGCAGCCTGAAGGCGCCGGACGCCTCCGTGGTGATGCGGCAATTTCATCTGCGACCAGATATATGATCAATCGACGGGCTCGCCATCCCGCCCGGCGCGGTTGTCGGATGAACTTTGGCTTGCTTGGATCAGTAGAGACGCTTCCGTTACGGCCAACCGCGACCAAGCGCAGCCACCTCCACCCTCACGGCGCCTGCTCCCGAAGGTCCGCGATTTACTGAAACGCTCAGAATCCAATTCCCGTCCCGGGCACCGGTAGCGCCAACGCCTGGCCGAACGGCATTCGCGGGCAGGCCTACCTGTCGAAATGCCTCAGGACCGGCTGCAGGCGCATGCATGCCGCGGCCGCAACGAGGTTGAGGATCACGATGAGTAGGATCGGCCAGGCCGTTCCCTGGAGGTGCGCGATGATCCCGAAGGCGAGTGCCACAAGGACGCCGAGGGCACCGCTGATCGTGTTGGCCAGCGCGGTGCAGTAGGGACGTTCGGCTTCTGCGGCGAAATCCACGAGGTAGACGGTGCGTGCGCCGGATTCGCCCTGTGTTCCGAACGCCACCAGTGCGAAGACCAGAGCGTGCGGGACCGGGTCCTGCAGGGCGGGCACCGACTCTATTGTCAGCGCCCAGGCGCCTGCCAGGCCCGTCACCACGGCGCCGGTCGCCATCACCGCGCGGTGCGAACGGTGTCCCAACGATCGCCAGACAGGGCCGCCCGCAACGACCGCCGCGCCGCAGGCGATCACGAAGATGCTGAGGCTGCCCCTGGTTTCGCCGTGCAGCGTGGCGCTGTGGATCGCATAGAACGGCATCGCGAGATCGACCGAAACCAGAAAGACCCGCGCCACAACGTAGCGCCGGAACCAGTCGATCCGGCCCACTCTGTCCAGCCCTTCGCGCAGTTCCGCAAGGTAGCCGGGCCGCGGGACGGTGCGGCCCGGGATCGCGTCTTCTGCGGGTTCCTCGCGCACCAAGGTGATGACAACCCCTGCCATGGCCGTCACCGCGGTGCCGGTCCAAAGCAGATCGAGGTGATCCCGCAGGGGCGTCGCGCCCGCCTGAATCCGCTGAGACGCCCAGGCCGCGGCGATTGCTACCAGCCCGGCGACCGCCGTCTGGGTGAACATCAGCGTGGTTCGTCCCTTTCGCGTCAGGGAGCGGCCGAGGAGATCGTTGTATGCGAGCTTGTTCAGTCCGCGGAAGAACCCGAGGACGACCGATACGGCAAGAAATGTGATGACGACGATCGACGCGGGCGTCGCGGAAGACGGCAGCGCAAGCGCCGAAAGGGCGGTGGCCATCGCGATGGCGCAGAGCATCAGATGCCACTTTCGGGTCCGTGACGCGCGGATGATCGGCGCCACGACAATTTGCGACGCCAGCTGCGCGATCTGGACCACCGGCGCCAGAAGTCCGGCGAAGACAGTGGGGGCGCCGAACGCCATGTAGAGAAAGGGCAGAACGAGTCGCGGGCTGGCAACGTGCCGGGCAGCGTGAAAGAACGTCCCCTGGATCAGAAGAACGTTGAAGTTCCACCCTTCGCCGGATGGGCCTTTCGCCATTTCGGCAAGGCTGTCTGTGGCATTCGTCATGGATTCTGGCCTGCGGTCGGACGCACACACGGTGTCTGCACGAGTAACGCGGGGCAGCTAGGCAATCATGGATCACGTCCGGAACCCGCCGGGTCATTCTCGCCGCCAGACGTGAACGGGCGGTTCACCGGTCTCACCGGGATGATCGGCGCTTCTTCGCCCGCATGGCTACGACAGAGCGCGACCGCGCGCGATTTCGGCCGACGCAGGCGTGGCGGCGAGGGTGGAGAGCCGACATTTCGGCTCCAAGGTTGGACTGCTGGTGGAACTCGTTGCAGAGTGCATGCGCGATCCTCCGCAAGCTCTCGCCTCATCCGGCTACTGGCCAGCGCCAGTCGGCCCGCTTCAAGCCGAAATTCCGGCGCCGGACTGCATTCTCGGGAGATGCAACACTTCCCGGTTACTCAGGTGGTCTCTCCAGGAAACCGGGGCAAGGCCGCAATGCCGAGCCGCCGCGCCGGCCCTGCTTGGTCAACGGACCGAAGCCTCATTCCGCAATCAAGAGTTTGTCCCTGCACGCTGCGCCGAATTACCTCATCCGAAACCACGTCTAGCTCCGTCCCATGACTTTTCGGGTGAAACCGGCAAGGTGCCAGACCAGCAGCCCGACGCCGACACCCCAGAACGCAGACCCGACTCCCGCGATCTCGACGCCCGACGCCGTGACCAGAAAGGTCATCAGGCCCGACTGCACGTCGCTTCCGTTCATGGTGTCCGTGAGGCTCTTCTGGATCGGTCCAAGCAGGGCGAGCCCGGCCAGGAGCGTGATCATCGAGGTGGGCAGGAGCACCAGAAGATCGGCGATCGTCCCGGAAAAAATCCCCCCGATACAGAAGAACACGCCGCAGGCCACGCCGGCCACGTAGCGCCGAGTCGGATCCTCGTGGCACTCGGGACCGGCGCAGAAGGCTGCGGTGATCGATGCCAGTGCGGTCGTGATGCCGCCAAGGAACGCACCGGCCAGCGAGGCGACTCCGGCGAACATCAGGATCGGGCGGGTCGCGACATGGAAGCCATTTGCGCGCAGGATGGCCATGCCGGGCAGGAATTGCCCGCCGAGGGTGGTGATCAGAAGCGGCACCGCAAGTCCGAGGAGTGCCGGCGCCGAGAAGGCCGGTGCGACAAGGTGCGGCTCGGCCAGGGAAAGACGGACGTGCTCGACCGGCGCATCGTGGAAGAACACCGTCAGGACCGCTGCCATGCCGAGCAGGCCAAGGATGGCGTATCGCGGAACCGTGGCGCTCAGGACGACGAAAGCCGCCACGAGGAGTGCGAACGTCATGGGATCCGCAGCCAGCCCGCCAATCGCCTTCAACCCGAAGCTGAACAGGATTCCGGCCATCATTCCGTTGGTCACCGGCGACGGCAGGATGCGGACAAGGATGTCGAAGAGGCCCGAAGCCGCGAGAAGTACCAGAGCCATCGCCACCGCGACATACGCCCCCACGACCTCGCCCGGCGAAAGGCTTGTGCCGAGCGAAATCAGAAGGACCGTTCCCGGCGCCGACCATGCCATGGCAACCGGCGCGCGGAACCACAGACTGAGCGAGATGCTCGAGATGCCCGCAGCGACCGAGATCGCAAACACCCACGACGAGAAGACACCAGGCGACACCTGCATCGCATTGGCCGCCTGGAGATAGATCAGCAGCGGACCGGCATAGGAGACGACGACCGCCAGAAGGCCCGCCGTGACGGTGGAGGCCGAAACGTGCCGCATTGGTGCCGGGCGGAACCGGATATCGTCAGGCAATCGTCGCCTCGGTGTTTTTGCGGA
>JAGQRV010000066.1:260-19082 GCA_020425125.1 Paracoccaceae bacterium | reverse complement strand
GCGGATAGTGTAGGCAACGTTCTCCGGTATCGTCAGAAGGTTCGTCGCGCTCGCGCTGCATCAAGCGGACAAGCCCGAGCGCCAGCAGGCCGCACAGTTCCGTGCGGCGTTCGGCGGGTGTCATCAGGTCGGGCGGCAGCGGATTGGGGCGTTTCATGCGGGCCTCGGAGCGGTCGTCTCCTTTGGCCTCTACTCACCGGCAGCGCGAAACGTCCCACGGCGGCACGCCACGACAATCTGCGCCAATCGGACTCGACTCCCGGTTGATCTGTCGCGTAGAACATAATCGGAACAGTTCTTTACCTTCGCCCGGTGAATCGGACGTGCTTCTTTGGCCGCCGTAATGCGGGTCGTGGAGGCGCAATCCGGTTTGCGACTGCAAGCGAGAGGGTTTCAGGGCGAAAGGAGCGCACGTGGCCAAGAGGATCAGGAATTTCGTTGATCGCGCCTTCTCGAGAACCGTCGATCTCGAACTGCTTCACCGCCTGCTGAGCCCCCATCTCGGCCAGATCGGCTTCGATTGGGACGGGCTGCCGGAAGATGACGGAGAGCGGCGCGAGGCGATCTTCGGCCTTTTCGCCAGGGCCGACATGCGATTTCCGGCGAAGCTGCAATTCGCCCTCTACAACATCTCGACGCTGTCGACGGATGTCGGCGCCCGGATCATCCAGGAGATCGCCTCGGAAGCCGGGGTGGATGTCCTGTCGGCCTGCCGTATCGACGGCGCCGCTGACGATCTGCGATTCACGCCGCGGTTCATGGCGCTGGTCACCTGGCTCGATCACCGTCCGATCTTCGACCGTGCCCTCAGCGCCGCGGCGTTTCTTGCCCATTCGACCAAACTCGAACGTGACGCGGAACGGGAGGACGTCGAACTTCGGCACCACGATGCCGGGGTGAAGGATGGGTTCGCGGAGGCGGCGCGGCTGCATTTTGCGGGCCGCTACAACGGGCATTATTGCGACGTTCGCTGGTTCGAAGAGGACGATCTGCTGCGCGTGCTGGTCCTGCACGGCTCCAAGCCAGAGACGAAGAACGTCGACCAGGAAGGTGCCGAGGATACGCTGAAGTTCCGGGAGATCGTGCAATCGACGATTGAGTACGACGAGCGACGAAGCGCGATCTCCGTTGGCTCGAAGTCCGCAGCGGACGCCAAGAAGCTGGTGAAGCTCTTCGGCGCGCACGTTCTCGGAGACGGCGACATTTTCGAGGCTTCGGCCAAGGAGGAACTCTACACCCTCAGCCCCCTGCAGCGGCATGGCGAGAGGTTCAGATTCGCCTTCGATCCCGACGGCGACATCACCCATGTCGCTTTGCGGGAAGTGCGCATCGACGAGGCGCAGCTGACCGCCACGGGGCGCTTGCGTCGCTCGCCGTGGTTTCTGGCGCTCGGCGATTCCGAGAATGCGCTCAGGCGCCTCAAGGATTTGGCTCCAGAGATCGAGGTTGCCGACGTGCGGATCGTGCATGCCAAGATCGACGTCACCATCGAGGTGGACGGCAGCGAGATCGTGGTGCCGGTGACGATCAGACCGCCGCGGACGGTCAGCATGCGCGATCACTCGCATGAACGGCTCATTCTCGAAATGCTGGAAGACAATGAAATCCGCAAACGCCGCCGGACTGATCAGGCTGCTGCTGCAGCAGAGTGATCGCCATCCGATCCGGGCCGTCGGGGCCGCCGATCTGCTGCCCTACGATCCGCGTCTCATCCGCTCGCTCCGGAACCTCGGGATCCTGACCGAGCGCGAGGATCTGCGTGACGATGGCGCGACCGTCCTGCAGGTCGTCGACGAGGCGCTGGTCGCCATCGACCCGGAGACCGGCGCCTGCGAGCGCCATGACGATGCACTGGATGTCCAGACCTTCGACATCGATCTCGCCGCGATCTGTCGCGCGATCCGCGAACAGTCGGGTCTGGAGGGTCCGGGCCCGACGCCGATCTCGACGCGAGTGTGGCGGCTCGGCCGATCTTCGCGGCATGGGCGGGTGGCCGAGATATGCCTCGTGCGACGGTTGCGCGAGGAAACGGCGCAGGAGATCGTCGATCACGTCCGGGGCGCGATCGACACGGAATCGTCAGTCGCGCTGATCAGCCTTGGCCGCAGCGATCTGCCCACCGCTGTCGCCCGCCAGCTCGACGCGATGCGCATGACTGTGGCCGTGGCCGAGGATCTGATGGGCCACGTCCCGGGCGTACCTTTCGCACTGGACCTGGACCGGCTTCGCCTCGTGTCTTCGATGCCAGCCGTCGAGACCCGCCTGGTCGTCGACCGGACAGGACGACGCGTGATCTTCCAGAACGTCGAACTCGGCATCGAGCCGAGGGACTTCGACGTGTTCGTCCTGCTGGCCGAAGAGGCGGCGGATGCCGGCGGCTGGGTGCTGCGCGGCAGCATTGATGCGGCACTTCGGGCCAGCACAGGGCGAGAGGGCAATCCCGAGCAGGTCGATCGCAGCATCAATCGCCTGCGCGACATTTTCCGCAGGGAACCGCGGCTGTCCGGAGTTCCGAAGAACGGATTCGTTGAGACGAAGTCCAAGGTCGGCTGCCGTCTGACGCTCGCCGCCGCCGAGATCGGATTCATGGCCTAGATCCGTTCTCCGGCACCGGGAGGTTTTCGGGAGGTTTTCGGGAGAAGCCCGAGAGATAAATAGTTTCAGCAGGTTGCATCTTCGGCTGGTCACCACAAACGACCAGGACCGAACGACATGCATCCCCCGATTTCCCCCGCCGACCTTGCCACCCTGATCGACGAGGCCGCCGTCGCCGCGCGCCGCCTGCACCGCAGGCTGGTGCTGCCCGCCGCCGATCTCGACGATCTCCGCCAGGACCTGCTGGTCGACCTGATCTGCCGCTTGCCCGGTTTCGATGCGCGTCGCGGCGGCATCGGCGCCTTCGCCAACATCGTCCTGCGCAACCAGTCATCGCGGATTTCGATCCGTCATCACCGCCAGCGCCGGGCGCAGGGCGGGACGATGCTGTCGCTGGACGTGCCCGTTGCCGGCGGGACCGAACCGCTGGGCTGCCTGCTGGCGGAAGCCGACGGGCTGTCCACTTGGCACGGTCAGGACGTCTGCGTGATCGAGGATGCCGAGCTGCGGCACGACCTCGCCCGTGCGCTGGGCGATCTGCCCGAGGACGCCCAAAGCCTCTGCGCGGCGCTCGGATCCTGCGCCATCGCCGAGATCGTCGGTCGCGGCGGCACCTCCCGCTCCGCCCTCTACCGCCACATCGCCCGGTTGCGGCTCGATCTCGCCATGCGCGGGTTCGGGGCGCGGTGGGACGGATCAAAGGCGGCGTGAGTAGAGGGGAAAGGAGGAGATCATGTTCATGCCCGCCACCGCATTCACCCCGATCCGGCCCCGGCCGCTCACCGACATCGAGTTCTGCGCCTGGATCGGTCAGGCCGTGCCCGGCGACCGGCTGGAATACCATCGCGGCTTTCTCGGCATCGACACCACGGCGGTGATCTCGACCCTGCCGGAGCCGGAGCGCCGCCGGCTCGGGGCGCTGGCCAGCGCGGCATACCGCGCCTTCGACGCCGCGATGGTCCATCTCGTGCAGGTGCGCGTCGGCCCCGACCGCTTCGCCTATCTCGCCATCGCGCGAACCAAGCCGCGCCATGCGCCGGTCTCGTTCACCCAACTCATCGCGACAGAGGAGGCCGCCTGATGCGCGCCATGCTCGCCTGGATCGGGGATCGGCTCCCGCCCTCGCTTCACTTCCTCCTGGCCGGAAGCCCGGCCGCATCCCTGACCGGAGTTCCTGACATGACCGAACAGAATAGCCCCCTTGCGCGCCTGCGTCGGGCGTTTCGCAGCTTTGAGGACCTGCCGGAGGTGATCCCCACTTCGTGGCGTTCCGGCATTGCCACCGAGCCGCTGCCCGTCGAGACCGCAAGCGTCGATGATATCGCGATCGCGATCGTCGCCGCGAATGCCGAACTCTCAGCGGCCATCCAGCGATCCTCTGCGCTGGAAAAACTGCACCGTCTGGCCCGTGAAGCCGGGGCTGTCGGCACCGACCGCGCCGTCGATGCGGCACTGACGCGGGAGGGGCACTGATGGCCATGCCGTTCCCCAGCACCGAGGTATCGGCCGAAACTCGCCTCGACAACGCGTCGAAGTTCGACGATCTCGACCACCTCGCCATCGGCGATATCGCTGCCTTGCCGCCCGAGATGCTGCTCGCCCTGCAGGAGGCAGCGCTGGCGGAAACGGCGCGCGTCAAGCGCCTGCGGGACCGTCTGGAGGCCGGGATTGGTCAGCGTTACGGCGCTGCCACCGAGGCCGAGCGTGCCGCACAGGGCAAGACCAGCGGCACGGTGCGGATCGAGGATGCCGGCATCACCGTCATCGCCGATCTGCCCAAGAAGGTGACCTGGGATCAGGATCGGCTGGCCACGATGGCCGCGCGCATCGCCGCGTCGGGCGACGATCCGACCGAATATCTCGAGATCGCCTACCGCGTGCCTGAGCGGCGCTTCAACGCTTGGTCCGAGGCGATGCGCGACGGCTTCGCATCCGCCCGCAGCGAGACCACCGGCAAACCCGTGTTCCGGCTCGAGACCCGAGACCGGTGACGCGCGGCGGCGGGACGCCCGAGCGGCAACGCCGGGCAGGTTCCCCTTCGGCACCCGGTCACCCCCGCCGCCGCGCAGCTTCCAATCCTTCGGAGAACAACATGACTTTCCGCATCATCACCGCCGACGAACGGCTCTCGGCCGCCGAGAACAAGACCTCGCTGGCGATCTTCGGCCCGCCGGGCGTCGGCAAGACCACGCTGCTGAAATCACTGCCTGCCGAGGAGACCGTCTGCCTCGACCTCGAGGCGGGCATGAAATCGGTGCAGGACTGGCGCGGGGCGTCGATCCCGGTGCGCAGCTTTGCCGATTTCCGCGATCTGGTCGTGCTGATCGGCGGCCCGGACCCGGCACAGCATCCGCAGTCCTGGTACGGCACCGAGCGCCATGCCTGGTTGCAGGCCCAGCATCGCGACAGCGGCATCGAAGCCTTTCTCGCCGCGCGCCGCATCGTCTTCGTCGACTCGATCACCGATCTGACCCGTCAGGCCATGGCCTATGCCCGCCAGCAGCCGGAAGCCTTCTCGGACCGCACCGGCAAGCCGGATGTGCGCGGCGCCTATGGGCTCTTGGGCCGCGAGGTGATCCAGGCGCTGAAGCATTTGCAGCATGCCCGCGGCAAGACCGTGATCTTCGTCGGCGTGCTGGAAAAGGTCACCGACGAGTTCGGCACGGTCACCTGGCAGCCGCAGATGGAGGGCAGCAAGGCTGGCCGCGAACTGCCCGGCATCGTCGATCAGGTGGTCTCGATGCAGCTCTTCGCCCGCGATGCCGAAGGTGGGTGGGTTCTCGACGAGACTGCCTCCGATCGTCGCCTCGTCTGCAAGTCCGGCAATCCCTGGGGCCTGCCGGCCAAGGACCGCTCCGGCCGCCTCGACATGACCGAACCGCCCGACCTCGGCGCATTGCTCGCCCGGATCGACGGCCGCACGGCCCATCAACCCGCCTTCGCCTCCTGATCCCGAGAAAGGACACCCAATGAGCTACGATCTGAACGACGCCCAGCCGCAGATGGCCCCCATCGGCGAGCTGATCCCCGACGGCACCTTCGCCAAGGTTCGCCTGACCATTCGCCCCGGCGGGGTGAACGGCGCCACGCCGATGGATGCGGGGGTGCTGAAAGCCTCGCAGTCCAGCGATGCGAAGATGCTCGACTGCGAATTCACCGTGGTCGAAGGCCCGCATGCCCGCCGCAAGTTCTGGCAGAGCTTCACCGTGGCCGGTGGCAAGGTGGATGAGAAAGGCCAGTCCATCGGCTGGAAGATCTCGAAAGCCAGCTTTCGCGCCATGGTCGACAGCGCTCTCGGCCTCGATCCCAAGGACGAAAGCCCTGCCGCCAAGGCCAAGCGGGTGCTGCCCGGCCTCAAGCATCTCGACGGCATCACCTTTGCCGCCCGCGTCATGGTCGAGCCTGCCTCCAACCCGCAATACCGCGATCAGAACCGCATCGCCAACGTCGTTCTGCCCGACGAGCCGCAGCATGGGGCCATCATGCGCGGCGAAAGCGTGGCACCCGAGCCCGTCAACGCCCCGCCGCGCAAGACCGCGGGAGCCACACCGCCGGGCTGGCAGGCCCCGGCTCCGGCATGGGGCGCGGCGCAGCCGTCGCCCACGGCGCCGAACTGGGGCGCGCAACCGGCCCCCGCGGCCCAGACGGCGGCCCCGGTGCCGGTGCCCCCGGCGACGCCACAACCCGCAGCCGCGGGGGCGCCGGGGGCGCCAGCGATGCCCGCCTGGCTCAATGGCTGAGGCACGACCCAGTCGGCGGGCGCGGAAACCCAACAAGGAGTCGCGCCCGCCGAGCGAGGCAGACCGCTGGCAGGCACAGGTGACGCGCGAGGCCGCGCTGGAGATCGGAAAATGGCTCGAGGCTCGCGGAAGACTGCATCAGCCCATCGCAAGCCTCAGCCTCGGCGACCTCGAGGCCATGGCCAGCAACGCGATCTCGCGCTGGATCGTCCTGCAGTCGCAGCGCCTTCACCGGCAGGACTGGCCGCAGGACGACCCGATCGCGACGCTCTTGCTCGGGTGACGATCTGCGCGATCTGCGCGCGGCAAGCCCGGGGCTTCGGCTACTGCCACGGCCTGCGCTGGGATCGTCACCCCCATTACCGCTTCTGCTCGCGCCGCTGTCAGGACGCGGGCAGCGCAATCGCCCAAAGGAATAACGGCATGATCGACAAGACCGCCCGCGAGGCACAGGCGATCCGCGATGCGCGGCGGCTGTTTGCCGAAACGCTCAACGATCTCGGGCTGATGGCGCCCTTCTTCGACCGCAGCGCCGCCGAGATCGACCGTCTGATCGAGGCGGCCGTCACGGGCTACATCGACAGCATGCAGGACCAGGCCGCGCGCAAGGAGCGCAGCGGCACCGTCCTCGACGACGAAATTCCGTTCTGAGGGGTACGCCATGATCGACCTGAATGAAGAATTGGCAGCCTGCAGCTGGACGGGGCTTCTTGATGCCGCCACCGAGAACGCCGTCACCGAGTTCGAGATCGAGTTCTGCGACGGCCTTCGCCAGAAGCTCGACCGCTTCGGCGCCCGCGCCCGGCTGACGGACGCCCAGATGCACAAGCTGACCTGCATCGCGCAGGCCGGCGGGTTCTGGGAGCGCGACCAATGATCGACCTGAACCATGGCTCGGGCTGCCTCTATGGTGCCGCCGCACCACGCCCGCCGATCGCCGAGGCTGTCTCGGTCGCCATCGACACTGCCCTGGTGGCGCGCAATCGAGCCGAACGGCCCCGAACCTATGTCAGCTCCTCCGGGCTTGGCCGCGACTGCCTGCGCCAGATCCAGTATGACTTTCTTGGCCTCCCGAAGGACGAGGGTCAGGGGTTCGCGCCGAAGACCCTGCGGATTTTCGAGGCAGGCCACCGCGCCGAGGATATCGTCGCCGGCTGGTTCCGGATCGCCGGCTTCGATCTGCGCACCGAGCGCCCCGATGGCCGCCAGTTTGGCTTCGAGGCGCTCGGTGGCCGGTTCAAGGGCCATATCGACGGTTGCCTCGTCTCCGGTCCTGTCGCCATGGATTACCCCGCGCTTTGGGAGAACAAGGCGCTCGGAGCCTCGAGCTGGAAGGATGTGGTCAAGCGCGGCGTCAGCCTCGCGCGGCCAGTCTATGCCGCCCAGATCGCGCTCTATCAGGCCTATCTCGACCTGCCCAACCCGGCGCTCTTCACGGCGCTGAACCGCGACACGTTGGAGCTCTACAGCGAGCTGGTGCCCTTCGACACTCGTCTCGCACAGGAAATGTCCGACCGCGCGGTTGCCGTGGTGCGCGCCTCTGAGGCAGGTGAGTGGCTGCCGCGCGCCGCCGCCGAGCCCACCGCCGTCACCTGTCGCGGCGGCATGGCGGCCGGCAAATGGCACGCGCCCTGTGCATGGGCGGAACGCTGCTGGGGTGAGCGGCCATGATCCCCGACGCTTATGAGTTGAAACGCATCCTGCGCACGCAGCGCGCGCGCTTCTGGTCCTCCGACCTGCTCGCGGCGGCCGAGTTCGCGCCGATCTACTTCTTCGACGATCAGGCCGCCTTCGACAGCGATGTCGTCGATCAGGCGATGACCCGCGTGCTCTCGGGGCCAATCCGCCTGCCGCATCCGGCAGTGATCTTCGAGCTGCGCGAGCAGCGCTCCGCGCCTTCCGGCCTGGTCGTCTGCGCCCGTCAGGACGGAGATGTCGTCGAGGCGGTGTTCCTAATGCGCAGGCGGGCGCCGCGCGGCTGGACCGACTGCCTGGTGCGGGCCTGGCTGCATCCCGACGGCATGGCCGAGATCGAGGGCAATCCGACCGAGCATGAGGACCAGGCCATCCGTGGTCACGGCGAGGTTGCCGCCGGGATCGTCTGGCGGGCGATGACCATCCTCGGCGCGGCACCGGACATCCGCGACCAGAAAATTTCGCTGGCGAAGCGCTCGCGCATGGCCCGCGAAGGCGTGCGTGGCTGGGTCTGGCATCAGGTTGCCATCGACCCGGCACGGCTGCGCGCCGACCTCCCGCCGCAGGGCGGCAGCCATGCCAGCCCGCGCTGGCACCTGCGTCGCGGTCACTGGCGCCAGCTGGCCGATGGCCGGCGCGTCTTCGTGCGCCAATGCGAGGTCGGCGATCCGACCCGCGGCGGCGTGGTCAAGGATTACACCGTGGAGATTCCAGGACATGAGTGACTTCACCCCATCGGCGGCGCAAGCCGCAGCCATTGCCGCGATCAGGGACTGGTTCGAGACCCGCAGCGAACACCAACAGGTGTTCCGCCTCTTCGGCTATGCCGGCAGCGGAAAGTCCACCGTGCTGAAATTCGCCCTCGACGAGCTTGGCCTCTCGCCCCATCGCAGCGCCAGGGACGGCAATTGCCTGCCGGGTGTGGTCACCGCCACCTTCACCGGCAAGGCCACGCTGGTGCTGACCCGCAAGGGCACGCCCGCCCGCACCATCCACAGCCTGATCTATTCGGTGATAGAGGCGACCGAGGAGGAAATCGAGGCCGCCGCAGAGAAGGTGCGAGAAGCCGAGATCGCCGCCCGGCGCCTGACCGGCTTCGCGCACACCGCCGCCGAGGCCACCATCGAGGCGATGCGCCAGGCGCTCTCGGCGATGAAACACCCGCGTTTCGCGCTGAACCTCTCGAGCGATGCCGCCGATGCCAAGCTGATCGTGCTCGACGAGGTGTCGATGGTCGGCGAGGAAATGGCGCGCGACCTGATGAGCTTCGGCAAGCCGATCCTGGTGCTCGGCGATCCGGGGCAGCTGCCGCCGATCAAGGGCGAAGGCGCCTTCACCCGCGATGCGCCCGACGTCATGCTGACCGAGATTCACCGCCAGGCGGCGGAAAGCGCCATCATCCGCCTGGCCACCATGGCCCGGATGGGCGAGCCGATCGGCTTCGGCAGCTACGACACCCATGTGGCCAAGCTGCGCAAGGGCGACATCACCCCGGAACAGGCCCTGCGCGGCGGGCAGCTGATCTGCGGGCTGAACGCCACGCGGCTGCAGATCAACAACGCCATGCGCGCGGCCTCGGGGTTGGGCGGAACGTATCTACCGACCGGCGCGGCCGAAAAGATCATCTGCCTCAAGAACGACAATGCCCTCGGGTTGATCAACGGCATGTTCCTCACGCTGGAGGATATCGTCGACGAGGGCAGCCTCTACTTCTCGGCCGTGGTCCATGATGAGGATGGCCGCCGTGTCGTCCCCCACGACAGCGACGGCGGTCCCGGGCGCCTGCGCATCTACAAGGGGCATTTCGAGGATCATGTCGCCTATGACGCCAGGCGCCACGACCGCGATTACCGGGAGAAGCGCAAGCTGACCGAGGCGACCTTCGGCTGGGCGATCACCGCCCACAAGGCGCAGGGCTCGCAATGGGAGAATGTCATCGTCTGGGATGACGGGCTTGGCCGCAGCGACCTCGACCGCCGCCGCTGGCTCTATACCGCCATCACCCGTGCCGAACGCGGGCTCGTTCTGCTGGCCTGATGTCACCGCTGGGAAAGGAGATGGCCATGAAGAACCTGTCCCGTGATCCGCGATCGGCGGAGGAGAAGGACGCGAAGCGGCGGGCATTCGCGGAAAAGGCTGGAAAGAGCGTCGATGAGGTCCGGGCGCTCGAGGAAGCGCTGTGCAGGGTGCCGATAGAACGCTTTCTCGATGAGCTTTTCGGACCAGATCACAGTGCGTTCTACGACGAGGGTGAAGATCTCTGGATCGTGCCGGACCGGAAGCATCAGGGGCCGGGCTTCGGCTTCATCGCTATGCGCAGCGATCGAAGCTGGTTCACGGGTGTGGTGAAGCCGGAGGTATTCCAGTGAATGCCGCGGTCATCGACCTCAACGACGTCCGGCCGTTCCATCAGCAGCCGGATCGCTACGACCTGGACCTGATCGTCCAGCGCCTGCGCGAGACCACGGAGCATTGGGTGCCACGGCTCTTCCCGCACGGGCGCCGGTCGGGCGACGAATGGCGCCTGGCCAATATCCGGGGCGATGCGCCGCGCAAGATGGGCTCCTGCGTCATCACCCTGCGCGGGCCGCATGCCGGCGACTGGATCGACTTCGACGGCAATCAGGGCGGCGGCCCGATCAGCGCAATCGAGGAGGCGACCGGGCTCGACGGCCGCGCCCTGATCGCGGAGGCGGCCGACATCGCCGGTGTCGCGCCCGGCGCTCCGGAACGTCGCGCAGCGCCGGTGCCGCCTCCCCTGAAGCGCGATCCTGCGCTGGAGATCGCCCGACTGCTTGCGGGCGCGGTCCCGCTGGCGGGCAGCGTGGGCGAGACCTATCTGCGCGCACGCGGGCTGGCGGACCCCGGCTCGCCCGATCTGCTATTCCACCCCGACTTGCCGGATTTCGACACTCGACGCGGCTGGCCCGGGCTGATCGCGGTGGCACGGCTTGCGAATGGTGATCGCGCGCCCGGCATCCATCGCACCTTCCTGCTCGACGATGGCAGCGCCAAGGCACCCGCCGGCAAGAAGATGCTGGGCTCGGTTGCCGAGGCCGCCGTGCGGCTGTTTCCCATGCCCGAGGATGGCCACCTTGGCGTGGCCGAAGGCATCGAGACCGCGCTGGCGGCACATGTCCTGTTCGGCACGCCGGCCTGGGCGGCGCTGTCGGCCGATGGGCTGGCGCGCTTCCACTGGCCCGAGGGCACGGTGCGTATCACCATCTATGCCGATGCCGGCGATGCCGGGCGTCAGGCCGCCGCCACGCTGTCGGACCGGCTGAACCGCGCCGATATTCCGAACCAGATCGTGGTTCCGCTGCATGGCGACGATTTCAACGACGATCTCATGCGCGGCGCGCGGGCCGAGGATTACAACCGCAGTTCGGGGGCGCCTTACAACGATGCCGCATCGACCACGCTCCCGGTCGAGAACGACATTGCCGCGCTTGTCGCGGCCACTGCAGCACTGACCAACCCGCCCGAACTCGAGGCGCTTTCCAGCCTGCTCGGCCGTCTCGCGCTGGCCCGGCTCGACCCGCTGCCCGAGCGCCAGATCCTCGCCCGGATCAAGACCGCCACCGGCATCGCTATGGCGATCCTCGAAAAGCAGATGGCGGAACTGCGCCGCCGGGTGAATGCCACCGGCGATCCTCATGCGCGGATCGTCCGGCCGGCATGGCTCAGTCGATTGTGCCAGGACCTCTCCGGCACGCCCGAGCGCAACGAGGCCAATGTCATCATCGTCCTGAACTCGGACGCGATCTTCGCAGGCGTGCTGGGTTTCGACGACTTCGCGCAGGAGATCGTCGTGCGACAGCCGTTGCCATGGGACGATGCAAGCGCCACCTTTCCCCGTCCCTGGGAGGATGCCGACGACATCCGCACCGCCGAATGGCTGCAGTTGCGCGGCCTCAACGTCGCCCCGACAGTCGTCAGCCGCGCCGTCGGCGCCGTCGCCCGCGAGTTGCGCCTCCACCCCGTCCGCGACTGGCTCGACACCCTGACATGGGACGGCACGCCCCGGATCGAGACCTGGACCAGCACCTATCTCGGAGCCGAGCCCACTGCGTTCCACCATACCGTCGGTGCGCTGTGGCTGATCTCGGCCGTCGCCCGCATCTACCGCCCCGGCGTCAAGGCCGACCACATGCTGATCCTCGAAGGGCCGCAAGGTGCCCGCAAATCCACCGCGATCAAGGTGCTCGCAGGCGAGGACTGGTTCACCGACGAACTGCCGGAGCTCGGGTCCAAGGATGCCGCCATCCACATGCAGGGCGTCTGGATCGTGGAAATCGCCGAGCTCGACGCCATTGGCCGCGCCGAGGTCTCGCGGATCAAGGCCTTCCTGACCCGCACCACCGACCGCTTCCGCCCGCCTTACGGTCGCTACACCGTCGAGGTGCCGCGCCAATGCGTCTTCGCCGGCACCGTGAACCCCGACACGTACTTGCGCGACGAGACCGGCAACCGCCGCTTCTGGCCGCTGCGCTGCGGTGCCATCGACATCGCCGCGCTGGCCCGCGACCGCGACCAGCTCTGGGCCGAGGCCGTCCACCGCTTCCGCGAGGACGCGATCTGGTGGATCGAGGATCCGGCGATCCTCGCCGAAGCGGCCGCCGCGCAGGAGGCGCGCTATCAGGCCGATGCCTGGGACGCCCGCATCGACCGCTGGTTGACCCACGAGACCCGCAGCGTCAATCGCGGCCATGCCGGATATGATGACTGGCAGGACGAGGAGTTCGAGCGTCTCGAGCCGATCCGCGACGTGTCGGTGGGCGAAATCCTCGAAGGCGCCCTCGGCATCGAACCCGCGAAATGGACCAAGGGCGACCAGATGCGCGTCGGCGCCTGGCTGAAGTCGCGGGATTGGGAGCGGTACCGCAGCGGCGCGGGCGCGACCCGCGAATGGCGTTACCGCAGGCCACAGCGCGGCGGCTGACGTCGCGACGGCCGTGTCGGGCGCTTTGTTAACGCCCTCTTGCCGCTGCGGGCGTTGCGCGCAGCGTTTCAGGAAAGTTGACTTGTGCACACCTGTGTGGAAAAGCTCGGAAACACGGGGAGAACAGGGCCAAACATGGATTTCGCTGCGCGCAAGCCGCTCTACGAGCAGATAGAGCAGGAACGCGGCACCAAAATTATTTCATATGTGACCGGCGACCGGCCGAACGCGGAGACGCAAATCGGGGCAGACTGCATCGACATTTTTGTGGACGTGCTGGACGCCATCGGACCGACCCAACGCATCTCGCTTCTTCTGCACACCAACGGCGGCAACACCGCCGCCGCTTGGAGACTCGTTAACCTCATCAAAACCTTTTGCGACGAATTTGAAGTTCTGATTCCATACAAGGCGATGAGCGCAGGCACGTTGATCTCGTTGGGAGCGCAGCGGATCGTGATGTCAAAGCAGGCGGCCCTAGGGCCGATTGACCCTAGCTTGGTGCATCCGCTTGGCCCGCAAGTGCCAAACGGAAACCAACTCGCGCGCCTGCCGGTTAGCGTTGAGGCGGTCCGAGGGTATATGGACGCGGCAACGCAGGACCTTGGCATAAAAGATGACAAGGTGCTTGGCAGTCTCCTCACCGATCTTTCCAACAAGGTGCACCCACTGGTTTTGGGCGAGATTTTCAGGTCGAGGGCGCAAATCCGGTTCTTGGCGGAAAAGCTGCTCAACGGGCATGTGAAGGATGCAGAGAAGGTAAAGGCTATCGTGGATTTCTTGTGCGCAGACTCTGGAAGCCATGACTACACCATCAACCGCCGCGAGGCGGAAACACTTGGACTTCCGGTCGAAAAGCCCAGCGCAGATTTCTATGAAAAGCTGAAGACTCTTCACCGGAGCTATAGCGGGCAGATGCGCCTCTCTGAACCTTTCACACCGATGGCAGTTGTCGGGCCGGACCAAACCGCCCAATACCAGTTGGTTCGCGGTGTTATCGAAAGCGTGGACAGCGGGTCATACGGCTTCGTGACCGAAGGGCTTATGAGCCGCGCCACGATCCAGTTGCCGCCCCCGAGCCCGTCACAAGAGCAGATTCAGGAACAACGAACCTTTGAAGGATGGAAGGCGCTATGATCACTTATCAAGAGACCACCGACGCCACTCACATCTATCGCGATACCACCGCTTTCAGCACGATACGGATGGATCGCACGGCTGATACCGGCAACCTACTGCAAATCATGCGCGACTCGGTCATCATAATCGGTTCACCTGCGTGCCTTCGGTCAGAGGCGAAAATTCCCGAAAGCCCCGTTGGGAGCATTGAGGCCGTTTCTCGGCTCTAGGTTATGAAACAAGGGGGCATCCATTCGGGTGCCCCTTTTTGTTTGGCCGCTGTCCCACTTCGCGGCGCGTCCCACTTCAAGCCCAAGGTAGGACAGAAAAAGCCTTTCAAAATCAATCCCGTCCCACCTGTCCCACTTGGGTCGCAAACTTCTTTCTTTCCCATATGGAGCACATATGTCCCGGTCGACCTCATTCTTTCTCATGTGACGTAGGGAAAAGGTGGGACAAGTGGGACAGGTGGGACGCGCCTTGTTTTGAAAGGAAAATTTGGCGTCCCACTTTGATCGGCAAGTGGGGCAACCCGAGACCAGGTGGGACAGAAGCATCGTCAGGCGCATTTTTCTTGAACGGACGCCCGTGACGTGATTCCGTACCCATGACCAAAGCCGAAGGCCCACGATCCGTGAGCCTTCATCATGAACCAGACGATCTCCATGCCGGACGTACGCCCCGAACAGGGGCGCGTTTCCGCGTCTTGCATCCTCGCCCTCGATCTCGGCACCACGACCGGCTGGGCGTTGCGTGGCCATGACGGCCTGATCACCAGCGGCACCGTGTCCTTCCGCCCCGGCCGTTTCGACGGTGGCGGCATGCGCTACCTGCGCTTCACCAACTGGCTGACCGAGATCGACCGGTTGTCGGGACCCATCGCCGCGATCTGGTTCGAGGAGGTCCGTCGCCATGCCGGAACCGATGCGGCCCATGTCTTCGGCGGTCTCCTTGCCACCCTGACGTCGTGGGCCGAGCTTCGTGGCATTCCGTATGGTGGCACCCCGGTCGGGACGATCAAGAAACACGCCACCGGCAAGGGCAATGCCGACAAGGCGGCGATGATCGCCGCTGCCCGTGCGCGCGGTTTCAGCCCCGCCGATGACAACGAGGCTGACGCTATCGCCATCCTTCACTGGGCGATCGAGACCGGCGGAGGCATGGCATGAGATGGCATCCCCGAGGTTATGGCGGAACACGCCGCGATCCCGAGCGGGTCAAACAGGACGGCTGGCATGACCACGGTCTGCTGGCAGTGTCCGTCGACGATCCCCGGCTTGCTTGGCCTGAACGCGAACTGGTCCGGCAACTGGGCGACAGACTCTATGGCCAACGCGCCGAAAGCCGAGAGGCTGCCAATGGCTGACTGGACCCCCATCATGGTTGAGGATCGGCTCGAAAGCGCTGCTGACGTCTTCCGGTCGCTGCCCGAGGTGAAACCGCAGGGCTATTTCAACGCATGGCCGGAATATTTCCACAGCTTCGGCGATCAGGTCGGCCAGGAGCCGACAATGCGCCGGCCAAGGCCCAGTCCGCGCCAGATCACCCAAGCCGAGGACGCTTTGCTCTGGCTGCGCTGGCTGGACCCAAGCGACGCCCGGCTGCTCTGGCTCCGGTCCAACCGCAAGCCGTGGAAGCCGATCTGCTGGGAACTCGGCATCAGCCGCGCCACGGCCAACCGGCGCTGGCAGTATGGCGTCGCCGTTATCACCTGGCGGCTGAACGGCAGACGGGTGCCGGGGAAGCGGTCGATGGAGTTCGTGGTGGGGCGAGTTGCTCAATAACCCGGAATTTGCGGGGTCTCGATCGCGGCAATAGTGAGTTGGGCAACCGATGGCGGAATCGAGCCCTTTTTCGCCTTCTCAGTGATGTAGGTGCGGAACTTTCCGCCGCCGATATAGTGATCCTGCAGCCATTCCCGGTACGATCCCAAGGCGTCAAGCGGATAACACCATGCCTCCTGGGGATTCGATTTCGACTGGGGATGACTGTCGGGGTACCGATGAGGAAACTTGCTTCGGTCCCCATACTTGTCGTTGAAACCGTTGTCGTCCCAATATTTGGACCAGTGTCGACCAATCGAGATGTCGATTACATTTTTCTCGTCGACGGGAGCACCAGCGACGATCATTTCATAGATCAGCGTCTCGGCCTCGTTGAAGACGCTGAAAAACCCTCGCGGTGCAGATTGATAGTTCATGGCGATTCGCTCGTGCCATTTGTCGAAACGGCTTCGGCCGGTCGGATCATACCCAACCTGCGAGTAGATCATCTCCCGCAGCTTTGTGCCCGCAAGGATGCGGAAGTTGTCGCGAGCCTCAGGCTGGCAGTTCGTGCCGGCGTCAAAGGCATAATACTCGAGAATGGCGAGGCAGATCTCGGCCGGATAGCAGTAGTGCACCACACCATTGTGAGGCACTTCGATGTGTGCCGCCGCAGCCTCAAGGCCGATCTTGGACAGGATACCCTTGATCGCCTGAATCCTTGGCTTCGGTTCGGCCTCGTTCCATTGCGAACTGATCGTCCCGATGTGCGCGTTCTGGACGCCGCAAAGCGCAGCCAGCCCACGTTGGTTCAGGTAGGGCGTGCCGTCGGACAGCACGCCCATGCCAATCCCATTGATCTCGGCGTCTTTCTCGATGCCGAGATCGAGGACACCTTGTCCGATTCCCTTCTGGTCAGATTTTACGGGTAACGCCTTGATAGTGCGTTGTTTCATGCCGATTCCCTTGCCCTCGAATGGAGCCCCGTGGCGCGCTGCTTCTTAAGACCGGATGCCGATCGTGCGCGCTGGAACATTGCGGAAACATATCCGCTTGAAGTTGCGATGCCAACGAGATGATGCGGCTGATGCTGCCTGTTCGTCAATATGCAGTAGCCGCAGTGTCAAGACCCGGCGTGCCGATGAGACAATTTCCTGCGAGACACCGCAAGGCGAGACGGATTCGATCCAGCAGGCTATGAAATCCATATGCTCGGGAGAGGAGCGCGCGGTGGATGTCACGCCGAATTCTGGAGTCCCTCTGGAATCCGATCCGGGGTCCAGCGGGCGCGAGACGCGGCGACAGTTCGCATCCGGGCGAGCGGTCGGCGGATGGTCGAAGCGAAAACGCCTAAGCCTTTGATATCTTGGTTCCTTCCTGACAGAAATCCTATGCTGGCGGGCGAAGCGCGGCATATCGCCAGCGACAGGGCCGGATTTTTGGGAAGCCGCCGGAATCCAGCATCCACCCGCGGCGTCCTGAAAGCCTCGTGAATTCAAACATCTGACCGGCCGCCCGGGGTGGATACCCCGCGGATACCGGAGTCCAGCCGGAAGCCGGTGGACCCCGCCGTGCCGGAGTCCACCCGGCGGATGCCGATCGACCATCGACAGGAACCTTCATGACCCTCGCCCACGGCACTGCGGCGGGCACGGACGCCGTCGCGACGCGCGCCAGGTCGCGCAACCGCGGGATGCGCCTCCGGACCTGCGCGGAGTGCGGCAAGGTCGAGGAGGTGCGCGCCGACAACCCCGCCACTCGGTGTCGAGCCTGCGGCTCCCGACCAGCGCTGGATAGAGGCCACTGCAGGCGATCCGCGGATCGGAACCATGAGACGTGCCGGCACTGCGGCAGGGTCTTCCCGGCGCCGCCGAGCAGCCGCCAGCAGTTTTGCTGCCTCGCGTGTCGTCGCGCCGCGCAGTCGGTCGAACGATGCTGCGCGACCTGCGGGAGCTCGTTTCACATTCCCCGGTCGGTCCTGTCGGGTCGCACCAACGCCAGCGGACGGTTCTGCTCGCGGTCCTGCTACGAGCGCCATCTGTGCCGGACGCCGCGCATCCGCGGGCGCGGCTCGCGATGGAAAACGATCCGCAAGGCTGCGCTCCGGCAGACGCCCTTCTGCGCCTGCTGCGGAAGGACCAGGCACCTTCAGGTGCACCACATCATCCCGTTCCGCCTGACGCGGGACAACTCGCCGACCAACCTGATCCCGCTCTGCCGCGCCTGCCACAAGCGCGTGGAGAGCGTGTTCCACGATGTCGAAGCGGTCGATCCGCCGCTCCCAGTCACCAAGCTCGTCCTGTTCTGCAGCATCCATGCGCGCCGGACGGTGACCCTTCACATGCTCAAGAGTTCCGCCCATGCCGGCCAACGCGCTGCAGCTTGAACAATGGCCCATCGGCCGCCTCGTCGAATACGAGCGCAACCCGCGCAAGAACGACGATGTGGTCGACCGGATGGCGCAGGCCATCGTCGAGTTCGGCTTCCGCATCCCGATCGTCGCGCGCAGCGACGGGCTGGTGGTCGACGGGCACCTGCGGCTGAAGGCGGCCCGTCTGCTCGGTCTCGACACCGTGCCGGTGGTCCTCGCCGACGAGCTGTCGGAGACGCAGATCAAGGCGTTCCGTCTGCTGGCCAACCAATCGGCGAACTGGGCGGAGTGGGATGAACTGCTCCTCTCGGCCGAGCTGCAGGACCTGCTCGCGGACGACTACGACCTGTCGCTGGTCGGCTTTTCGGACGGCGAGCTGGACAAGCTTCTGGCGTTCGATCCGGACGGGGGCGGTGAAGAAGAGGGTGGCGCCGGGGGCTCCGTGCCGCCGGTGACCATCCCCGAGCCGCCGCGCAATCCTGCGTCGCGCACCGGCGATCTCTGGATCCTCGGCGACCACCGCCTCCTCTGTGGCGACAGCACCAGCGCTGCCGACGTGCGCCGTCTGATGAATGGCGAGCGGGCGATCCTGTTCGC
>JAGQRV010000066.1:0-201 GCA_020425125.1 Paracoccaceae bacterium | reverse complement strand
CGACCCGCAACAAGGACTGGTCGGCCTCCTATGGCACGACCTGGGACGACAGTTCTCAGGGGGCGGAACTATACGATGGCTTCATCGCGGCCGCTGTCGCCGAGGCGATCACCGAGGACGCAGCCTGGTACTGATAGCACGCCTCGCGCCGCCAGGCGATGCTGGAAGCCTGCTGGGAGAAGGCAGGTGCCTTCGTCGATC
>JAGQRV010000065.1:82598-85347 GCA_020425125.1 Paracoccaceae bacterium | reverse complement strand
CCGGCGCGATCATCAGGTGGACGTCCATCACCGTCGTCACATGCGGCCGGAACGCCTTCACCGCGGGCGGGCCGAAGGTCAGGTTCGGCACGAAATGGCCGTCCATCACGTCGACATGCACCCAGTCGCAGCCCTGATCCTCCACCGCCCGGATCTCGCGGCCGAAATCCGCGAAATCCGCCGACAGGATCGACGGCGCAATCTTGATCGAACGCTGAAACGTCATGACGCGCCTCCCGGGGTCTTCCCGTCACTCTCTGGAAAGCGCATCTAGCCGCGGCGGCCCCTTGTGATCAAGGGCCGCCGCAATCTCGCGTCAGGCCGCCAGCGCCTTTGCAAGCGGCAGCGCGTCGTAGCCGAGGCTGTCGGCAACAGCCTTGTGGGTCACCCGTCCGCCGCAGACGTTCAGACCGGCCGCAAGATGCGGGTCGGCCAGAAGCGCCTGCCGCCATCCCAGATCCGCGATCCTGAGCGCATGGGGCAGCGTCACGTTGTTCAGCGCATAGGTCGAGGTACGCGCCACCGCGCCGGGCATGTTGGCCACGCAGTAATGCACCACGCCGTCGACGACGAAGGTCGGATCGTCGTGGGTGGTCGCGCGGGACGTCTCGAAGCAGCCGCCCTGGTCGATGGCCACATCCACGACGACCGCACCGCGCTTCATCGTCTTCAGCATGTCGCGCGTGACCAGTTTCGGCGCGGCCGCACCGGGCACCAGAACCGCACCGATCACCAGATCGGCTTCGGCCGCGCATTCGGCAAGGTTGGCGCGATTCGAGAACCGCGTCTTCGCGCGCGCCTCGAAATGCATGCCGAGCCGCTCCAACACCGCCGGCGAGCGGTCGAGAATGGTGACATCCGCGCCCAGCCCCACTGCCATCTGCGCGGCATTGAAGCCGACGACGCCGCCGCCGATCACCGCGACCTTTGCGGGAAGCACGCCCGGCACCCCGCCTAGCAGGACCCCGCGGCCGCCATTGGCCTTCTCCAGCGCCGTCGCCCCGGCCTGGACCGACATGCGGCCCGCCACCTGGCTCATCGGCTTCAGAAGCGGCAGCCCGCCCTGGGCATCGGTCACCGTCTCATAGGCGATGCAGACAGCGCCCGAGTCGATCAGGTCACGGGTCTGCTCCGGGTCCGGCGCAAGATGGAGATAGGTGTAGACGATCTGATCCTTGCGAAGCATCGCGCGTTCCGACGCCTGCGGCTCCTTCACCTTCACGATCATGTCGGCGCGGGCGAACACGTCTGCCGCGCTGGCGACGATGCGCGCGCCCGCCGCCTCATAGGCGGCGTCGCTGGCGTCGATCCCGTCACCCGCCCCGGTTTCGATCAGCACGTCGTGGCCGCGGGACACGAGTTCGGCCGCACTCTCCGGGGTCAGACCGACGCGGTATTCGTGGTTCTTGATTTCCTTGGGCGTTCCGACGATCACGGCGGCTCCTCCTCCTTGGCTTGCGATCAAGCATCGCGCTGCATCCCAAAGAAAGGCTTCGAATCCTTCTGGAGAACTGGCGATAATTCGATAGAATATTGCGTCATATGATGAATTGTCGGGAAATTTTCTCGTGGATACTCTCGACCGTCGAATCCTTCGTGCACTGCAGGCCGACTCCGCCCGGCCTATCGCTGTGCTGGCCGGCGACATCGGACTCTCCACGTCGGCCTGCCACCGACGGATCAAGGCACTGGAAGACGCCGGCATCATCGCCGGCTACAGTGCACGGCTCGACCGCACGGCATTGGGGCTGAGTCTGCAGGTCTTCGTCGAGATCACTCTGAACAGCCAGGCACTCGACGTGCTGGAAGCCTTCGAGACCGCCGTGCGCCGCTACGAGGACATCCTCGAATGCCATCTCACCAGCGGCGACGCGGATTACATCCTGCGTGTCGTCGCGCGCGATATGGAGGATTACGCCGACATCCACCGCAATTGCCTCGCCCGCCTGCCGAACGTGTCGAGCATGCAGACGATCTTTGCGCTGAGGCCGGTGCAGCAGTTTCGCGGCTACCCGATCCGCGAGGTCTGACCCCGCGGTCGCGGCTCAGAGACCGGCGCGGATCTGCTGGCGCAGGACGTCGATGGGCACGTGCTTGCCGTCGCGCTTGAAGCACCAGTAGGTCCAGCCGTTGCAGCTGGGCGCTCCTTCCAGCGCCGCGCCGACCTGATGGATCGATCCGCGATGATCGCCGCGCGCGTTCGAGGAAACCAGCGTGCCGTCTGCCCGCACGCGGGCGACATGGCCGGTGGGCGAGACCAGTTCCGTTCCGGGATGCAAGAGGCCGCGTTCCACGAGCTGGCCGAACGGTACCCGCGGTTCGGCGCGGCGGGCCTTGGTAACTTCGATCGAACTCGCATCGTAGGGACGCACTTTTGCCAGCCGCGCCTCAGCGGCCCGGATATAGGCGGCCTCGCGCTCGATCCCGACAAAGTGCCGGCCGAGCTTGCGTGCCACCGCACCCGTCGTGCCGGTGCCGAAGAACGGGTCCAGCACCACGTCGCCGGGATTGGTGGTGCCGACCAGGACCCGGTGCAGCAGCGCTTCGGGCTTCTGGGTCGGATGGGCCTTGGCGCCGGTTTCGTCCTTCAGCCGCTCATGACCGGTGCAGAGCGGGATCACCCAGTCCGAGCGCATCTGCACGTCATCGTTGAGCGACTTCAGAGCCTCGTAGTTGAACGTGTACTTCGCCCCTTCGCCGCGCGACGCCCAGATCAGCGTCTCGTGGGCATTGGTCAGCCGCTTGCCGC
>JAGQRV010000065.1:0-82526 GCA_020425125.1 Paracoccaceae bacterium | reverse complement strand
CGACGCGGAAGATGTTGTGATAGGAGCCGATGACCCAGATCGCGCCGTCCGGTTTCAGGACCCGCCGGGCGGCCTTCAGCCAGTCGCGGGTGAACCGGTCATAGGCGTCGAAACTGGCAAAGCTGTCCCAGGCGTCATCCACGGCATCGACTCGGCTGTTGTCCGGACGGTGCAGGTCGCCCCGCAACTGAAGATTGTAAGGGGGATCGGCGAAGATCAGGTCGACCGACGCCTCGGGCAGCCCGTTCATCACCGACACGCAGTCGCCCTGAAGGATCGTGTCGCGAGGCAGAACCGCCGCGGGTCGGGAAGTCTTCGTCATCGGGTCTGCCTCCGGTAGTGGCGCATGCCATGTTGCGGGGCAACATGAGTCAAACCCGATTCGCAGTCAAATTCTTTTTGGAATCAGCGCGTTACAGACTCATCCGGATACAATATCTTGTGCACCGGGGCAAAGGTTCGTCTATGGTGCGGGCTTACCCCCAGATCGGCCAGCGCCCGCTTGTGCGCGGGGGTGGGGTAGCCAGCGTTCCTCTCCCAGCCGTAGCCGGGAAAGCTGCGGGCCAGTTCAGCCATGATCCGGTCGCGCGCGACCTTGGCGACGATCGAGGCGGCCGCGATCGACAGCACCCGCGCGTCGCCGCGCACAACGCACTCTCCGGGCAGGCCAAGCCCGTCCGGCATCCGGTTGCCGTCGACCAGCAGGTGGTCCGGGGCGACCCTCAGCCCGGCAACGGCCCGCTGCATGGCAAGGTGGGAGGCGCGCAGGATGTTCAACTCCGCGATCTCGTCGACGCTGGCATGGGCGATGGAAACGTCCGCACATTCCGCGAGCAGCGCAGCGAGGCTCTCGCGCCGATCCGGACCGAGTTTCTTCGAGTCGTTGAGGCCATCGGGGATCACACGGGGGTCGAGCCACACCGCCGCGGCCGTCACCGGCCCCGCAAGGGGACCGCGGCCGACTTCGTCGACGCCGACAACCCGGAGAGCGCCGCGCGCAAGGGCGGCCGCTTCGAAACTGTAGTCCGGTCCGGTGTTCACCGCGCGCCCTCTCGAAAGTCCGCTGTCACCCTGCCAGTGCCTGATCCCGGCGCCAAGGATCAACGGGCAGATTGTCGACCTGCTGACACACCATCGCGCGCAATACGTGAGCGCCCCCTTCCAAACGGCAGTAAAGGGTCGTGGCTCGTGCCCGGCCGCCGTGCCGCGGGCAAGGAGGTAGACCGTCCGGCGGGCGGAGCCGAACCGGCCGCGCATTCCGGCGCACCTCTGCTCCTATTCGAGCCGGCCCTCGGGATGGTGCTGCCCCAGGAATATGCCAAGGCCGACATCGCGGCCCCCAAGGTCCAAATGGTGGAGGAACCTCTTGCGGCAGACGCGAAGGCCGGTCGGGAGATGCCACAGGCCGCAGGCCAGTTCGCGGCGAAACGGCTGTCCCGCTGCATCGAGGCAACAACTGTGCCGCAAACCGGCCGCCCAAGAGGGGCCAGGCCCATTCGGCGACCGGTGTATCGATCGACGCGCCGATCGCCGGTTGTTGCGGCACGGCCGGCTCCTTCGGCCACCTGACGCGCTACCACGTGGTTTGGAAGAAGCTGTTCGGCTGTCCTTGCACAAGGACGCGCAGCCAAATCCCGTCCAGACTACAACGAACGGGATCCGACGCTGGAACTCAATTGATTTGGGCCGAGCCTCTGCGCCAGACGGTTCGCCGTCAGGATATCTCGTGGCGCCCTGCACCGGGATACTGTCGGCACCGCAGGAACTCGATTACGACCGCATCCTCGATGGCCTTCAGAGCCAGGTTGGACTGGTAGTAGAAGCCGTCCGAGAGCAACTGGGCACCCTTGGCATATCAGATGCTGGCATCCAACGGCAGAGACGCAGCACTGAAGGCAACGTCGATATTGTCAAGCCTGAGAGTGTCGACCGCCATCTACTGGGCCACATCGAGGTCGGTTGCAGCGCATTCGGTCAAGGTGGCGAGGCAGCGCAGCGGCAAGTCGGTCAGGCCGGCCATGCAGACGGTCCGGCCGTCGCCAAGGACCAGACCGATCCGCGCGCTTCGGGCATGGGGACGTCTGGGCACGTCTTCGGGAACCAGAATGCTCATGGATCTCGGCAGGCACCCCGCAGCAACGATCGCCTGTCGCCGCAGCCGCGATCGCGAATTCCCACTGCCAATCTTGTGTCAGCCGCGGGACCGCGACAACGCACCGCCTTTGTCCGGGGCGGTCAGGGCGGCCCTGCACCGCGCCTCGATTACCTGACCGATCTCGGGGACGGATCGCCAAAGCCCCGAAACAGACGCGCGCCGCTTAAACGATAATTATTATTTTTCATGGTGTTATGCGGATGTGGCGACCCCGGCAGGACTCGAACCTGCAACCTGCCCCTTAGGAGGGGGCTGCTCTATCCAGTTGAGCCACGAGGTCGTCACCGCCTTGTCGCCCGAAGCGGCGCGGTGCGCAAGGCTGGCGTCGCCTTTCCGGCTGCCCGCGAGGCGCGACCCGATGCCGATTGCGGCGATTGCGGGTTTCTCGCTAACATCGCGATGTAAGTCACGCGGAAGGACCAGGACCATGACCGCAGAGCGGCGGCGCCCACTTACCCTCAAGGACGTGTCGGAAGCGTCCGGCGTCAGCGAGATGACAGTGAGCCGGGTGCTGCGCAACCGGGGCGACGTGTCGGAAAAGACTCGCGTCCGCGTGCTCGACGCTGCGCGGGCCCTCGGCTATGTCCCGAACAAGATCGCCGGGGCGCTCGCCTCGCAACGTGTCAATCTCGTCGCGGTGATCATCCCGTCGATGTCGAACCTCGTCTTTCCCGAGGTGATGATGGGGATTTCCGAAGTGCTTGACGACACGCCCCTGCAACCGGTTGTGGGCCTCAGCCATTACCGCCCCGAGCGCGAGGAGGCCGTTCTCTACGAGATGCTCTCCTGGCGACCGTCGGGGGTAATCCTTGCGGGCCTCGAACATACCGATGCGGCACGGGCCATGTTGAGCAATGCCGGCATTCCGGTCGTCGAGATCATGGACACGGACGGCGAGCCGGTCGATGCCATGGTCGGCATCTCGCATCGTCGCGCCGGACGCGCGATGGGTGAGGAGATTGTCAAGTCGGGCTACCGCCGGGTGGCCTTTCTGGGCACGAAGATGCCGCTCGACCACCGCGCGCGGAAGCGGTTCGAGGGGTTCACCCAAGCGCTGGCCAAAGCCGGGATCGAGATTGCGGATCAGGAATTCTATGCCGGGGGATCCGCCCTGCTGAAGGGGCGCGAGATGACCGAGACCGTGCTGACGCGCACGCCGGACATTGATTTCCTGTATTATTCCAACGACATGATTGGCGCCGGCGGACTGCTCTACTGTCTTGAGAAGGGCTACGACATCCCGGCGCAACTGGGCCTTGCCGGCTTCAACGGCGTCAACATGCTCAAGGGTCTGCCGCGGGTTCTGGCAACGATGGATGCCTGCAGGTTCGAGATCGGCCACAAGGCCGCCGAGATCATTGCCGCCCGGGCACTTGGCATCGGCGAGGTCGGCGAACAGCGCATTACCCTCAGCCCCGAAATCAGTCGCGGCGACACTCTGCGCCCGCCGGTCGCCTGATCCGGCCCGCCAAGGACACCCTATGCCATGACGGCCGATCCCGGCACCCTGCCCTACCGCCCCTGCGTCGGGATCGTCCTTGCCAACCCGGCGGGCCTTGTCTTCGCCGGACAGCGGATCGACACGCCAGGCGCCTGGCAAATGCCCCAGGGCGGGATCGACGAAGGCGAGACGCCCGAAGCGGCTGCGGCGCGGGAATTGCGGGAAGAGACCGGCGTCCCGGCCGAACTTGCGCGAATTGAGGCATGCACGCCGAATTGGCTGACCTACGACCTGCCGACCGAACTTCTGGGTCGGGTGTGGGGCGGACGATTCCGCGGCCAGAAGCAGCTGTGGTTCCTGATGCGCTTTTCAGGACAGGATTCCGACATCCGTCTGGACGACGGCCACCCGGAATTCTCGACCTGGGCGTGGATGGCGCCCGAGGCCGTGACCGAGGCAATCGTTCCCTTCAAGCGCGACATCTACCGCCAGGTTTTCGGAGCGCTTGGCCCCCTTCTCTGATCAGGGCGCCAACGGCACTCTGAGCCCCTGACCTTCCGCAAGGCAATCCGGCATCGTCACCCGAACCGTGCGAGCGGCGGGATGATCCGGTGTCAGAAGCTCGGCTTCAAGGATTCGTCCGCAGGTCCCGGATGTGACCGGGACATCGATCCGGGCTGCACCGCCGGACGCGAGGTCAAGAAGGTCGGCAACCTGATGGGGCTGAGGAAACGGAAAGCCGAGCCGCCTGGCGCCCGCGTTCCCGCTGTCATCCGACACCAGCGCCCCCCAAGGCCCAGGGTCCGGCCAGATCACGATGGCAAAGGGAGACGCCGGTGCGGCGGCCGCCGGAATCCCGGTTGTCAGCACGGATCCGGCGATCTCCGCCGCGACGCTTGTCGCGCCGGGCAGCCTGGGCAGACGGGTCACCAGTTCCCCGTCGATCCCGGTCTCGTCGCTGACGCGCAACGCCCCGAGTGTGAGGACAACAGGCGCATAGGGGTGGCAGGGCGCCCGGACTGAGATTTGCAGCCTGGCACCGGCCTCTTCACTCAACTCAAGGCGCGGCGCAGGACATCCCGGCATCGCTGTGGGTGTCTGGGCACCCGCAGTGCCGGTGAGGCAGATACCGGCAGCCAGGGCCAATGCGGCGGCACGCATCGGCTGCCGGTCAGGCCAGGCGTCCATGGCAATGCTTGAACTTCTTGCCCGATCCGCAGGGACAGGGTTCGTTCCGGCCGGGATTTCCCCAGGTCGCGGGGTCGGTCTCGTCGAAACCCTCGACCAGTGGGACCGGCGCTTCGGCCGTCGCCAGATCGCCACCCCCCGAAGCAGCGGCGGCGGCTGCGCCGGCTGCCGCCAGCGACACCACCTCGGCGCCGCCGTCCGCCGACGCACCTTCTCCGTCTGCCGCGCGGGTCGCAGCCTGCTGCTGGGCCAGGAACTGCTGGATCATCGCGTTCCGCTCGTCCTCGGTCAGCGGACGGATATGGGCGAGCCGCTGGGTCACGTCCTCGCGCAGACCGTTCAGCAGGCCTTCGAACAGCTGGAAGCTTTCGTTCTTGTATTCGTTCAGGGGGTCGCGCTGCGCATAGCCGCGGAACCCGATCACGGACCGCAGATGCTCGAGCTTCAGGAGATGGTCGCGCCATTTCTGATCGATCGTCTGCAACAGCATCTGCTTTTCGATATTGCGCATCGCGTCGGCGCCGAATTCGTCCATCTTCTTATCCATGAACTCGTCCGACGCGGTGTAGAGCCGTTCGCGAATTCCTTCGTCGTCGACGCCCTCTTCCTTGGTCCAGGCGATGATCGGCATGTCGATCCCGAGCTTCTCGATGGCTGCCGCATAGAGCCCTTCGCCGTCCCATTGATCGGCATAGGTCTTGGGCGGAATATGCTTTTCCACCAGGTCGTCGATCATCTGATGGCGCATGTCCCGGACAATCTCGGCGACGTCTTCCGCTTCCATGATCTCCATGCGCTGGCCGAAGATGACCTTCCGCTGGTCGTTCATCACGTCGTCGAATTTCAGAAGCTGCTTGCGGATGTCGAAGTTTCGTCCCTCGACCTTGGCCTGGGCCTTTTCGAGCGACTTGTTGACCCAGGGGTGAACGATCGCTTCGCCTTCCTTCATGCCGAGCCGCTGCAGCACCTTGTCGAGCCTCTCGGACCCGAAGATGCGCATCAGGTCGTCTTCCAGTGACAGGAAGAAACTCGACCGCCCCGGATCGCCTTGACGGCCCGACCGGCCGCGAAGCTGGTTGTCGATCCGCCGGCTTTCATGCCGCTCGGTGGCCAGAACGAAGAGGCCGCCGGCGTCCAGAACCTTCTGCTTGTCCTCGGCATGCTCGGCCTCGATCCGCGCGCGGACCTCGTCGGGATGCAGGTGCGGATCGGCATCGATGGCTTCGAGCACGCGCAACTCCACGTTGCCGCCCAGCTGGATGTCGGTGCCGCGGCCGGCCATGTTGGTGGCGATGGTCACGGCGCCCGGCTTGCCGGCTTCGGCGACGATCTGGGCTTCCTTCTCGTGCTGGCGTGCGTTCAGCACGTTATGCGGCACCTTTTCCTTCTGCAGGAGCGCCGACAGCGCCTCGGACTTCTCGATGGAGGTGGTGCCGACCAGCACCGGCTGGCCCTTTTGGTGCGCCGCCCGGATCTCCTCGACGATGGCATCGAACTTCTCGCGGGCGGTGCGATAGACCTGATCGTCCTCGTCCTTCCGCGCCACCGGCCGGTTGGTGGGGATCTCGACCACGCCGAGGCCGTAGATCTCGGTGAATTCCTCGGCCTCGGTCGCCGCCGTGCCGGTCATGCCGGCAAGCTTGTCGTAGAGGCGGAAATAGTTCTGGAACGTGACCGAGGCGAGCGTGACATTCTCGGGCTGGATGGTGACGTCTTCCTTTGCCTCGATGGCCTGGTGCAGGCCGTCGGAATAGCGCCGGCCGATCATCATACGCCCGGTGAATTCATCGATCAGGACCACCTGCCCGTCACGGACGATGTAGTCCTTGTCCTTGGTGAAGACCTTGTGCGCCTTCAGCGCCTGAGTCACGTGGTGCACGAGCGACGTCGATTCAGGATCGTACAGCGTCTGATCCTCGGGCAGCAGCCCGGCCACCTGGAGCCTGCGCTCGATGAACTCGTTGCCTTCCTCCGTGAAGGTCACGTTCCGGGTCTTCTCATCGAGCGAGAAGTGTTCCTCGTCGACTTCCGGGATCAGCCGGTCGACCATCTTGTAGAGGTCGGACCGATCCTGAGACGGCCCCGAGATGATCAGGGGCGTCCGCGCCTCGTCGACCAGGATCGAGTCCACCTCGTCGACAATCGCGTAATTGTGACCCCGCTGCGCCATCTGCGCGAGGTCCGACTTCATGTTGTCGCGGAGGTAGTCGAAGCCGAGTTCGTTGTTGGTCGCGTAAGTGATGTCGGCAGCATAGGCCGCCTTCTTCTCGACCTCGGGCTGCTGCGGATAGACCACGCCTGTCGTCAGCCCGAGCGCGCCATAGACCTTGCCCATCCAGTCGGCGTCGCGCTTCGCGAGATAGTCGTTGACGGTGACGATGTGCACGCCCTTGCCCGAAAGCGCGTTCAGGTAGGCGGGGAAGGTAGCGACAAGGGTCTTGCCCTCACCGGTCTTCATTTCGGCTATGTTGCCGCGATGAAGGAATATTCCACCGACAAGCTGAACGTCGAAGGCGCGCAGGCCCAGTGCCCGGCGGGCGGCTTCGCGACAGTTGGCGAAGGCTTCGGGCAGAAGCTTTTCGAGCGACTCGCCGTTCCGGGCCCGGACCTGAAGGTCTGCCGTTCGCGCCTTCAGACCGTCATCATCCAGCGCCTGGAACTCGGGCTCGAGGGCGTTGATCTGGCTGACCAGCGGACGCACGGACTTAATGAGGCGGTCGTTCGGGGTGCCGAAGACCTTCTTGGCAAGTGTTCCGATACCGAGCACGCGTGACTTCTCCGCTTCCTGCGCCCCTGGTCGAAACCCATTCGCGCCGGGTTGCTCCCCTACGCAGTCGTGCTTAATACGGCGGCCGGGACGTCCCCCGCCGTGCGAGATCAGTCGCGATGTAAGGGGCGGTATTCCGAGTGTCAACGTCGCCTCTCCGTGCGGTCAGATCGTAAGGAACCATCATGAAGCTGAACCCGATTTGCTGGCTTGCGCCCCTCGCGCTTGCGGCCGGCATGGCTGCCGCCCAGGCCGAGGACGCGGCGCCCGACGCCACGACGCTCGATACCGTCGTGGCGACAGTCAACGGCGTGGACATCACCGCCGGCGAGATCGCGCTGATGCGCGCCCAGCTGCCCCAGCAATACCAGTCGCTGCCGCCCGCTGCACTCTATGACGGCCTCGTCCAGCAGGCGATCAGCCAGGAGCTTCTGGCGCAGACGGTCACCGATATCGGCCGGACCGCGGAACTGGCGCTCGAAAACGAGAACCGTGTCCTGCGCGCCAATATCGCCATGGGCAAGACGGCCGAAGCCGCGGTGACCGACGAGGCGCTGAAAAAGGCCTACGATGCCGAATACGGCAGTGCCGAGCCGACCACGGAATACCATGCCGCGCATATCCTCGTGGAGAGCGAGGATGAGGCGAAGGACATCAAGGCCCAGATCGATGGCGGTGCCGACTTCGCGGCCCTGGCGAAAGAGCACTCGAAGGATCCGACCGGAAACAACGGCGGCGATCTCGGCTGGTTCGGCGCCGGCATGATGGTCCCCGAATTCGAACAGGCCGTGGTCGCGCTGCAACCGGGTGCGGTGTCGGATCCGGTGCAAACCCAGTTCGGCTGGCACGTGGTGAAGCTGATCGAGACCCGCGATAAGCCGGTGCCGACGCTTGACGAGGTGCGCGACGAACTGGCGGGACAGATCCAGCAGCAGGCGGTCGAGGCCGACCTGGAGGCGCTGCGGGCGAAGGCGACGATCACCGAGGCGGACGGCGCCAAGGTGAAGCCCGACTTCCTTGCAAACCCCGACTTCCTGACAGAGTAGGAGGCGATGCGCCTGTCGCGCTCAGAGCTTCGGCGCCAGCAGCGACGGCTGGCGCGGGTGCGGCTCGGCCTGCGCGGCGCGGCCGCGGCCGAGCCGGTCGCCCCGGCCGCGGATGGCCCCAAAGTGTCGCCGCTGGCGCCGCCCGGCGGCTTTCCGGACCTGCCGCCGGTCAAGGGCGTGCGGCTTGCCACGATCAATTCCGGCATCCGTTACAAGGGCCGCGACGACGTCATGCTCGCGGTGCTGCCTCCCGACACGGCGATGGCGGGGGTGACCACACGGTCCTCGACCCGCGCGGCGCCGGTGCTCGACTGCGAAGACAAGCTGGCGATGGCAGTGGAACCCGGCGCGCCAGCCGCGATCATCGTCAACGCGGGAAATGCCAACGCCTTTACCGGCCGGAACGGCCAGGAAGCCGTGGACCACGTGACCTCGGCTGTCGCCGCGGTAACCGGGGTGCCGAAATCTCGGGTGTTCTCGTCGTCGACCGGCGTGATCGGCCAACCGCTGCCCTGGGAAAGGATCGCCGCCGCGCTGAGCAGCCTGACGGCCTCCTTGGAAGACTCGGCCTTTGGCCATGCGGCACGGGCGATCATGACCACCGACACCTTTCCCAAGGGCGCCGGCGCCAGCGTGGAAATCGGTGGCGAGACGGTCGCGATCGCCGGCATCGCCAAAGGCTCCGGCATGATCGCCCCCGACATGGGCACGATGCTCGTCTACATCTTCACCGACGCACGGATCGGCCGCGACCTGCTCCAGAGGACGGTGTCGGAGTTGACCGATCGCAGCTTCAACTGCATCACGGTGGATGGCGATACCTCGACCTCGGACACGCTGCTGGTAGCCGCGACCGGGCAGGCCGGTCCGGACATCGCCGAAGGGTCCGAGGCGGCGACCGCCTTCGCCGAGGCACTCGGGACGGTCATGACCGATCTTGCCCTGCAGGTGGTGCGCGACGGCGAAGGCGCGACCAAGCTGCTCGAGATCCGGGTGACCGGCGCTGTAAGTGCAGAGGATGCCCGCAAGGTCGCGCTTGCGATTGCCAACTCGCCGCTCGTCAAGACCGCGGTGGCGGGCGAGGATCCGAACTGGGGCCGGGTCGTCATGGCGGTCGGCAAGTCCGGCGCCGTGGCCGACCGGGACCTGCTGTCGATCTGGTTCGGCCCACATGTCGTCGCCGAGAACGGTTGGGTATCGCCAGAGTATCGCGAGGAGATCGGGGCGGCCTACATGAAGCGTGCCGAGCTGGAGCTTCGGGTGGACCTCGGCATCGGCCATGGCCACGCCACTGTCTGGACCTGCGACCTGACCCACGACTACATCCGGATCAACGCGGATTACCGGTCGTGAATCTGGTGCTCGTCGCGGCCGTCGTGCTGGTGGATGCCGATGGCCGCGTTCTCCTCGCACAGCGCCCCGAAGGCAAGTCGATGGCCGGGTTGTGGGAATTTCCCGGCGGCAAGGTGGAGCCCGGCGAAACGCCCGAAGCCGCCCTGATCCGGGAACTTCACGAGGAACTGGGCGTCGAGACGTGGGAGAGCTGTCTGGCGCCGCTCACCTTCGCATCGCACAGCTACGACGATTTCCACCTGCTGATGCCGGTTTTCGTCTGCCGGCGCTGGACGGGCACTGTGCAAGCGCGCGAGGGCCAGGAATTTGCGTGGGTGGCGTCCAACCGTCTGCGCGAGTACCCGATGCCGGCGGCTGATTCGCCGCTGATCCCGATCATCCGCGACTGGGTATGACTTGCTGCGCCGCCGCACCGTTAACCATGACCTGCCGGTCCAGCATCAACTGTCAGTTGCCGAAAGATTCCGCTGACCTTGCACAATTATGATGCTAAAGTGTCAGGTATATGATGATTTTGTTAGTGATTTGAGAACTGCAATTAACTAAATTCTTCGATACACAAACGCTTTGGGGAAGAGGCACATGCTGAAGACGATCATGATAGGGACCTGCATATCAGTCCAGGGGACGTTCGTGCGGACGCTGGGGAACGGCAAGATTGCCGTTCAGGTCGGTCAGAGGATTTTTGAAGGTCGGCCCGTGGGGTCAAACGCCGCGTAACCACCGGTCAGGGCCACGCGGCATGACATTCGTGTGACCCAGCTCCGCGCTGCGAGGCCCTGATCGATGTGCGCCGCGGACCCTCGGCCCGCGGCGCTTCGTTTTCGTAGCGTCCCTGCGGACGGGGGCAGCGACGATCTCAGGCGAGCTTGCGCTCGACCTCCTCGCGCTCGAAGATCTCGATCACGTCGCCTTCGCGGATGTCGTCGTAGTTCTCGAACGCCATGCCGCATTCCTGGCCCGACTGGACCTCGGCGACCTCGTCCTTGAACCGCTTCAGCGTTTTCAGCGTGCCTTCGTGGACCACCACGTTGTCGCGCAGGAGCCGGACGCCGGCAGAGCGCCGGGCCACGCCTTCGGTCACCAGACAACCGGCCACCTTGCCGACGCCCGAGACCTTGAAGACCTGCTTGATCGCGGCATATCCGATGAACCGTTCGCGGATCTCGTTCGACAGCAGGCCCGATGCGGCCGCCTTCACGTCATTCACGAGATCGTAGATCACCGAATAATACCGGATTTCCACGCCCTTCTGGTTCGCGGTATTCCGCGCAGACGCATTCGCCCGGACGTTGAAGCCGAAGACCGGAGCACTCGAGGCCTCGGCGAGTCCGATATCGGTCTCGGTGATCGCTCCAACGCCGGAATGAAGGACGCGCACGCGCACCTCGTCGTTGCCGATCTTCTCCATCGCCTGAACGATCGCTTCGGCCGATCCCTGCACGTCCGCCTTGACCAGGATGGGCAGTTCCACAACCGACTGGTCCGCCTTGGCCTTGGCGAGCATCTGTTCGAGCGTCGTCGCAGCGCCGGCGGCCGCACGCTTGTCCTTGGCAGCCTGATGGCGATAGGCGGCGATCTCGCGTGCCTGGGCCTCGGTCTCGACGACGTTCAGAACGTCGCCGGCTTCCGGCGTGCCGTTGAGGCCGAGAACCTCGACGGGCACCGAAGGCCCGGCCTCCTTGACGCGGTCCCCCTGGTCGTTGACCAGCGCGCGAACCTTGCCCCACTGTTCCCCGACGACGAAGATGTCGCCCTGATGCAGCGTCCCGTTCTGCACCAGCACCGTGGCCACGGGACCGCGGCCGACGTCAAGCTGCGCTTCGATCACCGCGCCGATGGCCGCCCGCTTCGGATTGGCCTTCAGTTCGAGGATCTCGGCCTGCAGGGCAATCGCTTCGAGCAGATCGTCGAGACCCTTCCCGGATAGCGCCGAAACTTCGACGTCCTGGACGTCGCCCGACATTTCTTCCACCACGATCTCGTGCTGGAGCAGGTCGGTACGCACCTTGGTCGGGTTGGCGCCCGGCTTGTCGATCTTGTTGATCGCCACGATCATCGGCACCTTGGCCGCCTTGGCGTGATTGATCGCCTCAACCGTCTGCGGCATCACCGCGTCGTCGGCCGCCACCACCAGCACGACGATATCCGTCACCTGAGCGCCCCGCGCCCGCATCGACGTGAACGCGGCGTGGCCCGGCGTGTCGAGGAACGTCAGCACTTGACCGCGGTCGGTCCGCACCTGGTAGGCACCGATATGCTGGGTGATGCCCCCTGCCTCGCCTTCGACCACGCGGGTCTTGCGGATTGCATCCAGAAGCGACGTCTTGCCGTGGTCCACGTGGCCCATGACCGTGATCACCGGCGGGCGCGACTCCAGATCCTCGCTCTGATCCGGATCGGTCTGCAGAACGTCTTCCACGTCGGCGTCCGAGACCCGGACGACGCGGTGGCCGAATTCCTCGACGATCAGTTCGGCCGTGTCGGCGTCGATCGACTGGTTCTGCGTCACCATCATGCCGTTCTGCATAAGGGCCTTGACCACGTCGGCCACGCGCTCGGCCATCCGGTTCGCAAGTTCCTGCACCACGATGGTTTCGGGAACCTGGACGTCGCGAACGATCTTCTCGCGGCTGTCCTGGCCACCCATCGCCCTGCGGCGCTCGCGTTCCTGCTTGCGCTTCATCGAGGCCAGCGACCGCTGCCGGCCGCCCTCTTCGCTCGACAGCACCTTGGTCAGGGTCAGCTTGCCGGCGCGGCGGCCGTCATCCTTGCCCTTGCCCTTCGCGGCGCGGGGTTCGGCATCCTTCTCGCGCTTGCGCGACGCTCCGCCTGCGAAGCGGGCATCTTCGGATTCCGCACCGCCCCGCTGGTTCGCAGCCTCGCGGACGCCCGGAGCGGCGGGTTCGGCAGCCGCTGCCGGCGGTGCAGCCTTGGCGCGCTCTTCCTCGGCCTTGCGGGCGGCCTCTTCGGCTTCCTTGCGCTTGCGCTCCGCCTCTTCGGCTTCGGCCTTGGCGCGGAGGGCTTCCTCGCGTTCGCGCTCTTCGCGCTCTTTGGCCTCGATTTCGGCCCGGCGACGCTCGCGCTCTTCGGCGCGGCGCTGCTCTTCGAGCTCGCGCTCGCGGACCTCTTCGGCCTCCCGCGCCTTGGCGGCATGCAGCGCCTTCAGGCGACGCTCCATTTCGGCATCGCTGATACCCGCGGGCCGTCGGGACGGATCACCACCGGACGACGACGTCGTCTTGGCGGCCCCGGCGCCCTGCTTGGGCACGACCACCCGCTTGCGCTTGGTTTCCACCACGACATTCTTCGTGCGTCCGTGGCTGAAGCTCTGCTTCACCTGGCCCGACCGGGCCCCGCCTCGTACGCCGAGAGTCTTCTTGCCGTCATTGTCGTTCATATGGTCGTCGTACCCTTTCCGTCGGGGCGGTCCCCGACGTCCTGCGCGCGCATGCCCTTCAGCCGCGCGGCTTCCTCTACAACACGCCTCGTGAGTCCGCCACCCGCAAGCGCGCCATGTATGACAAATTCACGTCCGAAAGCCACACCCAGTTCGGACGCACTCAACACCTCGATCAGACTTTCGGGCCCGTGCGGGGAACGCAGCTTCGCCTTCCCGCGTTCGGACCCGTCCGCCGCCTGAAGCAGCACCTCGGCGTCACCCGAGGTCAGCCAGGCCTTCACCTTCTCGTATCCGGCAACCGCCGTGCCGGCCTTCCGGGCGAGCGCGACAAGCTCGATCACCCGTCGTATCAGTCCCGCCTCGACCTGATCGGCCAGATCCGGAGGCGCGACCACGGACCGCTTCGCCCCGCGCGAGAATGCACGCTTGCGCACCGCGGCGTCGATCAGCGCCCGATCCGGCTTCACCCACATCCCCCGGCCGGGCAGACGCCCGAGGATGTCCGGCACCACGTTCCCTTCCGGCCCGATCACGAAGCGGACGAGGCCGGACTTGGCACCGCGTTCACCAGTGACGAGGCAGCGCCGTTCGGGGCCTTCCCCGGTCGCGGCGGGGTCCGTCTGCTCCGCCCGTCCGGTTCCGCCCCGCGTCATGCCGGCTCTCCTGCGACCTAGCTCGCGGCCTCGTCGTCGAGTTCCGCAGTTTCGTCCGGGTCCGCTTCCGCCTCGGCGTCATCGTCGGCATCCTGGATCAGGTCGGCCGGATCGACCCAGCCAAGCTGGACACGCGCGGTCATGACAAGCGTCTGCGCCTCTTCGAGACTCACGTCGAACTTCTCGAGAATGCCGGTATCCTTGACCCGCTGACCGTCAACGGTGGTCCAGCCGCCGGCAAGTTCCCAGTCGGCGCAGGTCGCGAAATCTTCAAGCGTCTTCACGCCATCCTCGGCCAGCGCCACGATCATCTGGGGCGTCAGGCCCTCGAAGTCAATGAGCGACTGCTCCACGCCCATCTCGCGCGCCTTCTCCAGCGCCGCCTGATTCTGTGCCTCTATATAGTCGCGGGCCCGCGCCTGAAGCTCTTCGGCGGTAGATTCGTCGACCCCGTCGATCACCAGCAGCTCGTCCATATCCACATAGGCCACCTCTTCGAGCGAGGTGAATCCTTCGGAGACCAGGAGCTGCGCAAAGAATTCGTCGAGGTCGAGGGCGGTAATGAAGAGCTGGGTGCGCTCCGCGAATTCCTGCTGGCGCCGCTCGCTTTCCTGGCTCTCGGTCATGATGTCGATGTCAAGGCCGGTAAGCTGGCTGGCCAGCCGGACGTTCTGGCCGCGTCGCCCGATTGCCAGACTGAGCTGGTCATCCGGCACCACCACCTCGATCCGCTCGGCATCCTCATCGAGAACCACCTTCGAAACCTCCGCCGGCTGCAGCGCATTCACCAGGAAGGTCGGGACGTCCTCGTTCCAGGGGATGATGTCGATCTTTTCGCCCTGAAGCTCGTTCACCACCGCCTGCACGCGGCTACCGCGCATCCCGACGCAGGCCCCGACCGGATCGATGGAGCTGTCATAGCTGACCACGGCGATCTTCGCTCGGCTGCCCGGATCACGCGCCACGGCCTTGATCTCGATGATCCCGTCATAAATCTCGGGCACTTCCATCTTGAAGAGCTCGGCCATGAACTCTGGCGCAGTGCGGGAAAGGAAGATCTGCGGCCCACGCGGCTCGCGCCGGACATCCTTGATGAAGACGCGGATCCGGTCGTTCGGGCGATAGCTTTCGCGGCCGATCTTCTCGTTGCGGCGCAGCACCGCCTCGCCCCGACCGATATCGACGATGATGTTGCCGTATTCCTCGCGCTTCACCTGTCCGTTGATGATGGTGCCGATCCGGTCCTTGAATTCGTCGTACTGGCGCTCGCGTTCGGCCTCGCGGACCTTCTGCAGGATCACCTGCTTGGCCGACTGGGCGGCGATCCGGCCGAGTTCGACCGGAGGAACCTCTTCGACGAAGACGTCGCCGACATGGGGATCGTCCATGTATTGCCGCGCCTGTTCGACCGTCATCTCGGCCTGGTAGTTCTCCAGCGCCTCGTCCTCGACCACGGTACGCACGCGGGTGAACCTGGCCACCCCGGTCTTGCGGTCGATCTTGACCCGGATGTCCATCTCGGCGCCGTAGCGGGACTTCGCGGCCCGGGCGAGGCTTTCCTCCATCGCCTCGACCACAAGGCCGGGATCGATCATCTTCTCGCGCGCGACGGCCTCGGCGGTCTGCAGCAACTCGAGCTGGTTGGCGCTGGTGATGGCCATTAGTTCTTTTCCTCCTCTTGAGGGGCGGTTTCCGGCGCATCGGCGACGTTCGAGGCGACAAGGCCGTCGTCATCCTCGTCAGGCTCGATGGAATCGTACTGGCTTTCGTCTATGATCCCGGCTGCCTTTCGGGCGCGCAGGACATCGGCGATCAGATCGTCCGTGAGGACCAGCTTGGCGTCGCTCAGCCAGTCGAACTTCAGGCCGATCGTGCCTTCTTCGATCTCCAGCAGCACCTCGTCGGCTTCGGTACCGGCAAGGGTGCCGCGGAACCGGCGACGGCCATCGATCATCTCGGTCGTCTCGATCTTCGCGTCGTAGCCGGACCAGGCATCGAAATCCTTGAGCCGCGTCAGCGGACGGTCGATGCCGGGGCTCGACACTTCCAGCGTATAGGCATCGTCCAGCGGATCCTCGACATCGAGCACCGCCGAGACCGCAGTCGAGATCTTCGCGCAATCATCGACCTCGATCCCGCCTTCGGGCCGGTCCGCCATGATCTGAAGCGTCTTGGTCCGCCCGCCCATCAGCCGGATGCGCACGAGTTCGTAGCCCATATCCTCGATGACCGGGCCGACGATCGCGGCCATGCGCCGGTCGATGGCGGCTTTGGCGATGAGGTCGCTCATGTCTTTCGCCTTCGTCAGGACTGGGTTGCGACAACAAAAAAACGGGCGCGCGGCCCGTCAAATTTTCCGGTGGTGCTTCGGTGCGATCCGCAGCGCCGCTGTTGGCAGCCATCTATGCGCTCGGAAGGGTGAATGCAAGCAGGAATATGCACGCGCCCCGATCATTGCGGATCGCCGCGCGGAGGCGTCAATTGCCGTCGCGCCAGCCCTGGTCCCGGTGGCTGCCGTCGCAGAACGGCTTTGCGCCGGAGAGCCCGCAGCGGCACAGCACGTATTTGCGCGGGGACATGCCCTTGCCCTGCAGCGGTGCGGGCGGCGCGACACCGAGCACCCAGTAGGGGCCGTTCTTCTGAACCACGATCTGCGCCCGGTCGTCCGGAAACAGATCGGGACCGAGCCCTTCTGGCGCGGCAATCTTCAGCGCCCCAGACGGGCAGGCGCGGATCACCGCCTCGATCTCGGCGCGGGTTCCGTTGTCGGGCTGCACCCAGGGCTTCTTGGCCGTGTCGAAGACGTTACGTGCGAGCCGTCCGCATTCCGCGGCATGGGCGCAGAGGCGCGGATTGAAACTGACCGAGACCTCGGCGCCCGCGTAGGTCAGAACCCGGTCAGGACCCGCGGGCTCGCCACCCGCACCGGTGAATCCGACCCGGGCATGGGACCCGTCGCAGAAGGGCTTGGTCCGGCTGTGCCCGCAGCGGCAAAGCGCCATCACCGTCTTGGTCTCGATCGCCGCCCCATCCGGGCCGGTCATCCGTGTCACGCCCTTTGCGACCAAGGGGCCGTTCTCGCGCGCCTCGATCCGGGGCCCGTCCGTCATCTCCTCATCCCCCTCAGAGCCCCAACGCGCGCTTCTGGCGTTTCAACCGATTGGTGACGTCCACAAGCTCCGCGCTGATCCCGGGCTCGGACAGCGCATGGCCGGCTTGGCCGACCAGCTTCAGCTCGCCCTTGGGCCAAGCCGCCGCCAAGCGCCACGCCGAGGCCGGCGGGCAGATCATGTCATAGCGCCCCTGCACGATCGTGCCCGGTGTCTCGGCGATCCGGACCATGCGGGCGATGATCTGATCCTCGCTGTCGAGGAAACCGCCATTGATGAAATAGTGATTCTCCAGCCGCGCGAAGGCACGGGCGTAATCCGCCGGGCTCTCACCGGTGGCGCCATCGGTCTGGAACGAGGCGAGCGCGTTCTCCCAGGCTGCCCAGGCGCGGGCGAACCGGGTCTCGACGATGAGGTCGCCCGAGAACAGCCGGTGGTGATAGGCCGCGATCAGATCGCCCCGTTCGTCCGCCGGAATGACGGAGACGAAACGCTCCCAGACATCCGGCCAGAACAGGCCGGCGCCGCCGCCATAGAACCATTCAAGCTCGGCCCGGGTCATCAGGAACACCCCGCGCAGCACCAGATAGGCGGCGCGGGCGGGGTGTGTCTGGGCATAGAGAAGCGACAGCGTCGCGCCCCAGGAGCCGCCGAACACGATCCAGCGCCCGATTCCGAGCGTCTCACGGATCGCTTCCATATCCGCCACCAGGTCCCAGGTGGTGTTCGCCACGACGCTGGCATGGGGCCGCGAACGGCCGCAGCCGCGCTGATCGAAAAGAACGATCCGGTAGGCGGCCGGGTCGAAATAGCGCCGCATCGCCGGGCTGCAGCCTCCGCCGGGGCCGCCATGCACGACCACGACCGGAATCCCGTCGGGATTGCCACACTGCTCCACATAGATCCGGTGCCCGCCCGAGACCTCCAGCATCCGCTGGTCGAAAGGGTCGATCGGCGGATAGAGAAGCTGCGAGGCGGATTTCTGGCCTGCGAATTGTTCCATGGCCGGACTATATATCGGGCCAGACCCGCCGACCATATGCACGCGCAGTCAAAAAGGACCACACAATGAACGGCACCGCCCTGCCCGCCGGCAGCGTCGATCCCGGCGAAATCGCCAAGTTCGAAGCCATGGCTGCAGAATGGTGGGACCCGAACGGCAAGTTTCGCCCGCTCCACATGCTGCAGCCCTGCCGGCTCGACTACGTCACGCGCCAGATCGCCGCGGAATTCGACCGCGACCTGACCGCCGAGCGCCCGTTTTCCGGGCTGCGCCTGATCGACATCGGCTGCGGCGGCGGGCTTTTGTCGGAGCCGATGGCGCGGCTGGGCGCGGTCGTCACCGGAGTTGACGCGGCGGCGCGCAACATCCCCGTGGCCGAAGTCCATGCCCGCCAGTCCGGGCTGGACATCGACTACCGCCATGCGACCGCCGAGGACCTGGCCGCAGGGGACGAGCGATTCGACGTCGTCCTGGCGATGGAGGTGATCGAACATGTCGCCGATCCAGCGGCGTTCATGGCGACCTGCCGGACGCTTCTCAAGTCCGGCGGGCTGATCCTACTCTCGACCCTGAACCGTAATCCGAAGAGTTTCGTGATGGGCATCGTCGGTGCCGAATACGTGATGCGCTGGCTGCCGCGGGGCACACATGACTGGCGCCGCTTCATTACCCCTGACGAATTGTTCGAGATGATCGTCGCGGCCGGACTCGAGCCGCTGGACCGCAAGGGTTTCGTCTTCAACCCGCTGCGCTGGGAGTTCGCGATCTCCGAACGGGACCTGTCGGTCAACTACGCGGCCGCGGCCCGGAACTCGGCCTGACGGGGCGGGCCACCCAGGCGACCCCGACGGTTCACGGGCCGGTGAACGCCCGATCATGGGACAGCGACGGGATCTTGCCGCGCGCGCCGTCCACCTTCCCGAGATCGATATCGATGCATGTCACGCCGGGCCGGTCGCCGCCATCGGCCAGGATCTCGCCCCAGGGCGTCACAGCAAGCGAATGCCCCCAAGTGTCGCGCCCCCGGCCCCGGCTGACCTCGTGGCTGCCGCATTGAGCGGGCGCGAGCACGTAGGCACCGCATTCGATGGCGCGGGCGCGCAGCAGCACCTCCCAATGCGCCTGCCCCGTCGGCACGGCAAAGGCGGCCGGGACCGTCAGGATCTGCGCGCCCGCCTTGGCAAGCGCCCGGTAGAGCTGGGGAAAGCGGAGGTCGTAACAAACCGAAAGCCCGATCCGGGCGAACGGAGTCTCCGCCAGCACGGCCTTCGATCCCGGACGGAATCCGTCGGATTCGCGGTAGCTTTCGGTTTCGGACAGCACCACGTCGAACATGTGGATCTTGTCGTAGCGCGCCAGGATCGTGCCTTCAGGCGCGATCAGGAAGGACCGGTTGATGAACCGACCGCTTGCGCTGGCCGACTTGAGCGCGAGCGACCCGATCACCAGCCAGACGCCGTGGCGCGCTGCCGTCTCTCGCAATCCGGCAAGAACCGGGTCGTCCTTTTCGAGGCTCAGCACTTCCGCCTGATGGCTGCGGCTGGCCGACACGCAGTTGGTCACTTCGGGGGTGAGCACGAACCCGGCGCCGTCGGCCGCGGCACCGGCAATCAGGGCCTCGGCTGCGGCAAGGTTCTCGGACGGCTGGTCCGAGCTTGTCATCTGCACCAGCGCGGCCCGCATCGGCTCAGACGCCGAGCAGCGGGTCCAGGGTTCCGCTGCGCTCCATCGCGTAGAGGTCGTCACATCCCCCCACATGGGTCTCGCCCACGAAGATCTGGGGCACCGTCCGGCGTCCGTTCGACCGGCCCAGCATCTCGCCGCGCTTCGACGGGTCGCGGATCACGTCGTATTCGGTGTAGGTCACACCCTTCTGGGCGAGCAGACGCTTGGCGGCGTGGCAATAGCCGCAGGTGGGTGTGGTGTAGATCTCAATCGGCGGCATCGGGGTCACGGGTCCAGAAGGTCTGATAGGCCAAATCTAGGTATCCCGGGTCACGCGTGCCAGAACCAGAACCGCGACATTTTCTGCGCCTGCATCAAGAAGGACGCGGGTACAGGCTTCCAACGTGGCGCCAGAGGTCATCACGTCGTCGACGAGCAGCACGTCGCTTCCGGTTGCACGGCCGGCATGCCGGCGCGACAGCCGGAACGCTCCGGCGACATTGGCACGGCGCGCTTCGGGATCCATCCCATCCTGCGGCGGGGTCGGGCGCAGACGGGTCAGAAGATCAGGGCAGACCGGCCGCCCCAGCCGCGCGCCGATGCCGGAAGCGAGGACGGCAGCCTGGTTGTATCGCCGGGCCAGCAGCCGTCGCCAATGCACCGGCACCGGCACGATGAGCGTAGCGTCGCCGACGAGCGGTGTGGCCCGCGCGGCCATCCAGCCGGACAGCGCCGGCGCGAGGTCGAGCCGGTCGCCATGCTTCAATCCCAATACGAGCCGCCGCGCCCCGTCGCGGTAGAGCATGACGGCGCGTCCGCGGCTCCAGGGCCGTCCGATGAGACGGCAATCATCACAGTGAACGGCCACGCCAGCGTCCACACCGATCACCGGCGCGCCGCACAGATCGCAGGTCAGACCAAGGATGAACGGCGTCTCCCGCCAGCAGGCGCCGCAAAGTCCGCCGCCGGACTGGACAAGCGCCCCGCAGAGAAGGCATTGCGGCGGGAACACGATTTCCTGGATCCGGGTCCCCGCCGCAAAGGCGGCCCGCATCCCCGCCGAAAGAGCTGCTGCCGGTCGCCCCATGACGCAAGACCTCCGCCCCAAGCTTACCGATCGCGCCGCGCTGTGCCGGAATCGTGCCCGCGCCCTCGCGATGGCCGAACCCGCGCTGTTCCTGCACGAGACCGCGGCCGACGAGCTGAAGGAAAGGCTCGCGATGGTTAACAGGCGCTTTACGGACCCGGCCGTGGTTGCCGGGATCGCAGCGCCGTGGCAGGCGGTGCTGCCCGAAGCACCGATCGTCGCAGACACGGACATCCTCGACCTGTCTCCCGAACGGCACGATCTGGTCGTCCACGCGCTCGGCCTGCACTGGGCCGAGGACCCCGTGGGCCAGCTGATCCAGGCGCGGCGAGCGCTGCGGCCGGACGGTCTGTTCCTGGGCTTCACGCTGGGCGGACGGACGCTCCACGAATTGCGGGCCGCGCTGGCACAGGCGGAAGCGGAGATCACCGGCGGCTTGTCCCCACGGGTCCTGCCGATGGGCGAGGTCCGCGATCTCGGCGGCCTCCTGCAGCGCGCCGGCTTCGCGCTTCCGGTCGCGGATGTGGTGACGCAGAAGGTCAGCTACACCAGTGCCCTCGGCCTGATGCGGGACCTCAGGGCGATGGGAGAGGCCAGCGCACTCGCCGCCCGTCCGCGCGGCTTCACGCGGCGTGCCGTGCTGTTCCGGGCCGCCGAGATCTATGCCGCGAATTTCGCCGGGAGTGACGGCCGTATCATCGCGAGCTTCGAGATTGTCTGCCTCACCGGCTGGGCTCCGGGACCCGGGCAGCCTCAACCGCTGAGACCGGGCAGCGCCGCGGCGCGACTGGCCGACGCGCTCGGCAGCCCCGAACATCCGCTGCCCGGCGACCACCGGGATTGACCGCCAGCCGCCGACCGCTAGCTCGCCCCGGCAGGACCCGGCTTGCACCGCAAAGGACCCCGCCTATGCTGGACACGCGACGCCCCGACACAGCGCCGAAGACAGGGACATGACGACGACCGACACAATGCACCTGCCGGCCGGCCACCCGCCGGTCGCCCGCGAGAAGATCGGCATCCTGCTCGCCAACCTTGGCACGCCGGACGCAACCGATTACTGGTCCATGCGGCGCTATCTGAACGAATTCCTGTCCGATCGCCGGGTGATCGACTATTCGCCCTGGCTCTGGCAGCCGCTGCTCCAACTCGTGATCCTGACCACGCGGCCGCGCCGGTCGGGAGCCAATTACAAGTCGATCTGGAATGATGCGGCGAATGAAAGTCCGCTGATGACCATCACAAAGGATCAGACGGCGAAGATCGCAGCTGCCATGGCAGAGCGTCACGGCGACAGTGTCGTGGTCGATTTCTGCATGCGCTACGGCAACCCGTCGACGCGATCCAAGGTGAAGGCGATGATCGCGCAGGGCTGCCGCCGGATCGTGTTCTTCCCGCTCTATCCGCAATATGCCGGTGCCACCACGGGAACCGCGAACGACCAGTTCTTCCGCACGCTCATGGACGAGAAATGGCAGCCGTCGGTGCGGACGGTGCCCGCCTATTTCGACCGCCCCGCCTATGTCGAGGCGCTGGCACAGTCGGTGGAGCGCGCTTATGCCGGCCTGGCCGAGCGGCCGGACCTTCTGGTGGCTTCCTATCACGGCCTGCCCCAGCGCTACCTGACCGAGGGCGACCCGTACCACTGCCAGTGCCAGAAGACGTCGCGACTCCTGCGCGAACGCCTGGGCTGGCCCGAAGGAAGCATCGTGACCGCCTTCCAGTCGCGGTTCGGACCGGAGGAATGGCTGAAACCCTACACGGTCGAGGAAGTCGCCCGCCTTGCCCGCGCGGGTCACAAGCGGATTGCTGTGATCGCGCCAGCCTTCTCGGCCGACTGCATCGAGACGCTGGAGGAGATCAAGGGGGAGATCCGCGAGAGCTTCGAGGAAGCTGGCGGAGACGCCTTCACCTACATCCCCTGCCTGAACGGCGACGAGGCCCATATCGCGGCGCTGGTCGAGGTCATCGAGGCGAACCTGGCCGGCTGGGCCTGACGTTCTTGGAGGACGGCTGCGCGTCCCGACTTACGGGCTCAATGCCCGTCCTGGGATCGAGGATCCGGAAGGGAAGGCGTCAAAGCAAGATAGGGCAGCGCAGGCGTACGCCGCCCTATTGAAGTCTGCTGTGTGGAACGATCAGCTCGCCGCGGCGGCGCCAATCAGGACCAGAAGGATGACCGGGATGACCCAGGCAGCGTTCGAACCGGACGTGTCCTGCTCGATGACAACCGGCTCGACGACCGGCTCTTCCAGGCCACCGGCGACGGCGCCCGAAGCCGCGTACACCGACAGTGCGGCGGCAAGTGCGAGTTTCTTCATATTGACCTCCAGTAGTTGCCGCCCGATCAATTTGATGAGGAACACGGACGACGGAAAACTGTACCTCGTGAGATTCCTATAGCCGCGAAATTCTGGAAAGCGCAACAGAACTTGCTCTTTACGCACCGGGTGTAGCAATTCCGCCTCAGATCAGAAGCACCTGCGTGCCGACCTTCGCGTAACTGAACAACTCCTGGATATCCTCGTTGTAGAGGCCGATGCATCCGTTCGACGACGGACGCCCGATCTTGCGGGTGTCGTGGGTTCCGTGGATGCGGTAATACTTCCAGGTCAGATAGAGCGCATGGGTGCCCAGCGGGTTGTCCGGGCCCGGGCCGATGAAATCGGGCCAGTCGGGGTTACGCTCCTTCATCGACGGCGTCGGCGCCCAACTCGGCCCCACGACCTTTTGCGTCACGCTGGTCCGGCCCCGGCGCGTCATTTCCTCCGATGCCGGCACGCTGGTCGGATAGATGCGGAAGATGGTTTCATCTTCGGACCAGAAATGGAGCGTGCGGGCCTTGGTATCCACCAGGATGGCCCCGTTCGTCAGGTTGTCGAAATAGGGCTGCCAGTGGTGGGCCCGGAAGCCCGCGATGTTGCGTTTGACCTGCTCTTCGGGTTCTTCGGCCACCTGGGCCCAGGCAGGCAGTCCGGAAAGCGCACCCAGTGCCATCGCACTGCCCGCAAGAAAGTGCCGCCGATTGAAGCCTGTATTCGACTTTGCCATGGATTGACCCCCTTCGTGACGGATCTCTGCGGGCGGATATATGGCGCACATGCCGCAGTGGCAAATCAATCCAAGGACTTCGTTAGCGACGCGTTTGAACCTGTCACATTCCCGCTATATGCGGACCCAAGAGTCATGAAAGGGCAGAAATGCTTCGCAAGTTGTGCCTGACCGCCGCCGCGTGTCTGATGCTGGGAGCCTGCGCGACAGGCCCGGCCGTAAAAAGCGGCATCTATCATATCCGCCCCAATGACACCGTCGAGATCCAGGACCGGATGCTCGATTCCGTGAATGCCGTGCGGGCACGGTCCGGCGCGGCTCCGCTGACCCTGAACCCACAGCTGACCGCCGCGGCGCAGGTTCAGGCCCGGGACATCTCGCGCCAGAACCGGGCCTGGCCGTTCGGCTCGGACGGGTCGTCTCCCTACGACCGGATCCGTCGGGAGGGCTATGGCGGCGAGCTTGTGGGCGAGATCTATTCGCAATCCTACGAGACCGAGCTGGAAACCCTCACCGCCTGGGTCGAGGATCCGGTCTGGGAGGCCGAACTGGTCAGCCCGGACGCCACCGAGATGGGGTTCGCTTGGCAGCAGGACCGCAGCGGCCTGATCTGGTGGGTGGTCACACTGGGCCGCGGCACCGGCGTGGGCTACGCCACCGATTTCTGATCTGGCATATGCCGCGCCCTTTCCGGGCGCGGCCCGAGCCTCAGGGCTCGATGTAGATCGGCGTTCCGTCCTGCACCATCGCATAGATCTCCTCGATCTCGCGGTCGCGGACGGCGATGCACCCGGCAGTCCAGTCGCGCTTCTTGGTGCGGCCGTTCTCTTCGCCGTGAATGAAGATGTCGCCGCCGGGATCGACGCCGAACGCCCTGGCAACCTCGACATCTTTCCGGTTCGGATAGGAAATGCCGAGTGACAGGTGATACCGGCTGTTTTCGTTGCGCCGGTCGATCATGTAGAGCCCTTCGGGCGTGCGACCGTCGCCGGATTGCCGTTTCGCGCCTTTCGGCGCGAAGCCGAGATGGATCTGGTATTCCTTCAGCACGTCCTTGTCGTGCAGAAGATAGAGCTTCCTTCGTTCCTTCGATACGTAGATTTGGGTGACTTGAGGCCCGTCATAGGCCGGCATCTGCGAAGAACCGCAGGCCGAAACACCAAACAGGCCGCTGACGAGAACCAGAGGTATAAGTGCGCGCATTATGACTGCTCGATTTATGGGACACGCTGCGGCGCAACGTTACCCCCAAATCACGCATTCGAGAAGACGCAACCGCTTACTCCAACGCACTTTTTTCGTCACAGACCGGGAATCACCCACGTCCGGGGCATTTGCCGGCTGCGGGGTCCGCCCGAAATACGCCGCCCGGACGCCGCATTTTCGGTGCAGGCATGCAGCGATTCGCGACGTCCGGACGGCGCGCTTTTCGCCCCGGAAAGCCCGGCGATCCGGATCAGTCCCGGGTGAATTGCGCCGCAAGTTCCACATGCGGCGACCAGCGGAACTGGTCGACCACCCGGACCCTATCTAGCCGGTAGCCCCCTGCAACGAGCACGGCCGCATCACGGGCGAAGGTGACCGGGTTGCAGGAGACCGCAGCGATCCGCGGCACGGCGGAACGCGCAAGCTCGGCGGATTGTGCTGCTGCCCCGGCGCGCGGTGGGTCGATCACCACGGCGTCGAAGCGGCTCAACTCGCCCGCCGTGATCGGAACGCGGAAGAGGTCCCGTACCTCAGTTGCAACGGCCTTGAGGCCCTGTGCGACGCGCCAGCCGGCGGCAAGCGCGGCGAGCATCGATGCCTCATTCTCGACGGCCAGAATCTCGGCGTGGCGGGCAAGCGGCAGGGCAAAGGTGCCGCAGCCGGCGAAGAGGTCGGCAATCCGCGAAGCGCCGCCGACCACCGCGCCGACCGAGGACAGCAGCGCCGCCTCGCCTTCACGGGTCGCCTGCAGAAATGCCCCGGGCGGCGGAACCACCCGGGCCGTCCCGAAGCGGACCCAGGGCGGAGCGGCCTGAACCACAACTTCGCCGTCCCAACTCAGCCGCGCCACCGGCCGCCCGCTGACGATCTGGGCGAGTTCCGCGTCGACCCCGGCGGCAACGGGCTTGCCGCCATGAGCGGCCACGTCGACGCCGCTCTCGGTATCGATGACGGCGAAGCCCATCTCGCCCTTCCGCGAACCACCGGCAATCACGAGGTCCCGCAGCACCGGCAGAACGGTGCGGATGCCGTCGGTCAGGATCAGGCAGTGCGGCACCTCGCACAGCGCGTCGGACGCGCGGCCGTGAAACCCGACGACGGCCCCGGTCCTGGTCCGCCGTCCCGACAGGACCGCGCGGCGGCGCGACCCCGGCGGAGAGGTCGCGATGGGATCGAACGGCACGGACAGCCCCTGCGCAGCCAGCGCGGTCCTGACGACCTCCTGCTTCCAGGCGGCAACGAACGCATCCCGCGCGTGAAGCAGCGCGCAGCCGCCGCAGGCGCCGTAATGCGGACAGGGCGACGCGACGCGGTCGGGCGAGGCTGCGACGATCTTCGGCGCCGCCATGCGGCCGGCGCCAATCTCTCCCCGGACGATCTCGCCGGGAAGCGTTCGTGGCACGAAGACGGGGCCCGGCGCAATTCCGTCGCCCTGATGGCCGAGACGTTTGATGGTCACTTCCTGCATGGCCCCGCTTATCGCCCGCACCGAACCGCGGAAAGCCTACTCGGCGGCAGCGATGAAGCCTCCTGACTGGCGATGCCAGTAGCGGGCATAGACGCCGCCGCGCGCCAGCAGGGTCTCGTGCGTGCCCTGCTCAACGATCCGGCCTTCATCCATCACGATGATCCGGTCCATCTGCCGAAGTGTCGAAAGTCGGTGGGCGATGGCCAGCACCGTCTTGCCGTCCATCACCCGTTCCAGCGCGGACTGAATCGCGGCCTCCACCTCGCTGTCGAGCGCGCTTGTGGCCTCGTCGAGGATGAGGATCGGTGCATCCTTGAGGATCGCTCGCGCCAGGGCGATGCGCTGCCGCTGCCCGCCCGACAGCTTCACGCCCCGCTCGCCCAGATGGGCGTCGTAGCCGCTGCGGCCGGAATGGTCGTGCAGTCCGACGATGAAGTCATGCGCCTCGGCCCGGCGGGCGGCCTCCACGAGATCGGCGCCGCTGGCTTCGGGCCGGCCGTAAAGGATGTTGTCCCGCGCGGAGCGGTTGAACATCGCGGTTTCCTGCGTGACCATGGCAATCTGGCGCCTGAGGCTGTTCTGCGTGACCGACCGGACATCGCGGCCGCCCACCAGAACCCGGCCCGCTTCCACGTCGTGAAGTCTGAGCAGGAGGCTCACGAGGGTCGACTTGCCGGCCCCCGACGCGCCGACGATGCCCAGCTTCTCGCCCGCCGCGATGTCCAGATCAATCGCCTCGACCCCGCCCACCTCGCGGCCATAGGCGAAGCTGACATGATCGAACCGCACCGTGGCGGCACCGGGCTCCAGGTCCACCGCGTCCGGGGCATCGGTCAGCGTGTGGGCGGGGCTCAATGTGCGCATGCCGTCTTCGACTTCGCCGAGATTGGCGTAGATCGACATGAGCGTGAAGCTGACCCATCCGGTCATCTGGGAGATCCGGATCGACACCGCACCGACCGCGGCAATGTCGCCAGGACTGGCCAGGCCCTTCGTCCAGTACCAGAGCACCGCACCGACCAGAAGCGCCGGGACCAGTCCCGCCACGGCCATCAGCGAGAGCCGGAAGAAGGTGGAGACATAGCCGAATTCGAGCGATCGGTTGCGGTAGCGCCCCATGGAGGCAAGCGCCATCTCGTCCTCGAGCGGATCGTTGGCGAAGAGTTTCACCGTCCGCATATTCGAAATCGTGTCGACGACGAGGCCCGAAGCCGCGGCCCGCGCCCCGGCGCGTGCCGCAGCCCGCTTGCGTACCTTCGGCAGCCACCAGGTAATGAAGCGCAGGTAGCCGGCAAGCCACACCGCCAGCAGGGCCGCGATCCGCCAATCGATGGTCACCAGCATGGCGGCCGATGCCACCATCGAGGCGAGGGCGAAGACGATGGTATTCAGACCCTCGACGGTCACGTCCATTACGGCCCGGCTGCACTGCATCTCTTTCTGGGCGATCCGGCCGGCGAAGTCGTTGTCGAAGAAGGTGATCGCCTGCCCCAGCGTCCAGCGGTGCAGCCGGGTCAGCGCCAGCGTCGCGACATTGGGTCCGATCACGACCGTCTGCATTGCCGACGAGGCGCCGAGCACGACGGGCCGCAGGATCACCACGAGAAAGAGGATCGCCGCGAAGTACCAGGCGTGATCGGCAAAGAGCCGCTCCTGCGTCGAGGCCAGCGCCAGATCGATGACCTCGCCCAGAAGGATCGCCACCACGACTTCCAGCGTCCCGGCCGCAACGGCGATCACCCCGGCAAGCACGAGCAGCGGATAGGCCCCCTTCATGCACCAGGCGATGAACGGCCAGAGCTTCTGCGGCGGCGGGCTGTCGCTGCGCGCAAACGGGTCCACCAATGTGCCGAGCCGCGCCAGACCGCTGCGTTCCGCCAGATCCGTCAGGGTCATTCTGCTGCTTCGACCTCCGGTTCCGTTCCGATGAAGCCGCCCGACTGCCGCGCCCAGAACCCGGCATAGAGCCCGCCCGACGCCAGGAGGTCGGCATGGCTTCCCTCCTCGACGATGCGGCCGTTGTCGAGTACCAGGATGCGATCCATGCGGGCGATCGTCGACAGGCGGTGGGCGATGGCGATGACGGTCTTGCCCTCCATCATCGGATAGAGCGTGTCGAGGATCGCCGCCTCCACATCGCTGTCGAGGGCGCTGGTGGCTTCGTCGAGCGCCAGGATCGGCGCATCCTTGAGGATAACGCGGGCCAGGGCGATCCGCTGCCGTTGCCCGCCGGAGAGCTTCACGCCCCTCTCGCCCACATGCGCCTCGTAGCCCGCGCGTCCGTCCGAGTCCCTGAGCGTCAGGATGAAGTCATGCGCTTCGGCCTGTCGGGCGGCGGCGATCATCTCGTCCTCCGAGGCACCGGGTCGACCGTACAGGATGTTGTCCCGGACCGAGCGGTGCAGCAGCGCCGTGTCCTGGCTGACCATGCCGATGCGGGCGCGCAGGCTGTCCTGCGTCACCTTCGCGATGTCCTGTCCGTCGATCTCAATCCGTCCCTGCTCGGCGTCGTAGAAGCGCAGGAGAAGCTTCACAAGGGTGGACTTTCCGGCACCCGAGCGGCCGACGAGACCGATCTTTTCGCCGGGCCGGACCGTGAAGCTGACGTCCTGCAGCCCGCCCGTTCCGCGCCCGTAATGGTGACCCAGCCCCACCGCGCGGATTTCGCCCCGAGTGAGTTCGAGAGGCCGTGCATCGGCCGCGTCGAGCAGCGCAATCGGCTGGGAGATCGTTTCCATCGATTCGGCGACGATTCCGAGCGACTGGAAGAAATTGGTCGTCGCCCACATCAGCCATCCGGTCATCGCATTCAGCCTGAGCGTCAGCGCGGTCGCCGCGGCGACAACACCAACGCTGGCCGTGCCCTGAATCCACAGCACCACGGCCCAGCCGACCACGCCGGCGATCAAGGCTCCGTTCAGGACCGTCAGCACCATGTCGAAGATGGTGAAGATGCGCATTTCGCGGGCGAAGGTCTGACGCGTGCGTTCGATCTGGTCCCAGGCATGGGCGACCTCCCGGTCGTGATGCGAGAAGAGCTTGACCGAAGAGATGTTGGAATACGTGTCGACGACGAGGCCGGTTGTGGCGGACCGCGCGTCGCTGGAGGCTTTCGAGGCCGGGCCGACCCGTTTCATCGACCAGCGCAGCAGAAGAATGTAGAGCCCGACCCAGATCAGAAGCGGCACGGCCAGGCGCGGATCCGCATCGGCCAGCAGCACGGCCGCACCAACCACATAGGCGACCGCATAGCTGAGGGCGTCGAAGACCTGGAAAACCGCGTCGCCCGCGGCGGGCGGGCCCTGCATGATCCGGTTGGCGATCCGCCCGGCAAAATCGTTCTCGAACCAGCCTACCGACTGGCGCAGCACGTGCCGGTGCGCGCGCCAGCGGAAGAGCGTCCCGTAATTCGGCAGGATTGCGTTGTTCAGGACGAGTGTGTGGAGCCCCTGAAGCGCCGGCCTCAGAACCAGAACGAACAGGATGATCCCGATCAGTTCCGCCGCGTGCTGCGGCCAGAGCGTCGCCGGCGTCGACTCGGTCAGCAGGTCGACGACCCGCCCCATGTAGTACAGGAGCCCGATCTCCACCACGGCGACCGCAACCGACAGCAGCGCTGCGACCGCGAAGAGCGCCCGGAACGGCCGCGAATAGGCGCGCACGAACGGCCACAGCCGGCGCGGCGGGGCGTCGGTTGGCGGATAGGCGACATAGGGGTCGATCAGGGTCTCGAAGAAGCGGAACATCGGTCAATCGGAAGCATCGGAACCGCCACGTGCGGCGGGGCGCCTCACACCTAATGCGAAATCTCCCGGCTGCAAACCGTCCGGGGTCAGAGCTTGTGGAGAAGCTCGTCGCGGCTGGCACGGAAATCCGAGCGGATCCAGCGTCCCTCGATCCGGGCGAGCGCGTCGCCAAGCGCCGCGCCGGCAAGTCCCGGCATCAGATCTACGGCACCGACCGGACAGGGCGACCTGGCACCGCGGGAAATCTCCGCGGTGGTGTCCGCCGCAAGCGGCTGACCGGACAACGCGGCGCGGAGCAGTGCGATGTCCATGGCCGTGTCCGGGCCATAGCGATAGCCGAGCGCGGCCGGTGTTTCGTCACTGCCGAGCGCCGCACGAAGCTGCGACAGACGCCGCGCCTCGGCGCGGCTCAGCCGCAATCTGGCGGCCGGATCCTCGCCGCCAAGCGCCGCGAGGCGCCGGATCGGGTCTGCCGCGACGTCGAAACGGTCCTCCAGATCCACCAGCGGGGCAAGCATCGCCGGATCGGCCCCGGGCAGGACCCGCGCCAGGATGCCGGTTCTCGCCATTGCCGCCACCGACGGAGCCGGGTCGGGTGCGGCAAGGAGCTTGCGCATCTCATGGCCGACACGCTCGGCGGAAAGCCGGCCAAGGCCGTCCGCTCCGCGGGCACAGGCGGCCAGAGCCTCGCCGTCCATGCCGTTCGCCGGGTCGGCATACCAGGCGTGGAAACGGAAGAACCGCAGGATCCGCAGATAATCCTCGGCGATGCGGCCATCGGCGTCGCCGATGAAACGCAGACGGCCCGCCGCGAGGTCCGCGAGTCCGCCCACCGGGTCGATCACCGTCCCGTCCGGGGTCGCGTAAAGCGCATTCATGGTGAAATCTCGCCGGGCGGCATCGTCTTCGAGCCGCTCAGAAAAGACCACAACGGCGCGGCGCCCATCGGTCTCCACGTCGCGGCGAAAGGTCGTCACTTCAAAGGGATGACCGTCGGCGACCAGGGTGACCGTCCCGTGATCGATTCCGGTCGGAACCGCGCGCAGCCCTGCCGCCTGTGCCGCGGCGAGCGTCTCCTTCGGCGCGGCGTTCGTGGCAAGGTCGATATCGCTGACCGGCTGGCCGAGAAGAGCATTCCGGACACAACCGCCGACGAAGTAGATTTCGTGTCCGGCGGCGGCCATCGCGTCGGTGACCGCCCGTGTCGGGGGGGCGGCGATCCAGTCGGCGGCGATCCGGGTCACGAGACCCGCGCCAGGCGTTCGGCGAGCCCTCGCAAGATCCGCGCCGTGGCGCCCCAGATGTAATAGGGGCCCCACGGAACGGTGTAATAAAGCCGCCGCTGCCCACGCCAGCGGCGACCTTCGATCGTGAAGCGGGCCGGGTCGCTCAGGTGCGCAAGCGGGACCTCGAACACCTCGTCGACCTCGCCCGCTTCAGGCACCGGATGGAAAGGGCCGGAAATTATCGCAACGACCGGCACGACATCGAACCCGGTCACCGTCTCGTGGCTGGGCAGCCGCCCGATCACCTCGACGGTTTCCGGCGGCAGCCCGACCTCTTCGCGGGCTTCGCGAAGGGCCGCAGCTTCCGGGCTGACATCGCCCGGATCGACCTTGCCGCCAGGAAAGGCAATCTGGCCGGGATGATGCTTGAGGCGGGAGGACCGCTTGGTCAGGACGACATGCCCTCCCCCCACGGACGGACGCAGGGCGACCAGGACCGCTGCCGGACGCAGACGCCGCCCTTCGGGAAGCTCGATCCCGGGATTCAGGTCGTAATCGGACGACCCCGCGCCCGATCCGCCGAGCGCCGCACGAAGACGCGAAGCCGGGTCAGGCACGTCCATCCGGCGCCCGTCTGGCTTCAAACCCGAGCGTTTCGGGGTCGAATTCGTAATGTGCTCCGCAGAACTGGCAATCGGCGGTCACGATCCCTTCGTCGGTGGTCATGTGGGCAATGTCCCGGGCGGAATAGATCGACAGGCTCTGCCGGACGCGGTCGGGCGAACAGGAGCACCCGAAGGCAACCGACTGCGGGTCAAAGACGCGGGGCTGCTCTTCATGGAAGAGCCGTACGAGAAGTTCTGTCGGCTGCACCCGCGGACCGATCAGTTCCAGATCCTCCACCGTGTCGAGCATGATGTTCGCGCGTCCCCAATCCTCGCCGCTTTCCTCGTCCAGCAGATCCGTCGCGTCGAGAAGCCCGCCGTCGCCGGAACCGCCGTCGCCGTTCGGGATCGACGCCTTCGGCATCAGCTGGAGCATCACGCCACCGGCCCGCCAATGGGTGTCGCCCTCTGCCTCGCGCGTCGTTCCATAGGACAGCACGAACCGTGTCGGAAGCTGCTCGGACTGAGCGAAATAGGTTTCGGCGCATCCGCCCAGCGACTGTCCGGCGATCGGCGTGATCCCCTGATAGGGCGTCGTTCCGCTGCCCTGGTCGAGCATGATCGCGAAGTAGCCCTGGCCGATCTGCTCGAACGCGTTTCCTTCGACCAGCTTGTCCTCGTCGAAGCTGGCATAGGCGCGGATCCGCCCGGGCGCGCCGGGCTCGGACGGCGCGTAGTAGTCGGTCGCGATCAGCCGGGCGGCGCCGTCGCCACGGACCTGCAGCGACAGCTTCCAGCGCAGCTTGATTGCCTGCCCGATCATCGCGGTCAAAAGCGACATTTCCGCCACGAGGGCTTCGATTTGCGGCGGGTAGGCGTGCTGCGCCAGGATCCGGTCGAGCACGCCGTCGAGCCGCGCTACCCGGCCGCGGATGTCACTGCGGTCAAGCTGGAATGGCAGGACGGTATCGTCCCAGGCAATCTTCGATCCGAGTGTCATGGGGTTTCCTTCGCCCGTTCCCTTGGGCATACCGCGTGGATATAGGCATCTCAACCTGAGGTCCAAGCCATGCGCAGATACGGCGCCCCGGTTCGCCGCGACCGCACCTACAGGCCGCGACCGGGCGTGTATGCGATCCTGTTGCGCGGGAACCGGGTCTTGCTGACCCATCAAAGCACCCCCAGACCCGAATTCCAGTTGCCGGGCGGCGGCGTCGATCCCGGAGAATCGCCGATCGCCGCGCTGCATCGGGAAGTCTATGAGGAGACGGGCTGGCGCATCGCGGCGCCCCGGCGGATCATGCCGCACAGGCGCTTCACCTACATGCCCGAATACGACATGTGGGCCGAGAAAATTTGCTCGATCTTCCTCGCTCGCCCGGTCCTGCGCCGGGGCCCGCCGGCGGAACAGGGGCACATTGCGGTCTGGGTGCCGGCTGCATTGGCTGCCGACATGGTGGCGAGCCCGGGTGACCGAGCGGCGCTGCTGACCGTTCTGGGCGCCTGACGGGCGACGGCGCCCGCTCCATTCCGCCGGATCGCTCTAACCCGACGGCCCCTGATATTCGTAAAGCACGATCGAGACGTCGTCGGGAAACCGGTCGTTGCCGTGATACCGGGCCAGATCCCATTTCAGCGTCTCAAGGAGCGCCGGTCCCGCCATTGCCCGGTTCCGCCACAACATGTCCGCGAGGCCTTCATCGTCGAGCAAAGTCCCGCTGGCATCCGGGCATTCCGTCAGCCCGTCCGACGCGAGGATCAGGCGGTCGCCGGGCTCCAGCGCGATGCGCACCCGGTCATAGGTCGCACCGGCGATCAGCCCGACCGGCAGCCCGCCCTGGCCGTGAAACTCCACATTCCCGTTCGCGCGCTGGACCGCCGGATAGGGATGCCCGGCCTGGGTCATCTCGACGATGCCGGTGCCGAGATCGGCCACCGCAAAGGCAATGGTGCAGTAAAGGTCGGTCTGGATCACCTTGGACATCAGGTCGTTGAACCGCGCCACCACGGTCTCCGGCGGCAACATGCGATAGCTGTCGCCTCCCGTCGGTTGGAGGGCGATGTTGTGCTCTGGCGATGCCGTGCTCAGATGCCCGGCAAGCCGCGCCGTCATCAGCGCCGACGACACGCCGTGACCCGACACGTCGATCGAATAGAGGCCGAGCTGTGTCGGGCTGGCCCGGAAATAGCCGACGAGATCGCCACCGACATGCCCCGAATTGTGCAGGAGCAGTGACACCTGCGCCGGCCCGAAGTCGCGGTAGCGCTCCCGCATCAGCGCCTGCTGCAGCTTTCGCGCTTCCCGCAGATCGGTCTCGATCAGGTCGTAAAGGCGCTGCACCTCTTCCAGCGTTTCGCCGATGACGCGATTCTTTTCGGTGAGCTGCCGCTGCATGTCGAGGATGCGCAACCCGGCCTTGATCCGCGCCCTCAGCTCGTCGCCGTTCACCGGCTTTGTCAGAAAATCGTCGGCACCGTGTTCCAGACCTTCGGCAATCTCGGCGCGCTCGTTCTTCGATGTCAGCAGGATGAAATAGATATAGGTGTCGCCGCCGGCTTCGCGCAGGGCGTGGCAGAGTTCGGGACCGGTCAGTCCGGGCATCATCCAGTCGCTGATGACCAGATTCAGGTTCTCGGCACGTACGAGGTCCAGCGCCTCGCCGCCATCACCGGCCTCGAACACCTCGAATCCCGCTCGCCGCAGCGGAGAGGCAATCAGCATTCGTTGTGCCCGGCTGTCATCGGCGACGAGTATGCGCGGCGGATGCGCGTATTCGGCCTCGCCCATCGCCTCGGTCATGATGTGCGCCACTGGCGCCCCCCTGATCATCGTCGCAGTCCTCTCGTTCCCTGCTTCTGACTGCCAGCCTGGGATTAATCGCGCGTGAAGGATAAAATTATAGCGATTTGGATTACTTGGCCTTAAGGTGCTCGGCCTAGTGTGGGCTTCGGGTGAGACAGAACACGAGCCAGGGGCCAAAGATGGATTGGACACGGGTACGCGAATTGCGCGAGGAAGTCGGGCCGGAGGCCTTTTCCGAAGTGCTGGCGCTGTTCCTACAGGAGACCGACGAGATGGTGGAGCGGCTGCGCGCCGACCCCGACCCGGCCCGTCTGGCAGACGACATGCATTTCATGAAGGGGGCTGCGCTCAATCTCGGGTTTGAAGAGCTTGCCACAGCGTGCAACAGCGGCGAGTCGCAAGCGCGGCTAGGCCACTGGGACACGGTGGACGTTGCGGCGATCCTCGCCTGCTACGCGCGATCGCGCGCCGCCCTGCTGGCAGAAAGCGACACTCTGGGGTTCACGCTGGCCGAAGCCAGCTAGACACACGGCGCCGGCCCCAGAGCGGGACCGGCACCCGGATCTGCGTCACGCGGCCACCGGAACCGGCAACGGCCGCACTGATCTCAGGTCCTGCGCGACCACGATGACCGGGCAGACCGCCCCAGGCAGCAGGCGCCCCGTCGCGGCGGGCTGCCGTCCGACCCTGGCCGGAAGGTCGGTGGCCATCGCGAGTGCAGCGGCCAGCGGCAGACCGACCTCCTCGACCAGAAGCCGGATCGCCCGCACCAGATCGAGGTCGGCTCCGGCAAGGGTTCCATCATCGAGCGTCAAGCGACCCGCGCTGCGCCGGATGGTCCGGCCGTTCAGGCGGAATGATTCGGCATCGGTCCCCGCCACCGCCATCGCATCCGTTACCAGGAAGATTTCCCCCGGCCCGACCTTCGCCCGGAGCGCCGCCGCCAGGGCCGCTGGATGAACGTGAATTCCGTCGGCGATCAATCCGCATGACAGCCCCCCGGAATGCAGCGCTGCTCCGACAAGCCCCGGAGTTCGATGGCCGAGCTGGCTCATCGCGTTGAAGAGGTGCGTGACGCAGCTCGCCCCGGCCGCCTGGTAGGCAAGGCATGTGTCGAAGTCTGCGTCGGTATGCCCGAGCGAGACGATCGCCCCGGCGGCAGACAGTGCGGCAACCTGCTCGGCAGTGGCGTTTTCAGGTGCCAGCGTCACCATCAGCGCCGGAAGTCGCCGGGCGGCCTGCGTCAGCACGGACAGATCGGCGTCCGTCATCGGCCGGATCAGGCTGGGGTCGTGCGCGCCTTTTCGAGCCAGCGACAGATGCGGCCCCTCGAGGTGGAGACCGCCGATGCCCGCCACGCCCTCGGCGCAGGCCGCAGCAACGGCGGCAATTGCCGCCTGCGTTCGTTCGGGCGTGTCGGTGATCAGGGTCGGGAAGATCGTGGTGCTGCCCAGACTCCAATGGGCTTCGGCAATGATGCGCAGCGCCCTTACGGACTGGTCATCATTGAACATGACGCCGCCGCCGCCATTCACCTGCAGGTCCACGAAGCCGGGCGACAGGACGTCGCCGCCGAGATCGACCGTGTGTACCGCGTCACCGGCGTCGGCTTCGGCCTCAGGCACCAGAGCGGCGACACGACCGTCCTCGACCACAAGTGCAGCGCCCGTGTGAAGCGTCTGCCCGTCGAAGATCGGACCGCCAGAAATGAGAAAGCGGGAATTCGTCATACCGTCTCCGTCACCTTGTTCAGATGCCGCGGAGCGTCCGGGTCGATGCCCAGACCGACTGCGATCCGTTCCACCATGGCGTAGAACGACACGATCAGGGCGATCGGGTCGGTCAGCCAGTGACCGGTGCGGACCGCTTCGATCGGGGTCGCATGCTGGGCGCGGGCCGAGGTCACGAAAACCTGCGCCCCTTTCCGGGCAATGGCGTCGGCGACCTCGACAAGAACCGGTTCCGCCGCATCCGCAGCCGCGAAGGCCAGCACCGGGAACCCGCCGCCGACGATCGAGACAGGACCGTGAAGCACTTCCGCGGAGGAAAAGCTTTCGGCGTGAATCTGGCAGGTTTCCTTGAACTTGAGCGCGGCTTCGTTCGAGATCGCCCAGGACGGCCCGCGGCCCAGAGTGTAGAGCGACCGGTCCGGGCTGACGGTCGCTTCCACCGCCGACCAGTCGGCCCGTGTGGCGCGCTCAAGCTCCGCCGGCAGCCCGGCAATGGCCTTGAGCAGTGCCTCGTCCCCCTTGAGCCGGGCAAGAAGCCATAGCCCCGCGACGGCCGATGTCACGAAGGTCTTGGTGGCGGCCACGCTGAGCTCGGGGCCGGCATGGATGTCGAGCGTTGCCGAGGCTGCCTCGGACAGGGGCGATGCGGCATTGTTGGTGACCGCGACGGCATAGGCACCGCCGGTGCGGACCGCGCGGGTCAGATCGACGATGTCGGGGCTCTTGCCGGATTGTGAGACGGCGATGCATAGACTGCCATCGACCCGGAGCGGCGCATGATAGATCGACGCGACCGACGGACCGACCGAGGCGACCGGCAAGCCCAGCAGCAGTTCGCTCGCATATTTGAGGTAGGTACAGGCATGGTCGGAAGATCCGCGCGCCACGGTCAGCAGGAAACGGGGGTCGCGCTTGGCAATTTCGGCCGCCGTCGCGTCGACGGCCACCTGCCCTTCGGTCAGCAGGCGATCGACCGCCTGCGGGATCTCCTCGACCTCGCGGCGCATCTGGCTGGGGTTAGACATCAGGTGTCCTTTCTGTCGGAAAGACGCAGTTCGGCGACGAAGTCGTAGGCGTCGCCGCGATAGAGAGAGCGGGTGAATTCGGCGACCCGACCGGTCGCCAGATAGGACGTGCGCTGGATGCTGAGCCCGGCATCGCCCGGTTGAACCGCCAGAAGGCCGGCCTCGACCTCGGCGATGTTGATGGCCGAAATGCGCTGGATGGCACGCACGGGGCGGTTTCCGTCCCGCTCCATCACGTCGTAGAGCGAGCCGGTGACGGCCAGCGGATTCGGCAGAAGGTCAAGCGGAAGCGCGGCGCGCTCCAGCGCCAGGGGCCGTCCGCCGGCCTCGCGCAGGCGGTAGATCCGCGCAACCTCGTCGCCCGAGGCGAGCCCCAGCGCGACCGTCTCTTCGGGGGACGGCATGAAGACGCCACGTTCCAGCCAGACCGAAGTGGTGGCCATGCCGCGCCGGGACATGTCCTCGGAGAACGATGTGAGCCGCGACAGGGATTGTTCGACTCGCGGCGAAGGATCGCGGACGAATGTGCCCGATCCCTGGCGCTGCACCACACGCCCATTGCGTACGAGATCCTGGATCGCCTTGCGGACAGTGACGCGTGACAGGTCGGTAATCTCGGCGATCTCGCGCTCAGGCGGGAGCGAGCTGTTCGGGGCCAGAATGCCCTGGTCGATCGCTTCTTCCAGCCGCTGGCGCAACTGGACATAGCGTGGCCCCTTGTCCCGGTCGAGCCAGTCATCGCTGCTGAGAAATTCAGTCATGTTCATGCGGGCAGCCCGTCCCGGATACGGCGGGCAAGGCTGAGTGCGCCGTCGAGTGCCGTACCGCGCGGCGCGACCAGCGCCTCGACCATTTCAGCGGGAAGATAGGGCCGGTAGGCGCCTGCGACCCCGCCGATCAGGCAGAGCGCCTCTCCGTGCCGCCAGCCCATCTTGCGCAAAGTTTCAGACAGGTAGCGCGCACCGGATTCGAGGACCTGCCGACCCACCGGGTCGCCGGCGGCCGCAGCGTCGATGACCAGTGGAGCGAGCGCGCCGAACTCGGCCGGTACAGCGCCCCGGCCAAAGCGGACGATCCCGCCGGGCCGGCCGCCGAACTTCGCAAGAAGCGCCGATGTCAGATCGGTCGGCGCGATCAGCCCGTCATGGGAATCGAGCGTCGCGGCAAGGGCGCGATGGCCGATCCAGAAGCCCGAGGCCTCGTCGCCGAGCCGTGCGCCCCAGCCGCCCACGAGCCGGATCCGGCCGCCGGACTGGCGCGCGAGAAACGATCCGGTTCCGACCCCCGCCAGGGAGCCGTCGGCGTCACCGAGCGCTCCGCGCACCGCGGAGCGCCGGTCATCCTCGATCTGGACGGCACGAAAGGGCAGTTCTGCGCGCAGGCGGCGAGCATTCTCGTCGTCGAGCACGCCGGCGAGTCCGAGATAGGCGGAAATGCCGCTCAGCTCTGCGGGATCAAGCCCGGCCTCGGCGCACAGGCGATCGAGCCCGGTGCGGATCGTCGCCAGCGCACCATCGAAATCTGTGGTGACATTGGCCGAGCCGAGCTTCAGCTCGTGGCGCTGTCCCCGGGACTCGAGAGCGAAGCGGCAGCTGGTTCCGCCGCCGTCCACTCCGATCACCGCTGTGTCCGCATCGAATCTCATGTGATACCTATATAATACCTCTTAATGAAAATGAAGACATTTCTGCTACCAAATCTTTGCTTTCTCGCCGATCACCGAGCGAATAGCGGTGGAAGAAAGTAAATGGTAGACAAATGGTATTAGATAGGTATGGTGACAGCAGGAAGGGGAATCACATGACCGCACTGACCACCGAAGCGCTGCATGCCGATGCCAGGGGACTGGACGCACGCCCGCTGCCCGAAATTGCCAGGGCTCTCGCCGACGGCCAGTGCGCGGCCGCGGCGTCCGTGGCGGCAGCCATCCCCGCGATCTGCGGCGCCGCCGCGGCAATGGCGCACAGCCTTCGCCTTGGCGGGCGGCTGATCTACGCTGCGGCCGGGTCCTCAGGACTGATGGCCGCCGCCGATGCTCACGAACTCGGCCAGACCTTCAGCATTCCGGCAGCGCGGATCCGTATCCTGATGGCAGGCGGCCTGCCGTCGGGGGTGGAGATGCCCGGCGCCACCGAGGACGACACCTCGGCGGTCTCCCGGGACCTTGCGGATGCCGACCAAAGGGACAGCGTGATCGCGGTTTCTGCAAGTGGCACCACGCCCTATACCCTTGCCGCCGCGCGGACCGCCAAGGCAGGCGGCGCCACCGTCATCGCCGTCGCGAACAATCCCGGCGCCCCGCTCTTCGATCTGGCCGACCACGCCATCTGCCTCGCGACTCCGCCGGAACTGGTTGCAGGCTCGACCAGGATGGGCGCGGGAACAGCCCAGAAGATCGCGCTCAACATGCTCTCGACACTGATGGCGGTGGAACTGGGCCACATTCACGACGGAATGATGGTCAATGTGGTGGCCGACAACATCAAGCTGCGCGCACGTGCGTCCGGAATCGTCGCCACCATCGCACATGTCAGCCGGGAGGCCGCCGATGCGGCGCTCGCGGCGGCGGCGGGACGGGTGAAACCGGCCGTGCTGCTGGCATCGGGCGTTCCATCTGCGGCCGAGGCCGACCGCATCCTCGGCCAGAGCGAAGACAACCTGCGCGCCGCCCTGGCGCGCCTCTGACGCCGGCAGGACCGGCACGACGCAGCCGACAGACACATACAGACTCGAAACGAAAAGGGAGACCCACGCATGGCATCGAAATTCAGGCTTGCCGTCCTTCTGACCTCGACCGTCCTGGCGCAAGCAGCCTGGGCCGAAGACGTGACGCTGACGATCGAAAGCTGGCGCAACGACGATCTGACGCTCTGGCAGGACAAGATCATCCCCGCCTTCGAAGCCAACCATCCGGGCATCAAGATCAAGTTCGCGCCGTCCGCACCGGCCGAGTACAATGCCGTGCTGAACTCCAAGCTCAACGCCGGCTCCGCGGGCGACCTGATCACCTGCCGGCCGTTCGACGCCTCGCTGGCGCTGTTCCAGGCCGGCCAGCTCGCGGATCTGACCGATCTCGAAACGATGGCCAACTTCTCGGATGTCGCCAAGTCCGCCTGGCAGACCGATGACGGCGCGCACACCTTCTGCGTTCCGATCGCCAGCGTGATCCACGGCTTCATCTACAACAAGGATGCCTTCGCCGAGCTGGGCCTCGACGTTCCCGAAACCGAGGACCAGTTCTTCGACGTCCTCGAGAAGATCAAGGAGGATGGCACCTACATCCCGATGGCGATGGGCACGAATGATCAATGGGAAGCCGCGACCATGGGCTACCAGAATATCGGCCCGAACTACTGGAAGGGTGAGGAGGGCCGGCTGGCCCTGATCGCGGGCACCCAGAAGCTGACCGATCCGCAATGGGTCGAACCCTATGCCACGCTGCATCGCTGGGCCCCCTATCTGGGCGACGGCTATGAGGCGCAGACCTATCCCGACAGCCAGAACCTGTTCACGCTCGGGCGTGCCGCCATCTATCCCGCGGGATCGTGGGAGATCGCCGGGTTCAACCAGCTTGCCGATTTCGAGATGGGTGCCTTCAAGCCGCCGGTAAAGAACGCCGACGATCCCTGCTACATCTCGGACCACACCGACATTGCCATGGGTCTCAACGCCGCGTCCAAGAATGTCGAAGCGGCGAAGACCTTCCTCGACTGGGTCGGATCCGAAGAATTCGCGACGATCTACTCGAATGCCCTGCCCGGCTTCTTCTCGTTGTCGGATTTCGACGTCCAGCTGGACGACCCGCTGGCGCAGGAATTCGTGAGCTGGCGCGATGAATGCGAGTCGACGATCCGTTCGACCTATCAGATCCTTTCCCGCGGCACGCCCAACCTGGAAAACGAGACCTGGAACGCATCCGTGCAGGCGATCAAGGGCACGGCCACGCCGGAGGAGCTGGGCGAAAGCCTGCAGGAAGGCCTGGCCAGCTGGTACAAGCCGCAGCAGCACTGACCACCTGAATCCAGACCCTTCCCGGGCGGCCGCACCGCCCGGGATTTCCCCGGAGGTTCCGATGACCGGATTCCGTATCCGTTGGCATGTCCTCGTGTTTCTGGCGCCCGCAGTGCTGGTCTACACGGCGATCATGATCTTCCCGCTCTTCAACACTCTCAGGCTGGCGCTCTATTCCCAAGTGGATCAGACGACCGTTTTCGTCGGGCTGCAGAACTTCAAGACCCTGTTCGGTGATCCGAACTGGTCCGGCGCATTCTGGAATGCGCTCGGCAACAATTTCTGGTTCTTCTTCATCCACATGGTGGTGCAGAACCCGATCGGCATCATGCTCGCGGCAATCCTGTCACACCCGCGTTTGCGCTTCGCGGCGCTCTACCGGTCAGCGATCTTCGTGCCGACGATCCTCAGCTTCGTGATCGTGGGATTTGCCTGGAAACTGATCCTGTCGCCGATCTGGGGCATCGCGCCCGAAATGCTCGACGCCATCGGCCTGAAATGGCTCTACCAGCCCTGGCTCGGCAAGGAGGACTACGCCCTCACCACGCTGGCGCTGATCTCGGTCTGGCAGTTCGTCGGCATCCCGATGATGCTGATCTACGCGGCGCTCCTGTCGATCCCGGAAGAGATCCTGGAAGCCGGCGAGATCGACGGTATCACCGGCATGGCCGCGTTCTGGAAGATCAAGCTGCCGCTGATCCTGCCGTCGATCGGGATCATCTCGATCCTGACCTTCGTCGGAAACTTCAACGCCTTCGACCTCATCTATGCGTCGCAAGGGGCGCTCGCAGGGCCGGATTTCGCGACCGACATCCTTGGCACCTTCCTCTATCGCACCTTCTTCGGCTTCCAGCTCCAGATCGGCGACCCGCATATGGGCTCGGCCATCGCCACCGCCATGTTCGCGATCATCCTGGCCGGGGTCTGCCTCTATCTCTTCGGCATCCAGCGCCGGATGCGCCGTTACCAGCTCTGAGGACCGACGATGAACAAGGCACGCCAAAACCCGCTCAACTCGGCCGCCGCACATGCCGTCCTGATCGTCTACACGATCATCGCGCTGTTCCCGGTCTTCGTGATCATCGTCAACAGCTTCAAGACCCGCAAGGCGATCTTCCGCGAGCCTCTCGCATTGCCGAGCGCCGACAGCTTCTCATTGATCGGCTATCGCACGGTCATGGAGCAGGGGGACTTCTTCCTCTACTTCCAGAACTCGATGATCGTGACCGTCGTCTCGCTCTTCCTGGTGCTGCTCTTCGGCGCCATGGCGGCCTTCGCGCTCTCCGAATACCGCTTCAAGGGCAATGCGCTGATGGGCCTCTACCTGGCGCTTGGCATCATGATCCCGATCCGGATCGGCACCGTCGCGATCCTCGAGATGATGGTGGCGTCCGGACTGGTGAACACGCTGATGGCGCTGATCCTCGTCTATACCGCGCAGGGACTGCCTCTGGCCGTCTTCATCCTGTCGGAGTTCATGCGGCAGGTGTCGGACGATCTGAAGAATGCCGGACGGATCGACGGGCTCAGCGAATACACGATCTTCTTCCGCCTCGTTCTGCCGCTGGTTCGCCCGGCAATGGCCACCGTTGCGGTCTTCAACATGATCCCGATCTGGAACGACCTCTGGTTCCCGCTGATCCTGGCCCCGTCCGAGGGCACCAAGACCCTCACGCTGGGCAGCCAGGTCTTCATCGGCCAGTTCGTCACCGACTGGAACGCCGTCCTCTCGGCACTGTCGCTGGCGATCCTCCCGGTGCTGATCCTCTATGTGATCTTCTCGCGGCAGCTCATCCGCGGCATCACCTCCGGAGCGGTGAAATGACCCGTGTCCTGATCGTGGGCCTCGGCAACATGGGGCGTGCGCATACGCTCGCCCACCACCGCCACGACGGATCCCGGATCGTCGGGCTGGTGAACCGCTCGCCCGTCGATCTTCCCGAGGACCTCGGCGCCTATCCCCGCTTCGCCAGTTTCGCCGAAGGCATGGAAACCCGGCCCGACCTGGTGGTGATCGCGACCTATTCGGACAGCCATGCCGCGCAGGCCATCGCGGCGATGGAGGCCGGTGCCCATGTCTTCGTCGAGAAGCCGCTGGCCACGAGCGCCGAGGACGCCGAATGCGTCGTCGCGACGGCCGAGAAGACGGGCCGCAAGCTCGTGGTCGGCTACATCCTGCGCCACCACCCGTCTTGGGTGCGCCTGATCGCGGAAGCCCGCGCGCTCGGGGGGCCGTACGTCTTCCGGCTCAACCTGAACCAGCAGAGCACGGGCGCCGAATGGGAGACCCACAAGGCCCTGATGCAGACGACATCGCCCATTGTCGACTGCGGTGTCCACTATGTCGACGTGATGTGCCAGATCACCGACGCCACGCCCATCCGGGTCCACGGCATCGGGCTGCGGCTTTCCGACGAGATCGCGCCGGAGATGTACAATTACGGCCAGTTCCAGGTGGTCTTCGCCGACGGCTCGGTCGGCTGGTACGAGGCCGGCTGGGGCCCGATGATGTCGGAGACCGCCTTCTTCGTGAAGGATATCGTCAGCCCGAACGGCGCCGTCTCGATCACCGACGCGGACAAGGGGGCCTCGGCCGATATCGGCGGGCACACCCGGGTCGGCGGACTTCTCGTCCACACGCTGGCGGGCGACCGCCGCATCGAATTGCCGGACGAACCCGACCACCAGGCGCTCTGCGACGCCGAGCAGGCCTTCATGCTGAAGTCCATTGCCGAAGACCTCGACCTCACCCGCCACATGAGCGACGCCGTTCAGTCGCTCCGCATCTGCCTCGCCGCCGACGAAAGCATCCGCACCGGCCGCGCCATCAGCCTCTAGGAGACCGCCATGACCGCCCTGACCCTCTCCAATGTCTGCAAGTCCTTCGGCAAGGTCGACGTCCTGAAGAACATCGACCTTCAGGTCGAGGACGGCGAATTCGTCGTCTTCGTCGGCCCCTCGGGCTGCGGCAAGTCCACCCTGCTGCGCGTGATCGCGGGCCTCGAGGACGCCACGTCGGGCGACATCCGCATCGGCGGGCAGCTCGTCAACCAGACCCCGCCCGCAAAGCGCGGCATCGCCATGGTGTTCCAGAGCTACGCGCTTTACCCGCACCTGACCGTACGCGACAACATGGCGCTCGCCCTCAAGCAGGAAGGCCAGCCCCGCGACGTGATCGACGCCCGCGTCTCCGAGGCCAGCCGGATGCTCAACCTGGAGCCCTATCTGCAGCGCCGCCCGGCCGAGCTTTCGGGCGGGCAGCGCCAGCGGGTCGCGATCGGCCGCGCAATCGTCCGCCAGCCGAAGCTGTTCCTGTTCGACGAGCCGCTGTCGAACCTCGACGCCGCGCTCCGGATGAACACGCGGATCGAGATCGCCAACCTGCACCGCACCCTGAAGGGGTCGATGATCTATGTCACCCACGACCAGACCGAGGCGATGACGCTGGCCGACAAGATCGTGGTGCTCCGCGACGGTCGCGTCGAACAGGTCGGCAGCCCGATGGAGCTGTACAACAACCCGGCGAACCAGTTCGTTGCCGGCTTCCTCGGTGCCCCGTCGATGAACTTCCTGCCCGCGGCACGTGTCGGCGCCGAGGGCGGCCGCACCATCGGCATCCGCCCCGAGCACCTGACCATTGCGGCTGACGGACCTCTCTCGGGCAAGGTGGTGCATGTGGAGGAGCTTGGCGGCGACACCAACGTGATCGTCGATCTCGGAAAAGAGGAGAAGCTGACGGTTCGCCTGTTCGGGCAGCATCATGTCTCGCCTGACAGCCCGGTCTCGCTGGGCTACGATCCGCAGAACGCGTTCATGTTCGATCAGGAAGGCCGCCGCGTCGCCTGAGCGGCAGGCCGGCCGTCGGGGCAGTTGGGGACGGCGCGGCGCCGCCGGTGCTCACGCCTCGCCCAGAATCGACTTGGCCGTCAGTTCGTCGGTGATGAGCCCGGTCAGTTGTCCGCTCTTCAGCACCGCCTCGATGGCGGCGACCTTTTCGGCGCCGCCCGCGATGGCGATCACGCGGCTGCTTCCGGGATCGCCCGGCTGGGCCGCGAGGGTCCGCGCGGTCAGGGGGGTCGAAATGACCTTCCCGTCCGCGTCGAAGAAATGCCCGAGCAGCTCGCCGACGCCGCCGCCCGCGGCGATCTCGTCGATCTCGCTCATCTCGATCATGCCTGTCGTCACCAGTTGCGTTTCCGGGCCGACCGTCCCGATCCCGACAATCTTCAGGCCGGACGTCTCGGCCATCTGGAACACCTCGCGGACCCCGCGCTGCGCCAGAAGAACCTCACGGTCCCCGACCGAATTGGCGAAGAACGGCACCGGCATGACATAGGCCTGTGCCCCGGTGCGTTCAGCCAGATGGTGCATCACGTCATAGGGATTGGCAGCGTAGTTGCGGGTCAGCCCGCCAAGGAGAGACACGAAGTTCACCCCCTTGGCGTCGAGGCGCGGCAATTGCTGCACGGCAGCGGCGAGGGTCCGGCCATGACCCAGGCCGATCACCTCGTGCTCGCGTCGCTCGATCTCGCGGCGGAGGAAGCTCGCGCCCGCAAGACCGAGCGCGCGCAGCGGCAGCCCGTCCTCGCCGAGATCGGGCGCAACCTCGCAGAAGTCGAGCCCGTATCGGTCCGAAAGCTTGCGCTCAAGATCAATGCATTCGACGATGTCACCGTCGATGCTGACCTTCACGACCCCGTCGGCGACGGCGCGCGCGATCAGGCGATGCGCCTTGACGGACGCGATCCCGAGGCGCTCGGCCACCGCAGCCTGGGTCAGTCCCCCGGCGTAGTGGAGCCAGACCGCGCGAATGGCCAACGATTTCTCGGGATCGGTCGGCGCCACTATTCCGCCTCAGCCATAACGCTTGTCCGCGCAAGGCGTGCGCGTCGAGAGAGTTTTGTACCGTTTCAGGATAGGTCTCATCCGACTCCCGTGTCAAACCGCACCCCAAGCGCCCCTTCAGACCTTCAGGTCCGCCGCGCCCGTTTCGATATGCGGCGCCCAGAAGGCAACGCTTTCCGCGATCTGCGGAATTACTTCTCGGTCGTTCGGCTCGCGCTCCTTGAACGACAGTTCGAGGCAGATCTCGTTGTCCTTTGCCCCGCCATCGGCAAAGGCGGTCAGAAGCGGCTCGGGCTGGATGTTTCCCTTCGCATTGAAGGCGGCAGTGAACGGACGGTGCCCGCCCTTGTCCATCAGCGACTGCTTGATGTGAATGATCGGCGAAACCATCGGGACCGCCCGCGCCCAGGCATAGGGGTCGTAGTCCGCGGGGTTGGCACTGGTGACGTCGCCGTGGTCGATATCCGCCATCATCCACATCGGCACTGCCATCCCGGCCGCGGTCAGGCGATCCTGAAGCTTCAGGCATTCCTCGATCGTCTCGCCGAATTCGCGGCCGACGCTCATCGGTTCCCAGAACACGTAGGACAATCCCGCCGCCTTCGCGTGCTCGGCGACCTCTGCCCAGCAGTCGATGGCGATCTGGAGCAACTCCTCGCGGCGCGCCGGATCGTCATAGTCCTTGTAGGTGAAGATCGCGAACTGCGTGCCGACCGAGACGCCGCCGAGGTCGCCGGTGATGTCGGCGAAGGTCTTGAACCAGTCCATGTAGTAGCGGCGCACATCCCGGTCGGGATGGCCGAAATGATTGAGCCGCCCGTACGGCCCGGTCATGCCCGAGGTCACGCGCACCCCGGTGCGCTGCAGCGCCGCGTCCATCTGTCGGGTCAGGCGCCGGATGACCGGTGCGGGCCAGGACGGATTGATGAATTCGTGGGTCAGTTGCAGGTCGCGAATCCGCAGGTCGCGCGCGACCGTATCGATCAGGTCGTCCGGATCCGCGAACCGGTTCACCAGGGGATTCGTGTTCAGCGACAGTGTGAGAGGCATCGCGCCATTCCGATCGGCAAGAGTTTTCGGGTCGGGGACGTCGTCCTGCGGCGTCCCCTGCAGCAATGTCAGGCCGCCTGGGCGAGCTCGGCCCGGAACCAGTCCGCGAAGGCGGCGCGTTCCTGGTCGCTCATGTGCAGTTCCTGCTTGGTTCGCCGGTGCAGCACGTCGTCGGGCGTTTGCGCCCATTCGTTGGACACCAGATAGCGCACCTCGGCCTCGTAGAGCTGTGCGCCGAAATGCCGGCCGAGTCCGTCCAGCGAGGTCGCATTGCCGACGATCCGGTCCGTGCGCGCGCCGTAGCAGCGTCCGAAATGGGTCACGAGGCTCCGTGGCATCCAAGGGTAGCTCTTCTTCAGGTTGTCCAGGAAAGCGATGAAATCGGCGTCTGGGATCTCGCCTCCCGGCAAGGGCGCCGCGCCGGTCCAGTCGCCCTTCATGTTCGGGAAGAACTTCTGAAGCCGGTGCATGCCGCGCTCGGCCAGTTCGCGGAACGTGGTGATCTTCCCGCCGAAGATGTTGAGCAGCGGCGCACCTCCGGTCTCGTCGAGGTCGAAGACATAGTCGCGCGTCACGGCCGAGGGATTGCCCTTGCCGTCGTCGAACAGCGGCCGCACGCCCGAAAAGCTCATGATGACGTCTTCGCGCCGGAGCTTTTCCTTGAAGTAGCGGTTTACCGCCGCGATCAGGTATTCGATCTCTGTCTCGTCGGCCTTGACGTCCTCTGGCCGGCCCTCATAGCCCACATCGGTGGTACCGATCAGGGCGAGGTCGCCCTCGTAGGGATTGATGAAGATCACGCGCTTGTCGTGATTCTGCACCAAATAGGCCTGCCGTCCTTCCCAGAATTTCGGGACGATGATGTGGCTGCCCTTTACCAGACGCACATTGCGGCGCGAATTCGACCCCGCGACCCGGCCGATGAAGTCGTTCACCCATGGGCCGGCAGCGTTGACGATCACCTTGGCGCGTACGGTCCGCACCTGCCCCGTCCGGTCGTCGCGAAGCTGCGCCGTCCAGCCGCCGTTTTCCCGCCGGGCGCTGATGCAGGGGGTCCGGGTCAGCACTTCGGCGCCGTTCTCCTTCGCACCGACAGCGTTCAGCACCACGAGGCGCGCATCGTCCACCCAGCAGTCGGAGTATTCGAAGCCCCTGGTGTACTGGTCGAGCAGCGGTTGCCCCTCCGGCGCGCGGCGCAGGTCAAGCGTCCGGGTCCCAGGAAGTTTCTTGCGCCCACCGAGGTGGTCGTAGAGGAACAGCCCGAGCCGCACCAGCCAGGCCGGACGGTCCTGCGGGCTGTGCGGCAGCACGAACCGCATCGGCCAGATGATATGGCTGGCAGAGTTGAGCAGCACCTCGCGTTCGATCAGCGCCTCGCGCACCAGACGGAACTCGTAATATTCAAGGTAGCGCAGACCGCCATGGACCAGCTTGCCCGACCGCGAAGAACAGCCTTCGGCAAGATCGTCCTTCTCGCACAGGATCACCGACAGACCGCGACCTGCGGCGTCCCGCGCGATGCCCGCGCCGTTGATCCCGCCGCCAATCACCAGAAGGTCCACCATTCCGGCTTCCGTCATGTCATGCTCCTTTCGCGCGCCGTCGTGTCGCCGGTCGCGGCTGATAATTCGGATGTCGATTGTGGTTGGGACGCGCGCTCTGCCAGAGCGTCCCAGACCGGCGCGAGTGCGCCGCGGGCCTGGACATAGGCCGGGAAGAGCGCGTCGTAGATGCGGACTAGCTCCGGGTCCGGCGGCTCGGCGGTGCCGAGCAGCGGCGTGACCCATTCGGCAATGCAGTCATCCATCGACGGATAGGCCCCCACGGCCACCGCCGCCATCATCGCGGCGCCCGCGGCGCCGGCTTCCTCGCGGCCCGAAACCCGCACCGGCGCCTTGACCGCACCGGCCAGCACGGCGCGCAGCGAACGGGACCGCGCGGCGCCGCCGGTCAGCCGAAGCTCGGACGGCATGTCGCCCATCGCCGCGTAGCAATCCCGCGCCGCAAGGCCCAGCCCCTCGACCACGGCCCTCAGAAGATCGGGAAAGCGATGCCCGCTGGAGAGGCCGATGAACCCTGCCCGCGCGTTGGCGTTCACGAACGGCCCGCGCTCGCCCGCCTCGGAAATGTAGGGGTGATAGATCAGCGCACCGGGCCGCGAGGCCGCAAGCCAGGGCTCGATGCGCGACACCAGATCTGAAAAGGCGATGTCGTGCCCGGTCTCGGCCATCAGGTCGGCCGCAAGCCGCAGGGCCCAGTCGATGTTCAGCGCCGCAGCCATGTTGGTCTGCATCTGCGTCACCATGCCGGGAACCGGCAGCGCCATGACATAGCCGGTGCCTTCGGCGTTCAGGTGCACGTCCTCGACCCGCTTCGCGCGCAAATGCACGCCCGTCGAACCGATCACCGTGCAGGCAGCCCGCGGGTCGCCAGTATGGACGCCTGCGCCCAGAGCGGTCATCACCATGTCGACATAGCCGAGGCTGACCGGCGTCCCGGCGAGAAGCCCGGTGGCCTGGGCTGCCGCCTCGCTCAGCGGATGCGTCACCGCGGTTCCGTCGACGATCTCGGGCAGAAGACGGCGGCGCTTCGACAGGCCAAGCGCCGCGATGACCTCGTCATCATAGCGGCGGGTCCGGAAATTGCCGAAGGTCCAGCTTGCCTCGGACGGATCCGTGGCCCGGACGCCGGTGAGATTGAGATAGAGCCAGTCCTTGCAATGCAGGGCCACTTCGGTACGGTCCAGCATGTCTGGCGACGTCCGCTCCATCTGGGCAAGCTGCGCACCTTGCTGGCACGTGTTGAGTCCGGTGCCGGTCGCCTCGAACCGGCGTCGCTCCGCCGGTGATTCGTTCAGCCGCCGGACGGACGGCGCGGCCCGCGCATCCAGCCACAGCCAGGCATCGCCGACAGGCGCGTTGTCTGCGCCGACCAGCCAGGTCCCGTCCCCCTGCGCCGTGACGGCAATCGCTGCCGTCCGGTGCGCCAGATTCTCCACCTTGCCGCCAAGTCCGCGCAGCGCCTGGACACAGTCCGTCCAGGTCCGGTCCAGCGGCTGCCAGGCGGAACCATCCGCACCCGTGTCGAACCGGTTGAGGACGGATGCGGCCGCCAATTGCCGGCCCGCGAGATCGAAGGCGACCGCCTTCACGACCGATGTCCCCGAATCGATGCCGATCAGAATGTCCGCGCCGTCACGCATCGGGCGCCTCCACCACGAATGCGCAAAACGCGTCGGCCGCGCCGCGGCGAATCCGATGAGCCATGCAACTCCCCCCACTTGCGCGCACCCAGCGTCCGGCACGCGAAAATCGCTTCCCTAGGGGGACACGGCCCCTCCCTTCGGACCCGGATCCCCTGTCTTTCCTGCCAGATCCACGAGCTCCGATGGTCTCGTGCATTTTTTTGCTGACAGAGAAATTTATTTCACATATGGTAGCGACTGTCAACAACGGCGCTCGATCAACGGCTCGGCCCGAGACACGAAGCGAAACGCCGAAGTTGACCGTAAGGGGGGATCAAGGACTGGATCTCAGGCCGCGCAGAATTTGTATAATGGTCCGCGTGGAGGAGATTGGCCCGGGGCAAGTGGCAGGATAGCCGCCGCTGCGGGTCTGGGGAGGATAACCGTATGCACGCACTGCATGTCAGCGCTGGTTAGATGGCGTCGCCTGGCGTTCCGCACGGCCGCTAGCGCCCTGGCCTGACAGACGGTCGCCGGGTGGCAGTTCCGTGTTGCGCCGGGTGTCGGCCGACACCGGCTGGCTGCGCCTCGCATTCGGCTTGATGAGATGTAACGGGAGGTCATCCTAACCATGAGCACAAGCGCCGATTTGAGCGGATTCAGATCCGTCCGGCCGCGCCGCCGGCAACTGGTGATCGCGGCTGCCGTCGTGGTCGTCATCGCGGCCATCGCGATTGACACGAAAGTCGTCACCATCGGATCCGATCAGGACATCAGCGAAGCGGGCTTCTCGCCGGAATCGTTCGGTGCCGCGGAGTTTCCCAAGGTGCGCGACAATATCGAGAAGCGGGCCGTCGACGCCGTGACATTAGCCACGGCGGTCGCCGCCGACAAGAACGCGGCCGCCCAGCAATACGGCATCAAGGCCGGCATCGGCTCGGTGATCCCGATCGCGTTCACCGGCGTGGTCGGCGAGGGCAAGTCCGGCATCTATTACGTCAACGTGGACGGAATGCCGGCCGAAACGAAGATCCGGATGCAGACCGGACCGGCGATCAACGGCACCGACCTGCGCGACGCGACGGGCGAGATCAAGTTCGGCGATTTCAAGAACCAGATCGAGTACCAGAACGCCGGCGCGGCCATCAACAACCAGATGAAGAAGGACGTGCTGGCCGGAATCGACACCAGCACCCTGCCCGGCAAGACGGTCTCGGTCGTCGGTGCCTTCACGCTGGTGAACCCCAAGAACTGGCTGGTCACTCCGGTGGAGATCACGGTGCAATGAGTGACATCCCATCCAAGACCCCCGACAAGGGGGAAGTGGTCCTCGCCGCCCGGAACGTCGCCAAGTCCTATGGCGCGATCCAGGCGCTCAAGGGCGTGAACTTCGACATTCACCGCGGCCAGGTCACGACGCTCTTCGGCGAGAACGGCGCTGGCAAGTCGACGCTGATGAAGATCCTGTCGGGCGTCGTCACCCCGACCTCGGGCGAGATCATCCTCGACGGCAATCCGGTGCGGTTTGCCTCGACAACCGAGGCCCGCGACCGCGGCATCTCCATCATCCACCAGGAGTTGAGCCTCGCGCCCAACATGAACGTGCGCGACAACATCTTCATGGGCCGCGAGATACGCACACCGATGGGCGTCGATTTCGCCGAGGAAGAGCGTCAGGCGCGCGCCCTGATGAAGGAACTCGAAGAAGATATCGACCCGCTGACGCTGGTCGAGGATCTGCGGCTGGGGCAGCAGCAGATCGTCGAGATCGCCCGCGCCCTCTCGGTCAATTCGCGCATCCTGATCATGGACGAGCCGACATCGGCATTGAGCGCGGCCGAAGTCGAGGTGCTGTTCAAGGTGATCCGCGACCTGACCGGCCGCGGCGTCTCGATCGTCTACATCTCGCACCACCTCGAAGAGGCGCTGCAGATCACCAACCATGCCGTGGTGCTGCGCGACGGCACCATGACCGCCTACGCTCCGCGCAAGGACATCGACCTGGAATGGATCGTGCGGAACATGGTGGGCGAGAACTTCGACCTCGGCTCGCCGCCTTCTGGATACGACTTCGGCAGCGTGGCGCTCAGGGTCGAGAATCTGAGTGTCCCTGCGCCGGGCGGCTATGCGGCCGTCGACCGTTTGACGCTGAATGTCCGGGCTGGCGAGATCGTCTGCATCTACGGGCTGATGGGCGCCGGGCGCACCGAGATGATGGAATGCGTGGCAGGCCGAATCCGGCCCTCGGGCGGGAAAGTCCTGCTTCACGGACATGACGTCTCGCATCTGAGCATCGCCGACCGCATTGCCGTGGGCCTGGTTCTGGTGCCGGAGGACCGGCAGCGCGACGGACTGGTGCAGACAATGAGCGTCGGACAGAACCTGTCGCTGGCCAGCATCGGCACCTTCACCAAGCGCCTCTTCACCTCGCGCAAGAGCGAACAGGACCTGATCGACCAGTCGATCCGCGACGTCCACATCAAGACGGATGGCGGTGGCGCGATGATCGGCTCGCTGTCCGGCGGCAACCAGCAGAAGGTCGTCATCGGCAAGATGCTGGCGACAAAGCCATCGGTCGTGCTGCTGGACGAACCGAGCCGCGGCATCGATATCGGCGCAAAGTCTGAAGTCTTCAAGCTGCTGGCAGAAGGGGCGAAAAGCGGGCTTGCGGTGGTCTACTCGACTTCCGAAGTCGGCGAATGCCTGAGTGTAGCACACCGCATCATCGTCATGAGCAAGGGCAAGATCTCGGCCGAGTTCGGCCCCGACGCGACCAAGGAAGAAATCATGGCGGCATCCGGTGAGGTCGATCTCGAGCAGCAGCTCGCCGACTTCTTCGGGCTCGGCCACTGCAAGGTCGTCACCGATGTCCACCAGGACGAGCTGCCGCTCGAGGCGCTCGGGGTTGCCGGGGCGGAGTTCCTGAACGATGCGATCGGCCGGGACCAGAAGATGGTCGTTGGCGTCAGCCACGGCCGGACCCTGCTGGCGTCCGTCGAGAATCTGTCCGGGTTGCATGTGCCGCACGTCCACGTCGTCGGCCTGATGGGCGGTCTGACCCGGAAGTTCCATGCCAACCCGCACGAGATCGTCACCCGCCTGGCCGAGCGGACCGGCGCCGAAGCGACCGTGATGCCGGTGACGTTCATGGCCAACAGCGCAGCGGACCGCGATGTCCTTCTCGGCCAGAAGGACGCCGCCGAAGCGTTCGACCTGGCCAAGCAATCCGACCTGATTGTCGTCGGCATCGGAACCACGGTGCCGGAGGCGGAACTGGTGACATCGGGCATGGTCGAGGCCGGCGAGATGGCCGCAATAGCGCGCGCGGGCGGTGTCGGAGAAATGCTCGGCCATTTCTTCGATGCACGCGGGCGTCCGGTCGAGAACGAGCTGACCGCACGCATCGTCACACTGCCGCTCGACAGGCTGAAGGGCCGCAGGATCGTCGCGGTTGCCGGCGGCGCCGTGAAGGTTGCTGCGATCCGGTCGGTCCTTGCCAGCGGGCTGGTCACCGACCTGATCACCGACGAGCGCACGGCGCGGGCGATCATCGACCTGAGCCATGGGACCGACGCCGAACCGGACACGTCCGGGCAACGCCCGATGGCGGCAATGCCATGAGCACGTCCATCGTCTGCGTCCGCACGGACGCCGGGGCCGGGGCCGGGGCCGGGCAATGTCCGCCCCTGCCATGGCCGACGCCATCGCCATCACCGCCTTACCTCCACGACACGGCCGGCGCCCCGTCGCGCCCCATCTCGCCCAACAGATCGAACGCTGGAGCCCCATCATGAGCGACGCCACCCACATCGCCAGCCGCCTCGGCATTTCCATGCCCAAGGACCGCTTCGAGCTTGCGAAGGTGCTTCTCGAGGGCCGCGCTTTCTTCGCCCTCATCGTCATCATCATCGTCTTCTCGATCCTGTCGCCGAACTACTTCTCGGTGGCGAACTTCCTGACCATGTCCAACCACGTGGCTATCTACGGCCTGCTGTCGATCGGCATGCTCCTCGTGATCCTCAACGGCGGCATCGACCTCTCGGTGGGCTCGGTCCTGGCGCTTTGCGGTGTCGTGGCCGGCGCCCTGATGCAGGGCGTCAAGCTCGGCATGTTCGGGGTGATCCTCTACCCGCCGGTCTGGGCCGTGGTGGTGCTGACATGTGCACTCGGCGCCTTCGTTGGCGCGATCAACGGGGTCCTGATCGCCTATCTCAAGGTACCGGCCTTCGTGGCAACCCTGGGCACGCTCTACGTCGCCCGCGGCGTCGCCCTGCTGATGACCAACGGCCTGACCTACAACAATCTCGGCGGCCGCCCGGAACTCGGAAATACCGGCTTCAACTGGCTCGGCTTCAACCGACTCGCCGGCATTCCCATCGGCGTGCTCGTACTCATCGCCATCGCCGTAATCTGCCACCTCGCGCTGACCCGCACGGCCTTCGGCCGCTGGCTCTACAGCTCCGGCGGAAACGAACGCGCGGCAGAATTGTCCGGCGTACCCACCAAGAACGTCAAGATCACGGTCTACGTGCTCTCGGGCATCTGCGCCGCGATCGCGGGTCTCGTCCTCTCGTCGCAGCTCACCTCGGCCGGCCCGACCGCGGGCATGACCTACGAACTGACGGCCATTGCCGCGGTGGTGATCGGCGGCGCGGCGCTGAGCGGTGGACGCGGCACGATCGGCGGGACCATGCTCGGCGCCTTCGTGATCGGCTTCCTGTCGGACGGCCTCGTGATCGTCGGCGTCTCGTCCTACTGGCAGACCGTCTTCACCGGCGCGGTGATCGTCCTCGCCGTCCTTCTCAACAGCATCCAGTACGGCGGTCGCCGGCCGAAGAAGGGCTGAGACCGCACGCCGAACTTCTCCGCTCCAGCCCGTGGCCCGTGCCCGGTCCGGGGCGGAAAGCAACGCCGCATCGCCGGCATCAACTTAAAAGGGAGAGAGAATCCACATGTACGGAAAAGGAAAGCGCCTGTTGCTCGCGGCGGTTGCGGCTGCACCGTTCCTCGCCGGTTCGGCCTGGGCGGACGGGCTGATCTCGATCATCGTCACCGACCCCGCCAACCCCTACTGGTTCACCGAAGGTGAAGTGGCCAAGAAGACTGCGGAAGATCTCGGCTACACGGCTGCGGTCAGCGCGCACAAGGGCGACACCAACACGGAAAGCACGCTGATCGACACTGCGATCACAAACAAGTCCAAGGCGATCATCCTCGATCCGGCGAATGCCGACGGATCCATCGGCGCCGTGAAGAAGGCGGTCGATGCCGGGATCCCGGTGTTCCTCGTGAACGCCGAGATCAACCAGGACGGTCTTGCAAAGGCGCAGCTCGTTTCGAACAATGCCCAAGGCGCGGCGCTTGGCGCCCAGCAGTGGGTCGAAAGCGTCGGCGACACCGGCAATTATGTCGAGCTGTTCGGCAATCCCGCGGACAACAACGCCGCCACCCGCTCGAACGGCTACGAGACGGTTCTGACCCAGTACCCCGATCTCAGCAAGGTCGCGCAGGAAGTTGCGAACTGGGATCGCACCCAGGGCTTCAACAAGATGCAGTCGATGCTGCAGGCCCACCCCGACATCATCGGCGTGATCAGCGGCAATGACGAGATGGCACTGGGCGCGATCGCCGCGCTGAAGGAAGCCGGCAAGCTCGACCAGGTCAAGGTGGGCGGCTTCGATGGCTCGCCCGATGCGGTCGCCGCGATCAAGGCCGGCGAAATGCAGTATACCGTGCTGCAGCCGGTCGCGGTCTTCTCGGCTGAAGCGGTCCGGCAGGCCGACAACTTCATCAAGAACGGCAAGACCGGCGCCGACAGCGAGAAGCAACTCTTCGATTGCGTCCTGATCACCCCGGACAATGTCGACGAGTATGTCGCGCCCTTCACGCTGTCTTCGATGGTGTCGGGCTGACACCTCTCCGGGGGCGCTGCATGTCGGCGCCCCCACACCAAATCTGGCCTCGGAAGGACAAGTGGCGATGCCGTGCCTGCTCGGGATCGACAACGGCCTGACGGTCACGAAGGCCGTGGTCTTCGATGCGGACGGGTCCCAGCTGGCAGCGGCCCGGCGCCGCATCCCGCAGCTCATCCCCCAACCCCGCCACGTGGAGCGCGACATGGACGGTCTGTGGCGCGCCACCGCCGAAGCGATCCGCGAGGCCATTGCCAGATGCGGACGCTCCGCAGGCGACATCGTGGCGGTCGCCGCGACGGCGCATGGCGATGGCATCTATCTGCTCGACGAGAACCGCCGTCCGCTCGGCCCCGGGATCCTGTCGCTTGACAGCCGCGCCGGCGAGATCGTCGAGGACTGGCTCAGGGGCAGCGTCGCGGACGCAGCACTGGACCTCACGGGGCAAATCCCCCACGCTTCGGCCCCCTCGGCACTGCTCGCCTGGATCCAGCGCCATGACCCCGCCCGATTCGGGCGCATCGCCCATGCGATCGCCTGCAAGGACTGGCTGCGGTTTTGCCTGACCGGCACCCTCGGCACGGACCGCACCGAGGCGAGCACCTCGTTCACGTCCGTCCGCGACCAGGCCTACGCGCCCGAAGCGCTGCGCATCTTCGGTCTCGAAGACCTGGACCATGCCTTGCCAGCGGTGGCCGGGTCTGCCGAGATCGTCGGCGAAGTCACCGCCGCGGCAGCCGAAGCAACCGGCCTTGCCGTGGGCACGCCGGTCGCCGCGGGACTGCACGACGTCACCGCCTCGGCGCTCGGCATCGGCGGGCACGCGGCCGGACGCCTCGCCATCGTCGCGGGCACCTATTCGATTAACGAAGTGGTCTCGACCGCGCCGCGCGTCGACCGCCGCTGGTTCTGCCGCAACGCCATCACGCCGGGCGAATGGAACAACATGGCGATCTCGCCGGCCTCCGCGACCAATTACGACTGGTTCGTCGACAAGCTCTGTCACGCCGACCTCGCCGATGCCGAAGGCGCGGGAGAATCGGTCCATGTCCGTCTCGCAGCTGAAATCGACCACGCCCTGGCGCAACCGTCGAGCGTGCTGTTCCATCCGTTCCTGTTCGGCTCGCCCTATGGATCGCAGGCCAGCGGCGGCTTTTTCGGACTGCGCGGCTGGCACGACCGCGGAACACTGCTGAGGTCGGTGCTGGAAGGAATTGCGTTCAACCACCGGATCCATATCGACGCCCTCCGCGACGGTTTCGATGTAGCCGAAGCGCGGCTGACCGGCGGCGCGTCGCGCAATCCCACTTTCGCGCAGATGTTCGCCGATATCCTCGGGATGCCGGTCACCGTCACTGCGACCGACGAGGCCGCTGCCTGGGGCGCCGCACTGTGCGCGGGCGCCGGCATCGGTCTTTTCGCCTCGCCGCAGGACGACCCGCGGGACCTGGGCAGGCTCGGACGCAGTTTCGACCCCGATTCGAAACGGCGCGCGGCCTATCAGCGGCGCTACGAACTCTTCTGCCGTCTCGCCGAGCATCTGGCCCCGTTCTGGCCCGAGCTTGACGCGCTCGCCGCGACCGATGCGGAGCCCCTGGCGTGAGCGGCGGCGGGACGGAGCCCGACGTGCTCATCCTCGGTGCCGGGATCAACGGGTCCGGGCTGTTCCGCGATCTTTGCGCCCAGGGCGTGCGCTGCCTGATCGCGGACAGGGGCGATTTCGGCTCGGGCACCAGCGCGGCACCGTCACGGCTGATCCATGGCGGGCTGAAATACCTTGAGACCGGAGAATTCGGGCTGGTGGCGCAATCGACGCTGGAACGGAACCTGCTGCTGCGCAACGCGCCGCACTGCGTGGCGCCGCTCCCGACAGTGATTCCGATCTTTTCCTGGACGCGGGGAATCTGGGCGGCCCTGCGAACTATGGCGGGCGCCAAGAGCGCGCCGCGCAGCCGGGGCGCCCTGCTGGTCAAGATTGGCCTTGCGCTCTACGACTTCTACGGCGCGCGCCACCGGGTGATGCCGCGGCACAGCCTGGTCGGCAAGCGCCGCGCCCTCGCCGACATGCCCGCGTTGACACCTGCCGTCGTGGCTGCCGGCACCTATTACGACGCGAAGATCAGCGGACCCGAACGTCTGGTTTTCGAACTGGTTCAGGACGGGCTGGCGGCCTGCCCCGGATCCGCTGCGTTGACTTACGCCACGCTTGACGGGGTGGAGGGCGGAACGCTGCGAATTTCGGCCGCCGACGGCGGGACCATCGCCGTCCGCCCCAAGGTCGTGGTCAACGCCGCCGGCCCCTGGATCGACCGCGTCAACGCCCTGCTCGGTGCGCCGTCGCGGATGATCGGCGGCACCAAGGGCTCGCACATCCTCCTCGATCATGACGCGCTCGTGTCCATGCTGGACGGGCGCATGATCTATTTCGAAGCCGATGACGGGCGCATCTGCCTTGTCTACGATTATCTCGGACGCGCGCTGGTCGGATCGACCGACATCCCTGCGGACAACCCCGACGACGTCCGCTGCGAAGACGCCGAAATCGACTACCTGATGCAGAGCCTGCGCACGCTGCTGCCGGGGCTGGCATTCGATCGCAGCCAGATCATCTATGCCTATAGTGGCATCCGCCCGTTGCCAGCGTCGAACGCGACGACGCCCGGCCTGATCAGCCGCGACCATTCCGCGCCGGTCAGCGAGCCGGAGGGCGACAGGCCCTTTCCGATCATCTCCCTGGTGGGCGGCAAGTGGACGACCTTCCGCGGCTTTGCCGAAGAGGTCGCGGACACGATCCTTGCCCGGATCGGCGGGACCCGCACGCAGTCGACGCGCGAGCTCGCCATCGGCGGCGGCAGGGGATATCCGACGACGCCGGACGAAAGAAAGCGCTGGATCGGGCGGGTGGCGGCGCAGACCGGTCTTTCAGAGCCGCGGATCTCGCAGCTTCTGGACCGATATGGTGCCAGGGCCGCAGACGTCACCGAGCATCTGGGCCCATCTGCCGACGCGGAGCGGCTGCCCGATTGCCACGATTACAGCCGGGCCGAGATCGACTGGATTGCGCGCCGCGAAGCCGTCGTGCATCTGGCTGACATCGTGCTGCGGCGCACGACCCTGGCGATTACCGGCAGTCTGACCGTTCGCGATCTCGATGCGATCGCCGACATTGCCGCAGCGGCGCTTGGCTGGGACGCCGACCGCACGGCCGACGAGGTCGCCGCGATCACGGCCGACCTGAACTCGCGCCACCGCTACCGGTCGCCCGCAATTGCGGGAGCCCGTTCGTGACGCCGACCCGCGAAAACCGGAAGTCCTGCACCACCGTGCGCCGCGAGTCCGGAATGCGGCCCGGCACGACGCCGGGCCCTCTGAGCCGCTCAGGCGATCTTGGGATCGAGGCTGCCCGCCGCATAGCGCTTGGCCATTTCTGCCAGGGGGATCGGCCTGATACGGTCGGCGTGACCGGCGGTTCCGAATGCCTCGAACCGCTCGATGCAGAGCTTCTTCATCTCGACCATCGCGGGCACGAGGTACTTGCGCGGGTCGAACTGGTCCGGCGCCTCCATCAGCACCTTGCGGATCGCGCCCGTCATTGCCATGCGGTTGTCGGTGTCGATGTTGATCTTGCGGACGCCGTGCCGGATGCCGCGCTGGATCTCTTCGACCGGCACGCCCCAGGTCGGCTTGATGTCGCCACCGTAGCGGTTGATCAGATCCTGCAGCGCTTCGGGAACCGAGGACGAGCCGTGCATCACCAGATGGGTGTCGGGAAGGCGGCGGTGGATCTCCTCGATCACGTGCATCGCCAGCACCTCGCCATCCGGGCGCCGGGTGAACTTGTAGGCGCCATGGCTGGTGCCCATCGCGACCGCCAGCGCATCGACCCTGGTGTCGCGCACGAACTGCGCGGCATCGTTCGGATCGGTCAGCAACTGGTCGTGGTCGAGCGTCCCTTCGAAACCGTGCCCATCCTCCTGCTCACCGCCGCCGGTCTCGAGGCTGCCGAGAACGCCGATCTCGCCCTCGACCGAGACGCCGCAGGCATGCGCCATCTCGCTGACCCGCGCAGTGACGCCGGAATTGTAGCCATAGTCGGCCGGCGTCTTGCCATCGGCCTCGAGCGAGCCGTCCATCATCACCGAGGTGAAGCCGTACTGGATCGCGGTCGCGCAGGTGCCGGGCTCGTTGCCGTGATCGAGATGCATGCAGACCGGGATGTCCGGATGGGCCGCGACGAAGCCGTCGATCATGTGCGACAGCACCAGGTCGCCGGCATAGGCACGGGCGCCGCGGCTCGCCTGGAGGATGACCGGCGCGCGGGTGGCTTCCGCCGCCGCCATGATCGCGAGCCCCTGTTCCATGTTGTTCATGTTGAATGCCGGCACGCCGTAACCATGCTCCGCCGCATGGTCGAGCAGTTGCCTCAAGGTAATGCGGGCCATCCGGCTCCTCCCGTTTCGATTGATTGTGGTCTGGACGTGTCAGTTGTCGCGTGCGGCGTAGGTCGCGAAGGTTGCGACCTCGTCTGCACAGCCGAAGACAAGGGGGATGTTCTGATGCAGCGTTTCGGGGACGAGGTCGAGAATGGGGCGCGCACCATCGGTTGCAGCCCCGCCGGCCGCCTCGCACAGGAATGCGATCGGAACGGCTTCATAGATCAGCCGAAGCCGGCCCTCGCGATATCCCTTTCGCTTGTCCGCAACATAGAAGAACATTCCACCGCGCCGCAGGATCCGGTGCAGTTCGCCGACAGCGGCGGCAAGCCACCGCATGTTGAAATCCCGCTCCCTGGGACCGTCGCGGCCAGCGAGGCAGTCGTCGACATAAGCCTGAACTCCCGGGCGCCAATGCCAGTACAGCGAGGCGTTGTAGGCGATCTCCGACGCTTCCAGGGGCAGCCGGGCGTCTTCGACGACGACGCGAAAGACGTTGCTTGCCGGATCGAGCGTCGCGATGACGACGCCGTCGCCGAGGCTGAAGCCGAAATCGACCGAATGGCCGAACGACACATAGCCGGCCGCCAGAAGACTGCGGCCCGACATCCTGAACTCGTCGCCAGCGTCCGACGCAGGATAGATCGCGAACAGAGTCCCCAGGGGCGCGCCGATCCCGATGCTGCCCGATCCGTCGATCGGATCGATTGCCACCGAAACGAGTCCCTCCGCCGCGCCGGGGATCATGTCCTCGGCCTCTTCGGACAGGATCGCCCGCACTCCGGCGGCGATCAGCACGGCCACGAAATGATCGTGCGCCGCCATGTCGAGGGCCTTCTGGGAATCGCCTGCGCTGTTCACGCCGACCTTGCGCTTGGGGTCGCCTGGAAGCTCTCCCTGCGCGAGCCTCCGTGCCAGCGGCACGGAAGCGGACGCGATCGCCGCAATGACCTCGGCCGCCTTGGCGCGGGCCGGATCGGATTGGGCCGGATCGGATTGGGCACGGTCGCGCAGATAGGCGTCGATCGTCGGCGCCGCCGATGCGGTATCGCCGGAAAGTCTCAGCATTCGAATCCCCTCGGTTTGGGGTGCCGCGAGCCGATGCGTTGCCGGCTGACGGCCGCCCTCCTCCATCGCCAACAGCTGTTACGTGATTCTCACAAAAATCACAATATAAAATCTCATTATCACATAATTTACGTTGCAACTCAGAATTTCAAATGTTACGTCTTTGGCGCGAAGGGAGTTGCGGGATGAAACTGAACGACCGCCGACAGGGGATCATGGACGTGCTTGCCGAAACGGGAACGGCGAGCGTCGACGACCTGTCGCTCCGCTTCGGCGTTTCGAAGATGACCATCCACCGCGACCTCGACGAGCTTGAAGGCGGGGGGCTCTTGCGCAAGGTACGGGGCGGCGCCTCGATCCAGTCGAGCGCCCGGTTCGAAAGCGACTTCCGCTATCGCCAGACGCTCGCTGCCGACGAAAAAGACAGGATCGCTGCTGCGGCGGCCGCTCTGATCGAACCGGGCCAGACGGTGATCATCGACGACGGATCCACCGCGGGCCGCGTCGCGATGCACCTGACCGACCAGCGCCCCCTGACCGTCATCACCAATAATCTGACCGCTATCAATGCGCTGACTGCGGCCCCGGGAATTCAGCTGATCGCGCTCGGCGGTCTCTACAGCAGCAAGTTCAACGGCTTCTTCGGCATTCTCTGCGAAGAGGCGCTGCGGTCGCTGCGCGCCGACGTGGCCTTCCTGTCCTCGTCCGCGATCCACGGCGTTTCGGCCTTTCACCAGGATCCGGAGGTAGTCCAGTCCAAGCGGCTGATGCTGGACGCGGCTGAGCGCGGCTATCTGCTGGTGGACCACAGCAAGTTCGGCCGCTCGGCCCTGCATTTCCTGGCCGAATTATCCGCGTTCGACGCTGTCATGACAGGAGAGACACCGTCTGCGGACCACCGCGCGGCGCTCGACGCCGCCGACGTCCATCTGCACATCGTCGATTCTCTGAGGGAGGAGGGGGAATGACCACCTGGGTCGGAACGAGCTGGAAGATGAACAAGACTCTGGCGGACGGGCTCGTCTTCGCCGAGGCTCTCGCTGCCTACATGCCGGAATGCGACCCGCGCATTCAGCCCTTCGTCATTCCGTCCTTCACGGCCGTACGGCAGGTGAAGGACGCCTTGGCCTCCACCCGCGTGAAGGTCGGCGCCCAGAACATGCACTGGGCGGATGCCGGTGCCTGGACCGGTGAGGTGTCTCCGCTTCAGCTGAAGGATTGCGGGCTCGACCTGATCGAGCTGGGCCACAGCGAGCGCCGCGAGCATTTCGGCGAGACCGACCGGACTGTCGGTCTCAAGACCGAGGCGGCGGTCCGTCACGGCTTCGTTCCGCTGATCTGCGTCGGCGAAACCCTTGACGAGCGCGAATCCGGCCGCGCAGACGAAGTGCTGACCGCGCAGACCGAGGGCGCCCTGCATGCCCTTGACGATGCGCAGCGCAAGGCGCCGATCCTGTTCGCCTACGAACCCGTCTGGGCAATCGGCGAGAACGGCATCCCGGCCAGCTCGGACTATGCCGACCAGCAGCAGGGACTGATCAAGCGCGTGGCGGCGGCCATCCTGCCGGGCGAGCCGCCGGTGCTTTACGGTGGCAGCGTCAATCCGGGCAATGCTGCGGAACTTGTCGCCTGCCCGCATGTGGACGGGCTTTTCATCGGCCGCTCGGCCTGGAACCCGGACGGCTACATCGACATCCTGCAGCGCGTAGCTGCGGCGCTCTGACAATCCGACCGGCCGGCACACAGACCGGCCGCGGAAATGCGACCAAGATCACCGAGGAGGATCCCATGAAACTCGCAATTGCCGGCGACAGCGCCGGTGCCGATCTCGCCCACACGCTCGCAGAGTACCTGAAAGCCAGCCACGACGTGTCGGAACTGAGCGCGCCGGAGAACGACGCCGAAAAGTTCTATGCACATCTGACTGACCGCGTGGCCAATGCCGTCAAGGAAGGCACCTACGACAAGGCCATCCTGGTCTGCGGAACCGGAATAGGCGTCTGCATCTCGGCCAACAAGATTCCGGGTATCCGCGCGGCACTGACCCACGACACCTATTCGGCCGAGCGGGCCGCACTGTCGAACGACGCGCATATCATCACGATGGGCGCGCGGGTGATCGGCCCCGAACTGGCGAAGGCCATCGCCGACGCGTTCCTGGCGCAGACCTTCGATCAGGCCGGGAGGTCGGCCCCGAACGTCAAGGCGATCAACGAGGTCGAAGCGAAATACGCCAAGGCCTGATCCTGCAGCGGCGCAGGGCCATGCCCGGCCCGTCCGGCCGGACGGATCAGGCAGGCAGGGCCCGCGCCATTGCCGCGATGACCATGACCGCAGAGGCAGCACCGGGATCGACATGACCCAGGGACCTATCCCCCAGACGCTCTGCCCGCCCCTTGGTCGCGACCATCTGGCGGGTCGCTTCGGCACCGTCGCGGGCGGCCATTACGGCCGCGTCGAAGCATTGCGGCAGGTCGTTCCCGGCAGACAGCGCCGCTTCGGCTGCCGAGGCCGCGGGCGCCCAGGCGTCGAGCATGGTCTTCTGTCCCGGCTCGGCCTTGCCCCGGTCGCGGATCCCTGTCTCCATCCCGCGAAGAAGTGCCACGGCGTCACCATCGTCGAGCCGCGCCTTGCCCTTGACCGAAGCGCCAGCGCGCATGAGCGCGGTTGCATAGAGCGGACCGCAGGACGCACCGACCCCGCTCAGGAACGCCTTGGCCGCCGCATTCAGCACGGCGGAGGGTTCGGCTTCGGGGCCAAGCGCTGTCACCGCGTCGCGCGCCGCGCCGAAGCCAAGCGCCATGGCGATCCCATGATCGGCATCGCCGATCAGCCCGTCGAGCCGACACAGTTCGTCCTTGTTGGTCTCGAGATCGTCGGCCACTGCGGCGATCATCCGGACGAGGTCGCTTGCAGCAATTTCCATCAGCCCACCCGAAACATGGCACAGTCGCAGGGATGATCCAGAAACGCCGTCAACTCGCCGTCGAGATGCATGCAGGTGACCGACGCCCCGGTCATCTCAAGGGACGTGCACCAGTTTCCGACCCAGGTCGCGTGAACGCCGATCCCGGCATCGTCCAGGCGCTGCCGTACGCGGCGGTTCATGATGTAGAGTTCCATCAGCGGCGTGGCGCCCAGACCGTTGACCAGCAGCGCCACCCGGTCGCCCTTTGCGGGCGCCATTTCCGCCAGGATCCGGTCCATCATCTCATCGACGATACTGTCGGCGGGTTCAAGCGGGCCGCGCGCCACGCCGGGCTCGCCATGAATGCCCATGCCGATTTCCATCTCCTCGGCACCGATCTCGAAATTCGGACGCCGGGTCTGCGGCAGCGAACAGGGCGCCAGCGCGACGCCCATGGTAAAGGTGTGCGCGTTGGCCTTCCGCGCGATCCGCTCTACCTCGTCGAGGTCGAGCATGCGGTCGCAGGCCGCGCCTGCCACCTTGAAGATGAAGAAGTTGCCCGCCACACCGCGGCGGCTGTCGCGACGGTCGCGGGGCGCCGAAGCGATGTCGTCGGTGGTCAGCACCGTGCGGACCTCGATGTCGTCCATCGCTGCCATTTCGGCGGCCATGTCGAAGTTCATCACGTCCCCGGCGTAGTTTCCGTACATATAGAGCACGCCCGCGCCGCCATTGACCGCCTGGGTGCAGGCAAGGATCGGATCGGGCGGCGGCGAGGCGAAGACGTTGCCGATCGCCGCAGCATCGGCCAGTCCTCGGCCAACGAAGCCGACGAATGTGGGCTCGTGCCCCGATCCGCCGCCGATCACCAGCCCGACCTTGCCGTCCCGCGGTCCGTCGCGCGCAACGATTGCTCGCTTTGTACCGGCCACGCGGGCGAGATGCCCGGAATGCGCGGCGAGGATGCCGTCGAGCATCTCGTCGACCGCATGGTCCCCGGCGTTGACTATCTTCTTGGTCCGCAAGGCGCCCCCCTTTGTCTCCCGGCGGGCATTCTAGCCCTGCACCCTCCGATTGCCAGCGCATTCACCGCCATGCCCGGCGCGCTCAAAGGCGCGGCAGCGCCACCGGGCTTGCTGGCCTTGCCTCTGAGGGACAACCCTTGGGGCGCCTGCGAACACTCAGTGGATACCACCCGGGCGTCGGCGACGGCGCCCGCTTGCGAAACCTTCAGCTAGACAGGAGTCTCCCATGGCCTCGAAACTCGACCAACTGCGCGCGATGACCACGGTGGTTGCCGATACCGGCGACATCGAGGCGGTGCGGAAACTCAAGCCGGTCGATTGCACGACCAACCCCTCGATCGTCCTGAAGGCGCTGAAGACGTCCGAATTCGAGGATACAGTGAACGAGGCGATCGACTGGGGGTCACGCCAGGCCGGCGAAACCGAGGCACGCGTCGCCGCGGTGGCCGACCGGCTCGCGGTCTCGGTGGGTGCCGCGCTGGCCGATCTGGTTCCCGGCCGGGTTTCGACGGAGGTTGACGCCGACCTTTCCTTTGATACCGGCGCCTCGATCACCCGGGCCAGGGCGATCATCGACGACTACGCCGAGCGCCAGATCAGCCGCGAGCGCATCCTGGTCAAGCTTGCCGCCACCTGGGAAGGGATCCGTGCCGCCGAAGAACTGCAGAAGGACGGCATCGACTGCAACCTGACGCTTCTCTTCAGCAAGGCGCAGGCGGTCGCCTGCGCCGATGCCGGCGTGTTCCTGATCTCGCCCTTCGTGGGCCGCATCACCGACTGGCACAGCAAGGCCGCCGGTCACGGCTTCGCCCCCGAGGAGGATCCGGGCGTCCTTTCGGTGCGCTCGATCTACAACTACTACAAGTCCCAGGGCATCGACACGGTGGTGATGGGCGCCTCGTTCCGCTCGACCGGGCAGATCGAGGCGCTGGCGGGTTGCGACCGGCTGACCGTCAGCCCGGCACTGCTCGAGGAGCTGTCCACGGGCGAGGGCACGGTCGAGCGCAAGCTGTCGCCCGACAGCTTCGAGCCGGAGGAGCGCATCGAGATGGACGAGAACCGCTTCCGCTGGGAGATCAACGACGACGCGATGGCGACCGAGATGCTGGCGGCGGGGATTCGCGGCTTTGCCAAGGACCTCGGCACGCTCCGCGACATCATTCGCCAGCGCCTGAACTGACCGCGCAGCCTGCCTGTGCCGCCTGGCCTCGCCGGTAAAGGCGGGGGCCGAAGACCGGAGCGGTGCGACCACCGCGCCGCAACAAGACACGGCCGGCCCATTGCCGGCAATTCCGGAGGAGCATCACCGAATGAGTGACGTCAGCGAAATCGACCAGACGACGACCGATACAGATCAGCTCGCGATCAACACGATCCGCACCCTCGCAATCGATGCCGTTCAGGCAGCGAATTCAGGCCATCCAGGTGCTCCGATGGGGCTGGCGCCGGTGGCCTACACGCTGTGGCAGCGCTTCCTGCGCTACGACCCCGAACAGCCGATCTGGCCAAACCGCGATCGCTTCGTGCTGTCGGTCGGCCACGCCTCCATGCTGCTCTACGCGCTTCTGCATGTCGCGGGCGTCAAGGCGGTGAACCCGGCCTACGAGACGCTCGGCGAGCCGTCCGTCCCGCTCGACGCGATCAAGCGGTTCCGCCAGCTCGACAGTCCCTGCGCGGGCCACCCGGAATACCGCTGGACGACGGGCGTCGAGACGACGACCGGCCCGCTCGGTCAGGGCGTCGCCACCAGCGTCGGCATGGCGATCGCGCAGCGCTGGCTGGCCGCAACCTACAACCGGCCGGGCTTCGATCTGTTCGACTACGACGTCTACGCGCTGGCGGGCGACGGCTGCATGATGGAGGGCATCTCGGGCGAAGCGGCCTCGATGGCAGGGCATCTGAAGCTCGCCAATCTGTGCTGGATCTACGACGACAACAAGATCACCATCGAGGGCTCGACCGACCTCGCCTTCAGCGAGGACGTGGCCAAGCGCTTCGAGGCCTATGGCTGGAACGTCATCAAGGTCGAGGATGCCAACGACCTCGACGCGCTCGACCGCGCCTTCAAGACCTTCCGGGCCACCACCGACCGGCCGACCTTCATCCAGGTGCGCAGCCATATCGGCTACGGCTCGCCCAACAAGCAGGACACCTATGGCGCCCATGGCGCGCCATTGGGCGAAGACGAGGTGCGGCTGACCAAGAAGGCCTATGGCTGGCCCGAGGACGCCCAGTTCCGCGTGCCGGACGAAGTGCTACAAGGCTTCAGGGACGGCCTCGGCCGGCGCGGACGGATGCTCAGCGCCGCCTGGACCGAGCGCTTCGCGAATTATGCGGCGGAATATCCCGACCTCGCGGACCAGCTCAGGCGGATGCAGCGGCGGGAACTGCCCGACGACTGGGACGCCGACCTGCCGAGCTTCCCCGCGGACGAGAAGGGTCTGGCGGGCCGCGTCGCTTCGGGCAAGGTTCTCAACGCCATCGCCCGGCGGGTTCCCTGGCTGATCGGCGGATCCGCCGACCTCGCGCCCTCGACCAATACCCGTCTGACCTTCGACGGGGCGGGCGACTTCTCGGCGGAGAACCCGGCGGGACGGAACTTCCATTTCGGCGTCCGCGAACACGCGATGAGCGCGGTGCTGAACGGGATGTCGCTTTCGAAGATCCGGCCCTACGGATCGGGGTTCATGATTTTCAGCGATTACGCCCGTCCGGCGATCCGGCTGAGCGCGCTGATGGAGATCCCGACCATACACATCTTCACGCACGACTCGATCGGCGTCGGCGAGGACGGCCCCACCCACCAGCCGGTCGAGCAGCTCATATCGCTCCGCTCGATTCCGGGGCTGATCGTTCTGCGTCCGGCCGATGCCAACGAGGTGGCGGAAGCCTGGCGGGTGATCATGCGGCTGAGGCACGAGCCGGTGGCACTGATCCTGACGCGGCAGAATCTGCCGACGCTCGACCGCAACGTGTATGCACCGGCATCGGGGGTGGCGAAAGGCGCCTACGTGCTGGCCGAGGCCGAGGGCGGCGCGCCCGAGGTTCTGCTGATGGCCACCGGCAGCGAGGTGTCGATGTGCCTTGCCGCGCATGAGCAGCTCACGGCCGAAGGCATCCGGTCGCGGGTCGTCAGCATGCCGTCCTGGGAACTGTTCGAGCACCAGGACCAGGCCTACAAGGACAGCGTGATCCCGCCCGATATCACCGCACGGGTGGCGGTCGAGAAAGCCTCGATCCTCGGCTGGACGCGCTACACCGGCCTGCGTGGACAAATCATCGGCATGCACACCTTCGGCGCTTCCGCGCCGCTCAAGGAACTGCAGCGCAAGTTCGGCTTCACCCCTGAAAACATCGTCAGCGCCGCGCGGGAGCAGGTCGAAAAGGCCAGGGCCGCCGGATAGGCGCCGCGCCGGATATCGGGGAACATGCGGTTGGGCGGATGGCCGGATCTCTGGCCGGTCCGCCCACCGCGAAGTCAATGTGAGAGCCAGATCGGGCGGCAGGAATCACGCCCGGTTCGCAGGGGGGCCTCCGGCCGCGCGAGTCCCGGTGGTCAGTCGTCCACCGGCACGGCAACCACCGCCAGACAATCCCCTGCCTTCACCAAGCCGGGGAAATGCCGGCTCGTCAAAAGGCCGCTGCGGCGCGCGTTGTAGGTGACGGCCGGCGCGCCGCTCCGGCCAACCGGCCAGATCCGGGCCACCGGCGCGCCCTTCTCGACCATGTCGCCAAGATCGACCAGCGGCTCGATCAGGCCATCGTCCTCGGAGAAGACGAAGCAGTCGCCGTCCGGCATGTCGAGGTCGACGCTCGGCGCCATCTCGGGCTCGGCCTGCAGGATGTCGGCATGGATCAGGAAGTTCCGCGCACCCTTCCGTGCAATTGCGATCGACCGGGCCGTCGCCGTGCCGCCGCCGCCAAGTTCCGTCGAGACAAAGATCTTCCCGAGCGACTCGACCGCGGTGTCGAACATGCCCACATTATCGATTTCCAGCAGCACCATGGAATAAGGCGCGTTGAACGCCTTCATCGCCGCGATGCAGGCTTCCTCCTGCACCTTCGCCTCCAGCCTGTGGGCCGCGGCGAATGGCACGAAGTCAAGCGTCTTGCCGCCCGAATGGAAGTCCAGAACGTAGTCGGCCATGGGCGCCAGGACGGTCTCGAAATAATCGGCGATCTTCTGGGTGGGCGTCCCGTCGGGCCTGCCGGGGAAGCTTCGGTTCAGGTTGCCGGCATCGATGGGCGAGGTCCGGGTACCGGCACGGAAGGCGGGCGCATTCATGAACGGCACGATGATCACGCGGCCGGTGATGTCCTTCACCGAAAGCTCCGAGGTCAGCGCCTGCAGTGCCACCGGTCCCTCGTATTCGTCGCCGTGATTGGCCCCGGTCAGCAACGCGGTCGGCCCGTCGCCGTTGCGCAGGACGGTGATCGGGATCATCACCGATCCCCAGGCGCTGTCGTTGCGGCTGTAAGGCAGCCGCAGGAAGCCATGGTGGACCCCGTCCTCGTCGAACGGCACGGAACAGCTGATCGGATTCACGGGATGTGTGGCGGTGGCATTCACTGCAGTCAGTCCTTCACGAAAAGCTTGCGCGGCACATTGGCCAGGCATTCGGCGCCGGTCTCGCCGATCACGATGCTCTCGGTGATCTCGAAGCCCCAGTCTTCCATCCAGAGACCGGTCATGAAATGGAAGGTCATTCCCGGCTGAAGCTCGGTCCGGTCGTTCGGGCGCAGTGAACAGGTCCGTTCGCCCCAGTCCGGCGGATAGCTGAGCCCGATCGGATAGCCGGTCCGGTTGTCCTTCTCGATCCCGTATTTCTTCAGCACCGCGAAGAACGCCTTGGCGATGTCCTCGCAGGTGCGGCCTGCGCGGGCCTGTTCCAGCCCCGCATCCATCCCTTCCAGAACCGCCTTTTCGGCGTCGAGGAAGGTGGGCGTGGGCTTGCCGAGGAACACGGTCCGCGACAGCGGACAGTGGTAGCGGTGATAGGCGCCGGCGATCTCAAAGAAGGTGCCCTCGCCCGTCCGCATCGGTTCGTCGTCCCAGGTCAGATGCGGCGCCGATGCGTCGGCACCCGACGGCAGCAGCGGCACGATGGCAGGATAGTCGCCCCCGGCACCGATCGCGGGATCGTAGCGCAGGCTCGCATCATAGATCTCGGCCACCAGATCGCACTTGCGCATCCCCGGCTCGATCACCTCGACGATACGCGCGTGCATCCGCTCGACGAAGCGCGCGGCGGTGCGCATGTAGTCAAGCTCCTGGGCCGACTTGATGCCGCGCTGCCAGTTCACCAGCGCGGTGGCATCCTTGAAGCTGGCGTTCGGCAGATGCGCCTGCAGGCAGGAAAGCGACCGCGCCGAGAACCAGTAATTGTCCATCTCGACGCCGATCGTCAGCGCGTCCCATCCGCGTTCAGCCAGCTGGCCCGCCAGATAATCCATCGGATGGCGCTCCGTGGACTGAACGTAATGGTCGGGATAGCCGATGATGTCGGCCTCGCCCATGAAGCAGGTACGCTTGGCACCATTGGCGTCCTGGCCGCGGCCGAACCAGACCGGATCGCCGTCGCCTGCGAGGACCACGCATTGCGGCACGTAGAACGACCAGCCGTCATACCCGGTCAGCCAGGCCATGTTGGACGGATCGTGGCAGATCAGCAGCTCGATCCCCTTGGCCTCCATTGCAGCGCGGGTCCTGGCGATCCGCGCCGCATATTCGTCCAGAGTGAAGTGCAGGACCGGTTCAGCCATCTTGCGGCTCCTTCAGTTCTCGAATCCCTTGCCGACACCGGCGGCTTCGGCGCGTTCGCGCGCCAAAGTGGCGATCACGGTATCCTGTACGCCGGTTCCCGTGAGATCGGCGATGGTGATCGCCTCCGCATCGCGCCGGCCGCGCGCCCGGCCAATCAGCACCGTACCCAGTTCCGCAAAATCCGCGTCGGAAGCCACGGTCCCGGCGGCTATGGCACTGCGCAGTTCGCCGAGGCTCCGCACCTGGGTCAGACGGTCCGGCACATAAAGGTCGGCTCGAGCGAGGCAGGCCGGGTCAAGCTCGTTCTTGGTGTGCTGGTCGGAACCCATCGCCGTGACGTGCTGGCCCGGCGCCAGCCAGCTGGCCATGAGGATCGGTGCGCGTGCCGGCGTGGTGGTCACGATCACGTCGGCACCGCGGACGGCAGTTTCCGCGTCGGCCTCGGCGCGGACCTCGATCCCCAACGCTTCGGCCATGTCCCGCGCCGCGGCCGCGGCCTTGTCCGCGTCGCGGCCCCAGATCACCGCTTCGCGGATCGGGCGCACGAGGCACAGCGCGCGCAGCTGCATCCGCGCCTGAAGCCCGGTCCCAAAGATCGCGGCGCGGTGCGAGTCGGACCGCGACAGGCAGCGCGCCGCGACCGCACCCGCCGCGGCGGTCCGCACGTCGGTGAGATAGCCGTTATCGAGCAGCAGCGCCTCGACCCGGCCGGTCCTGGCCGAAAACAGGATCATCAGGCCCGAGGTCGACGGCAGCCCGATCTTCGGATTGTCGAAGAAGCCGGGACTGACCTTGATCGCGAAACTTTCCACACCGGGCACATAGGCGGCTTTCACGTCGACCTCGCCATTCGACTCGGCAATCTCCATTGACAGGATCGGCGGCATCACGACCCCGCCCGCCGCCAGGGCCCGGAAGCCGCCGTCGATCGCGTCGATGACACTGAGGTCCAGATCGACCACGCCGCGCAGATCCGCCTCGGTCAGGATGCGCACCGACATGTCACGCCGCCTCGGCCATCAGGTCCACATCCTCGCCGTTCACGATCCGCAGGTGCAGTCCCATGTCGATATTTGCTCCGCTGAGAAGCGCCACGGTGGGACCTTGCGGCCGGACCTTCCCGGCAAGCAGCGCCGCGATGCCCACCGCCGCGCCGCCCTCGATCACCTGCCGCTCTTCGGCATAGGCGTGGCGGATCCCGTCCGCGATCTCGGCCTCGCTCAGCAGGATCACCTCGTCCACCAGATCGCGGACCATGGGGTAGGTGACGCGGTTCGCAAGTCCGATCCCGCCACCGAGGGAGTCCGCAAGCGAGGGCAGTTCCTCCACCGCGACTGGGTGCCCGGCGGACAGGCTTTCGGCCATCGCGGCCCCACGCGCCATGGAGATTCCGACCACCGTCACGTCCTTGGCCTTTGCCTTCAGCGCCGCAGCTATCCCGGCGATCAGGCCGCCGCCCGAAAGCGGCACAAGCGCCACCGCAAGGTCGGGAACTGCCTCAAGCATCTCCAGCCCCAGCGTCCCCTGTCCTGTGACGACGCGCGGATCGTCGAAGGGCGGGATCATCGCCAGCCCGTCCTCGCGCACCAGCCGGTCGACTTCCTCCTGCGCGTCGTCCTGCGACTTGCCGACGATTCGCACTTCGGCTCCCAGCGCTTCGATGGCGCGGACCTTGTTTCCCGGCACCAGCCGGGACATGCAGATCACCGACCGGATGCCGGCCTCGCGCGCGGCATGTGCAAGTGCCCTCCCGTGATTGCCGGTCGAGGCACAGACGACTCCGCGTTCGCGTTCGGCCTTCGAAAGCTGCGCAACGGCATTCGACGCCCCCCGCAACTTGAAACTGCCGGTCCGCTGATGGTGTTCGAGCTTCAGCCAGACCGGCACGCCAAGACGCTCGGACAGGCTCTCCGACGGCTCCATCGGGGTCTCCCGCACCAATCCCCGGATGCGGGTCCGCGCCGCTTCGATCTCGGCAAGTCCGACCGCGCTCATGGCGTCCCCCTCATGTCCGCTCCGGCAAGGGTGATTCCGAACCCCGCGATTCCTTCGGTGATCCCGGCGGCAGCGCGCATTTCGCGGATCGATGCCTGGTTCGACGTCACCACGGGTTTTCCCAGCCGCATCTCGATCTCTGCGGCCAGCGCCATCGCCGGAAGTGCGGTGCACGAGATGAACAGCGCCTCCGCCGACGGATGGTCCGCCTCCTCAGCAGCAGCCAGGATTGTCGCATCGTCCGCCAGCGCCATGCGCCGGTCGTCGTCGATGCCAAGACAGGTCGCGCGCATGATCTCGATCCCCTCTGTCTCGAAGAAGTCGATGACCGGCCGCGTCGTCTCGGGCAGGTACGGCGTCAGAAGCGCGATGCGGCGCAATCCAAGCGCGGCAAATGCGCGGCGTGCGGCCCCGGCAGGCGTGATGACCGGAACGCCCGGCCGGACCGACTGCACTGCCTCCCTGACCGCGTCATCGCCGAGCACGCTCGACGCTGCCGTACAGGCAAACGCCACCGCCGCAAGCGGCAGACCGGGCACGATCAGTTCCGTCGCACCGGCGAGCAGCGGAAGCATGCGTCTGAGGTTCTCGGGCGTCGTGGGATTGGCATACGCGACCCGCGTCGCGTGAACGCCGGCGCGGCCGGGCGGAATCGTCCGGGCGATGTCGCGCTCGGTCGTCAGATCGGTGGCCAGCAGGATCACGCCCAGCCGCGGCACGTCGGACCGGAACCCGACCGGCCGCAACACCGTCTCCACTTCTGCCTTGCCGCGCGCATTCATCTTCCGTTCCGCCCGATCAGACCACCAGCACCGGGCACTTGGCCAGTCCCGTCACCTTGTGCGAGACGCTTCCGAGCAGGTAGTTCTCGATGGCGCCGAGCCCCCGGCTGCCCACCACGATCAGGTCGACGTCGTGTTCGCCTGCGAAGGCGACGATGCTGCGTGCGGGCTGGCCGCTTTTCACGAAGGTGCGGGCTGCCACCCCGGCTGCTGCGGCCGCGCTCTTGGCCCTGTCGGCCAGATCGCGCGCGAAGCTCTGCATCGCCTGTTCCGAGGTATGCGGCTCGTCCGGCTGGGCCATCGAGAAGGACGCTTCCAGAAGGCTGAAATGGCGCACGACCGTCAGCACCAGCAATTCGGCACCGCAGAGCTGCGCCAGGTCGAGCGCCTGCCTGAGAGCCGTCTCGGCGCCTCGGGACCCGTCATATGCGGCGAGGATTCGCGAGAACATCCGCCCGCCCCTAACGGAACGCCAGGTCGCGCAGGAACAGCGCGATCTGCGGGAAGAAGATCAGGGCCACCGACACGCCAAGCAGCATCACGATGAAGGGCGGCGTACCCTTGATCACCTCGATATAGGGGCGCTTGAAGACTGCAATCGCCGTGAAGATGTCGCAACCGAAGGGCGGCGTCGCGGATCCGATGGCGACCTGAAGGGTGATGATCGTGCCGACCAGCACGGGGTCGAGCCCCACATTCTTCACCACCGGCGCGAAGATCGGAACCAGCACCAGGATCACCACGATCGGGTCGACGAACATGCAGCCGATGAAGAAAGCGACCGAGATCACGAACAGCACGCCGATCGGCCCCATGTCGGCGACGCCGATGCCCTGAAGGATATGCTGCGGAATCTGGGCGAAGGAGATCACCCAGGAGAACGCCGCGCCGACCCCGACGAGGATGAAGACCACCGCCGTGATGAGACCGGTGGATTTCGCGGTGGCATAGATCTGCGGGATGGTGAGCGACCTGAAGATCACCAGTTCCAGGATCAGCGCATAGAGCACGCAGGCCGCTGCCGCCTCGGTCGGGCTGAAGATCCCGCCATAGATCCCCCCGATGATGATCGCGGGGAATCCGAGCGGCCAGAGTGCCTGCCGGACCGCGGTCAGGCGCTGCGACCAGCTTGCCTTGGGTTCGGTCGGCACGTTGTTGCGCACCGCATAGACCACGCTGTAGGCGGAGAAGAGGACCAGGATCAGCAGGCCGGGGCCGATCCCGGCGATGAACAGTTCGGCAATCGACGTGTTGGAGACCACACCGTAGATGATCATGCCGATCGACGGCGGGATCAGAAAGGCGATGTCGGAGGAATTCACGATCAGCGCCAGAACGAAACTGTCGTTGTAGCCCGCCTTGAGCATCCGTGGCCTCAACGGCGTTCCCACCGCCACGACGGTTGCCTGCGTGGACCCCGAAACCGCCCCGAACATGGTGCAGGCGGCCGCCGTCGACACCGCCAGCCCCCCCTTCACGTGACCGACGAAGGCCATCACCATGTCGATCAGCCGGCCCGCCGACTGGCCGCGGGTCATGATGTCCGCCGCGAAGATGAACATGGGCACGGCGATCAAGGAGGCCGGCCGGATCCCGCCAAGGATCTGCTGGACCATCGTCTCGAGCTGGGAGAAGCCGCCGAACAGCGTGTGGAAACCGACGAAGGCGCCGACGATGAGCGGGATCATCATCGGGAAGCCCAGCATCAGCAGGACGATCATGACAAGGAAGATGGTGATGGCCATCGCGTCATAGCTCCATCTCGTCTTCCTCGTAGCCCTCGAGAACCAGCGTCGAGAGCCAGATGTCCTTTTCGACCACGTTCTTCACCGCGGTCAGCGTGTACTGGATGCCGGTCATCAGAAATCCGATCGGCACCCAGACATAAATCCACCAGACCGGGATCTGCATGGCGGGAAGCACCCGGCCCTGCCCCTTCAGGGTCAGAATGTAGCCGATCGAGTACCAGCACAGACCGAACATGAAGACTGCCGTCACCAGCGCGATGAAAATCATCATCACCTTCCGCAGTGCCGGCGGGAACGTGTCGTAGAGTGCCGACATCCGGATATGGCGGCCGTGCCGGGCGGCATAGCTGATCCCGGCAAAGGTGATCAGCACGATCAGGATGCGATTTACCTCTTCGGTGAAGAACAGGCTGTAGCGGAAGAGAAAGCGCCCGACCACGTTGGCGATCGTATTCAGCGCCATCAACAGAACACCCATCGCCAGCATCACAGCTTCGATCCGGGCGATGGTTCCGTCAATCACGCCGAGAATGCCCGGCAGGCTGGAATCCCGGACCTCGCGCAGCGGGGCTTCGGGGGAATGGGAATCAGACTCGCTCAAGAGCGCGCTCCGGGTTGGCTGGAGTCGAAGTCGGGCGCGCGCGGAAGGCACCGCACGCGCAGACCGGCGGTTACTGGACCGCCTGCAAGTCGGCCTTCATTTGATCGAGGATCGTCTTGCCGCTGTCGCCGGTCATCGAGACGAACGACGACTCGACCTCGCCGGCCGTATCCATGAAGGGCTTGCGCTCCTCCTGGGACAGGATGTTGATCTGCATGTCGGGCTTGGCGGCCTTGATGGCCTCCAGAGCCTTCTCCTGCAGCCCCTGCTGATAATCAAGGATGTAGTCGAATGCCGCCTTGGCGGCGTTCTGGATCAGGGTCTGGTCCTCCTCGCCGAGGCCATCATAGAAATCCTTGTTGGCCATCATCGCCGTCGTGAAGTTGTTGTGGCCGATGCAGGTGATGACGTCGGTCACCTCGTAGATCTTGGTCGAGTCGAGAAAGAACCCCGGGTTCTCCTGGCCCTGAATGATGCCGGTCTGGAGCGCGCCATAGACTTCGCCCCAAGGCAGCGGCGTCGGCGTCGCGCCGAAGGCCTTGTAGCTGTCCACCAGCAGCGGGTTCGTCATGACCCGGAATTTCACCTCGTTCAGGTCGGCCGGGCTGTGCACCGGCTTCTTCGTGGTCATGCAGACCTCGCCTTCCGGGAACATGCTGAGAAGTTCCAGTCCCTGCTTCGCGTAGAGCGGCGGAAAGAGTTCGTGGATCGCCTTCGAAGTCCGGAAGAATTCGGCCAGCTTGTCCGGATCCTGAGGCAGCAGATACGGGACGAAGAAGACCTGCGCCTCGGGGATCAGCGCACCGGTGAAGCCCGGGCTCTGATCGACAAATTGCAGGATGCCGGACTGGGCCTGTTCCATGATGTCGGCGGACTCGCCCAGCGTGCCGAACGGGAACAGCTGGACCTCATGGTCGGAATTGGCCTCGATCTGCTCCTTGAACTTTTCGGCGAAGACATTCTGGACGTCTTCCGCCGCCGCCTCCTCGGTCGCGTAGCGCCACGTGTCGGCACCGGCGGCGCCCGCCGCAAGAACACCGAACGCTGCGAGAGCGAGAACTGAGATTCGTCGGGACATTTTCGTCTCCCCGTGTATGGCAAATCGAAGACGGCCGGCCAGAAGCGCGATCCGTCGAAATCATCGCGGACCAACCGTCCGCGCGGTGCAGCTTGTGTGGGCGTGGAGTCACGGTTCTAAGACGCGGCTGCCGGACGGCCCGTCGCCCCAACCGTGAAACACGGTCAAAACCATATCAATTTCTATATTGAATCATGACAATTAACCTTTCGTCTGCCGGCCGGTCCCCGCCGCACGCGTTCGCATCCTGCACAGGAACCCGCCCGGATGCCGCCGCTCGGGCCACCGCCACGCATTCGGCCGGCACATGTCACAGCGTGAGCATCGCCGGTTCAGGCTGGTCACGGACGAGGCGGGCGATGATGTCGAGACCGTGGGCCAGATCCGCAGCGTCCGGCGCGCCGAGGCTGATCCGCACGCCCTTCGGATGCGGGCCATCGCCAATGGCAAAGGCGGACCCGGCTGCAACGGCGACGCCATGGTGCCGCGCGTGGGCAACGAACGCCTCTTCGCGCCACGGCCCCTCGAGCGGCAGCCAGACGTGCATGCCGTTCGGAACCGCATCGTGGGGCAGGCCCGCGAGCGCCCTGGCGGCGATCTGGTTCCGGCGGCGAAGCGCACTCTGCTGCCAGGCAAGCAGTTCCAGCGCGGTCTGGTCGGCAACCCAGCGCGTCGCCAGTTCCGCGATCAGCGCCGTCGCCATCCAGTTCGTCACCAGATGCCGGTTGACCGCCGACGAGACATAGGTTTCCGGGATCACCAGATAGCCGAAGCGCAGCCCGGGCAGCAGGCATTTCGTGAACCCGGTGAAATAGAAGACCCGCTCCGGCGCCAGCGCGGCCAAGGGCGGCGGCCGGCCCGGAATCAGCGGCCCGCCGGCATCGTTCTCCAGGATCAGCACGTCATGGATGCGCGCGATGTCGCACAATCGCTCCCGGCGCTCCCGCCCCATCAGCCGCGCCAAAGGGTTGAGACCATTTGGAATAACATAGAGCGCTTTCACGGCCATGGTGCGGCAGGCATGGTCGAAGGCATCCGGATCGATCCCTTCCGCGTCCACCGGCAACCCGCCCAGCCGCATCCCGAGATACCGCGTCAGAGAGGGCAGCGTATGGTGCCCCATGAACTCGGTCAGGATCAGTTCGCCGGGCGAGACCGCCGTCATCATCGCCACGGTCATCGCCGAGGTGACGCCATTCGTGGGCAGGACATCTTCGGCATGGGCATCGATCCCGCAGCGGCGCAGCCAGTCGGTGCCGACCTGGCGGTGCCGGGCCAGCGCGGCGCGCGGGCGGAACGAGAACAGCACATCGGGCGGCAGGTCCTGCGCCAGGTCGGTGATCGCTGCGGCGGTTCGTTCGGCATGCATGTCGGATGTGACGGGAGTCAGCATCGAACAGTCGATCACCGGATCGTTCGCACGCAGCCGGTGCCAGGGCTGACGGGTATCGACACGGGTTTCACGGACGAAGGTGCCGCGACCGACTTCGCCCGCAATGATGTCGAGCCTGGTCAGTTCTTCGTAGGCCCGGCCCACCGTCTGAACGCTGAGGCCGAGTTGAAACGCCAGGTCGCGGTGCGTGGGCAGACGGTCGCCCGGCCGGATTTCGCCCGCCTCGATGGCCCGCACCAAGGCCTGGGCCAGCGACCGATAGGCGGGACGCTTCAAGCTCGCGCGATCTGGAGGCCAGATTGCCATGATTGCAAATGGTAGAATAATCATGACAATACGCAAGCAGGATCGGCCGCCGGAGCGCGGGGTCGTCGCATTCCGCCTCACCCGGCGGAGCGGCTGCCTCCAATCGGCATCTCAGCAGCGTGCACCATGACCCGCCTTTCGCTTGACGACCGCGACCTCAAGATCCTCTCGCTGCTCTGTCGCGAGGGCCGGATATCGAAGACCGAACTCGCCAAACGGGTGAATCTGTCGGCCACCCCGTGCTGGGAGCGGATGAAGCGGCTGGAAGAGGCCGGCCTCATCCAGGGCTACCGCGCCGAGGTCGAGTTGACCCGAATCGCCCCCCATGTCGTCGTGTTCGTCATGGTGGAGCTCGAGAACCACCGGGCCGACGCCTTCCGGCTCTTCGAGAATGCGGTGTCGCTGCACGACGAGATCACCGAAGCCTGGGCACTGGGAGGTGGATTCGACTACCTCCTGCAGGTGATCGCGCGCGACATCGACGCCTACCAACGTGTCGTCGACGCGCTGCTAGACAGCCGCGTCGGCATGCGCCGCTACTTCACCTACATCGTCACCAAGGGCGTGAAGTCCGCCCCGCCCCCGCTCGAACTGCTGGCCCAGCCCGAGCGGAGCGAAGAGAAATGACCGCCTGCGGGATCGCAGAACAGAGGATCTCTCGGGTTTCCCGCCGCCATTCAGGGAATCTCTCGGTGAACGCGCGGTAGATTCGGATCATCGCATCCACCAGCCGAAGGGAGGCCGCCATGCTTGCCGAGCGCCGCCAAACTGCAGAACCGATGTCCGGTCTATCCGACCGGTCGCTTCTGCGCAGCTTTTCCTATGTGGGCGGGCGCTGGATCGCCTCCGCGTCCGGCGCCTCGATTCCGGTCACAGATCCGGCCAACGGCACCGTGATCGGCCATGTCGCACGGCTGTCCGGCGCCGAAAGCGCCGCTGCCGTGGATGCCGCGGCGGCTGCCTTCCCGGAATGGGCGGCGCTTCTGCCCCAGGCACGGGCAGTGCTGCTGCGCCGCTGGTTCGAGCTGATGCGCGAGGCGCGCGAGGACCTGGCGCGGATCATGACCTTCGAGCAGGGCAAGCCGCTGTCGGAGGCACGGGGCGAGATCGACTATGCCGCATCCTTCCTGGAATTCTACGCCGAGGAAGCCCGCCGGCCCAATATCGAGGGCGTCACCTCGCATCTCGTCCACGCCGAGGTGGAGCTCTGGCGCGAGCCGGTCGGCGTCGCCGCCCTGATCACGCCGTGGAACTTCCCCTCCGCGATGCTCACCCGCAAGGCCGCCGCCGCGCTGGCCGCGGGCTGCACCGTCGTGGCGCATCCGTCGGCCGAGACGCCGTTCTCGGCTCTGGCCCTGGCCGAACTGGCCGAACGTGCCGGCCTGCCGGCCGGCGTCTTCAACGTGGTGACCGGCAGCGCGCCCGAAGTCGTGGAACCCTGGCTCGAGGACACCCGCGTACGGGCGCTGTCCTTCACGGGCTCGACCGAGATCGGCAAGCTGCTCTACCGGCGCTCGGCCGACACGGTGAAGCGGCTGGTGCTGGAACTGGGCGGCCACGCCCCCTTCATCGTCTTCGCGGAGGCCGATCTGGACAAGGCGGTCGACGAAGCGGTCAAGGCCAAGTTCGCCACCACCGGCCAGGATTGCCTGGGCGCAAACCGGTTCTTCGTCGAGCGCCCCGTCTACGAGGCGTTCTGCACCCGCTTCGCGGAAAGGGCGAAGGCACTGACCCTGGGACCGGGGATCGAGGATCACGATCTCGGGCCGCTGATGAACGACCGCGCCGTCGCCAAGCAGGCCGAGCATGTCGAGGACGCCACCGCCCGCGGCGCCCGGCTTCTGGCCGGCGGCAAGGTCTCGCCTCTCGGCCCGCTCTTTTTCGAACCGACCGTGCTGGCCGACGTCCCGGCCGACGCGAAGATCCTGCACGAGGAGACCTTCGGCCCCGTCGCCGCGATCGCCCCCTTCGACACCGAGGATGAGGCAGTCCAGCGGGCCAACGACACGGAATACGGCCTCGTCGCCTACATCCACAGCCAGGACCCGCGCCGGATCTACCGGCTCAGCCGGGCACTTCAGTTCGGCATGGTCGCGGTGAACCGCACCAAGGTCACCGGCGCACCGATCCCCTTCGGGGGCATGAAACAATCCGGCCTCGCCCGAGAGGGCGCCCGTCAGGGGCTCGAGGCCTTCACCGACATCAAGTACGTCTGCCGCGACTGGGCGTGACGGGAAAGGAGACCGCAATGCTGACCAACGACCAACTCGCCAAGTGGGACCGGGAGAACTTCTTCCACCCCTCGACCCATCTCGCCCAGCACGCCCGCGGCGAAACGCCGAGCCGCATCATCACCGGCGGCAAGGGGGTCTTCATCGAGGATCGCGACGGACGGAAGCTGCTCGACGCCTTCGCCGGGCTCTACTGCGTGAACGTGGGCTACGGCCGCCCCGAGATCGCCGACGCGATCGCCGAGCAGGCGCGCGAGCTTGCCTATTATCACGCCTATGTGGGCCACGGCACCGAGGCGTCGATTAAGCTGGCCAAGATGATCATGGACCGGGCGCCCGACGGCATGTCCAAGGTCTATTTCGGCCTCTCCGGGTCCGATGCCAACGAAACCAACGTCAAGCTCGTCTGGTACTTCAACAACATCCTCGGCCGGCCCGAGAAGAAGAAGATCATCTCGCGC
>JAGQRV010000064.1 GCA_020425125.1 Paracoccaceae bacterium | reverse complement strand
CGACAACAAGTACGGCTGCAAGGAAAGCCTTGTCGATGGCATCCGGCGCGCCACGGACACGATGATGGCGGGCAAGGTCGCCGTGGTCTGCGGCTATGGCGATGTGGGCAAGGGCTCGGCCGCGTCGCTGCGGGGCGCAGGTGCCCGTGTGAAGGTGACCGAGATCGACCCGATCTGTGCGCTTCAGGCCGCAATGGACGGGTTCGAGGTGATCCAGTTGGAGGATGCGGTCGCAACCGCCGACATCTTCATCACCACCACCGGCAACCGCGACATCATCCGCATCGAGCACATGCGCGCGATGAAGGACATGGCGATCGTCGGCAATATCGGCCATTTCGACAACGAAATTCAGGTCGCCGCGCTGAAGAACCACAAATGGACCCGGATCAAGGACCAGGTGGACATGATCGAGATGCCGTCGGGCAGCCGGATCATCCTGCTCAGCGAGGGCCGGCTTCTGAACCTCGGCAATGCGACCGGCCATCCGTCCTTCGTCATGTCGGCCTCGTTCACCAACCAGACGCTGGCCCAGATCGAACTCTGGACCCAGGGGGAGAGGTACAAGAACGAGGTCTATGTCCTGCCCAAGCACCTGGACGAGAAGGTCGCCCGGCTGCACCTGGGCCGGGTCGGCGCGAAGCTGACCGAACTGAGCCAGTCGCAGGCCGACTACATCGGCGTGCAGCAGGAGGGCCCGTACAAGCCGGAGCACTACCGGTACTGACGTGAGGGCCGTCATCTACGGAGCCGGGGCCATCGGTGGAACGGTGGCCGCGGCGCTTCACCGAAGCGGTACCGACGTCGTGGCGATTGCGCGCGGCGCGCATCTCGACGTGATCCGCGACCAGGGCCTGCGGTTCGTCGCGCCGGGGATCGACGAACGGCTGCCCGTGCCCGCCGTGGCGGATCCGGCCGAGATCGAGCCGGGAGAGGACGACGCGGTGCTTCTGGCGATGAAGACGCAGGACACCGCCGCGGCGCTGCAACGCCTTTCAGCCGCGGGCTTCCGCGACCAGCCGGTCTTCTGCCTGCAGAACGGCGTGGAAAACGAACGTCTCGCGGCGCGCCGCTTTGCCCATGTGCACGGGGTGACCGTGATGATGCCGGCGAGCTTCCTGCAGCCGGGCGAGGTTGACGTCTTCACCGTTCCGGCGTTCGGGATCCTCGATATCGGGCGTTTTCCGTATGGGGTCGATGACGCCGACACGGCGTTTGCCGCGGCCTGCAATGCGGCCAACATCGCCGCCTTCACCAATGAACGCGTGATGGCGACGAAATACGGCAAACTGCTGATCAATCTCAACAATGTGCTCGAAGCGACGCTTGGCCCCGATCAGCCCAGGGGCGATCTGCCGGCACGGATCCGGGCCGAGGCCGAGGCAGCGCTCGACGCGGCGGGCATCGCCTGGGATTCGGTGGGGGCGGACGATCCGCGGCGCAGCATCTATCTGAAGCTGACCGATCTGCCCGGCATTGCCCGTCGGGGCGGTTCGACCCTGCAAAGCCTGGCGCGGGGCACGGGCAGCGTCGAGACCGCCTATCTGAACGGCGAGATCGCCATGTTGGGCGCGATCCACGGCGTGCCCACGCCGCTCAACTCTGCCTTGGTCGCGATTGCCGAGGATCTTGCCCGCACGGGCGCAACACCGGGTACGATGACGCTCGACGCGCTTCTGGCGCGACTCGGATCGTGACGCGGATACGCCCATGAGTACGGGCCTGCTCGCGCTTCTGGACGATGTCGTCAGCCTCGCCAAGGCCGCCGCCGCTTCGGTGGACGACATTGCCGGGATGTCGGCAAAGGCGGGGACCAAGTCGCTGGGGGTGCTGATCGACGACGCGGCGGTCACACCGCGCTATGCCACCGGACTCGCCCCCGCGCGCGAACTGCCGATCGTTGCCAAGATCGCGCGGGGATCGCTGAAGAACAAGCTGATCATCCTGCTGCCTGCGGCACTTGTCCTCAGCTGGATCGCGCCGTGGTCGATCACGCCGATCCTGATGCTGGGCGGCGCATTCCTGTCCTACGAAGGTGCCGAAAAGGTGCTTGAAGCCCTGGGGCTTCATGGCAAGCACGGGCACGAGCCGGAAGCCGAGGCCGAAGGCGGCACTCCGAAGACACTCGAGGACCAGCGCGTGCGCAGCGCGATCCGCACCGACCTGATCCTATCGGCCGAGATCATGGCGCTGACCTTGTCGTCACTGCCTCCGGCCCCGGTCTGGCAGCATGCCGTCGCGCTTGCCCTGGTCGGGGTCGGGATCACTGCGCTGGTCTACGGTGCGGTGGCGCTGATCGTGAAGGCCGACGACATCGGTGTCGCCCTGGCGCAGCGCGGCGACGGCACCGCGTTCGTGAGTAGCCTCGGGCGATGGATCGTCAAGGTGATGCCTGGCCTGCTTGAGGCGCTTGCGACGATCGGCACCGCCGCGATGCTCTGGGTCGGTGGCGGCATCCTGTTGCACGGACTCGAGGTCGTCGGCGTTCCGGGCCCGGCGCATCTGGTGCATGACGTGGCACACGGGATGGGCCAGTGGGCGGGTCCCGCTGACGCGGCGCTGACCTGGCTCGTCGGAGCGCTGCTGTCGGCGCTGACGGGTTTGGCAATTGGCCTGGTCCTGGCGCTTGTGATCGGAAAGGCGATCCAGCCGCTGATGGCTGGCGGGCGCGAGTGACGCGAGTGATGTGCTGGCCCCGAAATCCTCCGGCACCCAACGATCCGGCCTGCGGAATGCACGGCGCCTGGTGGCCAGACGGTCTGCGGGATGGTCGCTCGCCTGGATTTCGCAGCCGCGCCGCAATCGTCCACGGAGTAATGATTCATGACCTGCGCCCATGCCGGATTGAAGTTCCGGGCTTCCGCGCGGGCCGCAGCAACGGAGTAATGAGATGACCGACCCGAAACCGCAGATCGCCGGCATCGGCAACCCGCTGGTCGATGTCCTGGCCTCGATCGATCCGGACGGGCCCGCACGCCACGGACTGACCCCGGGCGAAATGCACCTGGTCGATGCCGCCCGTGCGGCGGCGCTTTACGCCGAGATCGGTCCCGGCGTGCAGCAATCGGGCGGCTCGGTCGCCAACACCATCGCCCATGTAGGCGATCTCGGGTTGAAGGGAACGTTTCTGGGCAAGGTTGCCGATGACGATCTGGGCGCCGTGTTCCGCCGTGACATGGCAGTGCTCGGCATCGACGTGCCGGTGCCCAACCAGACCGATGGGACCGCAACCGGCCATTGCGTGGTGATGGTGACGCCCGATGGAGAACGGACGATGTCCACCTATCTGGGCGCCTGCGAGTGCCTTGCGCCCGGAGATCTGCCCGATGCGCTTCCGGCCGAGACGGCGATCCTGCTGGTCGAAGGCTATCATTTCGACACGCCCAAGGGGGCGGCAAACGTGGCGCGCGCGGTGGAACTGGCCCGTGGCGTCGGAGCGCGGGTCGCGCTCACGCCGTCGGATCCGTCCTGTGTCGACCGGCAGCGAGCCGCGATGCTGTCGCTGATCGAGGGCGCCTGCGACATCCTGATCGGCAACGAGCTTGAACTGGCGGCGTTGTCGGGGGCGAAGGATCCGATGTCGGCGCTGCATTGGGCCGTCGATCACTGCCGGACCGTAGCGCTGACCCGGTCCGAGCATGGAGCGCTGGTGACCGATGGCGGCCCCGTGGTCGAGGTGCCGGCGGAACCGATCGCGCAGGTCGTCGACACGACCGGTGCGGGCGACGCCTTTGCGGCCGGGTTTCTCGCCGGGATTGCCCAGGGGCTCGCGGTCGGCGATGCGGCCCGCGAAGGGGCCCGCCTCGCGGCGCGGGTCATCGGCCATTTCGGAGCGCGGCAAGGCCGCGCGGCCTGACGCCGCGTTCAGGCCGGGCCGAACCGCTCGGCCTCGGGGGTATCGACGCTGGGGCGGGTGAACCACCAGAGCAGGATCAGTATGCCGACGATCGGGATCAGGCCGATGAGGAGCCACCACCCGGTTCGTCCGGTATCGTGCAGCCGCCGCGCACCGACGCCAAGCGACGGCAGCAGCAGGGCGACGCTGGCCAGTAGGCTGACCGGCTCGCCGGAGTCGGGACCGGCTCCGAAGACCGCGGCGTCGATCATCTGGCAGACGAGCTGCACCAGAATGCAGAACAGGAAGAACCACCAGAATTCGGGGCGGCGCGCGCGCCCCGAGAAGGTGGCGTATTTGCCGAGGCAGGTGCGGATCGCGGTCTGGAAGTCCATGGGGCGGCTCCGGTTGTTGGCAGGACAGGCGCGGCTCAGCTGGCCTTCGGCTTCTTCTGCCCGATCTTCGGCTCGCTGCCGTCGATCAGGCGGCGGATATTGGCCGCGTGCCGCCAGAAGACCAGCACGGCCAGTCCGACGGCCAGAAGGATAATGTCTGCCCGGCCCAGGACAAGTGCCCAGACTGGGGCAAGGGCCGCGGCGGCAAGGGCCGCGAGCGATGAGAAGCGGAACAGCAGGGCGACCGCAAGCCAGGTCCCGCAAGCTGCCAGTCCGACCGGAAACGACAGCGCCAGGAGCGTGCCGAGAAACGTGGCCACACCCTTGCCGCCCCGGAAGCCGACCCAGATGGGAAAGCAATGCCCGAGGAAGGCAGCAAAGCCGGCCACCTGCGCGGCGTCGTGCCAGAAAACCCAGCGCGCCAGGAGGACCGTCGCAGCGCCCTTGCCGGCATCGAGGACGAGCGTCAGGAAGGCGGCGAGCTTGTTGCCGGTCCTGAGTACGTTGGTCGCGCCGATATTGCCCGATCCGATCTGTCGCAGATCGCCGAGCCCGAAAAGGCGCGCGATCACCAGACCGAACGGAATCGATCCGATCAGATAGGCCACCAGGGCAGTGAGCGCGAGCAGCGTGGCGGGCGTGTCTCCGGTGGGGATCATGGGCTCGACTCCAGCGGAAAGACACGTCTGCCGCCGACCCAGGTCCCGGCCACGCGGCCCTGCATCTTCGCGCCGTCGAACGGCGTATTCTTGGATTTCGACTGGAGCGTGGCGCGGTCGAGGACGAAGGGGGCATCGGGATCAAACAGGACCAGATCGGCCGGCGCGCCGGGGGTCAGGCGGCCGCCTTCGAGCCCGAGGCGGCGGGCCGGGTTCAAGGCCAGCGCGCGGAACAGCGCGGGCAGATCCAGGTCGCCGGAATGGTAGAGGCGGAGCGCGGCGGGCAGCAGCGTTTCAAGTCCGACCGCACCGCTTGCGGCTTCCTCGAAGGGCAGACGCTTGCTTTCCTCGTCCTGAGGCGTGTGCATGGAGCAGACCACGTCGATCAGGCCTTCACGCAGGGCCTCGACCATCGCCAGGCGGTCGTCTTCGTCGCGCAGGGGCGGCTTGACCTTGAAGAAGGTCCGGTAGGGGCCGACGTCGAGCGCGTTGAGCGTCAGGTGATGGATCGAGATCCCCGCGCTGACATCCAGGCCTTCGGCGCGGGCACGCCGCAGCGCCGGAAGCGCGGCGCGGCTGGTGATCTGGTCGGCGTGGTAGCGCGCCCGTGTCATCTCGACCAGCGCCAGGTCGCGTTCCAGCCCGATCCGCTCCGCCATCGGCGAGACGGCGGGAAGGCCGCGCAGCGTGGCGAACTTGCCCGACGTGGCGGCCGCACCGCGGCTCAGCCCCGGATCCTGGGGATGGGCGCTGACCAGCGCGCCGAGCCCGGCGGCATAGGTAAGGCAGCGCTGGAACACCCGGGTGTCTTCCAGCACGCGGTCGCCATCGGTGAAGGCGACGGCGCCCGCATCGATCAAGAAGCCGATCTCGGTCATCTCCTGTCCGGCCCGGCCCTTGGTCAGCGCCGCCATCGGCGCGATCCGGACCGGAGAGGCGGCGATGCCGCGGCGCAGGGCGAATTCCAGCGTTTCCGGGTTGTCGATCGGGGTCAGCGTATCGGGGCGGGTCACCATCGTCGTGACACCGCCCGCCGCCGCCGCCCGGCCTGCGGTCTTGAAGCTTTCCTTGTGCCGCTCTCCGGGCTCGCCCACCTTGACGCCGAAATCGACGATGCCGGGGGCCAGGCACTGACCGCCGCAATCGACCCGGACGGGCGCATCGGGCAGATCCGCTCCGTCCGGGATCCGTGCGGCGATCCGCCCGTTCTCAACCAGGAGGTGCCCACCTGTGTCGGTTGCGGCACCCGGGTCGACGAGGCGGGCATCGGTGAAGAGAATTCGGGTCATGTCGCGGCTCGCTGGACTCGGGCCATCAGGGCGAAAACCCTGTCGGGCTCGGGCAGGTGGGTAAAGCCGATCCGGTGCCGGCGGCTGCCGGTCCGGGTGCGGAGGAAATCGGTTGCAAACCAGATGTGCGGACCTTCGCGGTCCAGAACTGTCTTTGACGTCATCGGATACGCGGCAAGATCGCGGCGCCTGAACAGGTCGGTCGCAATGAAGGCACGCTGGTCGGTCAGCGTATACCAGGTGTGCTTGCGGACATGTGCGTCCCACACCACGCGCCCGCCGGCGCGGTAAAGTCCGATCACCAGAAAGGGCAGGGCAAGCAGCGGAAACGCGATGCCCATGAACGGGCCGCCATGCGCGCCGGCAGCCATTGCCATCCAGAACCCGGCGAACACGGCGATGAGCGCCCCGAAGATCGCCTCGCTCGGGCGCCAGGCGCTCCAGTCCAGGCGCGGGTCGGGCTGGCCCTGCCAGAGGACGGCCTCTCCCGGATAGAGGATCCCGTCCCAGCTGTCGGCCCGCCGGCTCAGCTCAGCCACGGAAGCCGACCAGGGCAATGGCGATCCCGGCGACGATCACGATCGCCAGCAGGACCAGAGGCCCCAGGCTGCGGCGTTGCGGAGCCGGATCCGGCAGGGGCGACGGGGCGGTCGGGCGTGGCGGTCGGGGGAGGACCTCGGCCTTCGGCAGCGGTTCGACCGGGGCCGGGTCGCGTTTCGTGTCGTAGGTGGCCAGCGGGATCAGCCACGGCGCGGGATCAAGTTCCTGCGCCTCGGCGCCAAAGGCGCGCGACGGCACCGCTAGGACGGTTCCGGTGGCCGCCTCGAGTGCGGGTCGTGTTTCCTTCAGCGCCTCTGCGGGGACGTCGTGGCCTTCGGCCAGATAGCCTTCAAGCCCCAGTTCGCCCAGGTCGCGGATATCGATCAGGGCAACCCAATACGGGTCGATATCGGTCGCGCCCAGGGCCCGCGCCAGCAGCGCCCCGGCATCGTCACGCTGTTCGGCGAGCGATTCACGCAGGTCGGTGGCGGCGGGATCGGCCATCGCGAGCGTGAAAAGCCGGAGGATTCCCGTCTCGCCGGCGGGAACGGTGATGTGCGCGTCGGTCATGCCTTGCCTCCCTCCGTGGCCTGAGCAATGCGTGCGCAGGCTGCCTGCGGGCTGGACAGGTGTCTCAGCAGGAACTTGTCGCCGCTGCGGGTGACGACCTGCACCGCGCTTCCCAGCCTGCGCACCGTGTCGATCTCGCGCAGTGCCGCTGTCCGTCCGTCGGATGCGATCAGGCCGTTCGCGGTCAGGGTCCAGCACTGCGAGATCTCGTCCGGCGCCAGATAGATCCCGCGGGCGCCGATTGCCAGAACCGCGCCGAACGGTCCCATCCAGACATGCGGACTGCCGAGGGCGAAGAGTGCCACCGCCGCGAAGATCGCGGCAAGGGCCGCTAGCACGACCTGCCCGCGGACATGCGCGGCGCGGCTCGCCGGAAACCGCGCGCGGACGGCTTCGGCGCCGGCGGATTCCGACGGCTCAGGCATCGGCGGGAACCACGCGCATGTTGCGCGCCAGAAGGTCCATTGCCGCCATCCTGACCGCGACGCCCATTTCCACCTGTTCCTGGATCACCGAGCGATTGATGTCATCGGCCAGGGTCCCGTCGATCTCGACGCCGCGGTTCATCGGGCCCGGGTGCATCACGATCGCGTCAGGATTTGCATAGGCCAGCTTTTCGGCGTCGAGCCCGTACCGGTGGTAGTATTCTCGTTCGGAAGGGATGAAGCCGCCATCCATCCGTTCGCGCTGAAGCCGCAACATCATCACCACGTCGCAGCCCGACAGCCCTTCGCGCATGTCGTGATAGACCTCGACTCCGAGTTCGCCGATCTGCGCCGGCATCAGCGTTGGTGGCCCGATCAGACGCACGCGGTTCTCCAGCTTGTGCAGCAGCAGGATGTTCGACCGCGCGACCCGGCTATGCGCGATGTCGCCGCAGATCGCGATGTTGAGCCGGTTGAGTCGGCCCTTGGCGCGGCGGATCGTCAGCGCGTCCAGCAAGGCCTGGGTCGGGTGTTCGTGACGTCCGTCGCCTGCATTGAGGACCGCGCAGTTGACCTTCTGCGCCAGCAGGTCGACCGCGCCCGATTGCGGATGGCGAACGACCAGAAGGTCGGGATGCATCGCGTTCAGCGTCAGGGCGGTGTCGATCAGGGTCTCGCCCTTCTTGATCGACGAGGCCTGCATCGTCATGTTCATCACGTCCGCGCCCAGACGCTTTCCGGCAATCTCGAAACTTGCCTGGGTGCGAGTCGAGGCCTCGAAGAACATGTTGATCTGCGTGAGCCCTGCGAGGGCATCGGCGCGCTTGTCGGGCTGGCGGTTGAGATCGACATAGGTGTCGGCGAGATCGAGTAACGTGGCGATCTCTGCCGGATGGAGCGGCTCGATCCCAAGAAGGTGTCGTGCCCTGAATGCCATGCCGCCCCCGTTCGCCCGGTAAGTGATGGCGTTATAGGCAGCGCTCCGGCGGCGGGCAAGGCAGGCTGGCGATTGTGGCCGTGACTGTCGCGTCCTAGATTGTCGTGCATGGACACATTGGACGAGGCTTCGGCGCTGAAGGCGCTACTGGACTGGCAGGCCGAGCTGGGCGCGGACGTGGCCATCGGCGAGATGCCGGCGGACCGCTATGCCGAATCCGCGGCTTCCGCTTCGCTGCAGGGAGGCGCCGGAACGGCCGCTGCCGCGGCCGTCGCCATGTCGTCCGCTGCGGCGACGCCCGATCCGGTCGAAGAGGCCAAGTCCGCAGCCGCGGCGTCGCCAACTCTGGATGCGCTGGCCGAGGCCCTTGGGGCCTTCGATCATTGTGAACTCAAGCGCGGTGCCCGCAGGCTTGTCTTCAGTGACGGCCGGCCGGGCGCGCGCGTGATGATCGTTGGCGAGGCGCCGGGGCGGGAGGAGGACGAGCAGGGCAAGCCCTTCGTCGGGCGAGCCGGGCAACTTCTCGACCGGATGCTGGCCGCGATCGGGCTCGACCGGAACGCGCCGGACCTGGCGCAGGCGGTCTACATCACCAACATCCTGCCGTGGCGGCCGCCGCAGAACCGCGCGCCGACGCCCGAAGAGATCGCGATGCTGCGCCCCTTCGTCGTGCGGCACGTGGAACTGGCCGCACCCGATGTCGTCATCGCGATGGGCAATACCGCCTGCGCGGGCCTGCTGGGACAGAAGGGCATCACCCGGTTGCGCGGCAGCTGGAATGAATTCGCCGGTCGTCCCTGCCTGCCGATGTTCCACCCCGCTTTCCTGCTCAGGAACCCCTATGCCAAGCGCGAGGCCTGGGCCGATCTGCTCAGTCTCAAGTCCCGGCTCGATTGACCTGGAATCTGCTGGAGCGTGCCCGATGAGGATCCTTGCCTTTTCCGATCTCCACATGTCGCGCGGCGCGGCGGCGCATCTGGTGGAGGCGGCCACCGAGGCCGACCTGGTGATCGGTGCCGGTGATTTCTGCAACATGCGGCAGGGACTCGACGATGCGATGGCGATGCTTTCCGGCATTGCCGCGCCCCTCGTCGTCGTGCCGGGCAATGCCGAAAGCGCCGCCGAATTGACGGCGGCGGCCCCCGATGGCGCCCATGTGCTCCATGGCAGCGGATGTGATATCAACGGGCTGCGGCTCTTCGGTCTCGGATACGCGGTGCCGGTGACGCCGTTCGGTGCCTGGTCGTGCGATCTTGACGACGAGACGGCCGCCACGATGCTGGCGCGATGCACGGACGCGGATGTTCTCGTGCTCCATTCCCCGCCGAAAGGGATCGCCGACGCGACCTCGTCGGGCCAGTCGGTCGGATCGACGGCGATCCGCGATGCCATCGTGCGGATCGCTCCCGCGCTCGCCGTGTGCGGGCATATCCACGACAGCTGGGGACGGGAGGGGCGCATCGGACCGACCCGAATTGTCAATCTTGGGCCGCGGCCCAACTGGTTCGAGCTTGGAGTTGGCGCATGAGCCGGATCGACGAAAGCCGCCCGTTCGTGCCTGTGCGCTTCGCGCTTCTGACGGTGTCGGATACGCGCGGTGCGGGCGACGACCGCTCCGGCGACCTGCTGGCCGGGCGGATCGACGCGGCGGGCCATCACCTTGCCGCTCGCACGATCCTCCGGGACGAACGGGAAGAGATTGCCACACAGCTGCGGACATGGTGTGCTGACCCGCAGATCGACGTGGTGCTGTCGACCGGTGGCACGGGGCTGACCGGACGGGACGTGACGGTCGAGGCCCATCGCGACGTCTACGAGAAGGAGATCGTCGCGTTCGGGACGGTCTTCACGCTGATTTCGATGCAGAAGATTGGCACCTCTGCGGTACAGAGCCGGGCGACCGGGGGCGTCGCCAACGGCACCTATCTCTTTGCCTTGCCAGGCAGTCCGGGCGCCTGCCGCGATGCCTGGGACGAAATCCTCGCGCCACAGTTCGACTATCGCCACCAGCCGTGCAATTTCGTCGAGATCCTGCCCCGCCTCGACGAACATCTGCGACGGAAGTAACCGCGATCCGCGTAGAACCTCCGTGGCGCTTTTTTTCGGCGCCGCGGCGACTTATCTTGATCTCCGGATGTCTTGCCGTGCGCATGTGCCGGGAAAGGGGACGAACGCGATGGGATTCCTGCGCCGAAGCCTGATCGGCGTGCTCCTGATGGCGCTGACGCTTGGCGCGCTGGGCGCGGCGGGGAATTCGATCTATCGCGCGGTCATGGCGGTGCTGAACGCGGCGCCGCCCCAACATGCGGCCCGCGAACCGGTCATGGCCGTGGAGACGGTCCGGGTCGCGGTCGGGACCGAAGTGCCGGTGATCGAGGTCTTCGGGACCGTCCTCAGCCACCGGACCCTCGACGTAAGGGCCAGCGCGCCGGGACGCATCATCGATCTTTCGACCGCCTTTCGCGACGGCGGCCGGGTCCGCAAGGGCGATCTACTGGCGCGGATCGATCCCGCGGACTTCCAGTCCGACATTGCGCTTGCCAAGGCCGATCTTGACGAGGCCGAAGCGGAGTTGCGTGACGCCGAACGGGCGGCTGTCCTTGCGAAGGACGACCTTGCGGTTGCGCAGGAGCAGGCAGATCTGCGCGGTCAGGCGCTGCGCCGCCAGCAGGACCTGAACACGCGGGGCGTCGGCAGCGACGCGGCCGTGGAATCCGCGGCGCTCGATGCGGCGGCCGCGCGGCAGCTCGTGGTGTCGCGGCGGCAGGCGCTGCAGCAGGAGGAAGCCCGGATCGACCGCGCCCGGACCGAGAAGGAGCGGATGGAGATCGCGGTCGCGACCGCCGAACGCCGGCTGCAGGACACCGAGATTCGTGCGCGCTTCGACGGCGTACTGGCCGGGGTCGCGGTGGTGGCCGGCGGTCTTGTCGCCCAGAACGAGGAATTGGCGCAGCTGGTCGATCCCGACGCGCTTGACGTGAGCTTCCGGCTGTCGACCGCTCAGTATGCCCGGCTGCTCGATGCGGAGCGGCACCTCAGGGATGCGCCGGTCGAGGTTGTGTTGCAGAGCGCCGGGTTCGATCTGTCGACGACCGGCCGGATCGAGCGGGAGAGCGCGGTCGTCGCCACCGGTCTGACCGGGCGCGAAGTCTTTGCCCGTCTCGCCGAACCGGCGGGGTTCCGGCCCGGAGATGTGGTCACCGTCCGCGTCCATGAGGCGCCGATGGATCAGGTGGCCCGGCTTCCGGCGCGCGCTGTCGATGCCAGCGGGACCGTGCTGGTCGTCGGCGAAGACGACCGCCTGGTAGAGCGCGGCGTCGAGGTGATCCGGCAGCAGGGCGATACGGTGATTGCCCGCGTCGGCGATCTTGCCGGCGCCGAGATCGTCAAGCTCCGCAGTCCGATGCTGGGTGCCGGCATCAAGGTACGCGTCCTGCAGGAATCGGCGGCGGCGCCCGTGCGGCCTGCCGCCGCCCAGGACGAGCCGATGATCTCGCTGACGCCGGAACGCCGCGCGCAGCTGATTGCCTTCGTGCAGAGCGACGGGGCGATGGCCGAGGCGGACCGGAGCCGGGTGCTGGCCATCCTTGCCAATGACCTTGTTCCGGCCGGGATCGTGCGGCGGCTCGAACAGAACATGGGCGGCTGACGGTGGCGCGGGGGCGGCGCATACCGGGTGGAAAGGGCCTGCTGAGCTATTTTGCCCGCCACCCGACTGCGGCCAACCTTCTGATGGTTACGCTGATGGCGCTTGGTCTTGCCGCCGCGCCGCAGATCCGTGCCCAGTTCATGCCCGATGTCGTGTTCGAGCAGATCAATGTCTCGGTGAAGTGGGACGGTGCCGGACCGGAGGACAATGACCGGGCGATCGTCGGTCCGCTGCTGCCCGTGCTGCAGGCCGTGGACGGGGTAGCCGAAGCCAGATCGATTGCCCGCGAGGATCTGACCGAGGTCGTGCTGGAATTCGAGCCCGGCTGGAACATGGACCGTGCCCTGACCGATGTGGAAGGCGCGGTTGCCTCGGTCACCGACCTTCCCACCGAAATCGACTCGCCCACGATCGTGCGGCGCGAATGGCGCGACAGCGTCACCGACGTCGTCCTGACCGGGCCGGTCGGGGTCGATCAGCTCGCGCGATTTGCCGATGATTTCGTTCGCCGCCTGTTTCAGGAAGGGGTCACCCGCACCACGATCCGCGGCATTGCGGACCCCGAAACTGTCGTCCGGGTCGAGACGCGCGAGTTGATCCGCCGGGACATCACGCTTGAAGAGATCGCCAAGGCGATCGGGGCCGTGGCCGACAGCGCGCCGTCCGGCAATCTCGATTCAGCCAATGCCCGCGTGCGCAGCGGCAGCGACCGGCGGAGCGTGGACGAGATCTCCGGTATCGTCCTGCGCACCCAGCCGGATGGCACCGAACTCAAGGTCGGCGACATTGCCACGGTGGAAATCGGCGGCGTCGACCGGGAGCGGGCCTATTTCGTTGGCGACCGCCCCGCGATCATGGTCGAGGTCGAGCGGTCGCAGAAGGGCGATGCCATCGACATCCAGCACAAGGTCGAAAAGGTGGCCGCCGAGATCGGTGCAGGTCTGCCGCCCGGGGTCAAGGTCGATCTGATCCGCACCCGCTCGGAACAGATCAGCGATCGGCTCGACATCCTGCTGGAGAACGGGCTGATGGGGCTCGGGCTGGTGCTCGCGCTGCTCTTCCTGTTCCTGAACGCGCGAACGGCTCTCTGGGTTTCGGCCGGGATTCCGGTCGCCATGCTGACCACGGCCGCTGTGATGTATGCCGGGGGCGTCACGCTGAACATGATCTCGCTCTTCGGGCTGATCCTGACGCTTGGCGTTGTCGTCGACGATGCCATCGTGGTGGCCGAGCACGCCGATTTCCGCGCCCGCCATCTAGGCGAGCCGGCCGAGGTCGCGGCGGAACGGGCGGCGCGGCACATGGCGGTGCCGGTCTTCTCGTCCTCGCTGACGACGATGATTGCATTCTGGGGGCTGACGGCAATCGGCGGCAGGTTCGGCGAACTGATCCGCGACGTGCCGATCACGGTGGTGGCGGTACTCGCCGCGTCGCTTGTCGAGTGCTTCCTGATCCTGCCCCATCACATGAGCCATGCCCTGGCCCATGTGGGCGAGGGGCATTGGTATGACTGGCCGTCGCGGCAGTTCAACCGGGGCTTCCGCTGGGTGCGGGAGCATCTGTTCCGTCCCCTGGTGTGGCTGGTGATCCGGGCGCGCTATCCGGTGATCGCGGGCGCGCTGCTGGTCCTCTCGTCGCAGATCGTCCTCTATATCGACGGCGACGTGAAATGGCAGTTCTGGAGCGCACCCGAACGCGGGTCGGTCAACGGCAACTTCGCCATGCTGACCGGATCGACCCGTGCCGACACCGAAGCGCAGATGGCCGAGCTTCAGCGGGCGGTGACGGCCGTCGGTAAGCAGTTCGAGGATGAATACGGCACGAACCCGGTTGCCTATGTCGTCGCCCAGACCGGCGGCGTGGTCGGGCGCGGCCTGGCCGCCGGTGACGACAAGGAGGCGGATCTGGTCGGCTCCATCATGGTCGACCTCATCGATGCCGACCTGCGGCCCTATTCGTCGAACGATTTCGTCGCCGCCCTGAGCGCCGAGGTGCAGCGCCTGCCCGCGACCGAGGACATCAGCTTCCGCAACTGGCGGTCGGGTCCCGGCGGCGACGGAATCGATGTGGACCTCTACGGCGCCGACAGCAGCCAGCTCAAGGATGCCGCGGAAGCACTGAAACGCGCGCTCGGAGCTTTCCCTGAAATCTCGGCCCTCGACGACAGCATGCCATGGGACAAGACCCAGATCGTGATCGACCTGACGCCACAGGCGCGCGTCCTGGGATACACGATGGACACTGTGGGGCAGGCGCTCCGCGACCGTCTGCAGGGTGTCGAGGCGGCGAAATTCGTCGAAGGTTCGCGTACGGGCAGTATCCGGATCGAAGTGCCGGACGTCGAGAAGACGGCGGATTTCCTGACCAAAGTTCTGATGCGCTCGCCGTCGGGACAATACGTGCCCCTGGCCGATCTGGTGACGATCCGCGCGGAGCCCGGTGTCTCGACCGTGCGGCGGGTGAACGGGCTCAGGATCGTGTCGGTCACGGGCGACATCGATCAGGACGATGCCAAACGGGCCGCAGAGATCAATGACACCCTGCGCGACGACATCCTGCCCCGCATCGCAGAGCAGTATCAGGTCGCCTTCACGATGTCGGGACTTGCCGAGCAGGAGCGGGATTTCCTGTCCGATGCCGGTACCGGGTTCACTCTCTGCCTCACTGCGATCTACCTGCTGCTGGCCTGGGTATTCGCCAGCTGGCTCAGGCCGCTCGCGATCATGGCGATCATCCCGTTTGGCATCGTCGGCACGATCTGGGGCCATTACGTCTGGGACATGCCGATGTCGATCTTCACTGTGGTCGGGCTGATCGGCATGAGCGGCATCATCATCAACGATTCGATCGTGCTGATTTCGACGGTGGACGAATATGCCGAAGGCCGGGGCTTCTATCCGGCGATCGTCGACGCAGTCTGCGACCGGCTGCGGCCGATCCTGCTGACCTCGCTGACCACGATCATGGGGCTGGCCCCGCTGCTCTACGAGACGTCGCAACAGGCGCAGTTCCTGAAACCGGCGGTCATCACGCTGGTCTACGGGCTCGGCTTCGGAGTGGTCGTGGCGCTCATCTTCGTGCCCGCGCTGCTGGCGGCGGGGCTCGACGTGTCGCAAAGCTGGCGCGCCGCACGGCGCGCCCTGCGCGGCACGCGGGTCGGCAGCGCGCGACTGGCCGCGACGGGGCTTGGCATCCTGCTTCTCGGATGGCTGATCGCGACGGTAGGGGTGCGGATCGTCACCGGCGAGTTGCCGGTCGCGACCTGGCTCGGGCTGCCTGCGGACGCAACCGTCTGGCTGGCCTTCGCGCTGTTCGCTGTTGGCGCAATGGCACTCACGCTGGCGGCCTATCTGGCGGCAGCAATCATGGTTGCGGCCGGGCGCCGCCACGGGGGCAGTCGGACCCCCGCAGAATAGATTCAGCCCGGCCCCGGTGTGCAGCCGCGAAACGCCACCGAACCGTCCCTTCCAAGCACGGTGAAGGCGAGGGCCGAGCGGTTCAGCGCGAAGGGTTGCGCATCGGGCGCGACCAGTTCGGCGCTCGCGGTCAGCGTGCCGCCCTCGCGGTGGGTCTCCGCCGGAGAGATCCAGAGGTCGTCGCGGTCGGGTTCGAGAAAGACGAATTCGGGACTGCCCTGGGGCGCGACCTTGATGCGGGCGGTGAGGCGGAGGCCGTCGCGGATCGGCGAGACCTCGCAACTTGCCGTAGCCGCCGCCAGTCCCGCGCGGGGGACGCTGGCAAGCGCCGCGCGAATGGCCGGGGCGGCCGGCCCCGGCGCGGCCCCGGGCGTGATGTCGGACGAGAACGCGACTTCGACCGGCATGCAGATTTCGCGGCAGACGCCCAGTGCAGCGCGACCGGACAGTCGCATCGGCGATGCTGGATTGCGGGCGACGAGATCGAGCGGCAGGTAGACCTCGCTCTTGTAGCCGATGGTCCGCACACCGTCGTCCTCGTATACTTCCGGATGCGGCCAGGAGATGCCGACCGAAGCGACGTTGGACGAGGCGGACCAGTCGAAGACAGGTGGAATCCCCGAATCGCCGGGAAGGCGCCAATAGGTCTTCCAGCCGGGCGCCAGCCGGATGTGGATGGCGGCAACGTCGTGGCCGTTACCGGACGCCCAGCCCTGCACGACGTTGACCGCCACGATATCCGACGCCGCCGTCTGCGCCGCGGCGGCACTTCCGACAAGACCGCTACTGGCGGCCAGACACATGACAAGGCCAAACTTTCTCATTCCGCGGGTCTTACAGATCGAACGTAAATCCCCAAGTAACATTGCGGAGAGAGAATTCTGGACAGGGGCAAGGCACTTGCACGACCGGGCATTTGGCCGGATGCTTTACCTGACAGGATTGCAAGGCGAACCATGGACTTAACAGGAAAACTCCTGATCGCCATGCCTGGGATGGGCGACCCGCGCTTCGAAAAGAGCGTGATTTTCGTGTGCGCCCATTCCGACGAGGGTGCGATGGGCCTGATCATCAACCGGCCGGCCTCCGACATCCGTTTTGCCGACCTTCTCGACCAGCTGTCGATTCAGCTCCAGACCAAGGAACCGCTGCCGGACGTGCATTTTGGCGGTCCGGTCGAGCACGGCCGCGGCTTCGTGCTTCATTCCGGTGAATACGGGGAGAATCCGGCGACGCTGAAGGTCAACGACTGCTTCGGCATGACGGCGACTCTCGACGTGCTCGAGGACATCGCGCAAGGCCGGGGGCCGGACGTCTCGCTGCTGGCGCTTGGCTATGCAGGCTGGGGGCCGGGCCAGATCGAGGGCGAGTTGTGCGAAAACGCTTGGCTCGTGGGCGATGCGGACGAAGCGATCGTCTTCTCCCATGACCATGCCAGGCAGTGGAGCGCCGCGCTTTCGGCGATGGGAATCGACCCGATGCTGCTGTCGGGTGCCGCCGGACGCGCCTGAACCCGACCGCATTGTTCAGTCTCGCGGCGCCGCGGCCCGGCGCAGCCGGTCATTGATCGCGCGGCCTAGCCCATGGTCCGGGATCGGAGAGACGGCGATCGCCGGCGTGCCCGTGGCATCGAGCCGGTGGAGCGCTGCGAAGAGGTTGGCGGTGGCTTCCGCAAGATCGCCGTTCATCGACAGGGTCTCCGCGGCGCCCGCGACCGGACCAAAGCCGAGCAGCGCTTCGCCCGGCCGGGCGCTTGCCGCGTTCAACCGAAGCCTGGCACGGGGTGCATAATGCGAGACGAGCTGCCCGGGAGAGGTCGGCCGCGTATCCGAGTTCGCTGGGGGCGGCTGGAGCGGACCGCCGAGCGCGGCTTCGACGGCCTCGACGGGAAGACCGCCGGGACGAAGCAGGCGGGGTGCTGCCGTCATGTCGACGATGGTGGATTCGACGCCGACCGGGCAGGGGCCGCCATCGACCACCGCGGCGATGCGGCCCGCGAGGCCAGTCAGGACATGGTCGGCCGTGGTCGGACTGATCCCGCCCGATGGATTGGCTGACGGGGCAACGACCGGAAGTCCCGTGGCCCGGAGCAGCGCCTGGGCCACGTTGCTTGCCGGCAACCGGATTGCGACGCTGTCGAGGCCGGCAGTCGCAAGACGCGAAATTGGGGACTCCGCCCGCAGCGGGAGCACCAGTGTGAGCGGCCCGGGCCAGAACACGTCGGCGAGCCGCTCTGCATCCGCGGGAAAGAAGGCGATTGCGGCCGCCGCGTCGAGGTCAGGCAGGTGCACGATCAGGGGGTTGAAGGCCGGCCGCCGTTTGGCGGCATAGATGCCGGCTACGGCCGCGTCGCTGGTCGCGTCGGCCCCAAGCCCGTAGACGGTTTCGGTCGGAAAGGCGACCGTCTCGCCTCTGCGCAGAAGCTCGGCGGCGCGGGCGATCCCTTCGGCGTCGGGCGCCAGCCGTTCGGTGATTTGATCCATGATCTGTGACGCCGCGTCCCGGTTGCCTCCGGGCGGGGCCGGAGTAGGGTCTGACTGCCTGCAGTCCGGCCGGGTCGATCCGCCAGCGCAGCCAGGAGGAGATGCCATGCCCTACACCGCGCCCGTCGCCGAGTTCAAGTTCCTGCTGGCACATGTCGCGGGATTCGAAAAGGTCGCGGCAACCGAGCGGTTTGCCGAGGCGACGCCCGACGTGACCGATGCCATCCTGACCGAAGCTGGAAAGCTCTGCGACGAAGTGATGGCCCCGCTTTACCGGGTGTCGGACCTGCACCCGGCCCACCTCGAGAATGGGATTGTGCGGACCGCCCCTGGCTTCGCCGATGCCTACCGCGCCATCGCCGAGGGTGGCTGGGTCGGCGTGTCGGCCGATCCCGAATATGGTGGAATGGGACTGCCGCTGACGATTGCAATCGCGATCAACGACATGATGTCCGGCGCCTGTCTGGCGCTGCAATTGTGCCCTCTGTTGACGCAGGGTCAGATCGAGGCGCTGGAGGCTCATGCAAGCGAGGAGCTTAAGGCGCTCTATCTTCCGAAGCTGATCTCCGGCGAATGGACCGGAACGATGAACCTGACCGAGCCGCAGGCCGGCTCGGATGTGGGGGCGGTGGCTTCGAAGGCCGAGGACAAAGGGGACGGAACCTTTGCGGTCACCGGGCAGAAGATCTTCATTTCCTGGGGCGACCACGACGTCGCCGAAAATGTCTGCCACCTGGTTCTGGCGCGGCTTCCCGGCGCTCCTGCCGGAACTAGGGGGCTGAGCCTCTTTCTCGTGCCGAAGTTCCTTCCTGATGGCGACGGGCGTCCCGGCGCCCGCAACAGCCTGAGCGTGGTCAGCCTCGAGCACAAGCTGGGGCTCCATGGCTCGCCCACCGCGGTCATGCAGTATGACGGGGCCACCGGCTGGCTGGTCGGGGCGCCGGGTGGCGGCATGGCGGCGATGTTCACGATGATGAACAA